>JBBRON010000106.1:0-1557 GCA_038229375.1 Cytophagales bacterium | reverse complement strand
GGAAGATTTACAAGTCCCGATGAATTTCAAGGAGGTCCCCACGAGATTTTCATACTTGGTAGTGGTGACTCCGAATCTCAAGCATTACCTTATGCTGACATCACTGAGCCACAATCACTCAATAAATACCAATACTGTCTAAACAACCCTCTCAGATACGTAGATCCCGACGGGCATTTAACTCAAGGTGCGAACAAAAAAGAAGATGACGGTGAGAGGGCTGGGCAAGGGGCTGCCGTTCATGCAGGAAGGACACTAAATCATGACGGAAAGGTAAGGAAGGAATATAATAAAAAAAAGACCGGGGCAACATCCGAGCAACGTGACAAACTAAAACTAGAGGCGCGTCAGAAAAGCACACCTCTTGGCAAAGCATTGGCAGAAAATGCAGCAAAAAGTAAAGACCGTGTTGCGGCGCGTGCGGCTAAAACAGCGGAACAACTGGCAGAAAGTGCGGGAAGAACAAACCCTACTTGGAATAAAATTGGTGCGGCATCTGAAGGGCTTGGAAAGGGACTTTTAGTTGTCGGTGTTGGGATGTCAGCTTACAACATTGCAACTGCGCCTGAAGGGCAAAAAGGCGAAGCTGTGGCTCAGGAAGTCGGGGCTTGGGGAGGTGCGTTGGCGGGAGGAGCTCTCGGCGCAAAAGCTGGGGCAGTCGTAGGATCATTCTTTGGGCCTGGCCCAGGAACCGCGATTGGAGCCGCAGCTGGTGGAATACTAGGAGGAGTTGGGGGAGCAATCATTGGTAGCGATGCAGGAAAATCTGTGTATCATTGGGTTAAAGGTGATGATTAATTTATGAGGATACTAAAAAACTTGCGGGGCATAGCGAATCCCGAATTAGCAACAAACGCTACACAAAATCACAATGCGTCGGGTGAGAAACTCTGTAGGTTATTGAGTTCTTGTCCGATCTGCAATAATATTTTTCTTAATCATACGTATATCCTTTTTGCGACCATTGTGCTCGGAGAAGAACGTAAAGATCGTGTGATAGAATTTTTTAGGGTCTTGAAAGATCATCGCTGGAGTGATTTCCAGAAATTTCAAGAATGGGAATCTATAAGTGATAATGCAGAAGCTTTCCTTGTCCGCTGCGTCAATAATCAACTAGCGATGTTAGTTTTGCGTAGTCCGACAGAGCTTTATGAGCCTGACAGTCTTGTTACTGTCGAAATACTCAATCAAGAAGAAAGCAGTAAATTAGAACAATTTGTCATTCAAAGTGAATGGCGGCTAGTGGTATCTTGAAAATCCATATGACATTGGATTTTGGGTAGTGGCGCAATGGGGTGGGATAACACGCGAGAATTCTCAATGAAATCAGCCTGAAAAACGAATGTCATTGCGCCACTACCGGATTTTGAATTCCAGCGGGGCCTGGGTGCCGTACACCTCCACGCGAACTTACAATTTGGCCAGTAACGTCCTGACGCAAAACTATCCGTCGAACCGCACGGCGACTTACGCTTACAACGCTGCCCTGCCGCGCAATTGACCAGCTTTACCGGCACGTTGGGCGATGGAACCAGCCGCAATTACGCGACGGGCATT
>JBBRON010000105.1:0-1634 GCA_038229375.1 Cytophagales bacterium | reverse complement strand
CTTGATCATTTTATTAATGATGTGCTCAGCCATTCAAAGAATCTGAAGATGGACCTGAAGGTAGAGCCTGTCGATTTCCAGAAGATTATAGATCAAACCTTCAGTGACCTTAATTATCTAAAAGGAGCCGAGAACGTTCAAAAAAGTGTGACAATTTCAATGAATGATTTTCATAGTGACCCATGGCGCGTTGCGGAAATTTTTCGCAATCTGGTGTCGAATGCGATTAAGTACAGAAGGTTAGACAGTCCTTCGACCGAAATTTCAATTCAGGTTTTACGTAATAACAGGGATTGTCATATTACATTTAAGGACAATGGCATCGGTATAAGTAATGACAATCTTGAGAAGATTTTTGAGATGTTTTACAGAGCCAGTGACCAGTCAGACGGCAGTGGCCTGGGTTTGTATATCGTGAGAAATGCTGTAGAGAAATTAGGTGGCAGCGTTAAGGTAGAAAGTGAATTAGGCAGAGGAACAACGTTTAGGATTTTTATTCCCAACCAACATCAATAGACAGCAGCAACGTTATGCAACTCCACGAGGTAAACAGTACTGTAGACGTCCGCGAATTTTTGATGCTACCCGTTCAACTTTACAGCAATACGGCGCAATGGATCCGTCCCTTGGATAATGACGTAGTATCCGTTTTTGATAAGGAGAAAAACAAAGCTTTTCGTCATGGAGAATGTATTCGCTGGCTTCTTAAAGATGATTCAGGTAAGACAATTGGAAGGGTTGCTGCATTTGTTATTGAAAAAAATGTCAATAAAGGAAATGATCAGCCAACGGGTGGGATGGGATTTTTTGAATGTATAGATGATCAGAGAGCGGCTTTTATGCTTTTTGATCAGTGCAAGAGTTGGTTAATAGAGAAAGGTATGGAAGCGATGGACGGGCCTATCAATTTCGGGAGCCGTGACCGTTGGTGGGGACTGCTGGTGGAGGGATTTGAAAATGAACCGAATTATCAATGCAATTATAATTTTCCGTACTACCAGACTTTTTTTGAAGCCTACGGATTCCAATTATACTTTAATCAGCTGACGTTCGCCAGGAAGGTCATGGAACCACTTTCTGAAAAACTTGATAAAAAGGCGAAGCTGGTGGCACGCGATCCAAATTATAGTTTCCGATACATCCATAAAAATGAATTGAATAAACTTGCCGAATATCTGAGGCTGGTATACAACAAAGCATGGGCTAACCGCGCTGAAAACCCGGAATTAAACCAGGCACAGGCAACCTTGCTTGTAAAGCAAATGAAACCGATTATTGATGAGCGCTTACTCTGGTTTGGGTTTTATAAGGATGAACCAGTAGCATTTTTTATCTCCTTGCCTGAAATCAATCAGATATTTAAGCATGTAAATGGAAAACTTGACTGGTTGGGGAAGCTCAAATTCCTCTGGCATAAGCTCAATAGGACCAACAAGAAAGCATTTGGTATTTTATTTGGAGTAGTGCCAGACCATCAGGCCATGGGCGTCGATGGTGCTCTGATTATGGCCTCAAGGGAACTATGGCAGTCTTCAAAACTGCATTATACTGATTTTGAGATGAACTGGATTGGCGATTTCAATCCAAAGATGATACAGGTGGTTGAGCAAGTTGGTGGTTACGTTGCAAAGCGG
>JBBRON010000104.1:0-2028 GCA_038229375.1 Cytophagales bacterium | reverse complement strand
GACAAAGCCTTTCTCAACGTTGCCGGCATCGGAGACGCCAATCAGCCTGTTGGATTTATCGGTCCCGGTTCCATAATCATTGGTAAGCTGGTCAAGAGTGGCACCCGTTCTATCTTTTCGGGTCAGGGCCAGGATATTTCCATTCAGATCATATTTGTAGCCACTTTCGCTAAAACTGCCGGTAGTATTGGTCCAGGCGACGCCGAATTTCTTAAAGCTCTCTCTTTTAAAGCAAGTCAGGAAGACTTGTTACAGGATAAGAACAACACGATAGCTATCGGGTGACCGCGCCTTTTATTTAAATGGGACATCGCATGAAGGGAAGACTTGCGGTAATGGTGTTGTAGGCTATCTGCTTTCGATTTGAATTCCGAGCGGATGGAGTCTGCTTTGAAAGCAGCTTTTCGAGTGACGGCATCTCCGTGCAAAGAGAATTTCGATAGACTACCAAATTTTGAATCGAATTTATGAGAGAGCGAGTCCGCCTTACTGGTGCCTTTTGTGACGGTGTCTTTGGCGCTTGAAATTCTAGCTGAATCTACTTTCACCTGCGACATAGCCGACGAAAAAGAGACGAGAAAAAGTAAAAGAAGGATGGGGAATTTCACGCTGTGTAAAATACGAATAAACGATACTCGAACATGCCGGGGCACCGTCAAATGTGGACAAGTTTCCATGATGGTTTCTCTACGAACCTAGTAAGCATTAACTTCTCAGTAAGAAAAGCGACCTCAATCAACAATGAAAGTCGCCTCTGGTTGGGCCGCTATTTTGATCCTTTGAATTTTTCAATATCAACTGAATCTCGTGCGTGGACTTCCTTTATTAGGGATCCCATATCTGTGCACTTATTTATAACTCCAGAAGTATGATGAAGGAGATCGATAATCGAATCACCGCAACCTACATTCGGATTATCTTTTAGTGTTTTTCCAATACGCTTATAAAGATAACGGGTTTCCTCGTCAACTTCGTTCAGCACGCTTTTAATCTTATCGTGGCGCTCCAAAACTTGTAAGAGCAAATTGTTATCTTTTTTTAATTCTGATCTAGAAATATCTGAAAGGAAGAATCCTATCAGGAATCCCGCTAAAGAAAAGGAAATAATTGCAATGACTTTCGTGGATCTTTTCATGGAAGCTAATTTCGGATTGGATATGGATTAATCTTTGTCTTTTCCTTGTTGAAATCATCCGATTGTTTGAAATCTTTCTCATTAGGATTTTTAACCCCGCTAAGAGCAGTCACATCGGAGCTGATATATTGAAATAGTTCTACATCAGTGCTTGTTTTATTTCCGGTCTTAGCAGACTCCGTGGATCCTTCCTCGACCTGGGGAACCACATTCAATAGTATTGAGCCTGACTCGCTATTTAAGCCATTAAAATCTCCTGCCATAATCATCTGAAAAGGGGACTGATTTTCAGTCACTAAAAGACTCTCAACATTAACTGTGGTTAACCTGCCGCTAGTTTCCTTGGGGGTTATGTTCAATTGAAATGCTGCCATGCCACCGCCCCTATCGAACTCAGCTATGCCAGAAATCGTCATTGATCCATCTTCGTGGGTAATCATTGATGGTCCCTTTTTACAATCAGCACCGCTGCAATTTGAATTAGTAACTGTTTTTTTTCCCAAATCAACGCTAAAATTTAAAGCCGGGTTATTGTTTATACTTGTTTGCGTCGAAAACTTATCTCGGGGTGTGTACGTTGAACGATCTGAAGGCAATTTTTGGACAGAGAAGTTTGCCTTTTCTAACCCTTCTAACTCAACATGTGCAGTCACCTGATTTTCACTAAACGCGTATGGCGAATTGTAAACATATTTAACCGCAAGTGGATCTATGTTAAAGAACCGACCAATCTCCGGCTGATGGTTTCTCCACCGGCACAAACTCGACACTTTTACACTTTGATGTTCCAATATTGAAACAATGCACAATTTATTCAAAAATCATCGATTTCGGACAGTTGCCCCAATTGCCTACAATGACTTTATTTTGCATTAGTGACTACTTATCATTCT
>JBBRON010000103.1:0-2258 GCA_038229375.1 Cytophagales bacterium | reverse complement strand
GACCAATTTTTTCCGTCGTATTGTGAAGGATTACGAGTATACGGTAGCTTCTTCGGTAAGTTGGCTGTATTTAGCCAACATTCAGATCATGCTACAACGGATTGACCCTCAACACCAAACATAATTTCCCAACACGCTCTTAGTGTCAGATTACCTGAACAAAAAGGCTTACAATACAAGAAATGGCTTTGCAATACCTCGTGAAAAAGAAGGAGGTATTTTTGATAATCAAGATATTTCTTTTCAAGAAATTGAAGAAAAATTGACGTCTATACTAGAAGAAGAATATGCGCCACATGTCAAAGAAACACAAGAAAGGAGCTTAAATGAAGTCAAGGAATATATTCTGAACAATGCTCCTAGGTACAAGAGTCTAATAAATAATCCCGAAGTATTGAAAACTATTCCGCCAAATCTTAGTGATGATAAGAAAGAAGAGTTTCTTTATAAGATATCGTATAGTGCTAGGAAAGCAATAGAGAAAAGTTTAAAAGATTTCATAGACAATAAAAAGATAACTGAAGAATCGATTCAAAAAATAAAGAAAGATATACAAGATAAGACAGCATTCGATGTTGATAGCTTGGCTGATTATATGACTCGCAGAAAAGCAATTATTGATCTGTTTGAAAAATTCTTGGAAGCAGATAATGATGGAAAATACAAGTTAGAGGAGGATATACACAACCTTATTTTTCCTATGGGACTAACTAACGAGGAAGTAAATTATGAATCACACAATCTGTGGCTATTAGATGAAAGGTTTTTGACTTATAAGTTTATTGGTTCTGACAAATCTATAACTTCAGTAAGTCAAAAGAAAAGTAGTAAAGAGCCTGATATAATTTGTCTGCAAGAAAAGCCTAAGATGTTTGATAATCCGATAGGTTTTGGTGATAAAAGTAATGGAGAACTTAATTCCTTAGTAATCTTTGAATTTAAGAGGCCAGGGGAAACAGCACATCAGAAAAATAAAGGAAATTATCGTTGGGAATTCTCAGATTTAATTGAACCTTATTTTGATGAATTTTTGTATTCTCCAGATAAGAAAAATTATAAAGGAAGGCAAGTAATTGTGAAGAATGAAACACCTAAATTTGGCTATATAATAGTCGATGTTATACCACCATTACTGGAAACTTATAACAAAGGAAAAGGATGGAAAAAGACGCCTTTCGGCTCTTTTTACAAAATGAATACAGACTTAAATTTGCATTATGAAGTCATGACTTTTGACAAATTACTCGATTATGCAAAGGGAAGACATATGCCATTCTTTAATAAATTATTTAGTAATCTCTCGTAATTGACTTGTCCATTCGGATAGCTATCGTTCAGAGAGCACGGGCGGAGTTCAGGAATGGACGTGATTTCTCATGTATGAACCTCAGTAGACCCTATGAAGCAAACTTCATCTTTTTATATATCTGCGCCAGGGTTACAGCATAATCAAGTATGCTGATTGTTTCAATGAGGAAGTGGGCGCTGGTGTTCAGCCAGACACCTGGGGTTTCGCTGCGGGCAAATGAGCTAACCCAGGGGTGTTCCTGACTCACAAATAGTACCTGCTCAAGCGAGGGTATTTGCTTGTAGGCTTCCAGCTTATCGCTTAAATCAAATGCCTGCGTACTCTTCGATAAAATTTCTACTAACAAAATCGGGTTTGTAATTTCCACCGTCGAAAGTTGGCCGCTTGGCAGGCGCAGGTAGTCTGGTTCGCCCCGAATAATGCTCACATCGGCATTGAGTGAATCGCCGGTGGCCGCTACGTGAATCTTTATACTACTGGCACAAACCATAATCGCGTCATCATCATCGAAAAGGATATTAAAGATGGTGCTCAGTCGGCTGACCAATGATTCGTGCGGTAGGGATGCCTGCGACATGGAAATGATTTCTCCGTTAACGTATTCAACATTATACTCACACTGTTCGGCGAAATCAAGGTACTCGTCAAAGGTGGCTTTAACCCGCAAAACATCCGGGGCAAGACGCCGTTCGGCAAGGGTCAGCGGCAGCGGAAATGTGGCGATCATGGTCGTAAATACGTTGTTGAGGATGGGAAGTTAAGTCACTATCGACTGACTTTCAACACGGTTTGGCTGGTAATCCAGATCTAGCCCCACGCTCATCCCAACCTAAAATCGTCGGCATCCAGGTAGGCGGGGAATTTGGTGCGGAAGGCGCGGAGGGCATCAAGAGACAGCGTTTGCTGGTAGACGGCCTCTGTATCGTATTGGCGGAAAAGGACGTCGCCT
>JBBRON010000102.1:0-2532 GCA_038229375.1 Cytophagales bacterium | reverse complement strand
TAAGAGTGGAAAGGTTCGGTATGTCGGATGTTCCAACTATCCTGCATGGCAACTCGCCGAATCCCTTTGGACGTGCGATAACAAGGGATATGCTCGATACGATTGCCACCAGCCCCGCTACAATATTTTGTTCCGAGTGATTGAGGAAGAGTTGGTGCCACTATGCCAGTCGCAGGAAGTCGGGATTATCGCTTACAATCCACTGGCAGGCGGTATGCTCACGGGCAGATACGTGGGCACGACGGAAGCACAACCAAGCACAAGGTTCACGTTAGATCACGCCGGTGAACTATATCGCAAACGTTACTGGAAAGACGCGATCTTCGAAGAAGTGAGTAATTTGAAGCAATACTTTACTGAAAGGGACAAAAGTCTGACACACGTTGCTCTGAGTTGGACTCTTTCCCGCCCCGGCATTTCGTCTGCCATTATAGGTGCCAGTAAGCCTGAGCAGTTGCTGGATAGCTTGAAGGGTGTAGACTTGGTCTTAGCCCGAATCATTCATGTAGTGCGTGATAAATTACCATCCTGTATTTCTGGTTCAATTCACGAAATGCCTCTTTGTTGAATGAAATCGACATTGGCTTCCGTTTCAAGGTATTGCTGGGTAAATGTATACAATTCTGTTTAAACGCTGAGTCAGTTAGGCGCGATTTCTGGTAAGTATGCAGTGAAATTCACTGGATTTGGCGGCGATTTTCATAAGCGACTCGCAATCAAATGGCGGGGAGCGTTGGCATCTCAGCTTTGTGTCGATTTTGGTGGTTCCGGCTGTAAGCCGAAGTTCAGCCGCTTAGCGGTGGACCGAGGTTTCTGCAGAGGGCATCCCAAATGTCGCGATTGGAAGTATCTGCCGATAATATGATGGTTACTTTCCTACGGGTTACCTGGATTCTCGCAGCCATTTTGATGATTCTTAACCGCAAGTTCCGAATTTGTATCTGCGCCCATCGGGTTCCTTTCAGAGCGCTTTGCAGTTTGCGCATTAAGACACAGGCGGCGGTGTGCAACAGCAGTCGGAATTGATTGGCCTTGAAGTTTGAGCATGAGGTTGAACCTGAGGAAAGGTCGTTTTTTAACTCCTTAATCCTGTTTTCTTGATCCCCGCGCCTACTGTAATGGTGATAAATTTCTTCTGCTGTGAGGGAAGTGTTTGTCGTTATCACATATCGGGTATTCGGATTCTTCCAGCAAGTTTCGAGCTTGGCTATCACCTTGATGCCTTTTGGCCATTGATCCGGATGGTAATGTACAACACAGAATTTTGTTTGATCCTCTTTAGTTTGTTCGTATGCCTCATTTAGTGAAGTCGTATCTTCTGTGATCAATCTCTGTAAAACAGAGTTGCCAGGCATTCCAAGCGTAAAGTCTATATTCAGCTTCTTGCAAATTGCAATCGTTTTAGAGTTCCCATATGCTCCGTCGGCTCGAATCTCAATCTTTATGTTCGGGAAACGTTCCCGCAGAATACGAGAAGCCAAACCCAGTATTGCTCGCAGACCAACCTGAGCGCCTGCGTTACCGGGTCTTAAAAGTGAAGCCATTAACCATTGAACTTTGTCATCCGCCGTGATGTGCAAGAGTAAAGGAAGGTAACACTTTGAATCATAATATCTATTGAACATGCTCATCTGTTGGTTACCGTAGCACGGATCGTCGGTAGCATCAATATCAATGACCACACGCTTTGTGTCTGCAGGAAGCTGTGATACCGTGATTCTCCCAATAGCAATAGCCAGACAAAGTAAATCTTTGGAAGTAATGCCGTTCTCAAACCGACTGATGGTAGGCTGACTTGCCATTTCGGCAGAATTGAGCTTGCCGCAGGCTATCTGCATACCAGCATCACCGCGAAGACATTTTATATCATTGGCGCCGAAATATCCGCTCGCGATTGCGAATATCCGAGCTGTCAGCATTGACAAATTGGTATGTTTAACCTTGCCGCGTTCACGGGAATCAAGAATCGCCATGTCCATATGTCTGGTTAGTTGAAGGGCGATATCCGCCTCTCGGAGGAACAACATTCCTGCATCAGAAGTAAGGTGATCACTTTCAAAGCGAACCTCAACATTTTTATGGCCAAAAGCGGAAAAGCAGGAAGGATTTATTGATGCAGATGTTGAACACATGACTGGGAGCTCCTTTATTTATTTGTATTTCACAAAATTAAATTCGATAAAGAGAGCTCCTTTTCCTCTATTCTTCATGAATAATTCGGGTTAAGTAAGTTTGCAAGAACAAAATGTGATTTTATAAGATCAGGACGTAACCGCAAGGAAGACCTGATGTGTTCTTCGTCCCCCTTATTGAATTCTTGCATAAAAGATAACGATTTAGCACCAACGACCAAATGAGCAATTCCACTCATTCGAATATATTCGGTCCTTTCATAAACGAACTCTCGTTCATTGTCAGGGACGTAATTCTTCATCTCAGGCTGATGTTTTAACGTTTCATTGAAAACATCCACAGCTTCGTTCCATAACCGATTTTTCAAAAGGCAAATTACAAACCGCATTCGGGTCGCGG
>JBBRON010000101.1:0-2654 GCA_038229375.1 Cytophagales bacterium | reverse complement strand
TTGGCTATTTTACTGGCTTGGGCGCTTCGATAGATGAACCATGAAGTTATCATTACTATGAGTATAATTAACAACAGCCCATAAATAATCAACTGCTGCCTGAAAAAGGTTGCTCTTTCAATGGTATCCTCTTTTTGACCAAGGGAAACATCTTTTGTGTATTCGTCGATATCTTTTTGTTTTTCTATCAGTTCCGATCGCTGGTTCAGTTGCTCTTGATACTTTTTTTCTGTGCCGGAAACGGCCTTGCTGTATTTCTTGTAAGCGACCAATGCCTGAAGGGTCCTGCCATTTTTTTCATACAGTTGAGCAAGGGCAAGGAAGGCGTTCGCTTGCTGCTTCGGGTCATCCAGCGTGTCTGCTATTACTGCCGCTTCTTCGATTTCTTTGATAGCCGCCATATTGTCTCCGCTGGCTTGTAGAGTCTTACTAATCTCCACTTTGTCTTTGGTCACCTCCGACATATTTTTTGATTCGAGGTTAAATTCGACAGCCTGGTTGCGCAGTTTTATCTCGTCATCATACCGGTTTTGCTCCCGCAATACATTGGCAATTTCATCTTTGGTGGTCTGCAGGGATTGATTCTCCTGAGGATTCTGGGCCTTATTTGCACGGAAACTACTCAATGATTTTGAGTAGGTGTCCTGAGACTTTTCAAAGTCTTTCTGCTGAGCATAAATTTTTGCTTTCTGATTTTCCAGTCTTACAGAATAGGCTGGAAGTGAAGATGACATCCATTGTCTTGCTGTCGGTACCTCATCCAAAACCTTAAGCGCTTCATTATAGTTGCCTTTCCTATAATACAGCTCCGACAAATCGAGAACACGGTCGAAATGATAACTCTGGTCGGCACTTACCTTTGAATTCTTTGAGGTTTCCAGTGCTTCCTGCAGGTAAATCAACGCGTCATCAAAGTTTTCAAGCATGAGGTTAGACGTACCCAGTCCCGCAAGAGTTCTTTTGTATTCCGATGTGTTGGTGTACAAGCCGTCAAATTTTCGATATGCCTGCTGATAGTTTTCCAACGCCAACTTCCATTCGGAGATACCTTCGTTTATTTCTCCAATCAAAACATAGCATTTGGCTTCACTCAATTCGTCTTGTTGCGCAATACTCAATCCCAGGGCCTCCTGGACTTTATCCAGTGCAGAAGAAGGATTTGACTGCTTCAGATCGTTTGCCTCCTTTAAAAGACTTGATGGATAAATTGTCAGAGATCTTGATGTTAGATCTTTAAATGTTGCACTCTTTTGCGCCTTTTTATTCTGACCATAGCAAGGTCCCAGAAGGATCATTCCAAAGATGAGACCAATAATGGCAGTGGTGTTTCGCAGCATACAATTCAATGTGGGAAAGTTAATACATTAATTATTACGCATTTTCCTGAAAAAAAGGTAGATTAACATCCTTCCCTCAGTGAAGAGGATGATTCACCCAGTGGTATGCCAGCCCGACGAAGTTGAGGTACCCTGCCAGTCTTTTTAGCGTAAAATTTACTGAATCAAACAAAACAACTATGACCACTCAATCAAAATTCCGCCCGGTAAGAATCCCAGCTTTTATCCTTCTGGCAACGGTACTTTCTTTTAATGTCAATAGCCTCTTTGCCCACGAAGTCAAATGCGAGGAATCCGCGCCAGCCAAAGAGCAGACTATCATGATTGCACTTCTGCTAGACACGAGCAACAGTATGGACGGACTTATTGACCAGGCTAAATCCCAATTGTGGAAGATCGTGAATGAACTGTCAGCTGCAAAATGTACCGATGGCTCACGTCCAAATATCAAAATATCTCTTTATGAATATGGAAATGACAGGCTCCCCTCATCAGAAGGTTATATCAGGCAAGTGAGTCCACTTACAACTGATCTTGATGTCATTTCAGAAAAGCTGTTCTCACTTACAACCCTTGGCGGCAATGAGTTCTGCGGCCACGTGATAAAGACCTCTTTAAATCAACTGGACTGGTCAACGTCTGCTAGTGATTTGAAAATGATTTTCATTGCCGGAAATGAGCCATTCACACAAGGTGGGGTGCCTTTTCGTACGGCGTGTGGTCTCGCCAGAGAAAAGGGTGTGGTGGTAAACACCATTTATTGCGGCGATTTTAGCGAAGGTATGCGCACAGATTGGAAAAACGGAGCAGATATTACCGGCGGTACGTACATGAGCATTGAGCAAAACCGGAAGACTGTCTATATCGCAACGCCCTACGACGAAACAATAGAAACAATGAATGACCGTTTGAATGATACATACGTCTACTATGGCCAGTCAGGTGTGTATAAAAAGGAACAGCAATCCGTTCAGGATAAGAATGCCGAAAGCTACAGTCGCTCCAATAAAGTTGAACGCGCTATCTCAAAGAGCTCCCATGCATACAAGAACTCTACCTGGGATCTTGTGGATGCCTATAAAGATGACGAGAGTTCGCTAAGCAACGCTGATGAGAAAGATCTTCCAAAAGAAATGAAAGGGATGACACAGATTCAGCGGAAAGCTTATGTAATCCAAAAATCAGAGGACAGGAAAAAGATTCAAGGTGAGATTCAGAGCCTTAATCAAAAGAGGCAGGAATACTTGAATGCCAATACTCCAAAAGATGAAAAAGATGCCATGCTTGACGCGGCGATGATCAAGGCGATTAAGGAGA
>JBBRON010000100.1:0-3149 GCA_038229375.1 Cytophagales bacterium | reverse complement strand
CAATGGAAGTTGAGACTTCTCATCATACGTCAGGAGGAAAAGCGACTGAGATGCAACCGCTACCGTTGCAAGGAACAATCCCATAAAAAAGCTGATCGCAAGCAGGAGTGAAACAGGTCCGGTTTCCTCGGGCTCCACGCCCAAAAATCTTGTAATTTTTTCCTTCATCGTCACGGGAGGGTTAGATGTCAACGTGAAATATCCAATAATTCACCGAAAATTCCTACTTACTAACCGATTTCAGTTCCAATAATTTAACAGCTGACTAATAACATGTTAGAAGGTTGAGCTAGATTTTGCTTGAACTGCTTATCGCCAAGTTCGAATTTTTGCCTGTTTATATTTCTGGGAGCTAAAAAGTGAACACACTAAAAGATTTTTCTTGTGCAAGTCCGAGATTTTACCGGCTATGGCAGTAAAAAGGAGCTGTCGCCATAGCTCAGGAAACGATAGTCGCTGTTGAGTGCCTCACGATACACCTTCTTCCAGTCGGGACCAATGAGGGCAGCGATCAGGAGCAGCAAAGTAGAGCCTGGTTGGTGGAAATTGGTGATCAAACCCTGGCAGATCCTGAACCGATATCCGGGAAAGATGAATACCGAAGTCTGTCCCACAAGTTCGTTTACTCCTTGCTGGTCCATGGCAGACAGCACTGCCTTCATTGCCCTTACCCGGTCGGGCAGAGGTTCTTTTGCCCCATAAGGCTCGAGTTTATCAATTATAAAAGGTGCGTCCGGATTTTGAATCAATTTAACACCATACCAATACAGGCTCTCCAGCGTCCTCAAGGAAGTGGTGCCAACAGCGATTACTTGCCGATCATTGAGTAAAAGGTTTTCAATATTGTTTCTGGTGATGATGATTTGCTCATTGTGCATGGAATGCTCCACAGCATTTTCAACTTTCACCGGGAGAAACGTGCCAGCACTTACATGGAGGGTTAGAAAATCTGCGATGATTCCTTTTGCCTGCATGGTCTTCAGAATAGTGTCAGTAAAATGAAGGCCTGCCGTTGGAGCTGCTACGGCGCCTTCGGTTTGAGAGTATATTGTTTGGTAGCGCTCTTCATCGGAGTGTTCTGCATTTCTTTTGATGTAAGGAGGTAATGGAACAGCGCCGGCAGCATGGATGATTTCCGCAAAGGACAACTCAGGAGGAGTCCATGAAAACTCCACCAGGCTTTCTTGTTTGTCGGCGATCGTTGCGGAAAGGGTTATCGAACCAATCTCTTTTTTCAGTGTCAATCCATCGGTCCATCGCTTGAGATTTCCAATGGCGCATTTCCAGGTTGAAGTTCGTTTTGCACCAAGGCTTAATGAAAGAAGAAAGGAGGGTAGTAGGGGCTGTAGAAGGAACACTTCAATGAGAGCGCCGGTATCCTTGGAAAAGGTAAACCTCGCCGGAATGACCTTCGTGTTATTAAAGAATAGAATTGATTTATTATCCAGTAAATCAGGAAGTTGAGTGAATGATTTATGGTGGATTTTACCCTGCCTGTATTCAAGAAGCTTTGACTGATCGCGCTGGCTTAACGGATAGGACGCGATTCTGCCTTCGGGGAGCTCGTAGGTATAATCCTGAATATTTATTGGTTCTAATTCCATTCAAATTGTACAAATTAGCAACTCAATTGCGATATATTATAATCGAGTTCGAAGCATAGTTTAAAGTCATCCGATAATCCCGCGTTCGTAAAATTCTGACTGGTGAAAGCATCCTACTTTAAGAAAACATTTAACTTCTCTTTTAAGGCCCGAACGTCGAGGGGAGCGATGACCCAAAGAGAGTCATGGTTCCTCAAGGTATGGGAAAGCAATCATCCGGAGATAGTTGGGATTGGTGAAGCAGGGCCTTTGCCTGGACTTAGTGTTGAGAAGCCAGAAGATATGGAAGGGCAGCTTGAAGGTCTTGTAAAGTTGCTCGCAAAGCAATCAGGAACAGATCAATTTCATTCACTTCAGCAGATAGGAGAATTCGCAAAAAAGCATTCACTGTCCTCTTCTGTTGTTTTTGCTTTGGAGACAGCTCTTCTTGATTTAAAAAACAAAGGAACCAGAACGATCTTTCAGAATGGTTTTTTGAAAGGCGAACCAATTCCAATCAATGGTTTGGTGTGGATGGGAGGATTGGATTTTATGCTTCAGCAAGTGAGTATTAAAATAGCGGAGGGATTTTCATGTGTGAAGCTTAAAGTCGGTGGACTTAATTTCGAAAAGGAGCTTGATATCCTGCAGTTCATTAGAAGAAAGTATTTCCGTGACGAAATCACCATCCGACTGGATGCCAATGGCGCATTTAAACCTGAACAGGCTCTTTATAAAATAATGGATTGCTCGCGGTATGATATTCACTCAATTGAGCAACCATTAAAAGCTGGTTCTCCTTTTCTCGCGGAGATATGCCGGCAATCTACAATTCCTGTTGCGCTTGATGAGGAACTGATCGGAGTTAATAGCAAGGCGGCAAAGGTTGAATTGCTTGAAAGAATAAGGCCTCAATTTATTATTTTAAAACCGACGTTACACGGGGGCTTATTGGGATGTGAAGAGTGGATTTCGATTGCGAATGAGTTGAGTATAGAGTGGTGGTTGACTTCAGCGCTGGAAAGCAACATTGGACTAAATGCAATTGCCCAGTTTACCGCTAACTATGATATCTCACTCCACCAGGGATTGGGTACCGGGTCCATTTACACAGATAATATACCGTCTCCGCTGCAGGTCAAAAAGGGTTCGTTGCTGTATAATTCCCAAGAAAATTGGGATCTTTTGGATTTTAACTAAAAAATTTAGTTAAAACTCTTGCAGGATTGAAAATTTACTGCTTCATTTGACTAAAGATTTTAGTTATGAAGCTCAAACTCACAAGTAAGCGCCTTTCTTCGGGCAGGTTTCAGGTAAATTTTTCAGCAGAGGGCTTCGAACAGCCTTGTTACGGGTACCTTCTGGCAGACCCTACTTCAACAGTGACTGATGTTGTCGATAAGATCTCCCGCCATGTAAGAGCTATGCAGAGTAAGGACTCTTATTTTCAGCGCAATCTTTTTTCCGTACGCTCGCGCAATGTTCACTCAGGTCGGATTCTCTTATTTGCGAAGTGATTAATTTCAGATCAGTTGGAACGTCTATTCCGACTTTGTTAAGTTGTTG
>JBBRON010000099.1:0-3158 GCA_038229375.1 Cytophagales bacterium | reverse complement strand
TGTATATTCCGATGAATGAGCACCAGTGATTCCAGTGAATGAGCACCACTTGTGGATAAGTTTTTAGCGAGGTTTACAAAGATAATTATGGATTAATAGGATTGTCATTTTTTCGAGGTTTTCTCATAGATTCACCTTTCAATTCGATACGATGTACCTGTTGCATGAGCCTATCCAAGATGGCATCGGCGAGAGTAGGTTCATTGATATAGTCGAACCATTGAGCCACGGGCAATTGTGAAGTAATGATGGTTGAATTTTTACCATGCCTATCCTCAATAAATTGCAAGAGCGACAACTTTGCTGGGGTGTCCATCGGTTGCAATCCCCAATCATCTAAAATGAGAAGATTGAGTTTTTCGAGTTTAGCGAGTTCTTTAATTATTGAGCCGTCCGCCCTGGCGAATTGCAGTTTTTGGAGTAGTTTGGGCATTGAAAAGTATCCAACCTTGATGCCAATTTGACAAGCCTGATAGCCCAGAGCCGAAGCGATATAACTTTTACCGCAACCTGTTGCTCCCGTGATAAATACGTTTTCTCCTCTTTTGATAAAAGACGTATCAGCTAAACGGGAGAGGAGATTTTTATCCAATCCTCTTTGGGGAAGATATTGGATTTCTTCAATGATAGCTTGATAACGAAAACGGGCAGTCCGTATGCAAGCAAGGGTTTTACGGTTCAACCTTTCTAAGTGTTCTGCATCAAGCAGATGAGCCAAAAGTTGGTCTGCGGTTGGTTGCATATCAAGGGGAAGATTCAAAATGTTTTGGTAAGCCGTTACCATACCTGAGAGTTTTAAGGCTTTCATTTGTTGCAATGTTTCTTGCTGATTCATTTGTTTAATGGATTAAAATTTGGAAAATTATTGATAGTTTTTTGCCCCCCGAATATTGGGATGGAACGGGATAATGTTGTTTTTGAGGGTTTCTTCTTGAAAAGTAATACGGTCTAAATCCCTATCCAAGATGTTTAGAATGAGCTTTAAGGATAAAAAATCGTGTAGTAAAGCTCTTTCACAAGCGGCTTCTAAACGGACTTTTCCAATCTCTTTTTTCTTTACCAAGGCTAAAATTCCTGCACAGGATTTGTAGGCTTGTTCTGGATATTTACGAGTGGATAGTAATTGCTCAATGGCTTTGAGGGTATTTTCTCCTACTTTTTGGGCTTGCTCAGTAAAAAAATCTACCGACCAATTCATTACCCATTGGTGCTGTGCAGGTAAATGTTCTTTTACAGTGGTGTACTGATGTTTGGCTCTAAGTCGAGTGTGGATGGCAATGCGTTTGTATTCAAAATAAATCTCAACATTTTCAGCCGTGTAACATATTTTGACATATTTACCAACGTGGCGGAAAGGAACGGAATAATAGTGTTTATCTTCTCCCAGAAGGACATGACAATTCTGTTGAACCTTGGCAGTTTTAAAGTGTTTTAATTCGTAACGAGTTGTGGGTAAGGGAGTTAAGGTCGAATGTTCTAAATCATCAAAACGACTTTGACGATAGTCTTCTTTGCCCTGAAATGGTTTTAGATTATGCTCATTCACTTTTTGGAAGATGGCTTCATTGAGTGACCCAAGGGAAAAAAATGTTTGCCCTTCCAACATCGCATAAACACGACTGTACAGAATGCCAACGGTTCTCTCTACCAGAGCTTTGTCTTTGGGTTTTCGGCTACGAGCAGGATAGATAACCGTTTGGTAATGAGAGGCAAAGTCTTCAATACTCTCATTGAGGTCAGGTTCGTAGGGATGAGTTTTGGTGACGGCAGACTTCAAGTTATCGGGAACGATGGCTTGGGGAACACCCCCAAAAAAGGTCAAAGAATTAGCCAGAGCCAATAAAAAGTCGGCTTTCTTTTGAGAGTAAACGGCTTGGCAATAGGTCAATTGACTACACCCTAAGACGGCAATGAAGATTTCAACCCAAGTGATTTCACCCGTTTGCGGATCGGTGATAAATAGCTTTTTACCCGCAAAGTCCACAAAAAGTTTATCGCCCGCTCGGTGTTCAAGGTGCATCGAAATCTTTTGAGAGACTTGCCACTGACGGAAATAATTACAGAATTGAGAATAGTTGATGGCGTTGGGAGTAGTCAGGCAGTAACGCTCCCAAAGAATCAGGCGAGTCATACCAACTTTGCTTAGCTCTTGCTCATAATTTGGAAATAATGATTCAAGGACTTGTTGTGTATCTGGGTCTTTTTGAGGGCTGACTAATCGTTTCAAAGATGCTTCATCCCAACTCAAAAGAGGAGATAAATCATCCCCAATTTCAGCTTTCAAATAGCCCAAATAGTTATCAATCGTATGACGAGAAACTTGAAGAGCATCAGCAATAAAACGTTTGCTTTTACCAGCAACATGGTGAACAATAAGGTTATGTAACTTCTTCATGGACAAAGAATGATTAGCCATAGTTATCAGGATTGTTGGAGTAAAAACAATCGCTAACAAACTACAAATTATTGGCTAATTACTTATCCACAGGTGGTGCTGTTTGACTGGAATCCTTGGGGCTTATTGACTGGAATATACACTATCGTCTTACAAATTGGAATTGTCCGTTTCTTTGGGTATCTGCCCGAAACATGGTATCAGCAAATTGATATTAACCTTTTAAATTTTGTTACAGAAGGATTACGCATAAATCAAGGCTTGATTACTGATGTTACTGATTATGGAAATAGGCAAGCTACTCGCTCCACTCACCTACAACAAATTTTAAAATACCTCAATTATCGTAGATGGCAACCCATTGTGGACGAACCAATCATTGAAAAATGGCTTATTGAGCGTGGAATGGAACACGATAATGAGCGTTGGCTACTGGGCAAACTTTGTCAAAAACTCCATCGTGAAAAGATACTACGCCCTGCCATTGGAACATTAGAAAGAGTCATAGGAGGCATTGGAGAGAGGTTATACGAAGAGACTCACAAGCGTTTAACCTTCCTTTGGACTGTCACTTTTAGTCCAATTTTGCCGTAAATTTTTAGCGTTATTTTGCGTGTTTAACACCTCATTATTTAGCTGTAACCTTAATTGAAAATCAGTAATTAATAGCCCTATTACATTTAACAGGAATATTCTGCCAGAAATGACTTAATGATAAGTGAGATTTTATATGCAAAATAGCACTAAAAGTTTACGGCAAAAT
>JBBRON010000098.1:0-3259 GCA_038229375.1 Cytophagales bacterium | reverse complement strand
TAAAGGTAATGGTATGAATGATAATGGTATGTGTAGTAGAGGTAAGGGTACCATAAGAAACAAACAATGAGTGAATGGCGCTGGCTTCTATAGAATCAAGAGGGTGCAACGTCGAAAAACTTACAATCAAAGTTATCTGGACTACTCTAACGGAACAGGGCTTGATAAAGGCATTTCATATTACAGTGAGCTAACCTGAACTAGAAACATCGCTCCAACAGGAATGAAAAACAGAGACTGCCGCAAGCTGAACAAGAAAATGAGCGTTACAAAGGCCACTTGGGGAGTGAGCTCGTTGCCAGCATCCAGATAAATGTATGTGGTGTAGGTTGCTAACGCGGCCGTCGGCGCCATAACATAGTTGATGGCATTGCAGATACTAAGAAGCAGTCCAGCTTGTTTCAAGGAACCCAGCTATCAACAGAACAAAAAGGGTAACAATCAAATGGGTACGTGTTTCATTATAAAAAGGATTCAACTTGAACCTCATTTTCGCGTTCCTGAATCATCATAGCCTGAAACTGTGGCTCCCAAGCGTACATCTTCAGGATTTTGATTCCATTGAACATTTCATTAATTCGACGAACCCTGGTGTTCTTTTGCTTGATTGCTGCAACCTGTAAGAAAATTCAAAAATATTCACGTTTATGGTTAGAAAAATAATTAATTGTAAATCAATGTATATCGTTAGATTTTGTTTACTCAAATACTCACCTCATATCGTTTTGATCGTGCCACACAGGCAAAGTTCAGAATGATCAGGAAGACTAACGTAAAGAAGCCGGCCAGCGATGCAATGCCCACAAAGATCCAAAGGACGTACATCATGATTAGAATGGTAATGGGAGTCAGCCAGACGTAATGGTGGTAGTAGAGAAATTCCGATATGCGTTGAATATCAACAGTCAACAAGTTAACTACGTCTCCAACCGGAAAACGCCTCTTGGATGTATTCGACAGGGTCAGTGCCTAATATTCCATAATTAACTAACACTGATGGCATCTTGAACAGTAATAAAAATTAAGGTCAAGTGCTTACCTTTCGAAAAATCATTCCGGCTAAAGCTGATCGAACTCGCATTCCCAGCCGGGTACTGACGAAATTCATACCGGCCCAGCCGATGCTTTGGAGGAAAACTGTGACGCTCAGTAGTGCAGCGTAGACGTAACCCCTCCATGGATACAGATTTAAATTGGCAGTGAATGCAATTATCTCCCTGAAATAATCAAGCTTCATGTTTAGGAAGGATTTTAATGTAGGCTAATCATATATGTCCGAGATAGGAATATAAAACATCACAACTACTACCACTACTTCAGTGTTTTACCCTACAAGTACTGGAACAATAATGGTCATAGCATCGTAGAACACCTTGACAAATGCAGATTTCCAAAAATAAGGCCAAAATGTTTTGTAAAGGGCTGCATACAGTGATGGTCTGCTGTCGCGTGGGTGGGTTGGTGGGCGTTGTGCTGCGGAAGCACGGTAATTGGAGCTTCCGGTTCGGCTACTATATATGGACAGGCCATCTTGATTGTTCCTATGTCGTGGAAAAAGTATCTGAGATTTCTTAAAACAGCCTCGTAAATAATCACAATTGGAAAACATTGCTCGAATTCAATGGACTTACTGGATTTGATTAATGCTAAAAACCGAAAGGGTTCGTCTCACTTAAAAAGATTTGCGTCATCCATTACACCGTCTTTGAGTTTGAAAAGTTACTTACGTTTGGTCACCCATTTGTTTAATCCAGTTCTGGTAGAGAGCTGCCTCAAGATTTTCCGATTTTTCTTCAGGAATCAAGTCCCAAATGTCATCCTTTGTAAGCTGCCGTTTCCATCCTTCGCGAAAGAGCCTTCACAAAAACAGAATAAAAATTGCGCTTATTTTCGGTATACCGATTAGTATCGAATAGTAACGATGATTGTAATTCAAGCCACACACAATCGTACTCGGTAATCCAATGGGCAAAAATAATATTGAGGAAGGATGCATTATTTTCCGGAGAAGGATTCTATAGGAAGAAAGAGAGGTTATATCCATAATTCTGCACTATGAGGAAGTTTGACCAATTAGAAAATGTTTATGTCACACTATACAATGCGCAGTCTAATAGCCCAGGGATACGTTGTCATTTTTCTACGATGGGGGATTGTCAGCTTGTCTGAACGGAGGAGACGCATCGGTACCTCGTTACTATGACGAAGGATTTTATTGACGCAAAAATTCCGTAAAGACGTAGAAATGCGTCATTCATGAATCCATTATACGAAAGTTGACGCAAACTTACGGCCATCTGCGTACATCCCAACTTTGGGTTTCCTCTCAAAAAGATTTGTTGGTTGACTTGCGGTATTTTTACCATCATATGCGTTTTCGGTAACGTTGCGGTAAAAATCAGACCAACCGCTTACTGTGGTGTACTGCACAGTTCACACTGTTATTCGTACATTACAGTGAGTACCAGTGCAAAGTACGAAACTTCTCCGAACAGACCAGCAATAACTTTCTGCGAAAACTACAACGCGGAAAATGCCAGCAATGCTCTGTATTTAAGGGTCGATCTTTTATCACGGAGAAATTTCCTGATCATGAAAGTGTATATTCTCTACAGGCATAGCATCTCTTGCAAATAACGGAGTGGTAAATCAGATGATGGTTAATGTTGACGGAATATTCCGTTGCTTGATTTGCTTCAGTGAGTACAGCTCCAGGGGCAATGAAAAACGCCATATCCGTCAAAAGCATGCACCAGAAATACATCAACGTTTGTATCATGCCCCTGAAAATCAGGCAGATCCGATGGATATTCCGATATTAAGTAAGTACTCTAAAATATTGCTGATGCAGTTATATCCTTTTATCAAAAGCTGTAAATGGTCTGGAAAAATACAGGTCATTACGATGACCAACATGTTAGCATGCTGATGTGACAGTGTTTTAGACTGAACCGATTTTGTACGTTGATTTAATTTACATGTTTCAGTTGCCGAGCCAATGGAGGAAATGGACTACAATGCAGAAAAGGAAAAAGAGGCCATTCTAGTCATGAAATGCCTTAAAGCGCGATTCCCGCTCTCTGATAAATTCCTCATTGAATTCTTCAAAGCAATCCAAATGGGTGTGGATTTCAGCGCGATTAGTAATATCCGGGACATATCAAGCTTAAACGAACCATCGGCTGTAGTGAAAATGGAATATTGTTTGAAATGTCATAAAAAAACCACTGGATCATGCGAAAATCAGCGGTTTTCACTC
>JBBRON010000097.1:0-3302 GCA_038229375.1 Cytophagales bacterium | reverse complement strand
GGAATTCTTTACTTTTTTTGTCCATGGTTGATATGATTGAGATCCAAGTTTATCGTGACTTAATTTGACATGAAAATTAGTCATTTTTCAAATAGGTACATTTTTATAGCAACATCATTTTTTGAATAGAACTTCATCACTCTCCGGTCAAGGTATTGCTGACCCGTTTTATCCCTTAATAGCTTCTTCCGATTGAAGCATTTGCACCACGGAAAAAAGTGATAGACTCCTCCCTATTATGCCACCATTTCACAACGGAATATTCCCATGCTTCTTCTTCGGAAGCACCGCGACCTTATTCTCCAGCATCTGGAAAGCACGTATCAATTTTTCACGTGTTTGGTCCGGATAAATAACCTCGTCGATGTAACCGCGGTGGGCAGCTTTGTAGGGATTAGCAAATTTCTTCGTGTATTCTTCAACTTTTTCCGCCAGCTTGGCTTCAGAATCAGAAGCTTCCGAGATTTCTTTTTTGAATATGATTTCTGCCGCTCCCTTAGCACCCATTACTGCTATCTCAGCTGTGGGCCACGCATAATTCATATCAGCACCGATGTGCTTTGAATTCATGACATCATATGCGCCGCCATAGGCTTTGCGCGTAATAACTGTCACCCTTGGAACTGTTGCTTCTGAAAAAGCATATAGCAATTTTGCCCCATTTGTAATGATAGCGTTCCATTCCTGATCAGTTCCAGGAAGGAAACCCGGAACGTCCTCCAATACCAGCAAGGGTATGTTGAAGCTATCACAAAAGCGAACAAATCTTGCAGCCTTTACACTTGAATCAATATCCAGTACTCCCGCAAGCGAAGCAGGCTGATTTCCAACAATACCTATGCTCCTGCCTGCCAACCTCGCAAAGCCAACAACAATATTCTCTGCGAAATTTTTATGCACCTCGAAGAAACTACCGTCGTCAACCACGCCATTGATAACTTCCCTCATATCATATGGTTGGTTTGGGTTCGCGGGAATAATATCATTCAGCACCAGTCGCTTCTCATTGCCCAGCGTATAAGGAAGTCGTGGGGGCATGTCCTCACAATTCTGCGGCACATAGCTGAACAGTTTCTTTACCTGAGCAATACATTCCGCTTCATTCGAACAGGAGAAATGTGTCACACCGCTTTTTGTACTGTGAGCAGAGGCTCCGCCCAACTCTTCTGCAGTCACATTTTCATGCGTAACTGTTTTTACAACGTTGGGACCTGTAACAAACATGAACGAAGTATTCTCGACCATGAAAATAAAATCTGTCATGGCTGGCGAATACACGGCTCCACCTGCACAAGGGCCCATGATAGCTGATAGCTGGGGCACTACACCCGAAGCCATTACATTACGATAAAAGATATCAGCATAACCACCCAGTGACACAACACCTTCCTGGATGCGTGCGCCGCCGGAATCATTCAATCCAATTACCGGCGCTCCATTCTTCATAGCCAGGTCCATTACTTTCACAATCTTCTCCGCATGAGTTTCAGACAGTGATCCACCGAATACCGTGAAGTCCTGAGAGAATACATAAACGAGCCTGCCATCGATAGTACCATAGCCAGTAACAACACCATCACCGAGATAATATTCCTTATCAAGTCCAAAATCCTTGCTGCGATGCATCACGAATTTTCCCATCTCCTCAAATGAACCCTCATCGAGCAAAAGATGAACACGCTCGCGAGCAGTCAATTTTCCCTTCGCATGTTGCTGTTCGATGCGCTTCTCTCCCCCTCCCAATAACGCTTCTTTATTTTTACGGTCAAGTTCTTCGAATTTTTCCTTGCCCGGCGCTTTAGACTTGCTCATTTTTAACGTGGTTAGAGTTCAAATATATTATTGTTTGGAGGGATATACTAACTTGCCTTGAGCAGAAATCCCTTTCCAAATAGGGATAGAAACCATTAACATGGAGGAAAGAATTGCGGTAATTGATTTAGGCACGAATACGTTTCACCTACTGATAGCCGGAAGGGAAAACGATAAGACAACTATCCTGCATCGCGAAAAAAGAGCAGTAAAGATTGGGGTTGGTGGTATCAATCAGGACTTTATTACGGACGCAGGGATGCAACGGGCGGTAGAATGCATCCGGTATTTTAAAGATATTCTTAATGAGTGGAAAGTTGATGTTGTACAAGCTGTCGGCACCAGTGCTTTACGGAATGCCCGCAATGGAAATGAAGTTATTCAAAAGATACGGGCCGAAACAGGAATCAAGGTAAAACTGATCTCTGGTGACAAAGAAGCTGAATACATTTATTATGGTGTTCGATCTGGGCTTGATATCGGGATCAAAGAATCGCTCATAGTAGATATTGGCGGCGGAAGTGTTGAATTTATTATTGGAAACAATAAGGCCATTCGCTGGAAGCAAAGTTTTGAGATCGGTGCACAAAGATTGTTGGAACTTTACCACAAGCACGATCCCATCAATCCGATCGAGGTAAAACAGCTGACGGCTCACTTTGAAAAATCACTTGAGCCGTTGCAAAGAGCTATGGAAAAATTTGCACCTTTAACATTAGTTGGATCTTCGGGTACGTTCGACACTTTAAGCGAGATCTATTGTTTTAAAAACAAAATTGATTATCACCACGATAATGGAGAGACACCTCTATCAATTCCTGATTTTTTTCAAATTCACGATGAACTACTTTCAAAAAGCAGAATGCAACGAATGCAAATTCCAGGAATGATTGAAATGAGGGTAGATATGATCGTAGTAGGAAGCTGTCTGGTGAGTTATTTAATTAAGAAGTTTGCGCTAACGGATATTCGTGTTTCAACATATTCGTTAAAAGAGGGAGTACTTGCTTCAATTGAATAGGAAATTGAAAAGTAAAAAATGTTGAAAGCTTAATACCAATGAGATGCTACAAGCGGAATGAGACGGTTAGAACCACGCTGTCAAACTACCCACAAGCCACATTGATCCATTGGTTGGATTCTGATTTTTATCCAGGTACACATCATCTGTTGAGAAGAATTTTCGTGCTTCGAAACGCAATAATGCAAGACGGTGCAGCTTAAAGTTAACACATGCACCGGCACTCGAGGCTCGAAATCCTGGGGTACCAGTTATCGAGGTCTGATATATTGCCCCTTCATCGCTGAAATGCTCAACCCTTCCCGACAATGAAACAGTTTCATTAAATTTATAATTACCTATGAAATTAGCCTGCCACCATGACACTGTGCTTGCTCCCAATCTTTCCTGATACCCAAAATAAAAACAGGAGGTCGCCGAAAATTTCCCTCCCGGATTAAAGATCCAGTAAAAGTCATTGAAAATTCTT
>JBBRON010000096.1:0-3544 GCA_038229375.1 Cytophagales bacterium | reverse complement strand
CCTGAAAAGTAGGTTGTTGCTGGAGGGCTTGAAGCTGGTCATACTGCGCATCAACGAGGGCGTGTAATTGGTCACGAGTCATGGTATGAGGTCTTTTTGTAGGCTAAGTCAACAAGATAGTGGTAGTTTTGAAATGCACCCAAGCTATAGTTATCCATAGTAAGATCAGCATCCGAAGGAATTACGTAGACATTATTCGCACGGATTGGCATGGCCTCAGCAGCCACAGTTACTGTCATTTTCGTGTGCCGCTGTAGTATTTTGGCTAACTGACTATGGGCGGTGGGCAACAAGTGAGAAATAATAACATAAGCCATACCTGTATCATGCGGCATAGCATCCAGCAGTGCTTTATAGGCGTTAAGTGCTCCGGCTGAGCCACCAATACCTACAATGAATTTAGGTTGCACTGTTTTCATAGCTTATTATTGATTCGCTTTGTTTTCAGCAATATTTTTATCAACATCCTTTTTCTTATTGGTGCTTACTTTAGATTTCCCATCATTTGGCATCAATATAATTCCATCATCACTCAAAATAAATTTGTGCACATCGCTATCATGGTTAGTGCCACGAGACTTAACAATGAATACTTCACGGGTGCGTTTTCTACCCTCATCATCTTCTACCATTCTCACGACAATCCAGGTATCAATCAAAGATGAAACACCTATTTCACCACTCGTGTTACTTTGAAAGGTTGCAGAAACAAGACTTGTAAAAAACGTAGTGATGCCACTGGATTTAAAGAGATCAATCATGCGGGTAATCATTGATGAAACTTCACGCTGGTCGCCCTCTCCAACGAGACTTGTGAGGGGATCTACCACCACAGCTTTTGGTTTGAAACTATCAACGAGCTTATAAACATTCAATAAATGCATCTCTAAACCAAGAAAGGAAGGTCTGATAGCCACAATCTTTAAGAGTCCTTTTTTTATCCATGGCGCAAAATCAATACCGATAGATTTCATGTTTTGAATGAGTTGTCCTGCAGATTCTTCATAGGAGAAGAAAAGACAGCGTTCGCCACGTTTACAACTTTCTAATGCGAATGCCGCTCCAAAACTTGTTTTTCCGCAGCCTGCTGTGCCCGAGGCCAGTATGGTGCTGCCTTTGGTGTAACCTTTACCCTTGAACAATTTATCTAACGATGGAATTCCTGTCGAAACCCTTTTGTCTGTGCCCGGTTGTTCAAGCCCTGCTGACGTGATAGGGATTACTGAAAGTCCTTCATCATCTATAACAAATGGATATTCGCTTGTTCCATGACGTGACCCCCGATATTTAATGACGCGAATTCTACGTGTGGCAATTTGGTCTCTCACCCTGTTATCCAGAAGAATGATGCAATCAGAAATGTACTCCTCCAAACCATGACGTGTAAATGTACTGCTTTGTCCCGGCTCGCCTGTAACAATTGCCGTTACCTTTTTTTCTTTAAGCCATCGGAAAAGTCTTTTTATCTCTAAGCGAAGAATGCCAAGATCTGTAATGCCTGCATAGATAGATTCAATAGAATCTAAAACAACACGTTTTGCACCGATGGAATCTATGGCATGTTCCAAGCGAACGAATATTCCCTCAAGATTAAAGTTGGTCTCCTGAATATCTTTGTGATCTAAAATAACATGTTCGCACAAAATCTTTTTCCGCGAAACAAGTCTTTGTAAATCCATATTGAGAGAAGCCACGTCATTATAAATTTCATCTTCTGTCTCTTCAAATGACATGAGAATGCCCGGCTCGTTATGTTCGGTTGCACCCTTGATTAGAAAATCAATGCCAAAAAGTGTTTTTCCAGAACCAGCATTCCCAGAAACCAGCGTGGTTCTATTTTTCGGAAGCCCACCTTCCGTAATTTCGTCAAAACCTTTGATGCCGGTGGGGCATTTGAGTACTTTACTGCGCTTAGGGGTAGTCTTTACCCCGATAGTTTTTGTCATAGTGATAGCTCCTTGTTATTTATTAAGATTCTTCCTCTCTTAAAAAAAGAAAAGTTGGTTTTTTCTACTTGTTTGTTAGAAGCATCAATTCATATTTAGATCTCTTGCCAGCTTCCATTAGCCTTAATTGAAAGTTTCAGTTTACTTTCCACAGAAACTTTTCAATCATATTTTTATTAAATATTCATATACCTTAAGATGGTACACTACACACTAAAATAAGCAGGCCACATTTACAGCTGCCTTCTCTTTTAGATAAAGAACCATTATCAAAACTGATGCAGGTAGGGCCAGGAAACTTCACCAAGACATAAATCCCAATGACAAAGAAGCAAATAAATTTTTTCAACAATTAAATGAAACGAATGCGGTATTGAATGCTAAGGAGAAAAAAAATAGAAATGTGCGCTTCAAATGCGTTGTAGTTAGTGGCAGGGTCATTAAGCTGTGATTGTTGTTATAGCTCTTAAAATTTGTTCGGAAAGTTTATTAATGTCGGCTGGCTTATTGAGATAATTTGATGCTCCGAGTGCCTGAATCTCCGCAATACTTTTGTCGGTAAAAGAAGTGGAATACATTATAACGGGAATGTTTTGGAGCTTCGCGTCTTTTTTTAATTCCTTTAAACATTCCCTACCGTCCATGATGGGCATGTTTATATCAAGAAAAATAAAATGCGGCAGTTGTTCTGTCTTTCTCAATAGTGCAAGCGCTTCTTTACCACCTTTTGCTTCCAAACATTCTATGGAAATAAGCATTTCAGTTAGTGCTTCTTTGAAAAAGAACCTGTCGTCTTGGTCATCATCAATTATCATATAAATTTTTCTTTCCATAGTCTATGGCTGCATTATTTATGGCCTTGTTTAAGCGGAAGTATTATATGAAACGATGCGCCTTCGTTTTCTTTGGCTTCTACAAAAATTTCTCCGTGATGGTTTTCAATAACTTTTTTTGCTAGTGCTAAGCCAATGCCTGTGCCGATGAAGGTTTCTGGGCTGTGAAGGCGTTGGAAGATGGTGAATATTTTATCAGCGTATTGTTGTTCAAAGCCGATGCCGCTGTCTTTGAGAATTATTTCTACATAAGACCCCAACGGATTGAAGGCGGGATATTTTTGAATTTCTTTTTCTGAAAGTGTGCGTGACGTGATGGTAATAGCGGGTGGCACATCTTCTTTAGAAAATTTAAGCGCGTTGCTGATGAGGTTGGAAAAAAGCTGGTTCATCTGCAATGGGATTGCATCAATGGTTGGGAGTTCATCAGATTTTATTTGGGCGTTCTTTTCGTGAATGAGTAATTCAAAATCGTTTAAAATATTTTTTAGTGTTCCATTCAAATCTGTTTGCACAAATGATTTTTCGTGTTGAAGCAAGCGCGAATAATTGAGCAGGTCGCGGATAAGCGTTGACATGCGGGAAGAAGCAGTTTCGATTTTATTGAGATAGGATTTTACTTCTGTGCTCAATTCATCCTTCTGTTTGTCCTGCAAGCGCATAGAGAAGGTGATAATTTTTCTCAGTGGCTCTTGCAAATCGTGACTGGCTACATAGGCAAACTGGTCTAACTGACTGTTGGTTTGATTTAGTTCTTCGTTTGAT
>JBBRON010000095.1:0-3878 GCA_038229375.1 Cytophagales bacterium | reverse complement strand
GTACTATGATGAACTAGCATCTGTTGCGTGCCAGAAAGCGAGAAGATCGATTGATGGTTTCTATGGCACGCGCTCCGCGTGTCGCCTCGATTATCCCCGACTTCGTCGGGGCTACAAACATATGACCCCGATGGGGTCACTTGCGCTATTCAGTTCGCGTTCCTCAGAATCAATGGATTAAGATGTCACATTGCTTCAAGGTTCTTTGGCGAAAGAATCAGTCTACAATACTCACTTCACTTGCCGATTTCATTTCCTTAACTTAATGACGTTACCCGCTGGCCTTTGGAAATTAATGGAACGACGTTACCCGAATGAATGAAAAGAAAGATGAAAGATCCAGTAGCACACACTAGCTTTCATCTTTCATCTTTCATCTCCCATCTTTCCTCTTTCCTCTTTCCTCTTTCCTCTATCTCTACTTCAGCTTCGCCAACTCCGCCTCATACATCTTCAGGTTAGGCTTTTGATCTTCTGGAATATTCTGAATCGCCAGCTCCCAATACTTTATCGCGTTTTTCTTGTCGCCGAGCGCAGTGTATCCTCGTGCCAATCCGATGTTAGGTGTGAACTTATCTTCCGGATGGATCTTGGCATTGTATTTAAAGACCTCCATCGCTTTTTCTTTGTTGCCACCGTTCAGTAAGCCACGGCCGTATTGATGAATTGCCTGAACGGGAGTGTTTGGGATTTTAATAGCCTGATCCATTACAACGTTGGCTTCCGCCTTACGCTCCATTGCCCGGAGCACATTTGCTTTTACGTTGAGCGAATTGAAGTCTTCGCTGCCGCCAAGGTTTGGATTTGTTCCATTATTGGCCCAGACGAGTGCTTCTTCGAGGTTGATTTTGTTCTGAGCACAAAACTGAGCGGCGTTTATATAATTGCGCGCGTCAAAGCCGACGCTTGAACGCAGCTCATTGCGCATCATTCCAATGTAGATATCATTTACATTCGGCACTTCGATTTTGAACGGCACTTTCTTGTTCTCCCATTGCAGAAATGCTACGGCCGAATTAGGTTGACGGTCATCAAAACCATACGTTAGAAATTCTGTGTAGGTGCCATCTTGCAGCGTTGCATTCACGCGCAAGGCATCTTCGCTCTGATTGTAAAAATAACTTCCCCAGCTTGTATCGTTGTTCGAAAAGATCCATGTAGAAGGACCTTCTTTTGCCAGACCAAGAAATAAACCATAGGAGCCGGCCTTGATGTCTTTGCCCTCGATTTTAACGTCGTGTGAAAACGTAATGATTGTGTTTTCGTTAGCACCTGCTCTCCACGGTGCGGCTTTCGCACTGCCAAATCCCTGATCGATGTATCCATAGTGAATGAGCTCGCCCCAGATATGACCTTTGCGATCATCGCCGTTGGCAGCATGCACATCCGGACTACTGTAGGTGATGCTTACCTCTACTGGACCGATCCACTGGGTTACTTTTGATTTTTGATTGTCGCCACTGGGTGGCGCAGAAAGTGATTGAGCCATGGCCCAACTTGTCATAAGCACCAAAGCGAGCGGCATGTAAATCTTTCTCATAATATTGTGGGTTTAATAAGGTTTAACAAGGTCTTAAACGGGGAGGAGTGAATAAGGTGCTAACTTGAATTGCGGTATATTTTGTTGGGTGGGGCAGCCGTATTGCAGCAGCTTCGCTGCTTTTTTTAGCACAGAGGAAACAGGGGAATGTACCATCCAAGGGCAAGGTAACAGCAAATGTTTTTTTATTTGGTTAATGTTTATTTCTGGTCTAAGTAAACGCTCTGTGTTCCTCTGTGCGGTATTCCCTCTGTGTTCCTCTGTGCTAAACTGCATTATCGCCGAAGGCGACCGCCGATCACGGTTTCAACTTAGCATCATCCGGCACTATCACCCTCAACGATTCCCCCTTCATCACTACCGAAAACTTCTCCTCTGCCTCCATCGCCTCGCCATCAATATGATATGGCATCGGCCTATTAAATTGTATTTCAATATTCTTTCCCCGTATCGTTTCCACAAATGCAGAGCGATTCATTTTTCCACTGAACATCTTCTGTGCAAAGCCGATGGCCTGTAAAATTGGCACTTTTTTTATGAAACATACGTCAATCAACTGATCACATACCGATGCAAAAGGGGAGATCCTGGCATTGTTTCCAAACTGCGAAGAGTTCGCCAATGCCAGTATAAATGATTCGCGTTTTAACAACCTTCCATCAATTGATAGCTCAACAGGAAATTCCTTGAATTGTAAAAACTCTTTTAGTACAAGTTTTCCATAACCAAATAATCCACGCTTTCCATTTTTTCCGAATTTGCCGGCAACATGACCATCAAATCCAATACCGGATATATTAACAGAAAGTTGATCATTGATCAGCAGCGTATCCATGGAAATAACTTTGTGCTTATCTAATAAATCCAACGCGCCGCGCATCTTCAATGGAATGTGCAGGTGGCGCGCAAGTCCGTTGCCGGAACCTTTTGGAAGGATGCCCATAGCAACAGATGTATGAACAAGTCCCTGCGCGACTTCATTCACCGTGCCATCTCCACCCATAGCAAACACCCGGGGAAATCCTTCTGCCACTGCTTGTCGGGCCAACTCAGTAGCATGTCCCTTTTCGCGCGTGAATTCGATCGTCCCTTCCAGATTCAACTGCGCACACTTGTCGATGATCCGCCCCTCAATGGAATCCTGAAAGCCCGTGCCAGAATATTTGTTTACAATGAAGAATACTTTGTTTTCAGTCATGTGATTTCACTATGAGGAGCACCGCTTACCGATCACCTCTCACCGATTACCGATCACCTCTTACCGATTACCGATCCCCAGTTTACCCACTACTTCTTCTTCGGCGGCAAATACGGTGTATTCAACTCAAATAAACTTCCGAGCCGTATCATCCTTTCCACTTCGGGACCCAGAAATATCTGATGATCGGCAGGATTTTTTAACGAGTAATAATACCATCCTCCCTTTTCATCTTTCCAGAACACAACAAACTTCTGGTCGGAGATAAGCAACACATCCATCTCATAGATCTCATCACCATTCTTGTCGCACATCCCGGTAAATTGAAGAAGAATATGATCTTTCTTCAATAATTCGCCTTTATTGCAGTCAATATTGTTGAGCTTCATCAATAAGCGCGATTCGGTATCCCAGGCCTTGAACTTAATTTTACGCGGCTTGAATTCAGGAAGCTCGGCCATGACTGCTGTTGCGTTTTCTACTGATTACCTCTTACCGTTTACCGATCACCATTTTATCGATCACCGATTACCATGTTTTCGTTTAATGATCGCCGATCACCGATCACCGGCTACCGATTACCAACTCCTCATTTCAACTTACTCTGTATATAAGAAACCGCCTGCCCAATCGTCTGCATCTTCTCCGCGTCATCGTCGGGAATCTTAATATCAAACGTCTGTTCAAATTCCATCACCAACTCAGCATAATCAAGGGAGTCAATTCCGAGGTCTTTTACGAAACTGGCATCGGGTGTAATCTCTGATTCTGGAATGCCAAGCTTATCAGTGAGGATGGAGGTGACTTTCTTTTGGATGTCTTGCATAGGGAGTAAAGGTAGGATTTAGGTGGGGATAATCAACCGAGTGCGGAAGAAAGGGTAGTCGGTAATCGGTAGTCGGTAAGAGGTGATCGGTGTCGCGGTTTGGGTAAATGATGTTGCTATGGGGATGCGGGAAGTAAAAGGTAATCGGTAAAAAAGGTAAGAGGTGATCGGTAGTTCGCGGTTTGGGTGTGATTATTCTATCGTGGAAAGATAATCCCTGATCAGTAACTTCAATTTGCCTATCAGTGCGCCCCACCGGCTACCGATTACCGCCTACCGTTTACCGACGTGGCGCGGTTTGGGTGTGATTATTC
>JBBRON010000094.1:0-3952 GCA_038229375.1 Cytophagales bacterium | reverse complement strand
TCTGCTGTGGATAACGAAACCGAAGCCGCTATTCAAAAATCCCTAGAACGAATTACTGTAAACCGTACTACTATTGCGATCGCCCACCGTCTTTCTACAGTCCGTAATGCCCATTGTATTTATGTCATGGATTATGGACAGATTGTGGAAAAAGGCACCCACGAAGAGCTATTAGAAAATTCTGAAGGTATCTATACAGGTTTATGGCGTGTGCAAACTGGAATAAAAATTTAAATTACGTTATCCCAAATTTATCAATCAGGTTTATGTCCTCTACTTGAAGTTTTGGGTATGACGAGGCGATCGTTCCTGTGAAATCTAATAAAAATAACTACTGATTATTTTACCAAATCCTCGTAGTCCCGTGAAGAATGATGATTTTGCTGAATAACGCCGTCAGTATCAAAATTTCAGCCGCCACTGACAGGAGGAATTAGCACCACTTCATCACCGTTTTGTAAGATGGTATCTGGTTCGACAAATTGTAGATTGACGCCAAAGCGGGTGAGGTCACGCCATTTGCTGAGTTGGGGATGGAGGGCGATTAAGCGATCGCACACGCTATGCCATTTCATAAGTACAATTGCACTCACGTTTTTGGAAAGCAGAGTCGGTCAATTTTCGAGCTACACATTAGACCTCTTGCAAAAGTCCTCGGTAATATGGGAGAAGTAGGTAAGAGAGGAAAACATGTATGAATTACGAACAGATAAAAAACCTCAAACCAGAAGACTTTTGTAAAGAAATAAAGCCAGTAGATAACAAGCCTGGATATTGGGGGACTGTTCGATGACGGCTGATATTGGTGATAAACAATTGTCGAGAATAGTTTTAAAAGGTTTCAAGTCTATAGCCAAGTGTGACCTTGAACTCTCCAAACTGAATGTTTTGATTGGCGCTAATGGGGCGGGAAAATCTAATTTTATTGGCTTTTTTCGCCTGGTACAGCAGTTGCTCGATAGTCAGATGCAAGTGTTTGTCAGCCGTCAGGGTAGTCCCGATGCCCTGTTGCACTTTGGGCGGAAAACCACGGAACAATTGGAGTTCCAGTTATACTTCGGCAATAATGGGTACTTTGCCACCTTAGAACCAACCCAGGATAACCGCCTGATGTTCGCCAGGGAATCCTTTTGGCAGAACATGAGTGGTGAGCGTGAAATAGGGAGGGGGCATTTTGAAACGCTAGCGAATAGCCCTGCTGCGACAAAAATTGATAGTAACGTGGTGCCTGTCATGAAACAATGGCGGGTTTATCATTTTCATGACACGAGCGATAGCGCGTATGTCAAGCAGCAGCACGGTATCAATGATAATACTTACCTACGTCCCGATGCGCGGAATCTTGCGGCTTTCCTGTACCTTTTGCGTGACAGCTATCCAGCATCTTATCAGAAAATCGTCAAAACTATCCGGCTTGTTGCTCCGTTCTTTGGAGACTTTTACCTACGTCCTTCCCCACAAAATAAGGAGGTTATCGAACTGGAATGGTTTGAGCGAGGGCAGGATATTCCTTTTAAGGCGCATGTGCTTTCGGATGGCACGCTGCGTTTTATGTGTCTGGTAACAGTTTTTTTGCAACCCGAAGAGCTTCAGCCGGAGACAATTTTGGTTGATGAGCCGGAATTGGGTCTTCATCCCTATGCTATCACCGTCCTGGCATCATTGATACGGACTGCTTCCAAACAGGTAATTGTTTCAACTCAGTCCGTGGAATTGCTTAATGAATTTGATGCATCTGATGTAATTGTTGTTGACCGATTGGAGGGACAATCGTCGCTTCGCAGGTTGAATAGGCAGGAGTTGGACGCATGGCTTGAGGACTATAGCTTGGGTGAGTTGTGGAAGAAGAACATATTGGGCGGGAGACCTTCACGATGATTCGAGTCAATATTTTTGTAGAGGGGCAAACCGAGGAAACGTTCGTCAGGGAATTGTTGTATGAGTATTTTCAGGAGAAAAACATCTACCTCAACCCGATTCTGGTAAAAACCAGCGCAACCGGGAAGGGTGGTGTGGTGAGTTATGCGAAAATCAAGCCGCAATTACATCGCAAGTGCCTTGAAGATAAAACGGCATTTGTCACCACAATGTTTGATATGTACGCCTTACCCAATGATTTTCCTGGAAGCGGTTCAGGTCCAAAAACTAGCGACCCATTCCAGAAGGCTGAACATCTGGAACAAGAAATGGGTAAGGATATCTGTCAGGATAATTTTCTCCCAAATTTGCTGGTTTACGAGTTTGAAGGATTATTGTACAGCAATCCACAAGTGTTTGCGGCATGGTTCGATGAAGGTGCCGTGAGTATTTTGCTTCGCGAGCGCAATGCTTTTCCTTCACCTGAACATATTAACGATAATCCCCTAACCGCACCATCGAAACGCATTCGCAATTGCTGCGAGGGATATGACAAACCACTGCATGGTTCGCTGCTTGCGATCGATATTGGGCTGGATACGATACGTCAGCAGTGTAAGCATTTTAACAAATGGTTGAATAAGCTTGAAAGCATAAATCCAGTTCTTTAAGGCTTTTAATCGATTAGCTAATAAAGGTAAAAATGTCCTATAGTCCTTTAATTGTACTCGATGCTTCTTTGCAAAACCCTCGTAGCCTCGTGAAGAATGATGATTTTACTGAACAACGTCATCAGTGTCAAAATTTCAGCCGCCACTGACAGGAGGAATTAGCACCACTTCATCACCGTTTTGTAAGATGGTATCTGGTTCGACAAATTGTAGATTGACGCCAAAGCGGGTGAGGTCGCGCCATTTGCTGAGTTGGGGATGGAGGGCGATTAAGCGATCGCACACGGCGACAACTGGTGTATGCTCAGGGAAATCCAGCAGTAATTCAGTTGCGCCGTAGGCTTCTTGGTAAGCGGCGAATAACTTGACAGTGATTGTGATGGTATTGGACATAGGTCAGTGTGGCTAGGGTATTATTAACTTATCGCGCCGAATGCACCACTTCTACAAAGAATCAACTTTTACTAGCGCTATCCACATGTCTGACGGATTTGAGTAATAGTCGATTTTTTCAACTTGATATTTCCCGGCGTCATCATCTAAAATAATGCGATCGCCTGGTTGAATACCTCTACCCTGCCCAGTAATATAAGCTTTTTTGTCTTCTTCCGCAAGTTCAAATACATAGTCCTGACCCGCAACCATGTTTCGGTAATCGTGGATTTTCGATTGAAATTTTTTAGACTGACTTCGCCAGTAAGTCAGGTGCGAGAGTAAATTTGATAAATTAAACCAGTGGTTGGTGCTTGACCTGATAAAAGGCATAAATTGACTTGTCCGATAGTATACCGAGAATAAAACTAAAATTCCCTCTGGCAGTCTTTTAATTAGGTGACTCCAGCAGAGCAATTTTCACGTAATTACAACAGACACTACATTAAATATCTCAGTAATTACGGAAAATAGATACATAGAACGTATTTTTTGATACTTATCATCTTGACTTATTTCTAAAAATCTTTAATCTAGTTAGCAATTGAATCTTTTCTGCCTCATCATAGCTGTCCAAATTATTTCTGAAAGACAGATAACACGAATATGCCCTGATTTTGCAGAGATTGTTTAGAAAACTCAACCAAGCATTTTAATTCTTGAGAGCAATAAACACCCTCTCTAGGATAGTCGAAAAACAGATTCTAATAAAATGGTTGATACCACTTAAAATTGATATAAGCCTGGTATGAAAAATATTCTTAAATTGGCTATTACTAAGTAATAACCTTTTTCCCAAAGCCTACTACGGTTGTAAGTTAATAGGTGGTGCTGATGTACCTCCACCAACCACGACAACCTTGGCATTTTGGGATGCGGCTAATTTCTCAGTTGCTTCAATCCGCCTTAATTGCAGGATTTTGTCATTGAGTCCTTCGGAAATAATCTTTTGGGAATCCGCAATTCCTTTAGCTTCAATCCGCTTGCGTTCC
>JBBRON010000093.1:0-3966 GCA_038229375.1 Cytophagales bacterium | reverse complement strand
TTTTACAAACTCACGAAAGATACTCTCGGTACCTTTAAAATTTACCTCTCTGTAGTCTTCAGGCTTATATTTATTACTTAGATCGTGGGCAATTCCTGCCAAATGCACAATGCAACTAATTTCAAGCTCGTCAAAGATTTCCGCTGAGTAAGAAGGAATTATTTGAATCGTATCCCGGGAAAACCTGCCTTCCAATGCCTCCTGGTTCCGTCCGTGCCCTACCAACGAAACACCTTCAATTGACTGCAGATAATCAACCAAGCCAGATCCTACAAATCCTGAAACACCAGTGATCAGAACTTTCATATCAGTTCAAAAGCTCAGAGAGTTTAAAAAAATACTTGGAGTAAATCTTAAAGTAATTCGTGGAGATTCCATTCTCGTTGCAACCCCTCAATATTTCGCGGTTCAAAATAATATTGCTACCAATACCATTTGAACTAACGCCACCTTTCCTCATCACAACCATTGTCATGGGAAGGTATTTATAGCGGAGTTTATGAACATATAACAGCCGGATCAGCATTTCATAGTCGGCTGCAATCTTATAGTCTGTTCTAAATAGCCCAACCTTGTCATAGAATTTTCTTCTAACGAAAAACGTTGGATGGGCTGGCATATAACCCCATGCGAATTTTTCTGGGCGCCATTTTTTTGATGAATAGGTCCTCACAACCTTTTTCAAATTGGGAGGATCTACAAATATAAGATCGCCGAAAATTGCATCCACTTCCTGGTCCTGAAATGCCGACGCTACCTCCGCTATGATCTTATCGCTGTAATAGTAATCGTCGGAGTTGATAATGCCCACAATCTCTCCAGTGGCCATTCCTATTCCTTTATTCATAGCGTCGTAAATTCCTCTGTCAGGTTCACTGACCCATCGGGAAACGACCGGGCCAGCCGAACGAATTACATCAACTGTGGTGTCTTTCGAATTTCCGTCTACTATGATATATTCTATATCCTTATACGATTGAGAACTGACGGACGCGATAGTATCCTTGATCGTTGCCGATGAATTGTAAGAAACGGTAATCAGGGAGATCTTCATTTCAACTTTGAATAATTACTCCTTACCTCTCTATTAGACAATTTTCCAAAACCAGCATATCCATTTGTGTTCGTAAAAAACAATCCAACGCTTCCTCAGGACTGTTTACGATAGGTTCGTTTTCGTTAAAAGAAGTATTGAGGAGAATGGGGACACCCGTTTTCTCCCGAAATTTATCAATCAGAGCGTAGTACCGTGGTGACACATCTTTCATTACTGTTTGAAGTCGCCCTGTGCCATCGACATGGGTGACGGCCGGAATATCTTTTCGCTTTTCAGGTCGGATGAGAAAGACTTTCTCCATAAATGGAACGTCTTCCGTTTTCTCAAAGTAGTCGCCAGTGTACTCTCTTAAAATGGAAGGCGCGAACGGTCTAAAGCTTTCCCTCCTTTTGATTTTCAAATTCAAAAGGTCTTTCGCCTTTTCGTTTCTCGGATCAGCAATAATAGAACGACCTCCCAACGCACGCGGACCAAATTCTGCCCGGCCGGAAAACCAACCCACTACGCCGGGTTCAATTAGTTTTGAGACCACCTTCTCATAGAGTTCATCATCCTCCATTCGCACATACTTAATGCCTCGATTTTTGAGAATTGACTCGATTTCTTCATTGCTGAATTTGCTTCCAGTATAGGCAGAATACGTCGGAGCAACACGGGGCTGCTTTAATACGTCATGATACTGAAATAACGACGAGCCCATCGAAAGCCCTGCGTCATGTCCGGCGGGCGGTATATATAAATTTTCAAATCCCGTCCTGCCGATAATCTTCCCATTGGCAACCGAATTTTGCGCGACACCTCCGGCGATACAAACGTTTTTTAATCCTGTCCTTTTCTGAAGATGTGTAAGGATGTGAATGATTAACTCTTCCGTCACGCGCTGCACAGACGCTGCCAGATCTTTATGATCCTGAGTAAGTGGCTCATCTTTCTGACGGGCCTTCCCAAACATTTGCTGGAAATAGTCGCTAAACAGATTACCCACATCGGGGATGTGGTCCTTGCCATATGTGATAACCACATCTCTTGCCGACTTGAAGTACCGGTGATCCCATTCGAACAAGCCGTTGTCTTTAAACTTTAAAACCTGCCTGACTTTATCGACGTATTTAGGTTCGCCGTAAGGAGCCAGACCCATCACTTTGTATTCGTCGCCGTAGTGAGGGAAACCCAGAAACTGTGTAAAGGCCGTATAGAAAAGGCCGCACGAAACAGGAAAATCCACAGAGTCAAGAACCGTTATGTCGGTGCCTTTCCCGACGGCAATCATTGTTGTTGTAAAATCACCGGACCCATCAATAGAAAGAATCGCTGCCTCTTCAAACGGACTCGGGAAAAATGCCGACGCCAGGTGGCTTCGGTGATGTTCGATATTTCTTATTTTTAACTTTATCGCGTTTGCATCAGCTGAAAAATGATTGGCAAACTCCGTCTCAAGCGAAGATATCTTACTCCTGTTGCTAAGCCGCTCTTTAATTGTTTTGAAACCCCCGAATGGATCCCTGGCGAGAAAGAGCGCCTTACGGCCAAACTTTGCTTTTGGATCGCGACCAATCGTAATGTGATCTACCTGATCAATTTTTATCCCCGCTTCTTTCAGACAAAATTCAATAGCCATCGATGGAAACCCAGCCCAATGCTTTATTCTTCGGAATCGCTCTTCTTCGATCGCGGCAATGAGAATGCCATCATTATAAATGGCCGCTGACGAGTCAGCATGGTAAGCATTAATACCCAGGATGTACATACTAACTAAAATTGGAAATAAATAAATTGACTAATAGGCCGCAGGAACGTAAACACAAAAATGATGATAACTGTATATTTCACGCAGTTGATACAAAAATATAATGAGGGCACCTTCCTTATCCGCTCTTCCAGGTAGGAACTCACGAAGTAGCTTAATAGAAAAAGGAGAAATAAAAGGCTTGTGATGATGTAGTTATTCTCCCTCATGGTATAAAAAGTATACTTCAGTGGGTTGACAACTTTACCAAGCATCAGAAATGTATCGGTTAAATTGGCTGCCCTGAATGGGATCCAGCTCAGCATGGCGAGTGGCATCGTTATGGCCCAACCTAAAAACGATGAATTAAGAACCGGTACTTTGTCACGCAATGGTTTCAGTGACCGCTCCATAAAAATTATCGTTGCGTGATAGAGCCCCCACACCACGAACGTCCAATTTGCGCCATGCCAAAGACCCATAATAGCCCAGGTTAAGAACAATGCGCCGTTCCGCGATTGCTTGCTGGTGGTATCAAGGCCTTCGCCAATTCCACCAGTGCCGGTCGTTTTCACAACTTTAACACCTGACAATGGCAGATATAAATAGTCCCGTATCCATGAGGAAAGGGAAATATGCCATCGCTTCCAAAAATCCCGGAATGAAGATGCGATGTACGGATAGTTGAAATTCTCAGGTATGGTAATGCCCATGAGTTTTGCGGCACCCACGGCGATATGCGAATAAGCGGAGAAATCGAAATAGATCTGGAAACCAAAAAGAAAGGCAAGTGTCCACACGTCAATGGCAGACATTGCTCCGGGGCTCATGGAGAATCCTTCATCAACCAAAGGACTGATGTTGTCAGCCAAAGCGACTTTCAGAAACAAACCATAAAGAATCCTCTTGAGGCCTTCAGCAACAAAGTCCCATTGAAAAGCGGGTCGGTTCTTTAGTTGCACTAATAATTCGGAAGCACGCTGAATTGGCCCCGCAACCAACTTGGGAAAGAATGTGACGAACAGAGCATAATTAATAAACGTCTTTTCCGGTTTAATCAATCCCCTATATACGTCGACTGTATAACTTATTGTTTCAAACGTATAGAAGCTTATTCCGAATGGCAAAAGTACATGAAGCAATGGCAGTTGAGCATCAATATGCAACAGGCTTAGCAGGCCAT
>JBBRON010000092.1:0-3976 GCA_038229375.1 Cytophagales bacterium | reverse complement strand
AGCCAAAATACGACGAAGATTATTTAAACCGGCTTATAGAAAAAGCTTCGGTGTCCTGGTCGAAAATTGATAACAAGGATTCCTGGCTGAAAGAAATTCGTGGAAGCTATGAATGATAAAAGTGTATTTTGTGATACTAGTTTTTTCATTCGCCTACTCGACAAAAGCAGCGAATTGCATAACAATGCCATTATGGAAAGTAAAAGATTATGTAAGGCAACGTCATAAAGCAGCCTCAAACAGGTGTGTTTAAGCCTTTACTTTACAGTATCACTTTACATAATCATCCGGTTATTTTTTAAGATTCTTCAGCCATTCCAATAGCGTATCATCTTTTTCCCAAGATTTATCTTTGGATTTTTCGGGCTTCATTTCCACATAAACCTTTTCAAAAGCCTCTCGTTTTTGTTTGGAATCGGCACGGGCGTAGATGTCAGTTGTCTGAATAGATACGTGCCCGAGAATATCCCGTATGTAAACCAAGTTGACGCCAGCTTGCAAAAGATGCATTGCTTTTGAGTGTCGCAAGGAATGGCAACTGATATTATCCGGTATGACACCTGGGCTTATTTTTCTTGCCTGATCGGCATACGTTTTTAGAATGTATGTTATGCCTGCACGGGTTAGCTTTCCATTTCTTGTATTAGAGAACAATGGGTACAGGTTGGCGTGCGGTTCCAACAAATGAAGTTCCTGCATATATTTTTTCAGAAACACGATCTGTTCCTCATGGAGCGGAACCAACCGGGCTTTACGCCCTTTACCTACCAGCTTGACAATGTTAGGGGAATCCAACCTAATGCTGGCGGGGGTAAGATCGATCATCTCCTGCACCCTGGCACCACTATCATACATCAGGGCAAGCAACGCAAGATTTCGGCGGCCATTACGTGTGCTAATGTCGGGTTGCTCAAGGAGTAACTTTATACCATTGGTCGTGAGATAGTTGATGCTCTTCTTCTGGTGCTGTTTTACTTTTATGGAGATGATTTTCTGCCACTCGAATAACCTTTCCGGGTTTTCATATTGCAGGTAATTAAAGAACGAACGAATAGCTGCAAGACGATTATTGCGGGTGGCATTGCTACAATGCCTGGCCTTTTGCAGCCAGTCAAGGAAATCGATGATCGTTTCCTTGTTTATTTTTTCAAGCGTGAGCCTTTGCGCCCCTATGCCTTTTTGTTCTTTCATAAACGTGATGAGCTGAACAAAGGTGTCTTTATAAGCCAGAATGGTGTTGTAACTGACATTGCGCTCTCCCGGAAGATATTTGGCAAAAAAGGCACTTAGATATTTTGCTAGATCAGTTGTTTCCATTGGCTGTGTTCGTTTGGGTTTTAGGGAAAACATGAGCGGAGATTTCGTTGCCGTCGTTTAGCAGATCCTGATATATTTCAGCCGTAAGTCTTACATATTGATCTGTCGATTTCAGTGACCTATGCCCCAGGCAGGTTGACAACAAAGGCAGAGAGTAATACAGGTCCAATCCGGATTTAGACATTTTTACAAGTGAGTGAACCGCAAACGTATGCCTTAGATCATGAAGACGAGGGCCTTTATGATTTCCTTGATGTGGTATATTGGCGGCGGCTAATGCCTTTCTGAACCAAAGATAGACCACGCCCTGCGAACATCTTTTTCCCATCGGAGAGACAAAGAAAAAGTTTTTCTCATCGTTGAGCCGTGGTAGAGGCATTCGGTCACGATATTGCAAATACTGCTTGAGTACTGTTATCAAAGTTTCAGACAAAGGTGATATGCGTTCATCCCCGTTCTTGCTTTTTCTAATGTAAAGGCATTGCTTGTCAAAGTCCACATCTTTATTTTTTAAGGACAAAGCTTCGTTGATCCTAAGGCCAGTCCCATATAACAGACGTATTAATGTCGGTATTATAAAAAGGCTTGTGTTCAGGTGCCTGTCATATAATTCATAATGATCGCAGGCTTGAAAGATGCCCATCATCTGTTCATTGGTAAAAATGTATGGTGTAAACCCGCTTATCTTTCGGGGTAGTCTCGGGATATAACAATCATAACCGATCCTGCACATATATTTGCAGAACTGTGCCAGGGTACAATATTTGTCGTAGATCGTGCATTGGGCATCGTTAATACGGGTGGCTCGCCACTGTTCGACCTGTTGTTGCGTGATCCCTAATTCCCTTACGTTATTATCTGCAAAAAAGCTGTCCAGTTCAAGGAGAATCCATTGTGCTCGTAATGAAGTGTAGCCAAGCTCATTTTTTATGGCTATAAATCGCTTAAAGTAGGGGGCGTAGATGCTTTGATAGTTTAACTTACTCATAAAAAACACCTCCTTTCTGTTCATAGAAACTATTGGAAACTGGCGGAACATTTAACGCACATTGGTTTAGAGATGCTATGTCTATCCGCAAGTACGACATGGTGGTTTCTGTACTCCGATGCCCGAGAGCCTCGGATATAACAGGCATAGATTCCTTGTTCTCTAAGAATCGGCAGGCAAGGCTATGGCGCATTGCGTGTGCTCCATGTCTTCTGCCTCTGACATCTACTTTGGAGGCTTCAATAATACGTCCCAGCATGTTACTAACAGAAGTATTCGTCACAGGTAAAAAAGGTGCACTCGTAAAAAGGAAGACCTTATCTGACGCACTATTTTTCCGTCCATACTTCAAATAATCTATGAGTGCTTCGCCCACTTCCGTTAGCAAAGGAAGTTTGATCTCCTTGCCAGTTTTATACTGGGTAAAAGTGATAGTGCTTTGTTCCCAATCAAGATTGCCGAAACTCAAATTGGCAATGTCTGATGCCCTGAGCCCTAAGCGTGTCGCCAATAACATCATGGCATAATTCCTTTTTCCAGTAGCATCTGATCTTTGAATGGAGGCCTCTATTTGTAACACTTCATTTTTGCTATATACAGAGGGCAATTTCTCTCCCCGGGAATATTTAAAATCCTGAAGAACTAACGAAAGGTCAGTTGCTGATAGATGTTTTTCAAACAGATATTGCAAGAAGAACCGGATCGATGATATTACAAAGGTCTTGTTATTTGTACTGGTAGAAAGAAACGTTATGATGTGGGTTTCTTCAACATCTTCTATACGTTGTATTTGTTTGCTTTCCAGATAAATAAACAATCTATAAAGGGACAATCGATACTCACTTACCGTTTTTTTTGTACGGCGTAATGCCCCAAGATGCAGCAGGAACTTTTCCATTGCAAGACCTACAGGGCCTGACAACTCCCGTTCAATGGGCTTATTATGATATTTAATGATCGTACCTGTCTCTTGAAATTCGTTTAAGAAGTTGACACTTCTGATGATGTCATCCTGGTAACGGGAAATAATATCTCCGGTCACTATAGTACGCAGAAACTTTTCGCCTATAGAGGCGTCATAATACGGTACCGATTCCTTTATCATGTATGGCATTAATTTCTTCAGCCACAGGAATCTGTACATGTTAATTCTGGCAACAGAAAAACGCTGCCGTTCAAAATGCTGAATGCATTGCTTAATTAATTCTTCAAATGTTTCCATTGATTACTCTTTTAAATGTCGTGGCAAAATTGCCATCACAAATAACTGGAGTAATCTTATGTAAAGTGTTTATGCAAAGTAGCGCATGTAATACAGGTACTTTGGAGGTTTTTACACGACTGCTTTACATAATCTTTTACTTTCCATAATTACAGCGTTATAGGCACCAAAAACAGTTCCTGCGGTAGTTTCCATTTGTTGTGTGGGACTGCTTAAAGCATACTCATAAACTTTGTCAACCATGTTGGTATAGGTAGTTGAAAGTTCATCGTTATTACCCAACTCAAGGTTTTTAAGGACGTCCTTATTTGGAGCCATTGCAACCTGTATGAGTTTTTTTACTTCCTTATCGGTGATGCGGATTTGTGACCAGTTGTTAAATATCCCCTGCAATTCTGCGCCAAGATTGGAACTGATACCCATTAAAGTGTGCGCTTGTTTAAGACGGT
>JBBRON010000091.1:0-4022 GCA_038229375.1 Cytophagales bacterium | reverse complement strand
ACTCTGAACATGGAACTCTGAACATGGAACTCTGAACTCGGAACTCTCAACACGGTACACTGAACCTCGAACATGGAACCTCAAACATTCGGAACTAAAATCCATCCTCTTTCTTTTTCGGATCAGGTTCCTTTATCTCGGCCGGATCGGCGGTCTTGTCTTTCTTCCTAAACAGGCCTCTTTTTTTCTTCGGCTTCTGCTCGGGATTATTCACATCCGTTGTTTCCTTCTTTGGCGGAGTCGTTACTGTTGCGCCTGTGGTATCCTTCTTTTCCTTTTTCTTAAATATGTTTTTCAGCCCTCGAAAGAATCCAACTTTTTCCTTTTTAACTTTAGTAGCAGAAGTCTTTGCATCTTCCTTCTTTTCTGAATTTTTTTGCATCGCGGCCCGTACATCCGGCAAGACAAGCATATCCCTGAAGTACCACATATACAGGTCCTGATCAAGGTTAAATTTCTCTTTGGTTTTTGTAATGGCATACGCGCTGTCGCCAGGCTCAATTCGCCTTGCGGTTGTGGCACTATCTATTACATCTCGCTCTGCCAGGAGCATGTCTGCATCTTTATCGACCTTAAGAGAGTCAGGGATTACTGGATATATCGGCTTCATTTCCACCGTTTGCATTTTCCTGTATTTCTTCCGGTAGGACTCCGGAACGGCAATCAGGTATTTGCTTTTGCTCGCCGTATAAATTTTAGGTGTGGAATCTTCCTTAAAGTAACTGAACTTCTTTCTCAGCGTTTCCTTGTCATAAATAAAGGAACTCTGATAGGCAGGGCAAGCCAGGCGTTGGGTACACGCGCTGAGCAAAGCAATCAAACCAACTACGACTATAAAAGCCCTGGCCATGGGAAGATTAAGGTGCAATCAACAAAATTAAAAGAAATAACCCCAATTATGCTAATTTTTCAGATCTAAATAAACACCATAACTATCTGATTTACATAGTAATTAGCTATTCAGTATTAATTTTTGACTTTTAGTCAGTTTTGCGACCACCAGCCCGTAGGAATCATCAACCAGCGTCCTTATAAACTTATCGGGTACAGCTCCCTCCATTGTGATCGTCACCCAGTGTTTCTTATTCATGTGATAAGCCGGACGAATGAAATCATACCGATCTCTTAACTCTACGCCTTTTTCAGGATCGACTTTAACATTTACAGCCTCAAATGCCTCCACATCCGTAAGCGCAAATATCTTTCCCATCACCTTAAAAACCAGCGTGTTATTGTCAAAAGGAAACTCCTCCGTAACTCCTTTTTTTGACAGGCAATAACCCCGGAAGGATTCTATATTCACTTAGATGAAACGCTTGGCAACAAGATAAATTACTGCGAGCAGGAATACGATGATCGATATTTTATTGATACCGTGCATAATTTTAATATTCACATTGACAGGACGATCAGGATCCTTCTTTCGGAAGAAATATTCACCAACTTCACCCAATGAGATAAAATTTCTCAGACCCGATTTCTTCTTGTTAGTATCTTGATCCTGTTCATTTTCCATAGTCTGCCTCTAGTTTAACTCAATCCATTTTCCGTCTTCCTGTATCAGACCAATCAATGCATCTACGGCCTGCGCGGCGGGAACATTTCTCTTCACCACATCCCTGCTTCGGTAGAGTGTTATTCTGCCCGGACCCGAGCCGACGTAGCCGTAGTCAGCATCTGCCATCTCACCGGGGCCATTCACAATACAACCCATGATCGCAATCTTAATTCCCTTCAGATGATTGGTGCGGGACCGGATCTTTGCGGTAGTTTCCTGCAGGTCAAACAAAGTGCGCCCACAGGATGGACAGGAAATATATTCGGTTTTTGAAATACGCGTGCGTGTGGCCTGCAGAATATTAAATGCAGTCTCATTCACCACTTTATCTGGTCCGCAGTTCTCGGCAGCGATAAAGGTTCCATCACCAAGACCATCCATAAGAAGGCCTCCGATATCAGTAGCCGAATAGAGTTGCAGACGCTCGGATGTCAAATCTTTATAAGCTCTACCGATAATCACTGGAACATTACATCCCTGCTCCATCAACTCAACAAATAACCTGCGCTGTTCGGCATACCCGTGTTTGTTGTAGGTATCAATCAGAAGTACTGCCGTAGGATCGGACTTAAGTTTGATGACAAGTGGTTGCGAAATATCTTTCAGACAGGCATAAATAAAATTAAGAGCGGGTGAAACCTCCACGCCTTTTACATAATCATCGGCCTTTATGAATGGATAACTCCTTGATTGACTTTGATGTTGAATCCATTTCGCGTGATTATAGATCAGGCCCAATGTGCCCGGGATTTCAAAATCCAACGTCTTATCACCAAGGAAGATATAATCACACGCTACGTCCGTGATATTCCACTTATCAAGGGGCACTGAATAATGATACCCGAGGGCAAACAGTGAAGCAGGAGTGATTTTATCTTTCCCGGAGAAGTCAGCCACGACGCGCGGTACCTGATGCCCACCAATGTTACCGACCTCTTTCGTTGCCCTTCTTGTATAGGCAAATGGATTGATCGGATAATGTTTTATTTCTGGTATGGGATCATGTGACGAACGGTCCTTATATCGATCTGCGAGCTCAATGCACACAGGCACTTCCGCCTCAGGCTCTTCTGTAAGTGACACGCGTATGGTATCACCCAGCCCATCCTCCAGTAACGTGCCAATTCCAACTGATGACTTAATTCTTCCATCCTCTCCATCACCTGCTTCGGTTACCCCGAGGTGAAGCGGATAGGGTTGAAATCCTTCTTCATCCAGCTTCTGAACCAGAAGACGATACGCCTGGATCATTACCTGCGGATTACTTGCTTTCATGGAGAGTACGATCTCATGATAGTGCAAGTCTTCACAAATCCTTAGAAACTCAAGAGCAGACTCAACCATTCCGAGAGGCGTGTCACCATACCGGCTCATGATGCGATCGGAGAGCGACCCATGATTGGTACCTATACGCATGGCGGTGCCGTACTCTTTACAAATCTTTACAAGGGGAGTAAATTTTAGGCGAATGCGCTCCAGCTCAGCTTCATAACCAGAGTCGGTATAGTCAATCTCTTCAAATTTCTTTTTGTCGGCATAGTTGCCGGGATTTACCCTGACTTTCTCAACTATGCGGGCTGCAAGTTCGGCAGCATTAGGCGTAAAATGTATGTCAGCGATGAGTGGCACCGTGTATCCGCGGGCGCGAAGCTCCTTCTTGATCGCTTCAAGATTCTGGGCTTCCTTAATGCTAGGCGCGGTAATACGAACATATTCACAGCCTGCCTCCACCATCCGAATGGTCTGCTCGACCGATCCCTTGGTGTCCATTGTATCAATCGTGGTCATCGACTGGATACGAATAGGATTATTTCCACCCATTGGCAAGCCTCCCACGTGCACTTCCCGAGTCCTACGCCGGGAGTAACTCACAAGGCTATTACAGTATTGACGCAGTTGGGCTATCGAAGATTCCACAGCAGTTGGGTTGGCAAACAAAGTTAACCTTTAAAGAGGGAAAAAGTTCAGTTTGGGTAGGGTAAAAAACACGAAGTAGCTACGCTTCGTTTCGGGGCGGCAGCGGACTAGGTCCCAAAAGATGACGAATACCGAACGCTAAGTGTTGAATATCGAAATGGACGAACTTCCGAATGAGATGCGAAATAGAGTTTGAACGAAGCCCCAGGAGAGTTTCAAGAATCGCGGAGCGATGAAATTATCATAGCTGGACACGGCGATGAGGTGCTGGCAAACCCCGGAGGGGTGACAGGATAAACAATTACTAAAAGTCAAAATTAAAAATGATAAACAAAAAATGTAAAATTGGAACAGTTCAAAGAATTCGCAGATGGATGACACTCCAGAGTTTGAACGAAATCATTATAAGAGCTTCAAAAAATCCCGGAGGGATGAAATTATTATAGCCGGATGCGGTGGTTGTAATGCGGGCAAACCCCGGAGGGGTGACAGGATAAACCATGACGAAAAGTCAAAATGAAAAACATAGCTTAAATATCCCCGAGTT
>JBBRON010000090.1:0-4265 GCA_038229375.1 Cytophagales bacterium | reverse complement strand
TTATAATTACCTATGAAATTAGCCTGCCACCATGACACTGTGCTTGCTCCCAATCTTTCCTGATACCCAAAATAAAAACAGGAGGTCGCCGAAAATTTCCCTCCCGGATTAAAGATCCAGTAAAAGTCATTGAAAATTCTTGTTCGAAAATTCGGCTGTGTGTTGGATCGCTCGTCACCGACATAGGTGTTCCAATTAAACAACATCGACTTATTAGGCCTGTACTCTAACTGAGTGCCAATGGACTTACCTTGATTGTTATCCTGTATTACCTGCCATCCATTCATCACATACAGATAAGCATTTAGTTTCTCGTTAATTGGCACAGACAGCTTGACACCTGTCACATAGTACGGAACATTTTCCGTGCCAAACGAGCGAGTATACATTAAGTGATCCTTTGAAATCGCACTCTCATTTGTATACGGCGATACCAATACCCCAACATCGAGCCATATCTTTCGCTTTTCCGACAGAATGACACCAACATTGGCCTCCACTATGTTCTTTAACGAACCAGGCTCATTTTTATAATTCGCATCCATATAGGTTCCGAATCCGGGAACAAATCGCGCGCGCATATATTTCGAACGATAGCGTACATCTACATAGGCCAGATTTATGGTAAATTCGTTATTGCGTGCTGACGAAACAAAGTACGGATTAGCCCCATCAGCCGGCTTACTGAAATTATATCCGTAATACGAATCCACATATCCACCAACACCCACGTGACCAACCAAGGTAGTCTCCACAGTATCCATCGTCGCAGTATTGATCACCTGGGCCGACAGTGTAAACGGCAGAAGCATGAAAACTGATATATTTGAAATTTTATCGATCACGGGTTAAAAGTATGGAAATATTACTTTTACAACATGAATGAATTACTTTTTACCTACGAACGGCTTTGGCAATTTGCCAACACTATTTTCCTTCGGATCGGATGCCCTGAAAAAGAGGCTAGCCAAGCCACCGACGTATTGCTGCGCGCAGACCTAAGAGGCATTGATTCTCATGGACTTGCACGCCTCAGCGGATATATCCGCCTTTGGGAAGCGAGCCGGATCAATAGTAAACCCAGTCTTAGGATAGTGCATGAATCCCCCAGTACGGCAGTGGTGGATGGAGATCAGGGTCTTGGACTTGTGGTTGCCCCTTTTGCAATGCAGATTGCCATTGAAAAAGCAAAGACATGTGGAACAGGATGGGTAGCCGTTAAAAATTCTAATCACTTTGGTATTGCTGGTCAACATGCTATGATGGCCCTGGAACACGATATGATCGGCATGGCGATGACCAATGCCAGTCCATTAGTCGCCCCGACTTTTTCTGTTGAACGATTATTGGGAACAAATCCCATTTGCGTTGCGATACCGGCCGGTGATCAACCACCATTTGTTGCCGACTTTGCGACGACCACCGCTGCAAACGGTAAACTTGAAATATTGCAACGAAAGGAACAGGAAGCGCCGACGGGTTGGATACAAAAGAAGGATGGCGGACCCTCAACCAATCCGTATGAACTTAAAGATGGTGGCGCATTAATTCCCCTTGGCAGTGATCGGGAACATGGAAGTCATAAAGGTTTTTGTCTGGGTGCATGGGTGGATATTTTTTCCGCAGTTCTATCCGGAGCAAATTATGGCCCCTGGGTTCCCCCTTTTGTGAGTTTTCTTGCGCCTCCGGCTGATCCTGTCGGCGATGGTATTGGGCACTTCTTTGGTGCGATGCGGGTAGATGCCTTCCGGCCAACATCAGATTTCAAACACCACATGGATAACTGGATCACACGATTCCGTGCGGCAAAAACAATTGATGGCCAATCCCATCTTATTATACCTGGTGATCCGGAACGCGAATTTGAAGTACAACGAAGAAAGAGTGGTATACCGCTTGACCCTAGAGTTGCTGAAGATCTACAGCAACTAGGGGAAAAATTTAAAGTGGTATTTTAACTCAGAATGCGAAGAACACCCTGAATACCCAAGGGGTCGAAAACAATGGGTCACCGGCCCTCCAAAGCACGTCATACATTGCCAAAGCATTAATTGAACCCCGTGCTCCGATAGGTTGCGTGAATCCAAGTCCAACAAGCCAGCGGTTATAAATATGACGTGACTCGTTGGGAATGAGCGAAGGTGAGCTTAAGATCATATATTCACTGTACGCGAACACCTGTCCAAAATTGTAGCGCGCAAACGGACTAATGCCATATTGGGTTAATGACTGATTATAATCCGGATAATTATAATATTGATAGGTGATGGTAGCGCCAACCGAAAACTTATTTGTAACCATATAACCTATCATCGGGTAAAGCCCAATATAAGTATATCGACCTAAGCCGCCCGTTCCTGAACTGAAGCCCAGACCGCCGCCAAAATAAACACGATCCATGAACTTGGCCCTTGCGACGTCATCAACCTCGCGCTGTGCGACTGCCCAGGTACAGGACAGCGCCAAAGTAATACAAATCACCAGCTTCTTCATACTCAATCTTTTTCTTCGATAATGAAAATATCTTCTGTCTGTTTTTTCATAAGATACTTTTCGCGTGCAAATTTCTCCAACAACTCTGTGGTGCCCATGAGTTCCTCACGATCGTTCTCGACTTCCTGTATCTTTTCCTGATAGTATTCCTTTTCATTCTCCAGCGAGTGGAGTTTCGCTGTCAGCCTGAACCGATTAATCAGATCATTGGAATCCAGTAAAACCATCCAGAGCAGAAAGCTGATTCCTGTAACGAAGTAGAAATTTCTGAAAGCAGGTGGGAGTCGTTTCAACATAAGTTTAAAAAATAGTTATACGAAGGTATAAAATAATTAGTTACCTGATGCTTAAAAATGCCCCTAAATTTGCCATTTACGAGGTTCTCCTCTCACCGCGGCTTGTCGTCTGCAACTTGGGCCCTCGAAACTATTTTAATTATCTTCCTCATAAATCGGCTTTATATGAAGAATGTGCCAAAACTTGTTGTGCTTGTTTTGATTTTTAAAGCAATCTCAATTCCGATGCTGGCCGCGCATTGAGCGTTACGACCAGATGAGGAAATGAATTAAAAAGATTGCATCCAAATAAATTTATAAAAATGAGTTCGAATGATCTAAATACGATAGCATTAAAATGGTTTGAAGCTTTTAACAAACATAGCCTTGACGATCTCTTATACCTTTATAGCGAGCAGGCGGAACATTATAGTCCTAAGCTGAAAATTCGTCAGCCTGAAACTAATGGCTTGATCAAGGGAAAGTCGGCCTTACGGGAATGGTGGAGAGATTCTTTCATTCGATTGCCAACACTACGGTACGAAGTCATCCGGCTGACACCAGTTGAAGACCGGGTATTTATGGAATACATCCGTCACGTTGACGGTGAAGATGACCTGCAGGTCGGCGAAATGCTTGAAGTCGAGGCCGGCCTCATTACAACGTCACGGGTTTACCATAGCTGATTCGCCCGAAATATTGAACAACAAAAAAGCCGGAACTAGTCCGGCTCTTGTAAACGATTTTATATAGATGTTAAAAATTCTTTCCTGGGAAGTATGCGACTTCACCCAACTCCTCTTCAATACGAATAAGCTGGTTGTACTTCGCCATACGATCAGAACGGGAGGCTGATCCAGTTTTGATTTGTCCCGTATTCAGCGCGACTGCCAGATCTGCGATCGTGCTGTCTTCTGTTTCTCCAGAACGATGTGACATGATACTCTTATATGAATTTCTCTTCGCAAGATTTACAGCATCAATCGTCTCAGTAAGTGAACCGATCTGATTCACCTTTACAAGAATTGCATTCGCAACACCCTTGTCAATTCCATCTTGCAAACGGTTGACATTTGTTACAAACAAATCATCACCCACCAACTGTACTTTCTCACCAATGCTGTCGGTGAGAGCCTTCCAGCCCGCCCAATCATCTTCTGCCATACCATCTTCAAGGGAAATTATCGGGTACTTCTTCGCCCAGTTCGTCCAGTACGCTGCCATTTCCAATGGTTTAAGTTTCTTTCCGTTGGATTTTTTGAAGTGATACAATTTTGTCTTGCTGTCATAGAATTCAGACGCTGCAGGATCAAGTGCGATGAACACATCGGAACCGGGCTTATATCCGGCCTTTTCAATGGCTTTTAAAACAATCTCAATGGCCTCTTCATTGGACTTGATATTAGGAGCAAACCCGCCTTCATCTCCTACATTGGTTGATAAACCTTTGTCGTGCAACACGCCTTTTAATGTATGGAATATCTCAGCTCCAATCTG
>JBBRON010000089.1:0-4420 GCA_038229375.1 Cytophagales bacterium | reverse complement strand
GCTGTACTCCGGCATGGCATTGCAGTTGGATATTATTCCTGTAAGCAACAGCGAGTTTGTGTGTTGTAATATGGAGGACGGGATTGTTCTCGCCGATGAGCAACTTCGAAAAAACTGGTCAATCAAATTCCCGGATTCATGGAACAGGATTCGGCAGCGAAGAGAATTTATGATCAATGAACTTGGAATCAAGATCGGAGAAGATGTGTTGCCTTTGAGCAATACACCGGCGTACTATTCACCTTATCTGCTGAGTCCTGGGATTGTTGGCGTTTGTAGCTAGTGTTGGCGTCATCCGCGTCCGGCTTTAGGAAACAAGCAACCTTCGGGCATTTTTTTGCATCTTGTGATTAACATGAAATGGGTCACGGCTTTCATCATCCTATTGCTGATTTTTCAGACGGAATCAACCAACGGCTGTTTGATAATTTACCTCTCGGACGGTAAGCAGGTGCTTATAGGCAATCACGAAGACTGGTTTGCCAAAGATGCTGCCGTGAGAATTAATCGCCCTTCTTCTGGCAAGCTTGGATCTGTTATTTTCACATTTATAAGCGAAGGCTGGGCTCAAGGAGGAATGAATGAGAAAGGCCTATTCTTTGACGCCGCCCACACACCTTATCAAGAGATTGATTTTGACAGCCAACTGAAAGACTATCCCGGTAACATCTGGCAGCATGTACTTGATAAGGCTGCATCTGTAGAAGAGGCGCTTCAGCTAATCAAAGAATATAAACTGTATGATCTGCGTGAATCCCACATCATGCTGGCGGATGGCGACGGCAACGCCGCGCTGATAGGAGTGGATCATGGCAAAGTGACTATTAAGCGCGTCCAAAAGTCAAACCTCGTACAGACCAATTTCAATCCATGGCAACCAGAACTAGACAATAGCCCTGTGTGCTGGCGATATGAATCGGCACAAAGGCAACTGGCAATACTTCCCGATGCAACCGTCGACAATGTGAGAAATATTCTTGAGCAGACTTATCAAGAATCGCTTACCGTTTATTCCAATATCTACGATCTGAAGAATAAAACTATCCGTACTTACAACAAACAGAATTTCAATAAAGTAATACTATTAAGTTTACCTGACATTTTTCAGTATGGAGATTGTATGGCCTCACTTGATTCGCTTGCAGGCGACGACGACTATTGGAAGACATGCAGCCCAAGACCTGAAGTTGCCATTACCATCCGCGGAAACGTTATCAATCAATCTACAAGGCAACCAGTATCTTTTGCGAACATCGGATTAATTGAAAGAAATGTTGGAACGCTATCGGATCAGGATGGAAGTTTTGAACTGACGATTCCCCATCTATTGAGAAACGAAGCAGTTATATTTTCTTCCATCGGCTATGATCGTCAGTCCATTAATCTCTCGTCCTTCAGGTCAGGAAATCTTATCGTTTCTCTCAAACCCAACAGCGTGCTGCTGGAGGCCATTACGATCAAAGCAACCAGAAGTCACAAAGTGAAGAGACTTGGTTGGATGGGTGGTAAGGATGGTGTACTTCCCTTGGATACTATTCAGGGTGGGGGAGCAGTCGCGTTATTGGTTGAATCCCCACAGTCGCCAGCATATATTGACAAACTACAAGTTCGCCTGATGTATAATTCAAAAGATACTCTCAGTTTCAGATTGCACGTTTATGCGTTTGATTCGGTACTGCAGATTCCTGGACAAGAATTGCTATCCAGGGAAGTTATCCTGAAGGAAAGTAAACGTTTCGGCTGGTTGCGCTTTGATCTTGCTTCGTCTGGCATCGTGGTCAAAGAAAAGAAATTCTTTATAGGATTTGAATGGATCGACGATAGCCACACCCGCAGGAAAATGGTTGCTGGCCTAAAAGAGTGGGAGCGATGGAAAAAAGAGCAATTTGAAGCGCACAATGAAAAAGTTGAGAGGCTTGTCACTAAGGATAATAACGGAAGTGAGCAGGTCGCTTATAAATACCATGGCAACATGATGAATTGGGCAGGCTTTACGACTTTGCCGCCGTTTACGGGATTGATGGTAGAGACCGGAAAGTCCATAGAAACCAAGGCGCTCCGAACCTTTGAACGAAAAACAAGCTTTGGACCCTGGAAGGAACTTGACTCGACTTTAAATGCAGTCGTAACGGTATTATATTAGTGCTAACGCATCGACCACCAATTTGTCAAGAATTAAGATCAATCGGCTATTCACCAATCAATTTTCCTTTCAAGACATGCTTCGTAGCCTTCACTACTGTCACCGGCTCTTGTAAAATATCGCACTCAATAAGATTGAGTTCCGACGACTTTCGTCCACTAAAAACATTTATCAGAACCTGAAAGTCCTTATCTTTTAAGAGCGAATACGCAGCCTTGGAAACTCGCACCCCTCTGAATTTTGCCGTCCCTGGCTGAGTCAATTCAACATGCGGTGATCCGAGGTTTACTTCTCCCATTTCATCAATAAGGTCACTGGTAACGGAGTCTTTCGGTGTGCCGGAGAGATATGCCTGAACAATAATTGTTTCATTATCCTTTGAAATTTTTTTTGCTGCCTTTTTGGATAACTCGATCTGGATCTCAAAGGAGGGAAGAAGTATCGAATCGCCATCCAAAATAAAACCCTCCACTAAATCGGTCTTACTATTATCAGACGGATTAGAATCTGCAGACACTTCCTTATTTTCTCCCTTCGGAGAGCAAGAAACGATCAGGCAAACCGCAAGCAAAGTATAGATTAACGTTTTCATTTTTCAATGGGGTTAATGCAACCAGGCCACATTCCGTGACCACAGTGTCCGATATCCCACAAAGTTATTAAAAACAGTCAAGCAGTACTACCATTTGACAAGATGCCAGCGATCCATATTTTGTGGAGAAAAATCACCAAAGGGCAGCCCTTATTAAGTGGCTACAAGGTCCTATCATTTTAAAATGGTGGCATACTATTTTTAGTGCAGCCTTTGAATCTATTTACAACCAACAGCCACTATGAAAACTCAACGTAAACGGACCGTTAAACCAGTATTGTCAGAGAAGGTGAATACGGAGGACTTTCTGGATTATCCTACGTATGCTCCTGAAGAAGACATCATGAATAGGGCAACTAGGGTGGATGCTGATCTTGAAAGCAATCTAGTTGAAACTAAGCGCGCTTTGAGGTCAAAACAAGCGCAGACAGAGGCGCCTTCAATCGATACGGAAGAAGAAGAAGCGCAAAGCGTTAAGGATGAATTTGCCGTAACAAGCGAAGACCTTGAAGCTCTCGGCCCTGAAGATTTGAGTCTCGATATGGGCGCGGATGAAGATTTAAAACATCGGTCCAGTCCGGTCGACTTTACAGCGAAAGACCTTGACATACCAGGAAGCGAACTTGACGATGCAACTGAAGCCAACGGATCGGAAGACGAAGAGAATAATAGCTACAGCCTTGGCGGAGATGATCACAATGATCTAGAGGAGAATAAGGGTGAATGAAGATGGAAGATGAAAGATGGAAGATGGAAGATGAAAGATGAAAGATTAAAGATGAAAGATGAAAGATGAAAGACTAAAGATGAAAGAGGTTTATCGAGGGGTGTTGAAGAATGCATCGAAGCCTTTTTTGTCGAAAATCAGACATGTTTTTTTTGTTTCTTCACGTGTCCACGTGTCAACAAACACTTCATGTTCGAGAAGGGTTGAATCGCTGATGTTTTTAATGGGAGTTCTTTTCCCACTTTCATCCACAAAATAAAAGGCCGGTAGTTTATCCCTCACCATCTTATATTTCTTAAACTGATGGCTTGTGTGGACTGAACCGTCGCTCTGGACTTTAAAGATCAATGTGTCGCCCGCCACCGCAGGAGCTTCACCGGTTGGATCGTTAAAATATACAACAACCTCTCCCTGGAAATTTTTTGGAACAAGATAGGATTCATACTCGTACCTATAGGATTCAATTCCATAAACTGCTAGTGCACCAAGTCCCCAGATGACAATGCCAAATGCCCACCAATATCCAAAACCCCACTTGAAAAGCACAGGGATCTCGCTTTTGAAAATAAAATGGACGCCCACGAAATAGACAATCGCAAAAAATAGGTGAACGATGGGCCACCCACCGCCATAATAAAATAAATTGGTGACAACACGAAACAAAAGAATTGCACCGATTTCAAGAACCAGGCCAATGATAAAATAAACTCCAAAAAAAGGGGTGAGTTTCATACGTTCAATATCCAAAAAATACGGGCAAGGTAAAAATTCAGCAATTGGGTATTTCGGCCCAAGTAGGTAATTATTAGTATTTTGGGCCCTATGAAAAGCATCCCTTTGATCATATTGATAGCTTCGTGCCAGGTTGCATTTTCTCAGTCGCACAACGACGGTGAAATAAACTTCACATCTTCCGATAGTGTTCTCGAAAACGGATTCAAATGGGCCCGGTTACAAG
>JBBRON010000088.1:0-4618 GCA_038229375.1 Cytophagales bacterium | reverse complement strand
TAAAATAGTCATCAATCATGATATCGGCTTTAATTATTTCTTTTGATCCGCAAAAAACTATTTGATTCCACTGAATGAATGGGAAATTTTCTGAAAGCCATGCCTGTTTTTCTGAAAGGCTCAAAGGAAACTCCATAGCTGAGCTAACCACGGTTAGAACCTGGCTGTGGTAAATTTAAGGTGGATAAATACTCCCTTACTTTTGTCTGGTCTAAGAAACGTTTCATTAAACTCATCCCTCCAAAAGGAGTAACTGGCTTATCAGAATATTCTATAGGAAGGTTACCATAGAGGTGATCTTTTAAATACCTAAAAATCATCTCTTCTTCTCTAATTTCAAATGGTTAGCGCGTTATTATATTCCTATTGAATAATCGAGATTTAACATATTAAGGTTGTCTTGGATTTGAAGCAGATCTTCATTTTGCTTAGAAATTTCATTTGCTTTTCATTAAGTTCTATGTTATTATTTCTAAACTGCAGATTAATATTGTCATAATTAAATTTCAATACTCCTGTCGCATAGGTAAGTATGAAGTATAGTGTGGAGTAAGTAACTGCAGCAGTAATCTCATCGTCTAAAGGCAGAAACAAAGATTGTGTTAATGATTACAAAGGTAATACTATGCATTATCCAAATGATCCTTCCCTTTAGCATGACTGAAAAAATAAAACCGATAAGCAGAACTACAGACAAAGTTTTCGACGTATTCGGAACTGTCAATCGTTGATAACTCATGGCCAATAAAGCAACCGAGGTGACAATCAAAACTGATATTGTAGGGTATTTGCCTCGGAATAGATAAGCAAGAATACTGGCAAATAGGATGGCTATGGAAATGGAAATTGACAGGGTGTCTTTTGGGAAATAGTAGAATATTGGAAACTAGCACCAAGGAAACACTGGCAATGGTAATTCTCAATATTGTATTTAAAAAAAACCTTTCAATGTTATTAAATATTCATAGTAATTTATGGTCTAATTGAAAGCTCCCATAACTTTTCTGAAAATAGGAAATAGGCGCAATACAGTTGCGTCTATTTCTCGTTTGGTTGGCATTAATAATTTCAGGAATCCTTTCCTGAATCTTAACTGTCGACCCAAATAGAATTTTCTCAGCTACATTTCTCTTGGTAGACAATTCTGTAAAAGGAATAAAAGATTCCTTGGAGAACAACTTTGCGAGGTGGAGATTTTTTTGAGCGGACAACTGGTGCTGGGAGGCCTATGGAAATAATTGTTTACGTGATATTGTTCTTGTTCGAATAATTTACTTATTTGCTTCTCAAATCAGAAGTAAATGGCAAAAGAATTTTTGGGGGATTTTGAAGAATTGATTCTAACTATAGTCGCAATCCGTCAAGAAAATGCCTATGGAGCTGCCATAACCATTGAAATGGAGCAGTGGCTTGGAAGAAAGGTGACGTTAAGTGCAGTCCATGTAACCCTTTATGGTCTTGAAGATAGAGGATATGTCAAATCGAAGGTCGGGGGTGCAACCAACGAACGCGGTGGAAGACGTAAAAGAATTTACACGATTACCAGCGCTGGTGTGGCAATATTGAAAGCAATGAAAGAGACAAGAACGGAATTATGGAAAATGGTGCCGCTACTAAGATTTATAAATAATTAAGGATGAGACAACTTCCACTATGGGCGGAAAGGTTGCTCAGGACGATATGTCCCAAAGAGTTTTTTGAACAAATCGAGGGTGATTTGATAGAGGTCTATAATCACGATGTAAAATCCATTGGCGAGCGGAAAGCAAAATTGAACTTCATAATCATCTCCTTACGATTTTTCAGGCCAGAAATTATTCTTCGAAATAGGTTTTCAGTTCAACTAACCAACATCCCTATGCTGCGCAATTATTTGATCGTTACCATTAGAAATATCAGGTTGAGTCCACTCTACTCACTGATCAACATGTTTAGTCTTGCCATTGGTCTTTCATCCTGTTTGGTAATATATCTTTTTATTTCTGATGAGCTTAGCTTCGACTCGCTCCATTCAAAAAAATCGTTTATTTACCGCATTTATTCGGTACCGCATTATTCAGGCAACGCTACTCAAAAGGTAGCCCTGACACCCGGATGGCTGGGGCCAGATATGGCAGGCGACTTCCCCGAAATTGCCAGTTATACCCGATATTGGACACAGGGAAAAATGGTTTTTAAAAATAGTGAAGAGCAATTTTTGATTGACCATGTGGCAGCAGTTGACAGCACGTTTCTTGAGATTTTTGACTTTGAATTACAATCAGGCAATCGTGCTTCTGTTTTAGATGAACCGAATTCTGCAATTGTAACAGAGGGGACAGCCGAAAAACTTTTTAAGAATGCGAACGATGCGGTGGGGCGCACCGTCACTATTGGAGATGCTGAGTATACGATCACCGGCGTTCTAAAAAATAGTGTAGCGAACTCCCATCTTCAATTTGATGCGCTGTTGTCTATTTCAACTTTTTCGCGAACCAATAGGATGTTTAGTCCGAAATGGGATGGAAGTTTTTTGGATACTTATGTCGAACTCATTCCGAGTGCAGACAAAAAAGTGCTGGAGTCAAAATTTTTGGACTTCTGGATTCGGCATACCGGTATTAAAGAGTATGACAAAGGCACGGCTTTGTTCATGCAATCATTGTCGGATGTTCACTTGGGATCAGCAGACATTGATCATGACTATAATAATTATCGCAAGTTCAATGGTGTTTATTTAAAAGTGTTTGGCACTATTGGTCTATTCATTTTGTTAATCGCCTGCATTAACTTCACGAACCTTACTACCGCACGCGCATCCCATCGCTGGAAGGAGGTTGGTATTCGTAAATCCATTGGAGCTAAGAAAAAACAACTTTTTGGACAATTTATCTTTGAATCAACATTACTTGCATTACTTGCTTTTGGTTTGGCTATCCTGCTCGACTTTTTTTTTGTTCCTTTTTTAAATCAACTGATCGGGAGGCAACTGGCGTTGTCATCTTTTTTAGCGCACCCATTGCAACTTGGAATGATCGCAGTGATCTTATTAAGTCTTGGCCTGTTAACAGGAATTTATCCTTCCTTTTACATTACCTCCTTTAGTGTAACTTCAGTTTTAAAGGGTGGTGTCAAAACTCAAGGTAAGCCAATTTTCCAGAGTGCGCTTATTGTCATACAATTTGCCTTGGCAATCGGAATGGTCATTGGCACTATGGTAGTAACCAAGCAACTTACATTTGTTAAGAACGCGGACATTGGTTTTAGCAAAGACCAGATCTTGCTTGTGGGGATGAATAATGAGGTTAACCAAAAATTAGAAATTCTTAAAACGGAGTGGCAACGCAATGCCCTGATAACCGGTGTAACGGCATCGAGCCAAAGGATAGGAAACAATTTTGGCGGATGGGGATTTAAGGTTAAGACCGATACAGGAATCTATAATTTCACCCCTTCCAATCTTAATGTGGACTTTGATTACCTGAGTGTCTATGGAATCAAGATAAAGGAAGGACGTGATTTTTCAAAAGACTTTCTCACAGATAAAGGAGGAGCGTTTATCATCAACGAAACAATGGCGCACGAATTGAATATGAAAAACCCCGTTGGCACACCGGCAGGTCAAGCCTGGTATGAGAATGATTCCTTAGGTTCTGTAATCGGTGTTGCCAAAGATTTCAATTACAATTCATTGCATAATAAGATCGGCATGTTGGCCCTCGTTTGTCAGCCAGCGTGGGGATACGATGAAATCTCCATTAAGATAGATGGCACTCATGCACAGGAAGCAATTACATTGATCAAAGAAGTATGGGGTAAAAATATTTCTACTTATCCGTTTAACTATTCTTTCCTGAATGAGCATTTCGATACGTTATACCAATCAGACCAACAGATGAGTTCGGTTATCACGATCTCATCTGTATTTGCAATACTTATTTCATGTATGGGCTTGTTTGGCCTGGTTGCCATCACGACAAAGAATAAAATAAAAGAAATTGGAATACGAAAAGTATTGGGTGCAACGGCTATTCAGATCACCGCCATGCTATCAACTGCGTTTACAAAAATGATTCTACTATCATTCATATTAGTTAGCCCGATTACTTATTATTTGTTGACAAAATGGCTTGAGAACTTTAGTTATCGAATTAGTATTGATCCATTTCTATTTTTGTTGGGAGGCTTAACTTCGATCGTAATTGCAATAATCACGATAAGCTACCACACGATAAGATCTGCACACGAAAATCCAGTGAATTCTTTGCGTCATGAGTAGTTAGCCTTGGCACTCCTATGACTTTTTTAGTTTGCCAATTATGAAACACAATGTGAAATTATAAAACCATCTTCATATAGCAAATAACTAATCTGAATTCTGGTCTTAAGTAGAAGACTTAGCTAAGTATCTTTTCAATTTCGACCCACGAATGAACTCGTTGATGCTTTCCGCGATCTAACAGCTGATTGTGTGGTTGTGTAAAAAGTATTGTTTCACCTTCAAAATAATCTAAGTTTTTAAAATAGTCATCAATCATGATATCGGCTTTAATTATTTCTTTTGATCCGCAAAAAACTATTTGATTCCACTGAATGAATGGGAAATTTTCTGAAAGCCATGCCTGTTTTTCTGAAAGGC
>JBBRON010000087.1:0-5061 GCA_038229375.1 Cytophagales bacterium | reverse complement strand
GGAAGGAATTCTTCACATCGGGCAAAGATATCTGGGAGCTGGCGAGGCAAGTCTCAAAGGAGCGCAGGCGCAGGGAAATTGAGCCTATCCTCAACGTTTTATCAGAGGTGAAGGGAGTGGTAGGCGATGACAAGAAGGCCGTGGCCGAATTCAAAAAAGTAACAGGCGACCTTCACGATTTTGCTGGCAAAGTGGATGGCCTTCTTGACAAATTCGGTAAGTCCGATCAGAACTGGTTTTATAAATTGATCATGAAGTTTTGATATTTTTTTATATTGTATCTTTCAATATTTATTGAAAGCTGTGAAACTACAAATTTAAGCTGAAAACGAATCCTATGAAGACCCTTGAAGATTACACAATCATATACGATTCCGAATGCCCGCTTTGCAACGCATATACTAGTGCTTTCATAAAAACAGGAATGCTGGATATCCATGGACGACAACAGTACACTCCACAGATTAATCAACAATGGTTAAATGTTGATCCAGTAAGGGCAAGAAACGAAATTGCCCTTGTCAACAAAAAAGACAATACTGTTCATTATGGGATTGACAGCCTGTTCAAAATTCTCGGCTACAATCTGCCGGTCCTTGCGCCACTATTCAGACTCAGGATATTCCGTCTTATAATGACAAAACTCTACTTCTTTATCTCCTACAACCGCAAGGTCATTGCTCCAGGGGTTTCATTTGAAGAAAGGACGTCCTGTACGCCCGAGTTCAACGTTAGCTATCGATGCGCTTACTTAATCTTTGCATGGCTCATGACGTCGATCGTGCTCGTATTCTACGCAAGGTTGGCCGTGCCATTGATATCTAATTCCAACTTGGCGAGGGAGTTTCTTATATGTGGTGGGCAGCTACTGTTTCAAGGCGCTATTGTAGGCCTTGTTAGAAAAGACAGGCTAATCCACTATCTCGGTAATATGATGACGGTGTCGTTGATTGGGGCTTTGCTTCTGGCACCAATGTTTCTGCTCACAGGGATAATTCAGTCGCCCTGGCTCTATAGCGGTTATTTTATGCTGGTGGTAGCGTTCATGTTTGCGGAGCATGCCCGACGAACAAAAACCCTTGCGTTGCCCTGGCTTATATCTTTAACCTGGGTGTTGTATCGCTTTATCGTTTTGGGTATTATTACAATTAGTAGTTATGCCTAAACTAAAAAATGTTGTCATCGCTGGAGGAACAGGGTTCCTTGGAAGTTGCATCGTTAAGCACCTGATCTATACCGATATTCAGGTTACTGTTCTCACCAGGAAACCACTTCCAGACCATGACAATATTAGTTATGAAAAATGGGACGGCAAGAACCTTGGCTCCTGGTCTTTGGCGCTTGAAAATGCGGATGCTGTTATAAACTTCAATGGAAAATCTGTTGATTGCCGGTACACAAAAAAGAACAAAGAACTTATTTATAGTACCCGATTGGATGCAACCACAGCTATTGGCAATGCCATACAGTCGTGCATTCATCCTCCTAAAGTCTGGATTAATGCTGCGTCTTCAACTATCTACCGCCATTCTTTGGACAAGGAAATGGATGAAGAGTCTGGCGAGATTGGTACCGGATTCTCAGTGGATGTTTGTCAGAAATGGGAGCAGACCTTTGATTCGCTCATTACTCCCGATACACGAAAAGTTTTGCTCCGCACAGCCATCGTACTTGGAAAATATGGAGGTGCTCTTCAGCCGCTGAAAGCTATTACTCGCATGGGATTTGGGGGGAGGCAAGGTCCAGGTAATCAATATATAAGCTGGATCCATGAACGGGATTTCATTCAGATTGTCGGATTTATGATGACGCATCCTGAAGCCAGCGGAGTTTATAATGTTACATCTCCCAATCCTGTTACCAACATGCAGTTCATGGCAACCTTACGAAAAGCATTGAAAGTTTCAATTGGTTTGCCAATGGTGAAGTCGCTGCTTGAATTTGGATCTGCAATCGTGCGCACGGAGCCAGAGCTTGTCCTTAAAAGTCGGAGAGTAGTGCCAAAGAGACTTCTGGAGGCAGAGTATAAGTTCAAATACACTGACCTTGATAAGGCGATTGAAGACCTTGTGAAATCAGATGATAAGGTTTGGAAAAGAAATTAACTTATCCACCTAATGAATATCTCCGGAAACATTATTGACATCCGTAATAAGCGTATATATAAAGGCGAACTGGAAATTGTAAATGGAATTATTTCAACGATCGTAGAAAAAGATGTAGTAGCGGACCAATACATACTTCCGGGCTTCATTGATGCTCATGTCCATATTGAGAGCTCACTGGTTGTACCCTCTGAGTTTGCCCGCATGGCGGTAGTTCACGGAACAGTTGCCACTGTGTCGGATCCGCACGAGATTGGAAATGTAATGGGAGTAGAAGGGGTTGACTACATGATTGAGAATGGCAGACAGGTCCCATTCAAATTCTACTTTGGTGCTCCAAGCTGTGTGCCGGCAACGATGTTTGAAACAGCAGGTGCTTCCATTTCGGTCGAAACGGTTGAGCAACTTTTAGAACGTCCAGAGATAAAATACTTAACTGAAATGATGAACTGGCCGGGTGTATTATCCGGGCATCCTGACGTCATTAAGAAAATCGCTCTGGCAAAAAAATACGGAAAAGTAGTCGATGGGCACGCGCCGGGATTGCGGGGAGAAGATGCCGCCAGCTATATAGCTGCGGGCATAACAACCGACCATGAGTGCTTCACAATGGACGAAGCTCTTGAAAAGCTTAGTCACGGAATGAAAATTCTTATCAGGGAGGGAAGTGCGGCGAAAAATTTCGATGTACTTCTTGATTTGTTGCATGAGCAGTCTGACAATATCATGCTGTGTTCAGATGACAAACATCCCGACAGTCTCGAAGAGGGTCATATCAATCTACTCGTAAAGCGCGCGCTATCCAAAAGAATTGATCTTTTTAAGGTTCTGAAAGCCGCTTGCATAAATCCCATTGATCACTATAAACTAGATGTTGGAACGCTCCGACAGGGTGACCCGGCCGATTTTATTGTGATCGACAATCCACGAGATTTCACTATCAGGCAAACCTACGTTAATGGGATTCTGGTGGCGAAGGATGGTGTTACCAAAATCAGCAGAATCAAAAGCCCGATTCTCAATAATTTTTTTATCACTCAAAGGAGGTCAGCCGATTTTGAGGTTATGTCGAGTGGAAGTCATATCCGCGTCATTGAAGCCCTCGATGGACAACTGATTACCAACGAATTGATTGTCCCTGCCAAGCGAAACAATAATTTAATATTAAATGATCTCGACAACGACATTCTCAAGATCACAGTGGTCAACCGGTATTCTGATTCAAAGCCTGCAGTTGCTTTCATAAAGAATTTTGGGTTAACGAAAGGAGCCATTGCGTCTTCTGTTGCCCATGATTCACATAACATAATTGCTGTTGGTGTTGATGACGAATCAATTTGCAGAGTGATCAATATGATTATTGACGCTAAAGGGGGCATCGCTGCAACCGATGGTATCAGCAACAGCATTTTACCGCTGCCGGTTGCTGGTATCATGTCTGGAGAAGATGGCTACACGGTCAGCAGCCAGTACAAGGTGATTGATTCCTTTGCAAAAGGATTGGGCAGTCAGCTTGGCTCGCCGTTTATGACGCTATCATTCATGCCATTGTTGGTAATACCGTCATTAAAGATCAGCGACAAGGGATTATTTGACGGGAATAAGTTTGAGTTCGTGCCGGTTTCATTTGATTCGCGGCAATAGATGGATGTTAAATAATGTACTATTTTGTGTCTGCAAAATCTTGCGCAAAATGGCAGTAAATCGATTAATATATAGATATGAGAAGTATAGTCCTCAAAGCAGTTGAACTTCCTGATTTCGGAAAGAGCGAAGAACTCATTGAAATTCCTGCTCAGCAATTCGAAGAAAGGATAAGTGCCACTATTAAATTGATGAAACGGCAGGGGCTTGATTTCCTGCTTGTGTTTGCTGACCGCGAGCACACGGCCAACTTTACCTACCTGACCAATCTCGATCCACGTTTTGAAGAGGCCCTGTTGCTGCTTGATACGAATGGAAATCGCAAGATGCTGTTGGGCAATGAGTGCATGGGATACACAGGAATATGTCCGATTCCTATGGTGTATGAGCTTTATCAGGAGTTCAGTCTTATGGGCCAGGACAGGACGAAGTCGCGGCCACTGGACGACATCATTTCCAGTTTTGGAATAAAAAAAGGTTCCAACGTTGGGTGTAGCTATTATAAATATAGTCCGACGAATTTATCAATCCTGGATATTCCGACGTATCTGGCGGATATTCTAAGAGAAAAGACTGGTGAAAAAAAATTGGTAACAAATGCTTCCGGTATTTTCATGGATCTGGAAAAAGGTCTGCGTCATCATAACTCCCTTGAAGAGTTAGTTCGTTACGAATGGGCAAGCACCCGCACATCTGACAGCTTGAGAAACTTATTGAAGCATTTGAAACCTGGTATTCGTGAATATGAGTTGTCAAGAAACTATATCAGTGATGGACTTCCGTACTCATGTCATCCTATGGTTTCATCTGGTAAAAAAGCGGCTATGGGATTGAGCAGTCCTTCCGGGAATAAGATAGCAGTTAAAGATGCATTCACTTCCGCAATGGGAGTGTGGGGAGCATTAACAGCCAGGGCTGGGATGGTAGCGAAAGACGCAGGTCAGTTAGACATCCAGGTTGCGGCGTATTATGATAAGTTCTGGAAGGCATACTTCGCCACGGTCGCCGCCTGGTACGAAAATATTGGCGTCGGGATCCCAGCCGGCGATGTTGTGGACAAGGTAGAAGACGCGCGGGACAAATCAGTCTTTGATTTTGCTTTAAATACCGGACACACGTTGCATCAGGATGAGTGGGTAAATTCCCCTTTCACAAAAGGATCTGGCGTAAAGCTGTACTCCGGCATGGCATTGCAGTTGGATATTATTCCTGTAAGCAACAGCGAGTTTGTGTGTTGTAATATGGAGGACGGGATTGTTCTCGCCGATGAGCAACTTCGAAAAAACTGGTCAATCAAATTCCCGGATTCATG
>JBBRON010000086.1:0-5083 GCA_038229375.1 Cytophagales bacterium | reverse complement strand
TTGGCGTCTCCGATGCCGGCAACGTTGAGAAAGGCTTTGTCGACGGAAATATTGGTAGTACAGACCGTGTCCGCTGTAGCGTCTCGCGAAAGCGGACTATCTTTATGATGCCAACGGAAGCATGACTGCAGACAAGAACAAAAGCATCTATGTCACCTACAATCACCTGAATCTGCCGTATTTGGTACAGAAGACAACGGGGGATAACATCCTGTATTACAATGATGCAACTGGACGAAAGCTTAGCCAGCAAGTAACAGGATCCAGTTTCAACGTTGTGAAGAAGACGGACTATGCAGGAAGCTATTTCTATGAAAATGATACGTTAAAATTCATTAATCACGCGGGCCCGCCGGAGCTTCAGCGAAGGCGGGAGGAAGGCAGAGTGATCATGACGGGGCCAACAAAGGAGTATCAGTATAACCTGACGGATCACTTGGGAAATGTGCGTACGACATTTACGACCAAGGACAAAACGATTACCACCACGGCAACACTGGAAGCAAGCAACATGATAGTTGAGAAAAGCCAGTATCTCAGGTATGATGATGCGAAGAAAGTGTATTCAACATTACTGGATCATACCAACGGGGCATTGCCTGGATATTCGCAAAGACTCAATGGGTCTTCCAATGAAAAATTTGGCCTGGCGAAATCGCTGAGCGTGATGCCGGGAGATGTGATCAGGCTGGAAGTGTATGCAAAGTACATCGACACCAACTCAGGCAACTGGAATGCTACATTAACCACTCTGATGAGCCAGTTAGCCGCCGCCTCAGCAGGGGTGGTCATTGACGGGATAGAGTATGCCAACAGCTCGGCATCGTTCCCAACAGGCTTTGGCACCCTGACCACCAAGGACGACAACGGCGCGCCGAGGGCGTATCTGAACTGGCTGATCTTTGACAGGAACTATCAGTTTGTAACGGGAGGCTTTAAACAGATCAGTACCGCCGCCAAGGAAACCGGCACGGATGTTGGATTTGAGCTCGTAACCCCAACGCAGGGTGATATTGTTATCACCGATGCAGGGTATGTTTATGCCTACTTGAGCAATGAGAGTTCGAGTGTGGTGGAAGTTTACTTTGATGATTTTAAAGTAACGCAGATAAAAAGCCCGGTAATACAGACGGACGACTACTATCCATTTGGGCTAGCTTTTAACGAATACCAGAGAGAGAGTTCATTAGTAAACAACTATCAGTATAATGGTAAGGAGAAACAGGATGAGTTGAATATTGGATGGTCGGACTATGGAGCACGAATGTATATGTCTGATATCGGTAGATGGGGAATAATTGATCCATTAGCAGAACTTACCAGAAGGATTTCACCCTATGTTTATGCGTATAATAATCCATTGCGGTATCTTGATCCTGATGGCATGTATGCAATCCAAGATCTAGCTGGCAACTCCCATGAGATTGGTAACAATGATGTTGAGGACGGTCATTTAGACGCTGATGATGGAGCCGAGAACAATGAGAATCAAGAACAAGAAAAGCCTAAAAATACAAAAGTAGATATCGAGAAAAAAACTCAGGAAGATCAAAATAGCGACGAACTAAGATCTCCGTTGTTGCTTAAAGAAGCTAGTCTGGAAGATATCTTAGAGCTGTTACGGTATGCACAAACTCAGAAAGGCAACTCACAAATTACAGTAGATAAATTAGTTGATGTCACTGGAATTGAAATAAAAGGGTCTCAAATCGGGAATAGAAGTGCTAGATCATTTGACAATGGCAGAATTGAAGTAGAAGTCGTAAATTCAAAAACTAGCTCCGTCGACACTGTTAGTCCCTACTATCCGGGAGTGAATAATATTGCAGTTGGTAAGAGCTGGAACACTGACCCAACCTCAGTTCCAACTGGATACCCAAATCCTTTTCGTGATCGAACAGATGAGATTGCCTATCCCTATCAATTGGTTGTGTATGGAACGGGTAAAGGAAATAATGAAAGGGTTATTATTGTCAAGTTTTCCAATTTGAATGATTTCATGGCATGGTATCGAATATTAAAAAAAATAGTTTTATCACTTATTGTTAGCCTTAGTTTTATTGGATGCGGTGATAAAACTGAATCGCAAAAATTCAACTCTGTCTATCTCGAAGGCCTGTGGTATTTTTTCGAACAAGATTCAACATATTATGAGATCTATTATACTGATAGCTCTTATATGGCTTTCATGCCTGATAATTATGTTTACTATAATTATAAATTAGAAGAAGGAGATACACTTCTGGTTAATTTTGCTGGCGAACTTAATAAATTCAAATTGTCTGATATAGAACCGAATTCTTTTATGTCTACTAAGGATCATTTATCGATCCTTCATCACAGACTTGTTGACACCGTTTTTTCTAAAAAGGATTGGGCGCGTATTTTAAAAGGCCCAGATGATGAGATTTATTATAAGTTTAGAAGTTACTATTTATCCAGAGAAAGTGATAAACGAATGAAGAGATAAATTGGTCGCGATACTTTATCAGCAGACGTTAAGAGGGTAAGGTATTGAAGATCAGAAACAGTAGGTTCGAGCCAAGCTAATGACTCTGTGCTGAGAGCTTGGGATCACCGCTGCGACTCTGTGAAACTCTGGACGTATATCGATGAAAGTCAAAACGAAACATGAATCCTTTTTGGTTTGACAAACAATGAAATATATTTTTGATGACTCGGACGACTCAAACGTGGACCAAAAAGCAGCGGACAAACAGAAGGCCGCGGATGAGAAAACTAAAGAACTACAGAGGAAAGAAAATGAATTCTAGTGTATTAACTCAAATTTTGATTTTGTTGGTTTTAAGCGCACAAGGGCAATCCCATCTCGCAAAACGCTCAGCGAAGGACTCGCTCCTTGGTGCAAAGCATATTTCGCAGGCACTTGTTTATTTCGCAAATAACAGCTATAAAACAGCGTTAGAGGAACTTCAGGAATCTGAAAAATTGTTTCCGGACAATTATAAAATATATGACTTGAGGGGAAATATTTTTTTTAATGAAGCCAAATATCAGGCTGCAATTTTCGAATTCGACAAGGCATTACAACTTGTCCCAAATAAACCGTCCGTGGTAAGAAATCGGGGCAAGGCAAAATTCATGGTACCGAAGTATGAGGAGGCGCTAAAAGATTTCAATAGAGCCGTGGAGCTGAAGCCGTCTGACCTTGAGAATATGTTTATGCGAGCACTTTGTTACTATCAAATGGATGATTGGGAAAGAGCATTACTTGACTTGGACCTGTGCCTTCAGATAAAGGATGACGACCCACGGGTTGCAAAATTTTATGGCGTTTGCTTAAATGAGGTGGGACGTTATGAGGAAGGAATTAAAGCAATCCGGAAGTGGATGAAGTTGGACGCATCGGATAATGAGCAACATTGAGCTCTTGCAGCCTCTTTCATCGGGATAGCGGATGAGCGTTCCTTATTAGATGATAGTACACGAAGCTTCTTATATGCAGACAGTGCGATAACAGAGCTTGACAACTATGTGCGCATTGGCACAAACGGAATAGATCCCAATAGAGATTTTGGTAACGCTTACACATTGAAGGGTGATTCAGTAAAGGCGAACCATTATTTTAAATTGGCCTTGGAAAAGAGTGTCAATGATCACAAAGTGTCTTCCGCTTGGGGTACATCAGCATTCAAGCTGAGAAATTATTCTTTTGCTATAAAACTGTTTGAATCATTAGTCAAACATGGCGTAAAACTTACGACTTCTGATCATTACATTCTAGGTGCTTCCTATTTATTGTTGTGCGATCTGCAAGCCGGTGCTAGGAACATTAATGCTGCAATACAAATGGATAGCCTTGATGTTAAGATCCGCTTGGGTAGAGGTCTGGCTCTTTTTAATTTTTATCAATTTTCAGAAATAGTTATTAATGATCTTAATTTTGTTTTTAGTCGTTCTTCGGATTCAAATGAAAAAATAAAGATCAGGCTGCTTCGATGTCTTCTCGAAATCAGGAAAAAAAATTTTATTTTTGTTGAGAATGAATTGACTGACATCATCAGAATTAATCCAAAACTTGCCAATGCTTATATTGTCCGAGGATACCTTCACACTTTTGGGTCTTACTCAAATCAGGTTGTGGAACAAGATTTTCAAACAGCGTTGAAACTGACACGGACCGATTGGCATATACATGCTATGTTGGGGTCAATTTTCCTGGCCCGAAAAAAGAAGGAATTGGCGGTACAAAGTTTTGAAACGGCTTCGAAACTTAACAAGGAAATGGTAAGAGAAGTCCGGAATTATTCGATGTCAGGAGCTCCAATTCCAAAGAAATTCTCTGATTTGAATTGGTTGATAGCCGATGTTCTTCTTGACAGTTTTTTTCCGTACAATTTTCATCATGTATTCTGTGACAACAGAGACTAAAAAAAATCGAAGCGGCGCGTTTGTTTACTTGCCAATTCTATCTTGCGAGCACCACTGATATTGGTTGCATTAATTTTATCTCAATGAAATTCCCCGTCCTTGTTTTACTTTTTCTCGTCTCTTTTTCGTCGGCTATGTAGCAGGTGAAGGTAGGCTCCGCACGAATTTCTAGCGCCCAACATACCGTGACCAAAGGCACAAGTAAGGTTGATTCACTCTCTCACAAATTCGATTCAAAATTTGATAGTCTATCGAAATTCTCTTTGCATGGAGATGCCGTCACTCGAAAAGCTGCTTTCAAAGCTGACTCCATCCGCTCGGAATTCAAATCGAAAGCAGATAGCCTACAACACCATTACCGCAAGTCTTCCCTTCATGCGATGTCCCATTTAAATAAAAGGCGCGGTCACCCGATAGCTATCGGGTTGTTCTTATCCTGTAACAAGTCTTCCTGACTTGCTTTAAAAGAGTGAGCCTTAAGAAATTCGGCGTCGCCTGGACCAATACTACCAGCAGTTTTAGCGAAAGTGGCTACAAATATGATCTGAACGGAAATATCCTGGCCCTGACCCGAAAAGATAGAACGGGTGCCACTCTTGACCAGCTTACCAATGATTATGGAACCGGGACCGATAAATCCAACAGGCTGATTGGCGTCTCCGATGCCGGCAACGTTGAGAAAGGCTTTGTC
>JBBRON010000085.1:0-5332 GCA_038229375.1 Cytophagales bacterium | reverse complement strand
CCTGGAAATTTTTTGGAACAAGATAGGACTCATACTCGTATCTATAGGATTCAATTCCATAAACTGCCAGCGCACCAAGTCCCCAGATGACAATGCCGATTGCCCACCAATATCCGAAACCCCACTTGAAAAGCACAGGGATCTCGCTTTTGAAAATAAAATGGACGCCTACGAAATAGACAATCGCAAAAAATAGGTGAACGATAGGCCACCCGCCTCCATAATAAAAAAAATTGGTGACAACACGAAACAAAAGAATTGCACCGATTTCAAGAACCAGGCCAATGATAAAATAAACTCCAAAAAAGGGGGTAAGTTTCATATGTTCAATGTTCAATATCCAAAAAATAAGTGCAAGGTAAAAATTCAGCAATTGAGTATTTCGGCCCAAGCAGGTAATTATTAGTATTTTGGGCCCTATGAAAAGCATCCCTCTGATCATACTGATAGCTTCGTGCCAGGTTGCATTTTCTCAGTCGCACAACGACGGTGAAATAAACTTCACATCTTCCGATAGTGTTCTCGAAAACGGATTCAAATGGGCCCGGTTACAAGCCATGAAATATGTTCGTCGTGGCAATGATCCAGTCGGCCATTGGTATGAAGCGGCATTGCCCGAACGCGAAGCCTTTTGTATGCGGGATGTTGCACATCAACTGTCAGGCGCAAACCTGCTCGGGTTAAGTGATATAAATAAAAATCTACTGGCCCATTTTGTTAAGTCTATCAGTGCTTCACGCGATTGGTGCGGGTATTGGGAGATCGACAAATTAAATCGTCCGGCGCCGGTGGACTATCGAAGTGATGATGACTTCTGGTACAATCTGCCTGGAAACTTTGATATTCTCAATGCCTGTTTCCGCCAATATCAATGGACCGGTGATACGACTTTTCTTTACGATAAAGCTTTCGTCAATTTCTATTCGCGCACCTGTAACGACTATGTGAATCGGTGGGACACGGACTCCGATGGAATAATGGAGGGCACACGTTCCGCTGAAAAACATGACAGGGGAATTGGATCGTATGATGAGTCTCTGACTGGCATTACTGGAAATGATCTCATCGCTGCGCAATTTATAGGATATTCCAGCTACTCAGCAATTTTGAGGGTCACCGGAAATGAATTGAATGCCGGATTCTATATCGATCGATCAAAAAAACTGCGCGACGAATTCGACAAACGCTGGTGGGATCGTGAAAATCAGTCTTATCATCATTTTCTCACCAAAGATGGATGGCTTCACAATGATGCCATGCAACTGTTCCTGCTGCGATGGAATTTCATACCATCAAAACGCATCGAACCCGTATTGAAAAGCATTTTGGTGCAGGAGGGAAAACTGAACGTAGAGATGCGATCTTATTTTGCGCGTGAGATGTTTCGCTACGGTGACGCCGCTGAAGCCCGCCGTTTGCTAAAATCCATTATTGATCCAACGCTGGAAAGAAGAGAATACCCAGAAGTATCATTTGGTGCACTGGAAGCGTACGCCGAGGGATTGATGGGAATTGATGTAAGAATGGACAGTCACTCTGTCAGGACATTATCAAGGGTTAAGAGTGATGAAAATGCAAAGCTCGAAAATATTCCGTTAGTGGACGGTACTTTTTCAATTGAACATCATGGGCAACATGAAAGCATCTTTGTCAACAACACCAGCAGGGAAATTCACTGGTGGGCATGCGTCACAGGTAAGGCAAAGAGGATGTCTATTAATGGCAAATCGGCAAAAACTCAAGAACTGCTGGATGCCGGGCAGCGAATCGTCACTTATGCTGTGGTAAAAATTCCGCGAGGCGAAAGTTGTCGGGTGAAGGTCATGCCCTGATTGGCTGATATTTCTTCATTGAGAACACGAGAATAACCAGCGAAAGAATTGTCCCAATCACCGCATAGAAGGCCTCTTCAACGATCCAGGCCTTGGCCGCGAAAATCGACAATGCATCTGCAAAGAGAAATATTGCATACGCCGAAGTGGGAGTGGCCCAGGGTTTTTTGTAGGTATCAACCATCTGTGGAACACTGGCAATTAATACGGCTAGGCTGCTGGCAATTAGGCCAGCCATTTCACCAGCGACAGCCCAAATGATCAAACAGATAATTACCAGTGCCGCCGTAAGTGTCTCAACGAGTGTCCACACTACCTGTTTTTTTGCAACGAGCACAACGGCAACGATGGTAGCTCCGACGGAATTGGAGAGCGGAAGCCAGAAATTACCATGTTCAATGATTGATGTGATCATTGCAATCGTATCGAGCATACCCCATAACAGAAACGCCGCGAAGCTTTGCTCCATATTGGGTTTCAGTATACCAATGATCAGGAAGATATATGCAATAACGCTGATGAGGCTCGCGAACTGTTGTAGGTAATCCTGCATGAATAGATTTCGGGGCCAAGATACGCTATTGCAGTCTATTACGGCACATCCCCGCCCTCACCACTTCCATCTCCAGCACCACAATCTTTCATCAGCTGTTGAGCCATCCCCGTTACCATAAAAAGCTTTCCATCCCAGTCAGCGGTGTTCCAATCTTTATCCTTAAATGTAATGTTAATAGTATAAGGTCCAAACCCCTGGCTGTTGGATGCCATGATCATAAGGCCATCACCAGTGCTTCTAATCCATCGCACCGTATCGGTTCGTGAATCCATCACCATCCCTTTGTTAAGCAAATACCCTGTGATCTCTTCCGGGCCTTCCAAAATATATTCTTCAAGACTAAATGAGAATGGCTCGCACTCCTGGAACTGTTCAACTTGACCTTCCCCTTCGTTCACTACTATACTCGTCCAGCTGTTTGCCAGATCAGTAACGAGGTGAGGGAATTCGGCATAGCTATAGGTAAGTTGCACTGTTTTCAAAAGGCCTTCACCAAATTCAAACCGACCAATGTATTCGCCTGGCACTTTATTAAGGTTGCCTGTCGAAATAATAATTACATCCGCCTCTTCCGATTTTGGGCCTTCAAGTTTAAATACCTTGCGCAGCTCATCTTTTGACATTCCAACATGAATTCCTTTGGAAAACATAATGGCAGGATCAGATGTTGCAACGTCATCCAGATAGAATCTCCGGTCATTGTTATCATAAAAATCATAATAAGATAACTTCATTGCTCCGTCGAAAGCATGGAACGTGTACCAGGGTCTGCCGTCCGATAGACTCGCACTAAAGCCGGCATACGAAGTGGCAATCTTTCTCACACTAGCGGTATCTCCAAGGTTTAAATTCATTGGCTTCTTCAAGAACTCGTCATCTGAAAACGTAAATTCTTTCAGGACAGGAGCGGCGATTTCAGTTTTGACCGTATCTGTCGATGTTGCTGTTTCATTTGTTGGGATGTTGCTACAGGCAAAAAGGACTATAACAGGTAGCCAGATTGGATTCAAGCGCATAGGGCGGTTATTTTTAGGAATATAAAGTTAATTTAAACCCTTCAAATGGTTTGACTGTCGATGATCACATAATCATGTGATCATTAATACTCAGTTTTCATCTTTATTTTTTCTAATTTTCATGTATGACAGACGACGAACAGCTTCGGGACTATATCAAACAAAATGCGCCGAAGAAAGCCAAATCAAAACCGAAGGAGCCGAAAGCCGCCATGCCTGAAAAAGTTCGTCCGATAAACACTCCTCTCAGCTACTATAAACGATTGATTATCTACGACTTCATTGGGTTTTCTGTTGTTATTGTATTGATCTCGTTGGTCGCATTTTTTCTTCTTAATGCCAACTCAGATTGGACTAATGACACAGCACTTTTGTTAACAATTTCTTTTGGCATAGCGCTTTATGCCATCGTTACCGTTGTGTTAGTAAAGCGGTGGCAGGCATATTTCGAATGGATCAACAATAAATATTATGAATTGAAGGGGTGGAATGAATTCTTTGCTACGAGGTCAACAGACTTCTGGAGTTCACGATTGTATACACCTATAAGCGTAAATTTTCACTTAGCTAATGATTCTCCCGAAGTTCATCGTGAGGCGATCAAAGTTTATATCAAAAAGTTCGGACAGAAATGGGGAAAATGGTATGAAGAAATCGACTGGGAACCTGGCGTGGGCAAACCCAAAGACATGGTCACTAATACTACATCATTTCATCTTGATATCAGCAAGGTGGAGATACCGCGATTGATCGCTATTCTCACCCGTAAATTCAATCCCCTGGCTAAACTTCTTGGTTCACATCTAAATCGTGTTGAAATAAGTTATGAAGACAAGGAGTCAGTATATAAATTGAAGAAGGAGAGCAGGGACGTATTTGACCGTCAGAAGAGTTAAAATTCGAGTCGTGGGATTTAGTCGAAAATGAAAATTGTATAATTAGAGATCGAATAGTCCTACTCAATTTTCAATTTAAACATTCTTCCTGATATACTCTATCAAGGTGCCAGCGGCCTTCATCTTAATAAATTTCTCGACATTCTTATCCCTTTTCAAACTTCCGATATTTTTTTGATAGAATTCGATAACGCTTTCAATACCGGAAAGATTTCCCATCTCCTTGTCCGTATCTTTCGAGACCAGAACATATTTTGCCCAGCCTCCCATAAAAATTATGATCAGGTCCGGATTGGAATCCATGAACGTAATTATTTTGCCATTAACCTCAACCGAAACATCGGGAGAACTGGAAATCCATTGTATGAAAAATTGAGCCGCATCCTGGCGTTTGTCGAGGTCTTGCGACAGGGGAGTGGCTATCATCCAGTCGACGCACTTGATAATATCATCGTTATACCGCGCACAATCTTCAGCTTTGTTAATTGCGAATGCCCGGGGGAGTTCAAATTCCTGAGCAGAAAGTTTCAGGAAGAACGTTAAAAAGAGGAAGAGGGTGGATAACTTTTTCAAGGTTTAGTAATTTACTAATTCTTGAATAAATCACAATAATTTAATGATAGGGCTTTTGAACCAGGTGAATAGATTCAATTAAAATGAACGGGAATTTACTACGAAGAATAGCTCGGTAGGTGCAACCTGTTGATAGAACAGGAATAGTGATAAAGGCGATAAGCCCCCGCAGGGGGGTGACCTGTCTTTCTTTTCCACGCACGGGTCGCCTGATAGTGCTTTTGAATCAGGTGAATAGATTCAATTAAAATGAACGGGAATTTACTACGAAGAATAGCTCCGTAGGTGCGACCTGTTGATAGAACAGGAATAGTGATTAAGGGGATTAGCCCCCGCAGGGGGGTGACCTGTCTTCCTTTTCCACGCACGGGTCGCCTGATAGTGCTTTTGAACCAGGTGAATAGATTCAATTAAAATGAACGGGAATTTACAAACAATATCTCATTAGGTGCGACTTGT
>JBBRON010000084.1:0-5561 GCA_038229375.1 Cytophagales bacterium | reverse complement strand
GAGAAGTGAAATCCTGAATCAGGGTGCTCTTGCAAGGGCAGGCTTTAAGGTGGGTGCAGCCAGCTGAATTGGCTTACCGGTCTTCCGGCTGGTTTCAAATCTTTCACCCAGCAGCATGGCAATGGTTGCTGCCACCTGGTTACTGTATAGTTGACCATCCGTGCTGATTGTTCCTATTGGAGAAAACGTATCCGGGCCTACTATTGCCAGCCAGGTTTGGCCGGAATGCTTTGCCCAGAATCCATGGGTGTGCCAGGACTGTTCGGTATCGCCCCGTCCATGATCGGTCGTTATGATGAAAGTGGTTTTGTCCTTGTACACCGGGTCGGTTTGTATAGCATACCATAAATCAGCAATCATACGGTCAAAGTTGGCCGCACTTTGCAGGTAGCGATCGTACCTGTTGTCGTGGGCTGCTTCATCCGTTTCTCCAAGGGCAAGGAACATCACTTTTGGATGGTGGTATAGCGCATATTCTTTGGCACTGAGATAGGTAAGCCAGTCGTGCCGTGTGTTATTTTTATCCCGTACGGATGCCTGCACTATATTGATCAGCTGGTTGGTAGAATCGGTCCCTTCCCGGAGGGGTTCATACCCACTGTTAATCGGAAGTTTGCTGCGTTCTTGATTTAATATGTAGGGAAAGACGGACCAGGAAGTAAATGCGACAACCTTCCCCTTGAAGGCCGGGAGCTGGTTAATTTTTTCCAGTATGTTCTGATTCCGGTTATTTACAGGTCTGTTAGGTATAAAGTATGGGTCAGCATAACCCGTCAGCAGTTCGTTATAGCCCGGGTAGGAGATTTTATACAGGTTTTTAACGTCCACTTTGTTGCCGAATACCCTGTTGCCGTATAGTTGTCCCTTTTTGGCGATCACATTCCAGAAAAACGGCAGCAGTTTTTTCCTTCGGATGCTGTCAACGTCATCCCAATACATGGATTTTGTGAAAACTGTATCGGCATTACAACACGCATTCCTGATGAGTGAAGGGTCTGCGCCGGAAAATACTTCCTGCCAGCGGAAACCATCAGTGGTAATGATGAAGACGTTCTCTGTTTTTACCGCCAACTGGGCCGCTACCATTAACGGGAAGACTGCCACACCGAGGAAAAATAGCTTTTTCATGTAGTTGGGTTTTCCAAAGATAAAAACCCAATGCAATCAGATCATTAAGTAGCTGTTAAGTAACCGTTACCTCGCAATTGTAGCTGAACAATTCGCTACTTACAGAGTTGCGCCATATGGGCGTTAGATTTTTTAGACAGAGATAACTTTTGATTTACAAGGTCATTCGTTTTTCCTTGAATTCGGCGAAAGTCAAGACCCCCCTAGTGCGCATGCTATCTATTTTTTTGAGATATTCAAGAAGTTCGATCTCGGCACCTTCGGATTAAAAATATCCCTTTTGGGTCCAGAAAGAGCAAGTTGTCTTCACCATGGCTTCGCCGCAAGGGGACTTCAGCACCATTGTCAGGAAGAAGAACTCATCTGCTCCCCAGGTCAGTTGCAGAAAACGCCTGAGATTACCTTATAATATCAAGATGAATACTTTCTCCTTTATCCAGCGGTATAATGCCCACTTTCCTTTTAAATAAGTTCCACTCGTTTATCATCTCTTTCAATTTTTTGGGTTGGGACTTTGAAAGATCATTTGTTTCTCCCCAATCCTTATCAATTTTATACAATTCAAAAGAGGTTTCATCAAAGGGGTCACTTGTATTTGTAATTTTCCAATTGCCTTTTATCAACAGACAACCTCCATAATGCTCTAAACCATACACATAGCTTGCATCATGAATGGTTTTGCTTTTTCCCTGTATAAAGGATAAAAATGATTGTCCCAGTATGGGTGTCACTTTCTTGTTATTATACATTTCGGGGTAAGATATATGGGCTATCTCAAGAAAAGTAGGAGCTATGTCCATCACATTGATAAATACATTTTCTATCCCAGGGGCTCTTTTGACATACTTACCTGAAATAATAAGTGGTGTATTGATTCCACCTTCAGTAGGGTATTCTTTAAATAATTTAAAGGGTGCCGCACCAACCTGTGCCCATTGTGGCCCATAAGAGACAAAAGAAGAAGCTTTACCCATATTCTCATAGCTGTTATCATAATGGTTGCGGATAAAAGGGCCAAACCCGGGATGATTATAAAAATCTTCTGCCGCAGCACCATTATCCGACATAAAAACAATCAGTGTCTTATCAAATAGTTTTGAATCTTTCAGAAACTGTATAAAGTCACCAACATGTTTATCAAGATTGTCAAGCATGGACGCATACAATTCCATTTTCTTTGATTCGATCTTTTTTTCTTCTGCAGTTAACTGTGTCCAGGGTTTAATGCTGCTGAGACGGGGTGGTAACTGTGCATTGGCGGGAATAATTCCCATTGCCTTTTGATGTTGAAACCGTAGCACTCTCAGCGAATCATATCCCATATCATATTTACCCTTGTATTTATCAATATATTCATCAGGAACCTGTAGCGGCCAATGCGGAGCAGTATAAGCGAGGTAAGCAAAAAAAGGTTTATCTTTTTGCGCATGCTGAATGTAACCCATCATCTTATCAGTGTATACTTCGGTAGAAAACCTGCCTTCAGGAAATTGTACAGCTTTATTGTCTTCCCGGTATTGAGGTGGTCTGTTTTCAAAAATGGCATTATTGCCAAAATGATTGGCACCACCTTCCAGTAAAGCAAAGCTTTTTTCAAAGCCTTTTGCATAAGGTATACATGCATCTTCACTTCCTATATGCCACTTCCCGGCCATGAATGTTTGATATCCTCCATCTTTCAGTAATTGGGCAACAGTTACTATTCTGTCAGACAAATGATGTTCGTAACCGGGCTTACCTTGTCTTGAAGTATTATCAACAGGAAACATGGAGCCAATACCTGCAACGTGATTGTTGTTTCCGGACAATATCATGCTTCGCGTAGGTGCACATAAAGGAGCAGTATGAAACCGATTAAATAAAAGCCCATTCTTTGCAAGCTCATCAATGTTAGGGGTGTTAATATCCCCACCAAAACATCCGAGGTCAGTGTACCCAAGATCATCCGCAACAATCAACAAAATATTAAGTCTCTCCCCTTGTTTATATTTTAATTGTCCTTTACCATCAAACCTGACAAGCGATAACAGGAGAAATCCAAAGGCTATTTTTTTCATATAAGGAATTTTTCATGCACAGTATGCAATATTTTGTAGGCTGACCTGTATAATAAACTTGTTGAGGATGCATTAAAAGTATAACGTAGCAAGTGTATAGGTTAAATGATATTATTTGTATCGATCAATTCATGACTTAAAACGGGCCGGGATCGCAGCTGTGCTGGATTTTGAACAATGCCATCCCCTAATCGAAGGCACCCAGCTAACTGCTTTTCAATTTACAAAAAATGCTGAGATCTGCACGTCGGCGGGCTATTGGCTGAAGGACGATGCACTGCTCATTGTCACCACGTCGGCCAGCATACCAGGAACCGCATGTTAGCGGTTCGAGCTTATTGATGTGTATTAAATAAATTCTCAATTACTCTATTAATTGTGCTTGGCGTTGTTGGAGAATTTGATAAATGTCCAGCCGACAACTGAAGCCCAATATTGATTTAAAAGTTGAGGTCATGACTTAAAGTTAAATTAATAATGTCCAGCCAAAACTGAAGCCAATACTGAACTGTAGACGATGTTCCAACGTCCTACTCCAATAACGCCAAACCCTATGTGCCTTCGCCTTCCATTTTGTTCATACCCTGAGGCGAGAAGTAAATGACATTGCCTATCAATAAAGTGAAACCTTAGTATACAGAAAGGGTAGGTCTTACTTCGGGGCATATTTTTCCATAAAAGCGGGCATTTGATCATAAAATACTTCATGATTATATCGAACATCCAAGGCTTTGAAACGGGCAATGTTTTCAGGTGCAAACGGATCCACGCCTTCGTTGTGCATATCCAGACCCAATTGTGATAGCTCCTCCAAATAGTGGACAAATTCCTGTGAACTCGGATACATATCAATAAATTTGGCAGGAGCATCGTGTCCATTCCAAAAAGTATGCACTATGCCTCTTGGGCGAAAGTGCCAACCGCCTGCCGCAACTTCAATCACTTCATCACCTTGCAAAACCTAAATCGTGCCCTCGAGTACACGCATAATTTCGTCCAATTCGTAATGAACATGTGGTGGTGGTCCCATCTGCCGCGGCGCAAGTGATACTTCAATGCAGGAAAATTGTCCATAAGTTTGCTCGTGGGTCAATTTTACAGATGTTGACATACCTAAAACATTGAGCGTTGGAGCGTTGAAAGCATTCGTATTAGCAGGTGTAAGTGCCGCTTTCATCTGTTCTTTTGACATTGATTTTGATTATTTGAGTGTAAAAAAAAAGTTTTGAAATTTTATTAAATGTATTTTCCCATGGTGACGCACAACGGCCACGTCTTGAGGCGTCCTGGGATTTAAAATAACGTCGGCCCACAACCGAAGCTGAGCCGCCAAATACTGCTTAAATTACAAAAAATGTCGGGAATCGGCATGTTGGCTGGATAATAGCGGACTGGCGGCACCCGTTCTACACCCGTCGGCGAACATAGCAGCAACTTCTAACCTAACCGCACTAGGCTCTAGTCTAAAGTTGCTTTTGCTGTGAACCTCATTATGCAGCTATCGTGATGTGTCCCATTGTTATTTCGTCAGCCAGCCTGACGGCAAACTGCCCTCTTGGTTGCTGCCCTTTGGGGTTTAGAAAAAAGTCCATGAATAAGTTAAGGCTTACTCTTGGACTCCACTGCTTGTCTGTCATTAAAGATTAGTAAAAGAACTGTTCCAAAGTTATTTTACCATCTTTAACTTGATAAACACATACTTCTTCAATCGTCATTCTTCCACGTCCTTTGAAGGTCGCATCCATAGCCCAAGTGATAGCAAAACTGTTTCCGCCTACAATAGGGTCAGAAATTGCAGCATTGTGAAATTCTTCTACTCCTGACTGAAAAGCTATTGATTTTGCTTTGATGGCGTCTAAGCCTGTTACAACTTTAGGTCCCATCATCTCGTTTGCTTCTATGCTTTTTGCATTGTCTGCAAATAATGTTTCTTGCACTTCGTCAATTTTTCCGTGGCGACAAAGTTCTACCAATTTGTGTGCTACTTCTGTTGTTGTCATATTATTTGTTTTTTAGTTAAAACCTTAGATATATAAAATCTATAGACCTAATTTAATTCTTTTACCCAATTACTATTTCATAATTAAATTTCTCTTCGTCCACCATGTCCTTATCTACATAACACACACGTCAACGGCTTGCTACCGGGCTGTCATCTGTGATCCGTCCTCCCAACTCCAGAACTAGGTTAATAAATTGGGGGATGGTGATTCTTTTCACTTAGCAAACACCCTGCGCAAACGCACATATTAAGTAATGTAAGGCACTACGAAACCTTATGAATACGTCACTTTGCCAAGTTTTTTTTCAAGTCTACCGTAACGGTATCGAAAACCGTCTTCTTTCCAATTTTATCTACCTGGTTGAATTGGATAG
>JBBRON010000083.1:0-5769 GCA_038229375.1 Cytophagales bacterium | reverse complement strand
TTGGCGTCTCCGATGCCGGCAACGTTGAGAAAGGCTTTGTCGACGGAAATATTGGTAGTACAGACCGTGTCCGCTGTAGCGTCTCGCGAAAGCGGACTATCTTTATGATGCCAACGGAAGCATGACTGCAGACAAGAACAAGAGTATCTATATCACCTACAATCACCTGAACCTGCCGTACCTGGTACAAAAGACAACAGGGGATAACATCCTGTATTACTATGATGCAACTGGACGAAAACTTAGCCAACAGGTAACAGGATCCAGCTTCAACGCCGTGAAGAAGACAGACTATGCAGGAAGCTATTTCTATGAAAATGATACGTTAAAATTCATTAATCACGCGGGCCCGCCGGAGCTTCAGCGAAGGCGGGAGGAAGGCAGGGTGATCATGACGGGGCCAACGAAGGAGTATCAGTATAACCTGAAGGATCACTTGGGTAATGTGCGTACCACGTTCACCACCAAAGACGAAACGATTGTAACCACGGCAACGCTGGAAGCAAGCAACATGCTAGCTGAGAAAAGCCAGTATCTCAGGTATGATGAAGCGAAGAAAGTGTACTCGACCTTACTGGATAATACGAATGGAGCACTACCAGGATATTCGCAACGGCTCAATGGAACAGTCAATGAAAAGTACGGTCTGGCGAAATCACTGAGCGTAATGCCGGGGGATGTCATTCAGCTTGAAGTGTATGCTAAATACCTGGATCCATCAAGGACGAATTGGACCGGTACAATATTCGAGACCCTGGTAGCACAGATAGCGGCGCATGCTACGGGCGTAGTGATCAACGGAATTACTTACAATAGTAGTTCGGCTTCGTTCCCTACCGGCTTTGGTACACTAACCAGCAAAGACGACAACGGAGCACCGAAGGCGTACCTGAACTGGCTGATCTTTGACCGCAACTATCAGTTTATAACGGGAGGGTTCAAGCAGATCTCCCAGGCGGCCAAAGAAACGGGAACGGGTACTGGATTTGAATGGGTGCATCCAAGTCAAGGAGATATTATCATCACGGATGCGGGCTATTTGTATGCCTACTTGAGCAATGAGAGTCTGACTCAGGTGGAAGTTTACTTTGATGACTTCAAAGTTACTCACGTTAAATCGCCGGTTATTGCTACAAACGACTACTATCCATTCGGGCTCGCCTTTAACTCGTACTCCAGAGAGAATAGCACATCACAGGATTACAAATACAACGGCAAGGAAGAGCAAAACGAGTTAGGACTTGGATGGCTTGACTACGGAGCGCGGATGTATATGCCGGAGATTGGAAGGTGGATAACTATAGATCCTTTTGTTGATAGGTTTAATGATGTAACACCTTATTCATACACAAATAATAATCCTTTGAATCATATTGATTTAGATGGGAGGGAGCTTATACCAGTTAACCAACGGAGGGAATTTAGGCAGGCAATTAGATACCTAAAGCAATCAGCGACAGGAAGAAAAATAATACGGTATTTAGAATCTAGAGATGAGCGAATATTAATAGGAACCCAAGATACGGCCGCTCCAAATCCAAGTTTTTATACAATTGATGGTGGAGCCTCAGACTACGCTAACTTAAGAATTTCGTGGAATGCTTATAATGGTCGCCAAAATTCTAATGGTTCGAAAAGTAGCCCCGCACTCGGTCTTATCCATGAACTGGCGCACATGTATTATTCAATTTTGGGTGACGAGTCACATAGTAATCGTACTGAAGATGATCAGTATGAAAACTCGGCAGAAAGAAAAGCTATTTCAGATGGGGAAAATGTTGTTGCAAAGGAACTTAATAACGGCGAAGGAACTAGGGAAGATCACAAAGGCGATGGTTTCTGGACCACCAGTCCAACATCCACCCAGAATGCAGGTCAGATGCCGGCTAGAGCAGCGGAGATCAGGAAAGACGCCATTAAAACTGGTGCTATGAATATGATGAGGCAAGATGCAGGGCAAATTGAAAACAGAGCTGAGCGTCGACAATTCAAAAGGGAACGACGTTCAGAGATAAACAAAGCGATCAACAGATTATGATAAGAATAGCATTTCAACTAATACTGAGTTTGAGTATCGTTCAGGATCGACCCAAGAAAATTAACATTTATGTTATGGATAAGGATATTTATACTGGGCATCAGCTGACTTATGGAAGCATGAAGTCCGGTTCGATCTTTGAATCTATTACCGATGATACACTTTACTACAAACTGTATTCTTTGGCTATCAATCTGAACCACCAAGCTGGCATTAACAAGCAGAGTATTGACCCAAGAATGATAATTGAATTGGTTGATGGAGATTCCATAATAACTATTTCAATTTCTCAAGTTAATCTAATAGCAATAAACGGGTCTCACATTATCAGAGCCAAAACAGACTCAATAATCGGACCTATTAGAGATCATATCCCTCCAACGTATCACTGGTATGTCCCAACCGAGGCAGAATTAAAAAAATACATATTTCCGCGCACCAAATTGCTATTGGACAGTCTTTCAAAAAACAGAAAAGAACCCATAAAGAAGAGGACCAAGAAAAAACCTTCGGCAGTCCCGCAGTAATTCTACACCTAGCCGTCCCGCATAAGATACGCCTAAGCAAAACTGTTGTAGGTCTTGTACTATCTTTATGATGACAACGGAAGCATGATTGCGGATAAAAACAAGGCCATCGCACTGATAAGCTATAATCACCTGAACCTGCCTGGGGAAGTGATGAAGAATGCCGGTGACATGGTCCGCCGGAGCGTTTCGCGAAGGTCGGATTACGCCGGGCAGTTCTTCTACGAGAACGATACACTGAAATTCATTAATCACGCGTGCCCGCCGGAGCTTCAGCGAAGGCGGGAGGAAGGAAGGGTGATCATGACGGGGCCAACAAAGGAGTATCAGTATAACCTCAAAGATCATCTCGGTAATGTGCGTACCACGTTCACCACCAAAGATGAAACGATTATAACCACAGCAACACTGGAAGCAGCCAATGTCCTGACCGAGAAAAGCCAGTATCTCAGGTATGATGATGCGAAGAAAGTGTATTCAACATTACTGGATCATACCAACGGGGCATTGCCTGGCTATTCGCAAAGGCTGAATGGATCTTCCAATGAGAAATTCGGCCTGGCGAAATCACTGAGCGTGATGCCGGGCGATGTCATTCAGCTTGAAGTGTATGCTAAATACTTGGATCCCTCACGGACGGATTGGACCGGTACAATATTCGAGACCCTGGTAGCACAGATAGCGGCACATGCTACTGGCGTAGTGATTGACGGAATTACTTACAATAGTAGTTCGGCTTCGTTCCCTACCGGCTTTGCGGGACAGGTCAGCAAGACCGACAGCGGCGCACCAAAGGCCTACCTGAACTGGTTGATCTTCGACAGGAACTACCAATTTGTGACAGGAGGCTTTAAACAGATCAGTACAGCCGCAAAGGAATCCGGCACGGATGTTGGTTTTGAGCTGATAACTCCGACTCAAGGCGATATTGTTATCACCGATGCAGGCTATCTCTACGCCTACCTGAGCAATGAGAACATGACTCAGGTGGAAGTTTACTTTGATGATTTTAAAGTAACCCAAATAAAATCACCTGTAATACAAACGGATGACTATTATCCATTTGGGTTAACGTTTAACTCGTACAGTAGAGAGAATAGCGTTCCAAATCAATTCCAGTTTAACAGTAAAGAATTACAAGACGAGTTAAACTTAAATTGGCTGGATTATGGCGCTAGAATGTACATGCCTGATATTGGCAGATGGGGTGTCATTGATCCGTTAGCTGAAAAAAGCAGAAGATGGAGTCCTTACACTTATGCATTTAACAATCCTGTTCGATTTATTGATCCTGATGGTATGGAGGGTGTAGATCCTCAGCAGAAAGATCCTAAAGAGAAAACATCTGGGGATTTAGAAAAAGCTCAAGAAGGGAAAACAGTTCAGGACAGATTGAAGAACGTTAACAATAGCCTTGAAAAGGGTGATTACGTTAAAGGGGAAACGGTAAAAGAATTAGCAAATATACCCGCCACTAAAGAAGAGGGTGAGAAAAAAGGCATGGATTCCCAACGTCAGCTTGTTAATCAAATAGACAAGATTGAAAAAACAGAAAATGGCTATGTCATCAAACTGAAAGACGGTCAGGAGAGTATTAAAGGATCAGTTCCTATAGTTGGCAAAGATGGAGAAGTAAAAATGAATCTTGATTTGAAAATCGAGAATGGCGCTACAGTTAATATGTCACAAAATAAAGACGGCAGTACAAGTGTTGATTTTTCAGGAATAAAAGCAGGAAAGGGTTTTGTGAAGGTAGGCTTGCCAACTGTTAAGATTAAGGGTGATGAAGGTACTGTGATGGGTATTACTTTTCCTCTGAATAAATAAAGAAATAGTATTTATGAAAAAAGTCATTTGGATACTACTTCTTGTTTTAATTGTAGCGGTTGCAACTTTTTACTTTATCGGTCATAAGGAATCGACTTGTGTTAAAATCGAATCAAAGAAACTGGATATTGATGGTGATGCACAAGTTTTGATTGGATACTCGGAAATCAAAAATGATCTGATTTATCTAGGTCTATCTTTAAATGAAGACAGCACCATGTTTAATATTTTCGGAAGGAAAAATGGATTAATAGGCAAAGATTTTTTTTATGGAAATTATTTGAATGACTCTATTATGGTGGTCTTTGATAAGGATCAAAGACCTTTCATATTCAAAAGCAATCTACATAAGGTAGATAGCCTGCATAGTTCTATCAACTTCAGCGGACTTGAAATAGCGGACATTAAAATAGAAAAATTTAAAGGCAATGAGGGTATTTTAATAAACAAGGGAGACTCTCTGATCTTTTACAATGTATTAAGCAATAGAAGTGACAAGTTATTTTCTCTGAATATGATTCCTGAAAAATACGAGGGAATAAAAAGCTTTGATATCTCAGCGGATAAAATTTTGGTTGTTTTAAAACGCGAATGCCTTGAAACTGGTTGCAACTACGATTACTTCCTGGTTAACACAGGAGATAATTCGTTCAGGAAAATTTTTGCTCTTGAGGAAATAAAACCAAATGCCTATCCGCCTATGGTTAGCTTTTTAGATGAAAGTACTTATGTGACAAGTTATTTTGATAAGCAGGCTTACCTTGTTAAAAACTCAATTGATGGAGCCAAAGGTAAGGTTCGATGCTTAACTGGCTTAGAGATTTTTAATATAGAGACTGTTCAGGGAGAGGTATATCTGACAGTTATTGATGATCAAGCGAGAAAGAATACGACAAGTAAGAATCCGTATAAAAATTTGTATTCAGGTATTGGGATAATCTCTGTAGGTCGACTTGAATAATCATTGACTTGTAAGAAAGTACAAATTCAAGCCCAGCCACCTGCTGGGTTTTTTACTTATAAGCTTATCGGTTTTTTCTTTTTCATCCGAGTTGAATCGATGAAGATGAATCCATTTTTGAGAGCATCTTTTAATCCGGTGGTATCGGATAAGATGTAAACACGATTCTTCTCACCGGGTGCCCATTGATATGGGCTAAGCTCACGTGGCCGTTGCTGTACTTCTTCCACAGTAGGACAATTGCAAGTGTCCATGTTATAAAGCTTTTTCCTGCCCCGGCACTCCCACGAGTTTTTTATACTTCTCTGTTTCAATGATGGAACAGATGGCAAAGTTATAAAATCAAACTTGGTTGGACAATTGTAGGTTAGAGTTTTGGATGACTGATCAGGTCAATTACCTAAACAGGTCACACA
>JBBRON010000082.1:0-5808 GCA_038229375.1 Cytophagales bacterium | reverse complement strand
TTTTTCATTTGTAGGTTATTCTACAAGTGAGGTTGCCGTTGGAGCGCAGTCGAGCGTAAACGTATCGATGGCTTCTGATGTTAAAGCTCTCCAGGAAGTCGTGGTTATCGGGTACGGAACGGTCGAGGCCAAAGACGTAACAGGAACCTTAGTATCCCTGAAGTCTACGGACTTCAATCAGGGATTGATTTCTTCTCCCGAGCAATTAATGCAGGGAAGGGTAGCGGGGGTGCAGATCACCTCTAACAGTGGTGAGCCAGGCGCGCAGAATACTATTCGTATTCGTGGTACGACCTCCGTATTGGGAGGCAATCAGCCGCTTTATGTTGTGGATGGTGTGCCTATTACTAATGATGACATTGGTAATGGAAGTGCCAGCGGTTCTGGTGCAACGCCGGCCCGTAACCCATTGAACTTCTTGAATCCAAATGATATCGCCAGCATGGATGTATTGAAAGATGCATCAGCAACAGCCATCTACGGTTCACGTGGAGCCAATGGCGTTATTATCATAACCACGAAAAGAGGAAAGTCGGGTACTCCGAAACTTGATTTCTCATTTCAGACAAGTGTTAGTAACATCTCCAAAAAATATGACCTGTTAGAAAAGCAGCCATTTTTGGATGCCTATACCAAATACAATGGACCTGGCACTGGTGCCGCCCTTGATAAGGGAGGTAATACGGATTGGCAGGACGCTGTAACAAGATCTGCTGTATCAAAACAATACGGATTGTCGTATGGTGGTGGTGACAAATCTGGTAGCTATTTGTTCTCTGCCGGTTATTTGGATCAGGAAGGTATTGTGAAGAATAGCGGACTAAAGAGATTTTCCCTTCGATTTAATGGAGACAAGAAATTCATTAACGATAAATTGTTAGTAACGACCTCGTTTACAATAGCACAAACTCATGATGATCAGGTTCCTATCACTGTTAACTCAGGATTTGAAGGTGACGTTTGGGGTAATACATTGAAACAGGCTCCATCGAATCCAATATATAATACTGCTGATCCAAGCGGATATTTCCAATTGGCAAACACAGAGCCTAACCCTGTGGCAATGATCAATCTAAGTAAACTTTTTACTAACTCATTGCGTGCACTTGGTTCCGTTGGTGCTGAGTACGAAATAGTAAAGGGTCTCAAATTCAAGACCGTTTATGGCTTCGACATAACATCGACTCAGCAGAGGTCAGCTTTTTCGAAATTGTTAAATGTTACTGGTATCTATAATAACGGACGTGCTTATACTCGTGATAACAACCAGATAAACAATCTTTGGGAAAATTACTTCAGCTATGAAAAGAAGTTTGGTAATGTAAATTTTAGCGGCTTGGTAGGATATTCATATCAGAGTTTCCAAACAACTGCTTCCAGCTTTGAGGCAAGCCGTTTCCGGACAAACAATCTCGATGATATGCTTTATAACCTCGCATCATCAGATCAGTCTAAACTCGGAGGAGTTGTTGCTGTGAATTCAAGCAACACTACTGACGAACTTCAGTCATATTATGGTCGATTCACTGCATCTATCAGCGATAAGTACATCATAACTGCAACTGTACGTGCGGACGGATCAACTCGTTTCGGTCCTAATAACAAGTATGGAGTTTTCCCAAGCGCGGCCTTCAAATGGAGACTAAGCGAAGAGGCGTTCATTCCTGAAGCATTCTCTGATCTTAGCTTTAGAATCAGTTATGGAATTACCGGTAACCAGCAAATCCCACACAACCTGTATGATCAAAGAAGCCGTTACGGTGACTGGTCAATCAATACTGGTGCGGACAACACAAATGGTGGTGGTTTTGGACCGGTATCATTCAACAACCCTAACCTTAAGTGGGAATCAACATCTCAGTTCAATGCTGGATTTGATTTTGGATTGTTGAACAACAGATTGAGAGGTTCCCTTGATTTCTATCGTAAGAATACGACTGACTTGTTGACTATTACTTATTCAGCACAGCCGGCTCCACAGCCTTATGTTTACCAAAATCTTCCTGCAAACATTATCAACCAGGGAGTTGAGTTGGGTTTAACCTATGATGCGATCATGAACACTGACTTTAAGTGGACGATCTCTTACAACATGGCTTATAACAATAACGAGGTAACGAATCTTGGAACTTTCTATAATGCCGGTGAAATCAACGGTCAGGGCTTGTCGGGTGCTTATTCTCAGCGTATTGCTGATGGACAGCCACTATATGCATTCTTTGTTCGTGAGTTTGATGGTTTCGACGCCAATGGTATTGCAAAGTACAAAGGTGGTGATGTGCAGAAATTTGTTGGCAAGTCTCCACTTCCAAAATGGAATCTTGGACTTACTAACAACTTCAACTACAAGAACTTTGACCTGAGCATTTTCTTCTCTGGCCAGCTTGGACAATATGTCTACAGCAACACGGCCAATGCATTCTTTACGGCTGGTTCGCTTGCGAATGGACGGAATACTACGAAAGATATTCCTACAACAACGGAGGACAAGTTGAATGCTCCAGACGTATCTACACGTTTCTTGTATGACGCTTCATTTGTAAGACTTCAGAACGTAACCCTTGGTTATAACTTCAAGCCCAACACTGGTCCTTTCCAGAATCTTAAGCTGTTTGTAACTGCTTCTAACCTTGCAGTTTTCACAAGTTACCCTTTCCAGGATCCGGAAGTTAGTGTTCCTAAGCCTGTAACGTTGGGAAGCGCACCGCCGATTGCGGTTGCCGGTATAGATTATACCACCTATCCGCGCGCCAGAACCTTTGCGTTTGGAATTAATGCAACGTTTTAACGAACAATTTAACCAATACACTGTTTTAAATTAGTGCAGTATTTTAATAACAATCCAATTAATAAATATGAATAAATTAACCCGATTGATGGTAGTTGCTGTAGCCTTCGGCTTCATAACTGCCTGTACCGACCTCGTGACGAAAGAGGTTGATTCGAAAGTAATCGTAACTAGCTCAGGTGGTACAACAAATGCCGATCCTGCTGCTGCCCTCGAGGGTTCTTATAATGCGCTTCAGGCGTTTACTGACCAGGCAAGTATATATTCGTTGACTGAACACGTAACAGATGAACTTATTCCACCAACACGTGGTGTTGACTGGAGTGATAATGGTGTATGGCGTTCTTTATATACGCATACCTGGGACGCGTCTCACGCTTATGTAAATAATGCCTGGAATACGTTGAATCAGAATGCTTATAACATTCAGACAGTTTTGGAAGCGTCAGGCGTTACTGCATCGCAAGCTGCGCAGGCGAAGTTCATCAGAGCCTACAACAGATACTATATTATCGATTTCTGGGGAGTTCTACCTGACCGTAAGACTACTGAAGGTGTATCTGTTAATCCAACAGTTCTAACACGCGCAGAAGGATTTGCAGCGGTTGAAAAGGATTTGACAGACGCCCTTGCAAGCCCAAGCTTTCCAGTTGTAGCCGCAGGAAGCGTGCCACAGCCAGTGGCTTCAAAGGCAGCCGCAAATGCGATTTTGTCAAGATTGTATCTTAACAAAGGAGTATTCACTGCAGCTGACGCAAAAGGACCTTTCACTTTTGACGCTGGCGACATGGGTAAGGTTATCAAGTATGCCGCAGCAGTAATGGCCGACGGATATGCTTTGAACACTAACTACTTTGACAATTTCAAGGCAACTGGTCCAAGTACTGAGATTATCCTTACCAGCACACAAGGCTCTCCTCAGAACCGTGTTTATATGACTCTGCACTATAACCAAAATCCTAGCGGATGGAATGGTTTTGCAACGCTTTCTGATTTCTACGGTAAGTTTGATGCCGCTGACAAAAGAAGAGGTATTGCTGCAGGATCAATTCCAGGTCTTGCTTTCGGAGCGACTGATGCGAGTAAGTTTGCTGGTATTGGCTTAGGTTTCCTTGCTGGTCAGCAAAAAGATGATAAGGGTGTTAACATCACCGATACCCGTACTGGATTACCGTTGCAATTCTCAAACGATGTTCCACTTTCTGGTGCAGCAACAAACAAGGGTATCCGGGTAATGAAGTATCACCCTGCCTTTTATGACAAGTATGTTCTTATCCGCTTTGGCGAAGTTTATCTTAATATGATTGAAGCAAAGGTTCGTGGTGGATCAGATGCGAGCAGCCCAAGTTCTGCTTTGGCAGACATCAATACGCTAAGAGCATTGCGTGGCGCTCCTGCACTTGGAGCAGTTACTCTTCAGGATGTACTTGATGAGCGTGGCCGTGAATTGTATTGGGAAGGTTTGCGCAGAGGCGACTTGATCCGTTTTGGAAAATTCAACGATACATGGGCTGAAAAAGGAGCAAATGTGGATCCTTATCGCGTGCTATATAGCATACCTCAGCAAGCTGTTGACTCTAATCCAAACCTGAAGCAAAACCCAGGATACGGCGGTAACTAGTATTTAATTTCTTTTTAAATAAAAAGGCAAGATTGAATATCTTGCCTTTTTATTTTTCCAAAGAGTTGCTGATAAGGAATGAAGCCGGCGGTATTTAACATTATTTTTTACCTGCTCCTGTTCGCTGGTTGCGAGCCAAAAAAAGAGCACGAAAAGGCAAATTCGCTTTTCGTTAGGTTGTCGTCGAAGGAAACAGGGATTGTATTTGAAAATACACTGACCGTCAAAGAGGACTTTGACGTATTCCGGTATCGCAATTTTTATAACGGCGGTGGGGTTGCTATCGGAGATATCAACAACGACGGATTACCCGACTTGTACCTGACCTCCAATATGACAGGCAATCGCCTTTATCTCAATAAGGGAAACTGGAAATTTGAAGATATCACAAAGACTGCACGCGTTGGCGGATCAAAAGTCTGGTCTACGGGAGTAACGATGGCCGATGTGAACGCTGACGGTTTGTTGGACATTTATGTTTGCAATTCAGGCGATATCAATGGCGGAAATCGGGAGAATGAGCTTTTCATCAACAATGGAGATTTAACATTTACCGAACGGGCCAATGACTTTGGCCTGGCAGATAGGGGTTTTTCAACACATGCCGTTTTCTTTGATTACGACAAGGACGGTGACCTTGATTGCTATGTACTTAACAATTCATTCAGGCCCATTTCAACTCTCGGCTATCGCAATCTTCGCGATGAAAGGGATGAGGAAGGCGGAGATAAATTATATAAAAACAACAAGGGTAGATTTTCGGATGTCAGCGAATCCGCTAATATCTATGGTAGTGTAATAGGCTTTGGGCTAGGCGTGACAGTAGGTGATGTTAACCAGGATAATTGGCCGGACATATACATATCGAACGACTTTTACGAACGCGATTATTTATACATAAACAATCACGACGGAACATTTTCAGAAAAGTTGATGGATTTCATGGGGCATCTGAGCATGTTTTCAATGGGAGCGGATCTTGCCGACATAAATAACGACGGATATCCGGATATTTTCTCAACCGATATGCTTCCTGAAATTGATACCCGGCTGAAGACAAAGTCTGACTTTGAAACCTATGATGTATATCAACTGAGAATCAAGAATGGGTACTACCATCAATTCATGCGGAATATGCTTCAGGTGAATAATCAGGATGGTACATTCAGGGAAGTAGGCCAGCTTGCCAAAGTAGATGCAACCGACTGGAGTTGGGGTGCGTTAATAGCTGATTTCGATAACGACTCAAACAAGGACATTTTTGTATGCAATGGTATTTATAAAGATGTCACCGACCAGGATTTTGTTAATTTTTTGGGCAGCAGCGAAAATATGCATCGGGCGATTGACGGTAAGAAGATCGATTTCAAGGAATTTGTGGATAAGATGGGTTCTGAAA
>JBBRON010000081.1:0-6205 GCA_038229375.1 Cytophagales bacterium | reverse complement strand
TCACACTCATTTGCCTTCCCTATGAAGCATTTGCAAATTTGAGTGCCATACTACGCACGTTGTGGAGAATGTTTATTACTGGAAAAAAATTACTGGAATGGAATCCGAGTTCCCATTTTATTCACACTGAACAACCCAGTTTACGCATCAGCTATTTATCGATGTGGATTGAACCTGCTCTAACGTTGAGTGTATTTACATTTTTAGCTATTTACTCACCACTAAAGTTATCTATTGCTGGACCTATTTTATTGTTGTGGCTCATTGCTCCATTCATTACTTGGTATGCGAGTAAACCTTTAGAGAAACAGGTTGCCATACTTACAATTGAACAAAATATTTTTCTCCGAAAGCTCGCCAGAAAAACCTGGAGTTTCTTTGAACATTTCATTGTAGTAGAAGACAACTGGCTTCCACCTGATAATTACCAAGAGCAACCCATAGAACAAATAGCACGTCGTACTTCTCCAACCAATATGGGCCTGTCACTACTTGCAAGCTTAAACGCATGCGACTTTGGTTATATAACTTCCTATCAGTTTGTAGAACGAACAAGGAATACCATCGACACAATGAATAAATTGGAAAGATTTAATGGACATTTTTATAACTGGTACGATACAGAATCACTAAATCCACTTCAACCAAAATACATTTCTACCGTTGACAGTGGAAATCTTGCAGGACATTTGCTTGTTTTGAGACAAGGTTTATTGGCATTGCCACATCAAAAAATTATAAGTATAAATTTATTCGAGGGTATTCGAGATACATTCCACGTACTAACCGACACATTACACGAAAACAATAATAAGTTACTTGAACAATTAGCAATTGACCTTGATAAAATCTGTAATACTGAGCTAACTACTTTATTCGAAATAAAAGAACTTCACGATGATTTAGCAAAAAAAATTAACATTATAACAGAAAAACTAGATGGTGACCCTAATAGCGAAACATACAGATGGAAGCAATTACTTTTTGAACAATTAAAACAAGTAAATCAGCTTATTCAAATTTTTACACCTTGGTTTTTATTAACGTCTGCTCCTTTTGCAATCGATGATATTATTGCTCTTGATTTAAATGTAACTTGGAATGAAATATTAAATAAAACAACAGAATTACAAGCTGCGTTAAATAGTAAGCATATCAAAAATAATACTTCAAATGAAAATCATTGGCTTGAAATAATGCAAGCTGCAATAGCAAAATCAATAAATCAAGCTGACGAATTAATTTCTGTTTCTGGAAATCTTGCACAGCATTGCAATGAATTGGCCGACATGCAATGGGATTTTTTATATGATAAATCAAGCCATCTTTTTACCATAGGCTACAATGTGCAAGAACACTTTAAAGATGCAAGCCATTATGATTTGCTCGCTTCTGAAGTAAGACTATGCGTATTTGTTTGTATTGCGCAGGGGAAACTTCCGGAAGAAAGCTGGTTTGCATTAGGACGCTTATTAACTAATGTTGATGGTGGTTCCATACTCCTTTCATGGAGTGGTTCTATGTTTGAATATTTAATGCCGCTTCTGGTAATGCCCACCTATGAAAATACTTTGCTCGATCAAACCTGTAAAGCAGCAGTAGAATGGCAAATTAAATATGGTAAAAAAACAGATAGACCCTGGGGTATTTCTGAATCGGGTTATAATATGATCAATGCTGGTTCCAACTATCAATACCGAGCATTTGGCGTTCCCGGACTTGGATTGAAACGCGGACTTGAAGAAGATACTGTAATCGCTCCTTATGCATCTGCATTAGCGCTAATGGTTGCACCTGAAAAGGCATGTGAAAACCTAGAATTGCTTATGAAAAAAGGAATAGAAGGAAGGTATGGGTTTTATGAAGCAATAGACTACACACCATCACGTCTGCAACGTGGACAATCTAAGGCTATTGTTTATTCTTTCATGGCACATCATCACGGAATGAGTTTATTGTCACTAGCCTACCTCCTTCAGGATAAACCAATGCAAAAATTGTTTGAATCGGAACCACAGTTTAAGGCAACACTTTTGTTATTACAGGAAAGGATTCCAAAAGCAACATCATTTTTTGCACACACTACAGAAATAGCAGATATTAATTATACAGCAGATAGTCAGGAAACAAGGGTGCTCAATACGCCAAACACATCCATACCTCAAGTGCAATTATTATCCAATGGAAAGTATCATTTGATGATAAGTAATGCAGGTGGTGGATACAGTCGTTGGAAAGATATTGCAGTTACTCGCTGGCACGAAGATGTTACTTGTGATAGCAGGGGTGTTTTTTGTTATATCCGCGAGGTGGGAAGTAACACCTTTTGGTCTAATACACATCAGCCCACAATTAAAAAATCAGAAAAATATGAAGTAGCATTTTCACAGGGCCGTGTAGATTTTCATATCTCACAAAATGAAATAGATGTTCGAACAGAAATTGTTGTTTCGCCTGAAGATGATATTGAGATGCGCAGATTACACGTGACTAACCGTTCCGCAATCCGCAAAACTCTCGAGTTTACAAGTTACGCAGAAGTAGTACTTGCTTCTAACGCTTCGGATTTAATAGCTCCAGCTTTCAGTAATCTTTTTGTTCAAACAGAAATTATTCCTCATCAAAATACGATCCTTTGCACCCGCCGACCTAGATCCGCAGAAGAACAATCCCCGTGGATGTTTCATTTGATGGCCACAGAGGGAAAAGTTGCTGAAGAAATATCCTATGAAACAGATAGGATGGCATTTATTGGACATGGTAATTCGATAGTCAATCCTCAAGCCATGAACAATCCAGGTAAACTTAGTGGTGGCCAAGGATCCGTGCTAGATCCTATTGTTGCAATTCGATATAGAATAACCCTAGATCCAGATGAATCCGTAACCGTTGATATGGTTATTGGCATTGCCGAAACAAAAGAAATTTGTCAAGGTTTGATAATTAAATATCAGGATAATAAAGCTCATAAAGACCGTGTGTTTGAAATGGCTTGGACTCATAGCCAGGTAGTTCTTCGCCAAATAAATGCCTCTGAAGGTGATGCACATTTATATGGGCGTTTGGCAAGTTCTATCCTTTTTGCAAATGCTTCATTTCGCGCCGACCCAACAATTCTCATCAACAACCACCGACAACAATCTGGCTTATGGGGATATACTATTTCAGGAGATTTACCCATTGTTCTTTTAAAGATTGAAAGTCAGGATAACCTTCAATTGGTAAAGCAAATGATACAGGCGCATGCTTATTGGCGATTGAAAGGACTCGTTGCAGACTTAGTAATTTGGAATGAAGAGCACAATGGTTATAGGCAGGATTTTCAAAACGTTATTCAAGCGCTTATACCAGTGGAATTAAATGGAGTTAAGGGAGGTATCTTTTTAAGGGCCGCCGACCAGATTTCAAATGAAGACCGCATTTTATTTCAATCGGTGGCGCGTGTCATCATTGCTGATAGTAATGGAACCTTAGCAGACCATGTTAACAGAAAAGAAGTTGCACGATTGGCTATTCCATTTATTGATAAAAGTCAAACTCAAACGCTTTCTTTAACGGGTATTGCACAGCCAAAACATCTTACCTTTTTTAATGGATTTGGAGGATTTTCACCTGATGGAAAAGAATATGTTATTATAACTGATAAGAAGCAAAAAACGCCAGCGCCATGGGTAAATGTAATAGCGAATCCAAATTTCGGAACAGTAATTTCTGAAAGCGGATCAGCTTATACATGGACCGAAAATGCACATGAATTACGACTTACACCATGGAGCAATGATCCTGTTTCAGATAGCAGTGGAGAGGCCATTTATATTAGAGATGAAGATAGCGGCCATTTTTGGTCAACAGCATTATTGCCTGCAGGGGGAAAATCAAGTTATATTACACGCCACGGATTTGGATATAGTGTTTTTGAACATATTGAAGATGGCATTTATTCTGAAATGACAATCTATGTTGATATAGAAGCCGCTATTAAATTCATCGTAATAAAATTAAAGAATCAATCAGGAAGAACAAGAAACCTTTCTGCAACAGGTTATATCGAGTGGGTGTTGGGCGATAACAGGACAAAAACGGCCATGCATATCCACACAGAGGTTGATCCAGATAGTGGAGCCTTGATTGCAAAAAATCAATACAACACAGAGTTTAATCATAGGGTGGCATTTTTTGATGTTGATTATTTGAAAAAAACTTTCACTGGTGATCGCACAGAATTTATTGGCCGCAATGGCAGTCTACAGAATCCTGAAGCAATGTCACGTGTAAAACTTTCTGGAAAAACAGGGCTTGCTTTAGATCCTTGTGCTGCTATACAGGTCCCTTTTATAATAGGAGACGGGGAAGAACAAGAAATTATTTTTAGGCTGGGAGCAGGGAAAGATTCGAATGAAGCAAGTTCAATAGCCAAACAATTCAGAGGAATGGATATGGCAGCACATGCTTTAGAAAAAGTAAAAAAATATTGGGAAAAAACAATAGGTTCTCTTCAGATTGAAACACCTGATAAAGCTTTAAACATCATTACAAACGGCTGGCTTACTTATCAAACCTTATCATCAAGACTATGGGGAAGAAGTGGATTCTATCAGTCAGGTGGCGCATTTGGATTCAGAGACCAGTTGCAGGATGTAATGTCATTACTTCATACGAGACCCGAACTTGCCCGCGAACAAATTTTGCTTTGTGCATCAAGGCAATTTAAAGAAGGTGATGTACAGCATTGGTGGCATCCGCCAGTAGGTCGTGGTGTGCGAACAAAAATCTCAGACGATTATCTTTGGTTACCGTATGTAACAACTTTTTATATTAAGCATACAGGTGATGTTTCTGTGCTTGATATTTCAATAGATTTTATTGTAGGTCGGCTCTTAAATCCAGGAGAAGAATCCTATTTTGATCTTCCAGTTGATTCTCATACGTCAGCTTCATTTTACGATCATTGTGTTAGAGCGATCAAGCATGGACTCAATTTTGGCGAACACGGATTACCCTTAATTGAAACTGGCGATTGGAACGATGGGTTTGATAAAGTTGGACAGCATGGAAAGGGAGAAAGCGTTTGGCTTGCATTTTTTCTTTATGATATTCTCAATAAATTTAAAGAGACTGCCAACCTGCATAATGATTTAGCATTTTCAAATATCTGTAAGAAGGAAGCAGAGAAGCTAAAAGCAAACATTGATAAACATGCTTGGGATGGTGAATGGTATAAACGTGCATGGTTTGATAATGGAACACAATTAGGGTCAAAAAGCAATGAAGAATGTAAGATTGATTCCATTGCACAAAGCTGGTCGGTTTTATCAGAAGGTGGAAATGATACTCTGATTCATACAGCGATGGAATCTGCTTACAAAAATTTAGTACAAAAAGATATTGGCATCATTGAATTGTTGACTCCAGCCTTCGACAAGTCTGATGTAAACCCCGGCTATATAAAAGGTTATGTTCCCGGTGTAAGAGAAAATGGAGGACAATATACTCATGCTGCCGTATGGATGATTATGGCGTTTGCTAAATTAGGTAACAATGAACGCGTATGGGAATTATTAAATATGATTAATCCTGTGAACCATGGTAAAAGTGCTGAGCAAATCGCAACATACAAAGTAGAACCTTATGTGCTTGCGGCTGATGTGTATTCACGCACGCCTCATGCCGGGCGTGGTGGCTGGACCTGGTACACAGGTTCGGCAGGCTGGTTGTATCGTTTAATTACAGAATCTTTTCTTGGTCTTCAAGTGGAAGGAAATAAATTGAAATTTATATCCTGTGTTCCGAAAGAATGGGAATCATTTAAAGTGCACTACCGGTATAAAAATACAGTCTATCATATTGAAGTAATACAAATACTTGTCGGTGAAAAAATGGTGGTAACAGTAGATGGAGTGAGGCAGGAGGAAGATACGATAACACTTATAGATGATGGTGCTGAACATAACGTATTGGTAACCGCTAATAAAACTTTTAAATATGCCACTACAGATGAGGCTTTTTAGGGAGCGACATAAATTAGAATGTGAGGCAATGAAACGAGGGTGTGATTAAATGGGATTGACTAATGTAAAGTTGATGATATTCTTTTTGCCAAAATGTAGCAGCAGGAAAAAAGTTATTGACTTTATGGAACTTTTTGGTTTGAAACGAGGGAAAAATGATTTGGAAACTTATATGATGAGACAACCTGAATTTGATT
>JBBRON010000080.1:0-6271 GCA_038229375.1 Cytophagales bacterium | reverse complement strand
TGCTGCTCTTCGTCCAACTCATCATACGCTTCATTGGCGTGCATTGACAACGCCTCGCGCATGGTACCAATGGCTTCATAGTGCTTCAGGTCAAGTGGCTCACCTTCATAATCTCTGAAACGTGACCAGTAACCCCACGTACGCATAAGTGCGTGCTGAAGAATTGGCAATTGATCTGGATTGTCACCGAGGTCATTAAGAAGTTGTTGAGTGAGTCGGGGTGTAATCACAGCACCACCCACCGCTACTGGACCATCGATCGCCCTGCGTTTCTGATCGCGGGTCATCTGAGGAATCAGATAGTGGCTGTCGTTAATTTTTCTTGTCAGCTCAGGGAATTGCGCACAGTCGCCGATAAAGTCGGAACGCATGGTAATCGCTACATAAATTGGAGAGTCTTCGTAGTTGACAGCCTCCATTAGCAGATTCACAAAACTCAACGTCTCGTTGATTGAATTAGGATCGGTGCTGTCTTTGAAGCGGAACAACTCCTCAAACTGGTCAACCAGTATCAGGTAGTTGGTATCAGAAGATCGCCTTGATTGCTGGATAGCTTCCACCAATCCAAGTGAGCTACTTCGAAGCAATGTTGATACGATTGTCCGTTTGATTTTTTTATCTTCAGGATCGGCGGCATTGTATTCCTTCGTAGCACCGAGCAACGACTCTGCCATGTTATCGATAGGATTGGCACCTGGCCGGGTCACGATTACCTCCCAGTTAGGACTTGCGTCGGTTAGAAATCCACCATATAGAATTGGCAATACACCGCAATAAATGAACGATGATTTACCACTTCCTGAAGGTCCGATCACGCCTACAAACCGGCTCTTTGAAAGTTTGAGGAGTACCTCATCACTTTGTCCTTCACGACCGAAGAAGAGGTGACTTTCTTCGATTTTGAATGGACGCAATCCGGGGAATGGATTGGCAATACCTACTTGTGTAGGTGTGCCGGGTAGTTCGTCTGTTAATTGACTCATACTCGTTTAGGATTTAAATTCTTGTAAAAATTGTTTCAATGACTCTGCCGATTTATTGCTATCGCCGGTGATCAGCGTTACGTTTTGGTTTTTATAACTATCTAGATTCGCCTCACTAATAATGGCCTTGCCACGAATTGGCTTAATGCGACCAAAGCCAGGAGCCTTCAACAGATCCAGCACCTTCATCCGTACCCACTGATCGTTGACTTTACCTTTGTATATAATCGCGCCATCAAAGTTGCGCAGGTTTTCGATGTGTTTCTTGCGCACTTCCATCAATTCTCCTTCAAAGGCTGGAAAGACAACACTGAAGCCTGACTTCTGAATTACGTCCACCAGAGGCAATACCTGCTGATGATCAATCTTGTCATGAACCAGGTAGATGGTCTTGCCAGGAGTGAACTGATCAGCTGTTTTGTTTTGTGAAGAGAGCAATTCCTCACGCATGATATTCTTAAAATCTTCCAGGGGATTTTGCAGAATTTCGGCTCCTTCCTGAGCTTCAATATCGCGACGCAATGAGTCGATAAACATTTTTTGCTTGTCACTTGCATTACGAAGATTCGGAGCGATCCAGATAAGCCGTGAGAACTCTTCTTTACGGGAACGCTTGATCACGGTGTGTTCTGCAGCAAGTTTGTTCTGAATATCCACAGCCGAACGATCGGATCCTTCAGGAATTTCTCCGTAAGCACTTCCGATAAGGTGAATGGAGAGACTCGCTTCCTCCAGATCTTTGCTTACCACACGTTCAAGGTCTTCTGCTCGGTTAGGCAGAAGCTGGCCCGGAAGGATTACATAGCCATGACGCTGTAACTCGCGACGAATAATATTGCGTTGAATGGATAGGTCATGTCCGGTCTCAGCCAGGTAAATAGTTCTGCGTTTGAAGATGTTTTTTACTTCTGTTCTGGTCTGACCTTTAAGAACGATGAGTGTTTCGTGAATGTCGTACACAAGATCCACCATCTTCATCCAATACTGTTTTTCAGCTTCCTGGCTAAAGAAGTCAGTGTATTCTCTCATTTGTCCAGTCTCATTGTCCAACTGGAACATGTCATAGGTCAAAAGATCACGAAGGCGTGGGGGTTGTTCCTGAAGGGAGAGGGGTGATTTCAATACTTTGAATACGCGTTCTATTTTTGAACCGCTGGTGGCTTTGTAGTACGACTCTACAGTGTCCAGACAGCGGCCTGAACTTGCAAACTCTTTTGACAGGATCGTGACTAAGACGGCAGCGTTATTCAGATTGGAAGCAGTGAAGTCATCATATTCTGACTTGACAACTATATTCGTTTTTTCGCCAAGAACCTGGTAGAGCATCAAATCAAGAAACTTCTTGAACTGAGAGATCCATCCGCTTTCATTTTTCTTTCCTGCTTCGTTGTCTTTCTCTGCAAAGGTGATCAGTACATCAATGTCGTAGGCCATAATCCTGTTCTTTGGTTAAAAAAGTTAAATCTCCGCGGTTTTCGTGTTCTTCGTTACATTCCTTACCAGTCCCTGCACCAGCTCGTGATGTTTCGCCATCACAAAATAGAAATCAGCGAGATTGATCCTGAATACAACAGAGCGTTCAATAGCCTCAGCTTCTGTAATTTTAATAGTAGCTCCCTCTTGAAACAAGTCGCCAAACACGGAGTTCTTTGTCATTACACCCACCTCGTTATTCCCCTCTTTCAGCCTTACCTCACCGTGAGCAACAATCAGAATCGGACGGTTCTCATCCGGATTGCTGAAGGTAATTTTGTCGCGTTGTTTCAGATCCAATGGTATTATTTTATCCGAAAGGTCACTGAGGATCGATCCTGGAATTCCCTTGAATTGGGGAAGGGATTTTATAAAGAGCACCATTTCAATTCCAAGATAGAATCCGTCATCGAGTCCATCGAGTAGTTGATTGTTCTCGATAGAAGAGTCGAGGAATTTTTTATCGCGCAAAGGCAGGCGATCGGAAACAACCTGATACTGTGTTTTATCCTTATTATAGATCACCCATGCAGCGGTCTCCTGTAAAAGTCTGTCCGGGTTAAACATTTGTCCAATCAATCCTCGACTAACACGGAATTCAGGAATAAACGCAGATGAATATACGGCACACATTTTAGTCCAGCGGTTGTTAAGGTTAAAGTCGCGGTTCAAAATATAATTTACTACCTGTACCGGATTATAACTTTCACGCGGAAAATAGACTTGCAGACGATTCATTTTTTCTTTGACTGAGATATCATCGAAAAGCGGGAAGAGTTTTGGTTTCATCTCCTGATCTACGAACAGGTCCATCAACTCAAGTGCGTAGGCAATACCATCCGACGTTCCGGTTTCAATATTTTCACGAACAAGCTGAACAGATTGAGGATCATACAGAATAGACATCAGCAATGAGATCTGGTCATTGTTGTCACGCAATTCTTCACGCAATGCTTCTTTAAGGAATTTGAAATGTTCTACGTTTGGAAGTTCCTCCTGAGCACATAGATTCCACAATGTTTTGCCAATCTCGGTGTCCAGCAATTCCATTACCTGGTTGCGTTCACGACCTTTGGCATTATAATTTGTAAAACGCAGTGAGTAGAATATTTGCTTAACAACCCGTTTATCCGGGTAGTCTGATTTTTTCCATAGTAACTGCCAGGCTTCGGTGCCACCGATGTGACCCATGATCTGCACAATTTTAAGCATCACCTGGTCTGATTGTCCTGAGCGGTAAAAAGCCGTATCTAATACAGGTAGAACTGATGGACCAGCTTCTTTCAAGGCGGCTGTTACCTGATTACTATATAATGGAGACGAGAGGAGATCAATCATCACTGGCCATGTTTCAGACCGTTTTACTTTGCGCGCTGTCAGGATTGCTTCCTGACGCACCTTCGCATCCGCATCACGAAGAAGTTCTAACAGGATAAAGATCGTACGCTGGCTGATTAGTTTTCTCAATAATTTTGCTGCTAGCAACCGGTCAGTCTGACGAACCGATTTACCAAGCTTCATTAACTTATCGGCAGATATTGAAAGCAAGTCACTGTCTTCAGCGGCACCGACTGCTTGTTTTGCAAGGCCAGAAATCTCACTGGTATTCTTTTGGTTTTCTATACCAAGTTCTTTGATCTTGTCCTGAGCAAACTGTTTCACTTTCCTGAGATCACTGTCAGCCAGTCGCACGATAGACGTTTCAAAAAGTGCGGGCTCAAGTTTTTCCATGAGCTTCAATCCGTAGATTACTTTTTCTTCAGCGGAGCTATTGATTTCTTTTTCGAGTACACTATTAAGTGTAAACTCCCGTACAACGTGACCCTCTACAGACGATCTGTTTCGTTGTAATGATGTTTGGAGTGTATCACGATAGCCGTGATACATTTTGTTTATCAGGAAGTACCATGCCGCAAGCAAAGGCAGTGTGAAAAATGTGATGGATAACAAGTCAAAAATCTTGAACGAGTTAATTAATACAATCAATCCCCCGGCGACAATTGTGGCGAATGCTGTGACAATTCCTTCGATTTTTGTTTGAGCATCGAGCTTGATCGACTTTTCAATAGGTACATAATAAAATTTAAAGATCGGGGAGTCGAGTGCATCGCGGAGGGAGTTTACAAAAAGCTTACTCATCGCCACCATGATAAAGAAGAAGATTACCGAGGCGCTGGCATCAGCTGTATTTTCGTACCCGAAGAAATATCCTAATCCCAAAGCGGCGGAAGTAAATACGATGAGCAACAGGGGGTTGATGATAAGGGAAACCTTCAATCCATACTCCTGTTGAATTCTGTCGGTCGCAAACGTCGCGAACAGAAATCCGAAGATCACAACGGTTGCTTCAAACAAGCTAAGAAAAACAGGAAGCTCGGTTTCGTTAAATGTTGTAGTAGCTACATTAAAAAATGAATAATCGATAAACCGGAGAGCTGTAAACGAAACGACGACAAATGCTGATAGGACGACGATGTAACGGTAGCTGAAAAATTGAGGAATTGTCAGCTTCTTGTTTTCCCTTTCATTTAAAAGGCCGGCAGTTGGAGTTGCTGTTCTTTTATGAAGGTATTTGTTGGCAAGAACCAGAAACAGAACCAGGTAGACTATGATACTGACCAGACCGATGGTAAATAGTGACTCAATTTTTACACCGAAATTTAGTAATACAGGAATAGAGAAGAAGGCAAGTATCTGTGCGATATCCATCCCAACGTCAACACTCCCGATGACCTGTTTCTGTTGGCGAAGGGTAAATATCCGGTTAAATGCTCCCCAGAACACCAATTGACTTACGAAGGTGAAGGGTAGAATAAGGGTAAATCCTATATAATATAACTGCTTCACATCTTCGACGTATTCCTTGCCAAATTCCAGAAATGCGGTGGCCGCCAGGATCAGAAGAAGAAAAAAGACCGCTAACGACCGGAAAGAAACGCGGCCCATTAGAAGGTTGAACAGCCCTGTAGCGATAAAGCCGAACCCACCGCCAATAACCAAGGCCAATGGAAGTTGAGACTTCTCATCATACGTCAGGAGGAAAAGCGACTGAGATGCAACCGCTACCGTTGCAAGGAACAATCCCATAAAAAAGCTGATCGCCAGCAGGAGTGAAACAGGTCCGGTTTCCTCGGGCTGCACGCCCAAAAATCTGGTAAGTCTTTCCTTCATCTTATCAACAGGTTTAGATGCTAACATGAAATATCTGACAATTCACCGAAAATTCCTACTTGCTACCTGAATTCAGCTACATTATTTAACATCTGGCTAATAACGTGTTAGAGCGTTGAGCTATATTTTACTTGAACTGCCTGACGACTAATTCAACCTTTTCCGTGTTTATATTTCAAGGAGCTAAAAAGTGAACGCAGTGAAAGATTTTTTTTGTTCACCAAGGAACCCGATTAGGCGAATAAAAGGGAGCTGTCGCCATAGCTCAGGAAGCGATAGTCGTTGTTGAGTGCCTCACGATAAACTTCCTTCCAGTCTTGACCGATGAGGGCAGCGATCAGGAGCAGCAAAGTAGAGCCTGGTTGGTGGAAATTGGTGATCAAACCCTGGCAGATCCTGAACCGATATCCAGGAAAGATGAATATGGAGGTCTGTCCCACAAGTTCGCTTACTTCTTGCTGGTCCATGGCAGACAGAACTGCCTTCATTGCCCTGAACCGATCGGGCAGGGGTTCTTTTGCCCAGTAAGGCTCGAGTTTATCAATTATAAAAGGTGCGTCCGGATTTTGAATCAATTTAACACCATACCAATACAGGCTCTCCAGCGTCCTCAAGGAAGTGGTGCCAACAGCGATTACTTGCCG
>JBBRON010000079.1:0-6500 GCA_038229375.1 Cytophagales bacterium | reverse complement strand
CACAATATTGACATTTTATGTTAAGGAATAGCAACCAATAAAGTATTATTGTACTGAAATGAAGGCCATTTATGAGAACATCGCCACAAAAAAAGGAAATGAATCTTTCCTGACCTACAGCTTTGCTGTTCCGGCATTTGAATTCAAATGGCATTATCATCCGGAATACGAACTGACCCTCATCACCAAAGGAAAAGGTAAGCGTCTGGTAGGCGACAGCAATGAGAGTTTTACGCTGGGCGACCTTGTGCTACTGGGTCCTGGCCTTCCGCACACATGGTCGAGTGACCCAATGAAAAAGACGATGGTATCCGCAGTGGTTCTTCAATTCACTGAGGAATTCATTGGGACTTTTCTGCATCTTCATGGTTTTGAAAAAATCGCGAAGCTACTTTCAGCTTCTTCGCATGGATTGTTCTTTCCTAACGCGAAAGAGATTATGGAGCGAATTGAAACAATACCGGAAACATCGGGTGTTGAAAAGGTAACATCGCTGCTCTCTATTCTGCAACAACTTACGTCACAAAATGCCATTAAGCTTTCGTCTGAATATTTTAATCCGATGAAGAGTGAAGAGACTGAGAAGAGGATTAACAAGGTTTGTCAGCACATTCAAAAGAACTCCACCCGGATCATTGACCTTGAAACCATCGCAAGTCTTATCCATCTTTCTCCAAGTGCGTTCTGCAAATTTTTCAAACGCGCGACTGGCAAGACATTTTCGGATTATGTTAACGACATCCGAATTGGCAATGCCTGCCATGTCCTTACCGAATCCGACAAAGCCATCGGCGAGGTCGCCTATGAAACGGGTTTTGAAAGCCTGACGTATTTTAATCGCGTATTTCTGAAAAAGAAAGGGATTACTCCAAGAGGTTTTAGGAATATGGTGGAGAATTAGGCCGACCTGTTGAATTTAGATTTTAGTTTGTTAATTTCGTTTGTGTGCGTGCCCTAGACGTACTAAAACGGAATAAGTACTCATATTAAAGCCCAGCTATTGACTTAAGTTTTATTTAATTTAAGCATGTAGGTCAGGGCGAAACTTCGGAATCAACTTCCTCACAAAGGGACTGTTATTGCGAATTATGAAAAGTTTAATGATGAAATGAAAAGACAAATAGCATTTAGACTTGAACATAAGGACTCATCCATGAGAGTTACCACCGACTTAGGCTATTGGACAAACCGGTGTAACGGAACAGATGAAAGATTGATTTCGACAAAAACTCAACCACTATGAGAACTACCAAATTATTTTTCATCGCACTTATGATATTGCTTTGGATAGTAGGATGCAAGCAAAGCCCACCTTCTTTTGAAGCTCCTGTGTTGAAGAACATTGGCGACTATGCTGTTTCGGTTACTACCAAGTCAGAGTATTCTCAAATGTTCTTTAATCAGGGCATAATAATGGCCAACGGGTTCAATCATGCAGAGGCAGAGCGATCGTTTCGCGAAGCTATCCGACAAGACTCTACATTCGCAATGGGTTATTGGGGAATCGCCTATGTACTAGGCCCAAATTTTAATTCCGTTGACAACATGGGAACTGTTAACGAGATAAGAAGAGCAGTCACAAAGGCAGTCGCTCTGAGTGAAAATATATCTCCTTGGGAAAAAGCACTTATCAAAGCAATTGAGATAAAATTTCCCATGGACACAACTGCAACAGATGGGGAAGGGTTTTCAAATTCTATGAAGGATGCATTCGCACGGTTTCCAGATAATTCATTTGTTGCAACCCTCTACGCTGAGTCGATTATGAATTTGCACCCATGGGACTTTTACACACACAAAGGCGGAGAACCTCGACCCTGGACTCCAGAGATTGTCTCACTTCTAGAAAAAGTAATAGCAATAGATCCCCAAAATCCATTGGCTAATCATCTTTATCTCCACGCAACAGAGGCGAGTGCTGACGTAGAGAAAGCGTTAGCAAGTGCGGAGAAATTGAAAACATTGGTTCCTTCAGCGGGGCATTTGGTTCATATGCCTTCACATATATATATAAATACAGGAGATTACCACGAAGGTTCAATAGCCAATGAGAAAGCAGTAGTGGCCGATAGTATTTACATTGCCGAGTGTCAGTCGCAAGGATATTATCCCCAAATGTATTATCCACATAACTATCATTTTCTTGCGGCCACGGCAGCCTTTGAGGGTAGGGGCGCGCGATCAATTGAAGCTGCTTACAAAACAGCAAGCCTTATTGATAAGAAATATTATCATGAGCCAGGATATGAAACGGTACAGCACTACCTGACTATTCCAAATCATATTTTGATTAAGTTCGCTCAATGGGAAAAAATACTTGCCCTTCCGAAACCGACAGAGGACTTGATTTACCCGACTGTGATTTGGCATTATGCCAGAGGGATGGCGTACGTCAATCTAAACAAAGTAGAACAGGCAAAAGAAGAACTTAAAAGATTGAACGAGCTAACTCAATCACCGTCGATTGCTGAACAAATTAACTGGGGCATTAACAAGGTGACTGATGTATGTAAACTATCTTCAAAAGTGTTGGAGGCAGAACTGAGCGGAAATGCTGGGAAATACAAAGAGGCAATTCAACTCCTCACCGATGCAATTAAATTGGAGGATAACCTTAATTACAATGAGCCGCCCGATTGGTTTTTTTCCGTACGACATATTCTCGGTAACGTGTTGTTAAAAGCAGAGGACTTTAAAGAAGCGGAAAGAATTTATAGAGAGGATTTGGCAAACTGGCCAAAAAATGGATTTGCTTTAAATGGGCTGTTTGAAAGTTTAATTGGGCAAGGAAAATCAAAAGAAGCAGAGGAGGTAAGAAGTCAATTTGACCACGCGTGGAATCTTGCAGACACAGAATTAAAGGGGTCAATGATTGACCCAGGCAAACGGAAAAACCTGGCATTGAAAATTGACAGGAATTCCCCCAATACGTTGGTGTACCTTGCTAGTTCGTTTTGTATGACCAAGTAGATAATAAAGGGATTAGGTAATGCGTCGACTCGCCAATAACAGTGTCGAGCAGGCATTGGGATGTTTAGTTTTTCAACTTCCTGCAACTATATTAACATTGCCAACAATAGACGACTATTAAACAAGGAGATTGTAAAATAGATTTTCCGCTAGTGTTCCGACGCAATTCCATTGCCGAGTTCAGAGTAAAAGTCGTAGTTTAGTAAGGGAAACAATGATCAAATGGCGGAAAAAAAGGCGAAACTGGCTGAGATAAAAACCAAGCCTACTGCTGTAAGCGTAGAGGATTTTATCAAAACTGTTAATGGTGAACAAAAGCGCAAGGACAGTTTTGTGATTTTGGAAATGATGAAGAAAGCAACACGTGAAGACCCGAAAATGTGGGGTAAGTCGCTTATCGGTTTTGGGACCAAGAGGTACAAAAGTCCTGCTACAGGCAGGGAGGTGGATTGGATTCTGATAGGATTTTCCCCGCGTAAGGCGAATATATCATTGTACCTTAGCGTAAGCATTCAGGAGCATGCTGCATCTCTTAAGAGGTTAGGCAAACATAAGACGGGTGTCGGTTGCCTATACATAAATAAACTGGAAGATATCGATTTGAAAGTTTTGAAAGAAATGATAGATGTGTCATTAAGTCGAAAGTAAGGACAGAGGAAAATCTGATTCCAGTGCAACAACTCGTTAGATCTACCACCACCATGAGTAAATTAATTGTTCTTATTGCGATCGGCTATTTAACATTTTCGTGCGATGGGAATTCAGCAAAGGGAAGTGGTCCGAACACATCTATTGATAGTTTAATAGATGTTGTAAACGTCTCGCCTGATAAGTACAAGATTCTGTTAGAGAATGAATATGTACGTGTTGTAAAATATTCCCTTAGGCCAGGTGAAAAAGACAATCCCCATACTCATCCCAGAAAGTCATCGTATGTCATTTCTGGAGGTACGCTAAGGGTTTATCCGGAGGGTGGAGAGCCCATTGATTTTGAAGAATTGGAAGGCATGGCTCAGTGGTCTGAGGCAACACACAAACATTATGTTGAAAATATTGGAAAGACAACTATCACGATACTTCTAACGGAGATAAAGGCGGCTCGATAGCGTATCGATAATGAGTCGCAAGAAGCAAATTAAACTATGTTTGGATATTGTATGAGAAAGCTAAAACTTGTCTTGATTTGCCTTGGGTCAATAGGATTATGTCTTTCATTTCAAACCCTCAATCGAGAGGGATCTATCGATGTCTCTGAGCTAACAATCACCAAAATTCACGCATCTTACAAGAAGGGAAGTTATACCAGTCAACAACTGGTATCGGCCTATCTTGAACGCATCGATCAATTTGACAAACAGATCAACTCCATCACGGCGTTGAATCCGCAAGCCATGGCCATTGCAAAAGAGCTTGATGAAGAATATAAAAAAACCAGGATGCTGAGGCCGCTTCATGGTATCCCAATCATTGTCAAGGATAACATCCAGACTAAAGGACTTGCCACAACCGCAGGATCACTGGCGCTTCAGAATTTTCTTCCGGATGAAGATGCATTTGTTATTGACAAATTGGTGAAGGCTGGCGCTATCGTAATTGCAAAATCGAATATGGGCGAATGGGCGTTTACACCTTTCAACACCTTTAGTTCAACACATGGCGAAACATTAAATCCTTATAACATAGAGTACGTTCCTGCGGGTTCGAGTGGCGGAACAGCCGCGTCTATTGCTTCTAATTTTGGAACCGTTGGCCTGGGGACGGATACGGGTAACTCAATCAGAGGGCCATCCTCACACTGCTCTTTGGTGGGTTTCAGGACAACATTGGGTTTAATCAGCAGGGAGGGAATCGTTCCCTGCCGACTGAGAAATGACGTGGTCGGTCCCATGTGCCGAAGCGTGGAAGATGCCACCAGAGTAATGGAAGTGATGGTTGGTATCGATCCTAACGATGCATTGACCAACTATTCAGACGGTAAAGCGGTAAAGAACTACACACAATTCCTTAATAAAAATGGTCTTAAGGGAGCGCGAATAGGTGTGCTGACAGAACTCATTGAGGCAAACCCAGATCCTGAAATAAAAGCGTTGTTTGAAAAGTCACTTGCAGACATGAAGGCTGTTGGTGCGGTTATTGTTGACCCAGTAACGATTCCGGAATTTGCAAAGCTGAGAGAGAATCAATGGTGTGACGATTTCAGGGCCGATATAGAGTTGTATCTCGCGAATAATGTGAAGAGCGATACACTCAAAACAATCGAAGATATTATTCGAGTTGGTACAAAGTCAAAAACAGCTCCTGACCGATTAATCTATTTAGCAAAAAATAGCGGAAGGCAGATCAATCCTGAAATCAGATGTTTGGATGCTTACAGTGATGTAAGACGAATTGCTTTCCGCAAAGCCATAGAAGACGAAATGGACCGGTTGCACCTTGATGCGATCGTGTATCCTTCATGGAATAATAAACCCGCGAAAGTTGTTGACTTTTTGAAAGACTACAAGGGCGACAATAGCAGAGTCATTGCGCCGCACACGGGACAGCCAGCCTTCACAGTTCCGATGGGATTCACGACAGGGAATTTACCTGTTGGAATTCAATTTTTGGGAAGGATGTATTCAGAGCCTACATTGATTAAATTGACCTACTCGTATGAGCAGGCAACAAAACATCGGGTGGCTCCGGTGATAGAAAAATAGAAAATACTGGTTAGCAATGACTGAACTATGGACTTTTCTTAAAGAAGAGTTAATAATCGGTGCCGCATCGAAATGAAGTGATATGCTAGTCTTATAGGTTTCGTCCTTACAGGACGACTAAACCGTTCACTCATCTTCTCTACAAAGATTTCATCCCTAACGGGATGACTCCATCGTTCAAAGCCCCGAAATCCTGAGGTGATATCATTGAGTCAGCGAAATGATATCGTCAAAGGGGGTGAATAGTAGTTTGATTCTTTAGGCAATGGTCCTTTCGGCTGTTGGAGTCTGGAAGTCCTGTAAGGACTAAATCTTTGTAGAAGAAATTGGGATTACCGAGCTAGCGTCCCGTAGGGCCGCAACCAAACCAGCCTAGCCGATAGGTTTCGGCGCCACGGTACGGCCAACACATTACATCTACATTTTCTTCAGAGATTTCACCCCTGATGGGATGACTCCTTTTCTCTAGCAAATTTTCGTATTGCTCCTTAACCCAGACTCAAACCAAATCAAGAATTGATCATTGGCAATCGGCATAGTCATTCTCTATAAACGATCTCGTAAATTGTTTATTTTTACTTCACGACATACCCTCACCCAAAATGCAACGAAGAACCTTTATTAAGCAATCATCATTAACAGCCTTGAGTGTAGGATTCCTTGGCGCATTTCGGTTGGATGCCAGGACTGTCATTGACCCGAAAAAGTTCAAGGTAAACGGCCAGAGAATTGAAAGCCGCATCCTTGAATTGGCAAAATTTGGAAGAGATGCCAATGGCAGCGGATACAGAGTAGCATTTACAAGAGGTGACATTGATGGCCGGACTTGGT
>JBBRON010000078.1:0-6947 GCA_038229375.1 Cytophagales bacterium | reverse complement strand
TAAATTAGCGTTGTGCGGCGGTCAGTTGATTTCTTGATACTTTCCAAATATCAAAACGCAACAAAATCAATCAATCAATTAGAATGTTCCCCTTATTGTTTCAGATTTGGAACTTTACAAGTGCACTTAGACCTGTACTGTTATCAGCAACTAATCATTCTACCCAATCAGAAATTCACAGAATAATATTAGACACGAATAACTTAATAAATTCATTCACTAAATATTGCAAAAATTCCAGGAAGGTCGTTATGTTTAATCCATTCAAAGCTAAATGAAATTCGAAAAAATTGCCTTTATTATTTGACAAATTCCCACCAGTAGCTAAAAACAAGTAAGCAACCATTTAAACGATCATGCTAAGTTGCTGCAAACCTTTGGGGGTCCACGATTCTTCTCAGCCAGCTTCTCAAAATGCTCGTTCACAGCAGCGTAGTTTTCATCAACAGCCCGCACAGTGACCAGACATCGGTCGTACTCCTTACTCCAGCGTAGACGAATCAACATGCCAGGTTCAATAATATCCTTTCCTTCGTAGCCGTTCCTATCCTCGACGGTGTAGCTGGGTTTCATGCGCTTCAGTGTCAAGTCCTCGGGGCGCACAAGCTCACCACAGCCGTCCTCGTACTCCACCAAAACGAATACTATTAAGAAGTTAAAATAACTTGGCATTATTGGAAAATTAATAAATTTAACAACCGGGATGAAACATATTTTCTTAATGCACTCACGTTCTCGTTTCATCGATCGCTGAAGCAGGGACTGAAATGCCAACGAGGGCACTTTATTGCGCTCAGGATCAGACTGAACTTCCATCAACGGTTTATTTGATTTTGGAGCCATTTTTTTACCGAAAAAAATGGGAAAAACCATGAAAAAACAACAATGAAAAAATAAAACAGCGAGCCAGACGCGGTGTTGGTTTGCAAGTACGCTGACGCAACGCAGTGAAAGTTTGCCCTTGAAAAGTGCACGCGGACCGCATGGAATTGTAAGAAAGTAGGGATCGCCCCTGTCTGCTGATTGGTTGACGGGGTAATATGCGCGGCAAACCTAGTTGGAGCTGTACCCATGTCAGTGTTACTGCTTAGTGGGCTCTTTTTTAGCCGAACTGAACTGAACGCGTAACATGCTAAGGCTAATGTGGCCGCGGCTCGACCCGGGTTCAGGTTTATGATCCGGTTATGACGTAATCACTGCTCAGCAGAAAAAGCAAAACTATTTAGTTTGTGTTTGCGTGCGATCAATAACTGGCATAATTACTCTGTTCGCTGACATTTTTACAATTTTATTACATTTCCTGAGTAATATTCCACAGTTTAATGAGTGTACATTCGTCAACACGGACCAGCAAGGTCCAACTTTTTCTTGCCTGTAAAAAAGCTCGAGCTGCCCACACTTGTAGTGTTACAGCCGCCCGCGACGAGCATCATGATCAGCCGGAAACTGCTACCGTTGATGATTATTCGGATGGATCTGAATTTGATAGCGATCAAGAAAGGCTGGGCTCTACTGCCAGTGACGACGAAAGTAACGCAACATTGTCCGACCTTGATCCTGACGAAGAAGACATTGATCTATCGCGCACGCCGAGCGTAGGTACGGAAACAAGCGTGTTTACTGTATAGGCATATGCTGACACAGAGAAACTCCTGCTCTGTTTTTCAAAATCTCGAGATGAAATTTCATTTCATCGATGATTGGTGCATAATTTTTAATCAACAAGCCCAGTTTGGAAAAGCATTATAACAGAGATATCAAACTTATAATATAACATAAACACTGATGGCAAATCAATCAATCGACTGTTAAAATCGAGATGCTGCTTTCGGTGGAACTAGCAGAGTTGATTTAAATCTTCGGTCGATTCATTGATTTGAAATTTGCCTTCACCGCGTTGTATGTTTGATAACTTCGGTACCCGTGAGTCTTGTTTGAGACTTCTCTGCGAATAGTTCATGCATTTAACAATCAGCATATTAATAGTTTTCGAGAGACTGATTGTGCATAATTTCCATCTTCAATAAGGCACCAGCGTATTCGACTGCTTTCTAGTTTATACTCCTTGGTCTTATACTCGGTGCCAAAGCCCCTGAATCAGTCCGGCGTACATCAGCTGCTTCAAAACAGGGTGTTTTTCTCGCTGTATAGTAGAAAGCCAGTATGCCAACGCCTACGTCATTGTCTAACTGTAGGTTTTGCTGTAGTGTGTGACAGCTATTTGAGTTCTCTTTCAGTCAGTTCAATTCTGCACACGTCAAAGTTTTGAATCAAAATTCAAATCATGTTTTAAATCGAATGTTGTTATTTTTTAGATGCATTCACTGGTGGACGCACGGGGACTGAAGACGGCTGGAGAATCCACGAGGTGTGTACGTCAATCCTCTACGTGGCAAAATCCTTTGGGATCGCGGACACGACTCTAGACCGTCTACTGGCCATTTTCGGTGTTGTCACAAACTGTCAAAGGCATCCGGCTGATATTGGCTCTACATTTCCATCATCGTATTACCGGCTGAAGTCATGTCTTTGCGTCGATACCCAAGTTTGTCAGAAAACCGTCTACATCTGCCCGGCAACCTCTTCATCCAAGCGCAAAGCAGGTGGTTACGACGCGGTTGAAGACCGGTGCGGTTGGCGTCTCCGGCTTTCCAATGATGCAGGAGTCTATGTGTGCGATGCCTGCAAATTGAAGTGGGATAAGCGATATCTCGATAAAGACGGCAACCACTTCGTCACAGTCTCGCTGCGCAACATCTTGTCCACGACGATGAATCGGTTCGGCAAGTTCACCCCACCACTACCAGTGTTCGCGCCGGGTGAAGTCCCATCAACCGCCCGCGACGTGATTAACGGGCAGCGGTTTTGCGACATGGGTCTCGGCCGTTCTGATTTGGCCTTCCTGTTACACAGTGACGGAGCAGCAATTAGCCGCAGCACAAGGAAGAAACTTTACCTCACTTTCGTGCAATGCGTCAACATTCCATTGCAAATACGACTTCCGCTGTGGAATCTGCAGAGCGTCTGGGTCGGGGAGAGTTTGGCGAAAAATCGAGAATGTTTCTTGGTTGAAACCTCGATGCAGCTGAAGGTAGTTGACTTGATATTATTTTATGCATTCAGAGAAGAAAAAAATAATTATTGTATTTATCCATAACATGTACCGAAGTAACAAAACACAAAAATCAGTCAATCAACTGGAATATTTTCATTGCGGTTCCACACTGAGTCCTCGTCCTTGTTTCATATTGCTTGTATACGAGGATAAAAACTTAAATCGGCACTCCGTCGAGAAGTGATGAAAATCGAACACAAGCTGCTTTTTTGCAAACCATTCCGGTGTTGGTGTCAGTAAATTGAACATAAATTTCTCTAAATACCCTAATTGCCCTAATTGTCAAGACAGTAAAGTTTCAAATCTGAACATGAAAGAATTCAAAATCAAGTTTTCGAACTTTTTACCAGTTTTGGTTTTTTTCAAAAATTCCTATTCCAGAATTTTGCCTATCAGCTGATTACTGCTGGACTCAATGAGGGTAAAGATAGTTTTCTGCAAAAAAAGTTAATTGGGACCCGACTTTCATCACCTATCGACGGTGTCCCGATTTGAATTTTTATCCCCGTAAACAAGCAATATGAAACAGGGACGCAATGTGAAACAGTAATGAAAAGATTTTAGTCGATTGATTGATTTTGGTGCTTTTTTCAAATGTGTATCGTATCGAGCAATCAACTGATTGCCGTGCCAGACTACTTCACACTGCAGCCTGTTTCAAATTAGGAATCTTGCGTGGTATAAGTAATGTATAAAATTTAACTGTACTGGCATGCATAAAAATATCAATGAGATTTTTTTGAATTACATGTTGCTCACTAAAGTACAGTTCATTAAATGTATTATTTTAATGTGTTTCAGGAAATCCAGAGAGGAAATCCCAACTTTAACCCAATCGACTGGCAGGGCATCGACGGTGAGCAGTTCTCGACCAGTGCATATCCCCTCGCTTACCTTGCTGATTCGCCGGAAAAAAGTGCCCTGAATGGTCAGCTCTCGCACAGCGCGGCCCAGGGATGCACCTACTGCCTGCAGATCGCAAAATCAATCAATCACCGGATGTGCTATGAATATCTTCCAGACACGGCCATGAAGACCCACAATGATGTTCTTGAGCAAGCTGAAATTTGGCGATGCAGCAGCGCGAGCGAACGCAACTTACTCTTAAAGAACCACGAGACGAAAGGATTCAAGCGACCGTCTGTCGTGTCGGGCTGGGAGAAATTTGACATGATCCAGGTGATTCAAAAAATATATATCGATACAAAAAATAATATATAATGATATAATGTATGTAAGGTATTATACTGTGGTGTCATGCATGAACTTTATTGTATTGTAATGTACTGTATTTTTATGTAATGCAGCAATGTAGTGCAATAATGTAATTCTGTAATCTGGTCAAGCAGTGCAGTGCATAAATGTAGTATGGTAATGTTATATAATGTACAGTGCTGCGATGAAGCGTAATGTAGTGCAATGTAGTGTAATGGAACGTTAGCCATGAAACGCTATGTATTGTAATGACATGTAGTGTATTACAACGTAACGTAACTTAATGAAGCCAAATCCAATAAAGGGGAAATGTAATGTCATGTAGTATAAAGTTATGTAACGCAGTACCATGAAAAGTAATTTAATGTAACTTTATATAGTATAATGAAGTGCGTATAACGTAATGCAATGTTTCTAATGAAAGGTAATGTAATGTAATGCATATAATGGCAAATAACGTAATGTAACGTACCGTCACGTAACGCATTGTAGTGTAACGGGTTGAATTAGGCTTCAATATAATGTAAAGTATGTGCAGTAACGTAGTGATATTTTTGTAAAAATAATTTAATATAAGATTAGATAATACAATACAATATTTAATTACGTATAACATTCTAAATCAGTAATACTTTTTTTTGTATACTCAGTTTCGTTTCGTTAGAGTAATAAATATATTTGATGAATGCACAGGGATTCGCCTTGGATGTAATGCACCAGTTCGACGAAGGAGTGGCTAAGTTCCTACTCGAGCAGCTGCTGGACAAGGAGAATTCCGTGCTGGAAGCGTGGAGGAATGTGGCCAAAATGGATCGTCTTTACCGCGGCATCGTTGTCCCTGGGCATCATAACCGGAACGTCCGTTCCCTGCGTCAGTGGAAGATGTTTAAAGCCCATGAGCTTCGTTTTGTGGTTCAACATGCGCTACCCCTACTGGCCAAGGACTTTGTTGACCGTAATGTCTATCGGGTGTACTGCTTGGCTTCCCGCATTGCATTCACCTGCACGAAGGATGTTATTTCGACGGATGATATAGACGAGCTGAAACTACTGTGCGATCGCTTCATGATTGCTTTTCAGGAGTCGTTCGGGATTCGACTTATGAAGTTCTCAATTCATTTAGTCAGTCATTTATGGTACGCAGTTCAGCTTTACGGACCGCTGCACGTCGTTTCTTGTTATGGTCCGGAAGACCACATTGGCAGAATTACTCGGAAAATAAAAGGTCAGTTATGAGCCTCATTTCAGCTATGGAGAAGCGCCACCTGACGGTAGCTTATGTGAAATGTTTTCAAAAATTAAATACAATTAGCCGCATAGAGATTTCCGGTAAAAATCTGATTCGATTCACTTAAAGATAGTTTTTCATTTAAATCGGTAAATATACGTGACTTTAATTTCCTGCATCAATGAAAACCCAGAAATACGGGTTTAATATAGAAATAATATTTTCTCTGTACCGGAGGGTAATTGCATATTGGAAATTCTTATGTACTAAACTTTAGTCCATGAGATGGCGCCACTGTACTTGCTTACTTGTGTTTATTCAAATTTTGGCTTTCCTGTTTGTTTCAGGGATGAATAATGTAACAAAGCACATCATGACTAACTCTATATTGCTCTCCCAAGCAACAGCCATGCTGGAGGAGATAAAGGGCAGCGAAGATGATACGGATTACAGAGTCGCCAAAATGATCCGCCGAATCCAAGGCCAGCATTCCGTTGTTTTCTCGAGCCGGGGTGACAATGGCACCTGCAAGATGCTCGGTCGACCAACGGCATTTGAGAACTACGAGACCGACCGGTGTCTACTGTCCAAGATATCTCAGTTCTGTGGTCACAATCTCAAACCGTCTCAGGCCTTCTACTTCCGCCGAGCTCGTACGGAAACCGGCATATTCATTCGCGGTGATGTCAACTCTAATTCAACGTGCCGGAATGAAACTATTATCATGGACTCCGCAGGCGTGGTGATACGGCTGGCATATTTGGTCGGCGTAGTCAGCACAAAGTCCACTGAAATAATTGGGACGTTTGCATGCGGATGGGAAATGACCGAACCTGATCGCCTTGGAGCGATACCGAAGATAGGCACGAAATCTGTAAAAGTTCCTCACATTTTCTGTCTCAATAAGGCTGGCCAGTTAATTGTTCGTAATACTTGTGATGTTGATAAGCAGATGATAATTCTTTTCCACGACCTGGATACGGAAAATGTGCTTCTCAGTCTTCCTTCAAATAGATTTCGACCGACGTAGAACAGACGAAATGATAGATATTGTAATAAACGTGGTGATTCGTGGTGTTTGATTCTAAAACGTCATCGGCTTGAAAAGTAAAATCCCACACGAGCATGCTTAAGTAAATAGGAGGCCGATTCTTCACTGCTGACTCAATGAAAGACGATTTTGTGGACATGTTTGACACACCGGACGTCACATCAGACGTTGTTGTTGTTCGATGACAACTGGGCGCGACATGATTGTCAGAATACATGTCACGCCGAGACAGTTTTGTCATCCACATACATGATTTGACCCTTTGCACTGTAATTTTTGTCTACATGCGTGTCTCTGGATGACAAATCCGAGACGGCTGACAAATACTTTTATTAGGG
>JBBRON010000077.1:0-7084 GCA_038229375.1 Cytophagales bacterium | reverse complement strand
GATCCCCTCACAAGTCTCGTTGGAGAGGGCGACCAACGTGAAGTTTCATCAATGATTACCCGCATGATTGATCTCTTTAAATCCAGGAGCATCACTACGTTTTTTACAAGTCTTGTTTCTGCAACCTTTCAAAGTAACACGAGTGGTGAAATAGGTGTTTCATCTTTGATTGATACCTGGATTGTTGTGCGAATGGTAGAAGATGATGACGGCAGAAAACGCACCCGTGAAGTATTCATTGTTAAGTCTCGTGGCAGTAACCATAGTAGCGATGTCCACAAATTTATTTTGAGTGATAATGGAATTATTTTGACACCTTATGCTGAATCTAAGTTTAGCGGCAATGAGAAAAAGAAGATTGATAAAAATATTCCATCGAATAAAAAAAATAGTTAACAATAATCAGCCGTGAGTTCTATACAACCTTCATTTATTGTAGGTATTGGTGGTTCTGCTGGAGCGCTTAATGCATATAAGGTTTTCTTGGATGCATTGCCGCATGATACAGGTATGGCGTTTGTTATTATTTCACACTTGATGCCCACCGCCCATAGTCAATTAGCTAAAATACTGTCGAAGCACACGGAAATGTCAGTTATCTTGGCTTCTGATGCGATGTCGATCCTTGCGAATCATGTATACGTAATTCCTCCTGACGTGGATCTCACCATTGAAAACTATTGCCTCAAAGTAATCTCACCTCGCTCTGGCAGGAACAAACAAGTAGATTTATTTTTTATTTCTCTGGCAGAGGCAATGGGTGCACGTGCTGTAGGCATTGTCCTTTCCGGATATCATAGCGATGGTACTGAGGGCTGCAAGCACATTAAGGCTAATGGAGGAAAAACTTTTGCCCAGGACATATCTGCCGAAGTTGCCTCCATGCCACTCAGCGCTCAGGCAGCAGGCTATGTCGATTTCATTTTACCACTTAATAAAATTCCGGATATGCTAACAAGATTGGCAGCCGCGCTAAAAACTTAGACATGAAGTTACAACTATCCAAAAGTCCCAATTAAAATTCAAATCTTCTGAATGACCTTTCAGAAGATCAGGGCTGTTTTGACAACGTTAAAAATGACAAAGGAAAGTCAAAGAAATTTTCATTCTCTGAAGGCAGTAAAACGTCTGACACTCAACTTGTAGTTTATTCTAAAAAATATTTATCGATAATACATTCAAAATTCAACTTTACAAATAAGTGACAAAATCTCTGCTGAAATAAAAAATACCTTAACGCGAAACACCACAGTATTGCCTAGAGGATGATCAGTAGATAAGATGATATTTGTCATAAATGCATTTTACTTTTTTCACCAAAGCATATTACAATACACTACTAACCGACAAAAACTAAGAAGGTATAAAATATCCAGTTCCTGGTTTGTTATAGGTGGATTTGTTTAAGAACCCAAAAGCCTACCCCCCATAGATCAAAACATTTCGATCTGAAGCACTGGGTCTTTGTTCCTCTTTTTATTTTGTGTGTAAGTCCTGCGTGTGTTTTCTATCAGCCAAAACAATTCGAGCATACTTATAAGGTGTATCCTTACTATTGCACAGATGGTAGAGAACGCCTTTTTGGTATTGGCCTTTACGCTCAATACTTTTAACAACAGGTGTGCGATAAGGGTGCACCACACCTGGGTCTTGATACCGTTCTCAGTTTCGGAATAGAAATAGTGAAGCTGAAAATTTTGTTTTAGCTTTTTGAACAACAGTTCAATGTTCCAGCGTTTCTTGTAGAGGAAGGCGATCTCTTGGCTGGCAATTTCAAAGTTGTTGCAAATGAATTGGTAGTGGCGTCCCTTTTCATCTTGATAGGCTATTTTTCGTAGACACAAGTTTTTTTCAACTTTGTCTTCTTTGTACGATAAATGGATATGTTCCTCCTTAAGTACACCAGCTTCTTTGGGCTCGAGTTTTTGTTCAAACACTTCATTCACCACTTCATAGAGGGCATTGCTTTTCATCCTGCACACAAAATAAACGCTCGCTTCTGTCCATTTTGCAAATTGCAGGTAATGGTTGTAGGCCTTGTCAAATACAATCATACTGTGCGGTGCCAGCCTTAGGTATGGCAAGAAGTTCTTGTCATGTGCCTTGGCTTCACTTATTCTAGCATAGGTGGCACAGTCCGCATGGGCATCGATCATCATATACACCTTCAGGCCTCCTTTCTTCTTCCCATCATTCTTTGGGTTGCGACCTACTCCTTTCATAATATCAGAAAATAGACGGATAGTAGTGGAATCAAAAATGAACAGCTTTTCGAAGGAGACCTTTTCAATCCGGCTGACCGACAAAATGGACTGAAAATGTGTGATCAACCGGAAATAGAATTCCTTAAACAGTTCATTGTCACGATTGCGCAGCCCATCCCCAGCGGTGCTCTTTGCAAAGGAACAATCCATGCCCAGTTGGTTAAGCTTACCTTGGAGTCCTACCATGGCATTACATACTTCGCCCATAGAATCGCACCGGGAGAGTATGCCGAACAGTAGGGTGACTAGCTGATCCCAACTTGTAAATGTCTTGTAATATTTATCACTGTCTTTCTCCGAAACCAAGATGTCAAACTTGTTCTTGGGTAACAGATTTATGATCTGTTTGAAAATCGGCTGACCGACTAAATTTTTAGATATATCTTTGCCCATGCTATGGTTTATTTGCCAAAACAAACATATAGCTTTTTAAGTGGGCGGGGAAACTCGTCCACTTTACAACTTACTCGGTCAGTAGTGATTACAATATTGAAAAATACCCAAATGATGGTATGAAGGATTCTGATAATCGTTAATTTGGACATCTATTAAGGTACGGCAGGTGTTACATTTCGACCATTATTCTGAAGTTATCAATTATTGACTTTTTATCTGTCAAACCACAGATTTGTACTTCTTCCGTTACCGAAGCATACTTCCCGAAACAATATTATAATAGATGGCCCAACCGACAAAAGCAACGATTAATACCCATAACCAGCTTGGGACATGTCTAGGTGTTTCGCTTCCCCCGATGATAAACTTTTTTTGATCTCCTTTGCTGTATGCATTTACCAGAAGTGGCAATATTCCATCTACAATATCATTTTCCTTTAACCCTTCCACTTCAATGGCCGGGCCATTCCGCACTTTAAAAGGTATCACTTTAATACCTTCCTTTCCTGACCATGATTCACTGACAATTTTTATATGATGAAGACCGTCGGAAAGCTTCCTGGTATCCAACTCAAATTTGACAGGCGTTTCAAATTCAGCAAAAGGTTGAACTTCACTATCTATGAATATTTTTACTTTACTTTTTTGTTCCATAATCCATAAGTTTTAAGTGTAGAGTAAGTGTAGTGTATACTTTCAGTATACTTTGCTCAATTAATCTTCAATAAATAATCTTTTAATGTGTGTTGCTGACTTTTCTTCAGGTTTAATAAGCCACTTTACTGTATAAAATAAGGTCGCCAGAACCATGATTGCTGTAATAATTACAATTACCATATCCCAGTTACTGTCAGGGCCTGCCCCATGTGATATTCCTTTAAGCATTTTTGGCTGTTGCTCTTCACATAATGGACAAGCCATAATGAGTTTAGCAACGAGAAGCAGGGTAAATGTTGATAAATATTTTTTCAAATTGAAGAAGTGTTTAGCATTCATTGATCAGGTTTTAAACATTCAAACTTTAGCTATGTCCTATATAATTTGTTCTTGTTCATAAGTATTTAACCTTGGTTTTTTATTCAAATCCACTTAAAGGTATGCTCATTGAATTGCTTCCTTCCCAATTAAATCTATGATTTTTTTTACTTCTTCTATAGTGACACTTCTGGCTGAGTTTCCCCAACTGGTTCGCTCATGATTTATGATGGCAGCGACTTCTTCAGGTTTTAATTTATTATTGGTTCCTACAGCAGGCATTACCCCATATGCAGGATTTGCATCATATCCTTGCATAATAATTTTAACAATTAATTCGGGATTGTCATTCAATATCACTTTGCTTTCCTTTAACGGCGGAAATGCCCCTTTTAATCCCTCTCCATTTGGCTGGTGGCAAGCCTGACAGTTTGCAGTGTATAATGCTTGTCCATCAGGAAGAATCACTTTGTCAGAATTAGTGATGCTGTTGGCTAAATCTCCTTTCTGTGATTTATAAAGAAAGAGAGGATCAGGTGTGCCATCTGGCAAAGGAACTTGTTTCAGAGATTGCAGATAAGCTACCAGTTGCAAAGCTTTCTTAGTTGCCACTATATTTCGTTTGGTATTTTTTTTGAAATTATCCGGCACATTAATGATAACATCATCTTCATCCGTGCTTTCTTTTTCAATAAATAACCAGGAATAAGCCGGCATAATAGATTGAGACACAACCGATCTTGGATTGTATAAATGAAGTAAATGCCAATCCTGGCTGGGTTGTCGGTTCCCGATATTTATCAAATCGGGGCCGGTACGTTCTGTCCCCATCAAGGTGGCAGTATTGCGCCAAAAATCTGTACGGTGAATGTTGGCATAATCCGCAGCAATGCTTGGCCTTGTTCCCCACATTTTATCCATGTCTACATTTCTTACTTGCTGGGTATGACATGCAACACATCCTTCATCAATATATGTCATTTTTCCTTTTACCGCATCTTCACTTAAAGCTACTGCATTAGGCAAGGGTGCATTATTATTCTGATTTTTAATGGCGGGGATAATAGCCACTACCATACTTAACACAAGAAATAGCACTAAAGCTGCTCCAAATAAATGTTTATGATTATTAAAGAAATCCATACTTAAATTTTTGGGGTTGAAGTTTCGGTTTGTATTTCAGTGGTTTTCCGGTTCAAATATTCCAAGGCAAGGTCTTTTACATCTGGAATTGATTTTTTAGCAATCATCTTATACAGATTAAAAGCAAATATCAAATGAGCAAACCACATCATACTTCCACCTATGGCCCGCCATAGCCAGTAAGGCGCCATTAGTATCACACTTTCAATAAATGGTTTTCCTTCCATCCAGCTTAAGCCTTTGTACGTACCCCCGATCATGAGGGGAATGTTATAGAACATTAAGCCAGTAAGGGCAATCCAAAAATGAGCACCGACTAAAAGCTGTGATGGTTCTTTACCTGTGAGTCTGGGTACCATAGCATAAATGCCCGCCCACATGAAAAATGCAATTATACCATACATCGTTATGTGAGAATGGGCTACTGTAAAATCAGTAAAATGCCAAAGCAGATTAGTGAAACGGAAAGCTTCCACGGTTCCCTGTAAAGAACCTGTGAAGTAAAATATAATCCCAACAAGAAAGAAAGGCAGTGTATAACTATCCTTTAGTTTATTCCATCCACCTCTGAAAGTCAATAAGAAGTTAGCTGTGCCTGCCACTACTGGAATTATCATACCTACACTTCCCACTATAGCTACTGTTTGAAGCCACCATGGTATGGCACTAAATATAAAATGATGGGTACCAATAAAGGTATAAAATAAGATCTGTACCCAGAATGCAAGTATTCCTAAACTATAAGAATAAATTGGACGATTGAGCTGCTGTGGGAGGAAATAATAAACTAAACCAAGTGTAAATAACATAAACCACATGCCTACTCCCTGATGCATGTAATAGCCTTGTATAATTGATTCACCTAAGCCATTTTGCCAATAAGGAACATAAGCGATAACAGTAAGCACGATAGCAAAAATAGTAGCCGAAATTATATACCAGTTAGATACATATATTTCTTTAGTCTTACGCCGTGCAACTGTCAGTAAGAAATTCCAGAGTGTAAGAATAATTCCTATGGCAAATAAAAGTGTGACCGGCCATATATATTCACGAAACTCTCCGCCGCCGTTATTTATTCCTGCAGCTAGAAAGAGGGTACCTAAGATTACTGATATATTGATTAATATTAAACTTAGCCAACCCATTTTAATGTTTGCAATGGAGGTATTGCTCACCGTCGGGACAACATAATAGGCCAGTCCAAGCATAGCCAGAGATGACCATCCCCAAAATACTGCGTTAGTATGAATAGGCCTAAGTCTACCAAAGCTTAGCCAGCTTACATGGTCTACATCAGGTGCAACAAACTTTATCCCTAAATATTCTCCGATTGAAGTTCCAAAAACAAGCCAGAATGTGGCTGTACCGATGAACCACAGGATAAGTTTAGTAAGTTCAGGATCAATCGCCGGTCGGGGAAGCGCTTTTCGCTTGGTCGCAATAAATTGGGGATTGACGTGTTCTCTACTGGAAACAACCAGTCCTCTTGAATCATCAGCTGGAAGTATCCCCGATAGCTCATTGGCTTTGGTTCTGTAATCCAGACTTTCATTTCGCTTCCGGATCAAAGCCAATTGTTCTACATCGAGTTCATTAATGTATTTTGCGAATTTAATGGCTTCTTTTTTGACCTCATTCTTTTCCGTTCTTTCAAAAATATTTTTTATTTTAAAAACGAATATGATCACTGCCATAAGAAGCGGTATAAGAAAAAGAAATAACATGATGATGAGGCCGGGTTCTGAAAACAAAGAGCTTCCGTCAACTTTTGCTTCTTGAGCAAATCCTTCATTTATTAAGGAAAAAAATCCAATGAATAACATTATCCATAGTTTTTGATCAGAAATAAAAGTCTGCAGATTCTTACGTTCAGTCATCATACTTTATTTAATTAATAACATTTTGAAACTCTTATTTGCCATAAGTGAATGTGGCTGACCTTCTTTAAAAACAACAGATGTTCCTTGTTGCGCTTCAAATGTTTCTCCTTCCAGGGTAATGGTCGCTGTTCCCTCTTGTATAACCACTAGCACATCCGAATTAGCTTTGTGGGTTTTTAGAGCTGCTCCCTGTGCAAATATGTATAGAATGGCTTTGCCTCCTCCGGATTGGAGCAATACCTGATTGCTTATTCCCTCTTTCGGATATTGAAAATCTTCAATTATATTAGTTCTCATAATTAATACGGTAAATGGCTGAGAATTTTGACAGGTTGTAAATATAGAATACTGAATTGAATTTTGTGTTGTTGAGCTAAAACGGAATCAGGCTCTGCTGAGGAGCAACCTGCCAGGGATAGGTTC
>JBBRON010000076.1:0-7244 GCA_038229375.1 Cytophagales bacterium | reverse complement strand
GGTTGGCCATAGCGAACAAGTTTCATGGTATCAGGTGTTGAGTTTTGTAAAGCCACCATCTATTGGATAGTCGCAGCCGGTGACGAAGGCTGCTTCTTCTGAACATAGGTATAGCGCAAGGTTAGCGACTTCATCTGGGCGCCCCATTCGTCCGATTGGTTGCGCTGCGGATAATTTTTCAAACATCTCTTTCTCTTGGCCTGGGTAGTTCGCTTTTAGAAATCCATCTACGAAAGGTGTATGTATTCGCGCAGGAGATATGCTGTTGCAACGGATGCCATCTTTGATATAGTCTTTGGCCACCGAAAGAGTCATGCTAACTACAGCGCCTTTGCTCATGCTGTAAGCAAACCGGTCGGGTATGCCGAATGTGGCTGCAATGGAAGCGACATTCAGGATAGTTCCTTTTTTTTGCTTCTTCATATGATGAATAGCTGCAAACATAGAATTATATATCCCTTTGACATTTACCTGAAATATTTTTTCAAAATCTTCCTCCGAAGTGGTATCAAGTTTACCAATGTGGGCGATTCCGGCGCTATTCACAAGAATATCAATGCTTCCGAAAGTGTCGACAATTTTTTGGTAAGCGGCTATTAGGTCTGCCTGTTGCGTTACGTTGCATGCAATGCCAATGACGGTTCCGCCGTTCGCCTTGATCCCGTTGACAGTTGATTGGGCCGATAATTCATTTAATTCAATAATGCAGATAATTGCGCCTTGATTTGCAAAACACTCGGCAATGGCTTTCCCAATTCCACTTCCACCTCCGGTGATAACTACTACTTTCTTGTCAAGACTAAAGATCATGCTGCTTTTTTTAAGATTTACCGGATATCAGCGCTTAGTTCTTCCAGAAAATTTTGAAATTTTGTAGTGTCATATCGCATGCTTCCAACTTCTTTTCTTACAATTTTTCCCTCCTTGGAAATAACAAATGTGGTGGGAATGGATGGAACCTTGAGCTGTGTTGGTAAATACCCTGACGGCTGATAAACATTGAACGTGAAAGCTTTCTTTTGAACGTAGTCAACAATTTTTGCATGGTCGGAATCCTTATCGAGCGAAAGCATGATGAATGTCACTTTGGACTTATCAACTTTCTCGTATAGCTGTTGAATGCCCGCCATCTCCGCTCGGCACGGGCCGCACCAGGTTGCCCAAAGATTTAAGAAAACAACCTTGCCTTTGAATTGGTCAAATGTCACCTTATTGCCCTGCAGGTCCTTAATTGTAAACTCATAGTCGAAGCTTTCTTCCTCGGTTAAGACCTCATCCGAGGCGTCTTTCAGCCCAGTTTGGAGGATTGCCCATTGTTCCAGGCTTGAAACCGAACTCATCAAGCCGGTCACCTGAAGTAATACTATAATTAAAATAGCAAGAAAAGCGGGCTTTATGATGCTAATTAACTTAAAAATGATTTTTTTGGAGTGCTCTTTGTCAGTCATCAAACGCCATTTTTCAGTAATTTGCCTCAATTTATAATTCAAAAATGAATATTAAGTCACTCCTGACCTGCTTTCTGGTAATTACTTTTTGCTCCCAGGGGTTTAGCCAAAAAATCAAGTACAAGGATCTTATTGTCCTGTTGCAAGCCAAGCAGTATGACCAGGCTGAAATCTACCTCAAAAAGTACCTAAGGGATAATACCGATAATCCGAATGCCTACCTCTATATGGGACTTATCTATCAGGATAAGGCTGCAAAATTTGACATGCTTAAGGAAACGCGGGAGCTTGTGACGAACCTAGATTCAGCTGTTTACTTTTATGACAAGGCATACAAAGGCATAACTGAAAAAGAGCTCAGTCGGAACGAGGACTATTATCAGATATACAACCGTCGCGATTTACGTACGGGAAAATTTGGTGTGAAATTATCTGATGTTCAATTGGATCTTGAAGGAAGGTTAAAGCTGAAAGACCGGGGAACAACCATACTTACCATGAAGACGCAGTTGCTGGCTGCCCAGAATTCTTATAGCCGGGCCCAACGACATTTCAGAGAAATTCAAAACAAGTATGAAAGCGCGAAAGAGTTGTATCTGAGATCAGATGATAAACTTATATCAGATTTCAGTTTGCTTATTCAGGTGTATGATTCGTGCCACATGAATTTTAATGATTACAAAGCGACCGCGGAATCCCTTGGAAAAACCGGTTATAATCAGGACCTGGACCCCGAAGAGATACGGGATTTTAAAAAGGATGGTCTGACCGTAGCAGATTTTTATAAAGACGACCTAAAGTTGTGGGACTACAAACGATGGGCCGTTGGGAGTATAGAAATAATTGAAAAAGAGATGTCTCCCTTACGCGATCGCCTGGTAGCAGCCGATGGCGAGATCAATAAGCTTCATCAAACGCTGAAGAAGGATTCTATTTCTGTTGCCGCCGAAATCGGAGTACTCCGCAAGAAAATTGCCTTTCCTGAATTGCTAAAGATTGATGCTAATCCGATGCCCTTAAGGGTCTTTGAACTAAAGCTTTCAGAACTTGACTATGGCTCTCAGGTCGCAGATGATCACCACATCAAAGACTCACTAAGGTTGTCATTGCACGTCACGGCCGTGACGAAAGAACTGCTGCTGGCAAAGAAAGTTGACAGCCTTGCAGGGATATTGTCGACCATGAATCTTGAAGCAGAATCGGAAAACTACAAGCACTTCGTAACGAAAGCCTACGGGGCATCCAATGTGCTGGCTGAAATGATCAGAGGAACGAAAGGAGCCGCTGAGCATCAAAAGGCAAAAAAGGAAATGGAGCTCGCGAAGCTGACAGAATCTCTTCGTTGGATTGTTAATGGCACAGATTCCATTCCACTATTCAAGGAAGTAACGGCTACCAGTAAGTTCAAACCGGTGGTTGTGGAAGAAGAGAAATATACGGTGGGCATACAATACGCCGATTCGATCGGTACAGGATATTTGTACACGATTCAACCTTCCAGAAAACTTGCCATTAAATGTGTGTATCCTGTTGAAAAACAAGCATTTAAGAAGCGAAATTTCCCATTTGTAAAGTCGCTCGTGACTACCGATGAAAAGGGTCTGGTCTTTTTCGTATTGCTTTATTCTGAGGCCAAGATCAAGGCCAAGATTCCTGCTACGCTAGTAAAGATTTACAAACAGGAGGGGCTCGCCTGGAGCATCAATTACAATTTTGATCAGTTGCCAGCAGAGATTATTTTTTCATCTGAAACGTTTGATCTGGCTGTCAAAACTAAAAGCTCCCTGGGTGAATTTTTTTCAATTACTTTCGATAAAACGGGAAAGGTGGTTAAGTAGGCCTGTCACCACTGGTTGATCGTAGCTTAGAAACTGATGTATCGGGTAATGGAAAAGGAAAGATAGCCTCCGGGCTGCAGGCTGGTATCTTCATTATTCAAGCTCTGCGGTAAATTATAATTGTAGCTCACCAACATTGTCCAATTTTTCATTGTGAAGCTCACAGGAGCGGAGAATGAATAGTTCATGACTCCAAACAAGACAGCTGTTTTCTCTTTGTATATCGGAACTTTAGTAGTTGGGTTATTGCGATTGTATAATAATCTTAATAAAAGGTTTGGATAGAACTCATATCCGGTGATTGTTTCTTCAGAGCCAAACAAGACATTAAAATTGGGATAGAATGATATGCGACTGAATCCCAGCCAGTTCTTTTTTACCAGGTTAAGCCCAAGGCTCGGCATGATCCTATGCGCCGTCTTCTGGCCAAAATATAAATAGTAGTCCAACCTTAAGACGACGGGCTTGAATTCGAAGTAGTTGGTTAATCCGACATTGTTCGTATAAGGGACAGAAATTTCAGCGTTATCCTGGCTATAGAAATAATGACTGTATTCGCCAATTATTGAATACCACTTGGTTATCGAATGTAGATAGCCTGCTGAAGCCACATTTAAATAGAAATTCGGTTGGTACTCTTTACTCCAGTACGACGTGAGGTCGGCGTATAGCCCTGATTTGTGATAGTAAGACAGTCCGGGTGCTAGGCCAAACTGCCCGATGTTAAATGTGCTGTTATCGGCAACGATATTACTGTTGTACCCAATCCGGACCGCCATCTGAGACCTTTCTTTTACTGGCTCCATGTGTAACAGACTATCGATCAGGTCAAATATCCCCAACGAGTCTTCATGGGTGAAGAAGTCATTCAGTGAATCGAGGCTGATTTTGGTTTGGTTGGTCAATAACGAATCAGCTTGTTGTGCCTTTGCGGCAAAACAAGCTGTTAAGATAAAAGCTGAAATCGTGAGCGCTTTTTTCAACCGTGGTCAAATCAATTCTTCTTGTTTTGGCGCAGGAGTTGATTTTTGTCTCTGAAATTTTCCTTGCGTTGTTGCAATGCTCGTCGCTGTTGCAACTGTTGTAGAATTAATTGTCGAAATTCCTGTTCGGCCTTTCGTAGGCCAAGGAGTTGCTGTGCAGAGATGACATTCATGATTCGTCCGGAATAGTCTTTTTCCAGATCGACCTCATCCTGCCTCAACTTGAGCCCCAGTCGAACCAGATCTTTTTCCTTATTTGGATCTGGTTTATTTGGGTCGATCTGTTTCTGCAGCGTCCTGAATTGTTGCCGATTTTCCATTCTCTTTTGCGAGAACTCATTATAGATTGGCCAGAATTTCTCGGCTTGTTCGGGAGTAAGGCCAAGGCGGCTGGAGATCAGTCCAATCCGTGCAGCGTTAACCTTATCCCTGACCTTAGGGTCGATTGTCTGCGGAGCGTCCAGGGTGGGGTCTTCCTCTTCCTGCGCAAAGGCGGCTCCTGTGAACAAGGTCATCATAAGAGCCAATAATAAATTTTTGTATGTCTTCATATTAAAAGTAATCACCAAGTTCGTTCGACAAATTTTCCAAGTCTGAATCACCGATCTCCATTGAATTTTGTTCAATTGCGTCTGCTTCATGTTGTTCCAAAGGAATGCTTTCCAACAAGTCATCAGCGCTTATATCAGAATCTTCAAGATAGGCCACCAATTGCCCTGACTCAATTGACGCGATCGTCATCTCTGCAGATTGTTCTTGAGGCTTGCTAAAAAAGAAGAAAGACACTACCCCAATGACCATCACCGGCAAGGCATATTTGAGACCTTGGGTAAAGGTAGGCAGCCAGGATGATTCCCTTTTTGTACCCGCCACACGTGCCTGAATGACGCCAGGCAGGCGGTCGAAATACCCATCAGGGACATCAAAAATGTCTTTTTTCGGTATGTCTTCGAGTTTTTTCATTTTCAGGTTATTTGACTGTTTCTGACCCTAAAAGTTTAATCATTCTTCAAATATTCCTCTATTTTCTTCACCGCATGGTGGTAGCTGGCTTTCAGGGCCCCTTCTGACGTTCCTGTTACGGCTGCCATCTCTTCGTACGGCATCTCTTCATAGTATTTAAGGTTAAAAACCAGGCGTTGCTTGTCTGGTAAGGTGAGAAGCGCTTTTTGGAGCTTTTTCTGAATTTCGTCGCCGTCAATAGAAGGAGTGGAGTCTATTTTTGCAGACAGTTCACTACCGACGTCCTCAATGCGTAGAAAAAATCTTCTCCTTTTTTTGTTAAGAAATGTCAGCGACTCGTTGGTTGCGATACGAAAGATCCAGGTGTAAAGTTGAGAGTCTTCGCGAAAACCCTCGATGGATTTGTGAACTTTTATAAATACTTCCTGGGTAATGTCGTGGGCATCATCGTGGTCGATCACCATTTTGCGAACCAATCCATAGACTTTCTGTTGATACGAACGCACGAGCATATTGAACCCGTAGTTTCTGGTTTCCGGGTTGCGTATTTTGACTAAGAGCTCCTTGTCGTCCAAGCGTGTTTCTGAAACTTGTTCTTAGACAATAATACTCAGTAAAAGTTTAAAGTAACTCTACTTAAAAGCTAAAAGCGCATCTGAAAGGCCCTCAAACTGTTCTTTGGAATGTGCAGGGAAGTTGGCAAACCGCAGTTGGGTTTTCTTATTCTCACCATAACCATCGCCAGGAGAAAAACCTTTTGATTGAAGATAGGTTGTTAATTCCTGAGTCCGGCTACCTGTTTCGGCGACAACAACCGTTTTAGATCGGTCAGTTTTGAGTTTAACGAATGGCTTGATGACGGAGTGATCTTCCAGTGTCTTGTACAAAAGCGCTGCTTTATATTCTGTCTCCTGTCGGATTGTAGTAGCTCCCCTCAAAAGGAAGTCATGAACGATTTTTCCAAGCAAGTAGATAGCCAGTGAATTGGGTGTTTCTGGAGTCTGATTTTTAAGAGCATTACTATGAAGAAGGGGAAGAGAATGATAGCTGCCGATGGATATTCCTTTTGAAAGAAGCAGTTCTGATTTTTCCAGACATCGTTTATTCACCATCCACACACCGAGGCCAGCAGGCAATCCGAAACCTTTTTGTACCGAAAAAAAGACGGAATCAACCTTAGTATAATCAAAATCAGGATAGGGCAGGGAGCTTACGGCATCTACCACGATAAGGCTTTCAGGATTTTGCTCTCTGAATGAGTTGATAAAAGAAACAGGCAATGAAACGCCGCTGCTTGTCTCATTATGAGTGAGTGCAATCAATTCAGTTGAGGCAGGTATAGTGACGCTGTTAAACCCGGTGCCGGGAGGTGCCTCTATTTTTTCCGGTCTCTTATTGAGTTGCTGCGCGATTTCAAAGAAGCGTTTTGAGAAGGCACCGTTCACCAGGTGCGACGATTTTTCTATCACAAGATTCTGAATTACACGCTCCCATATCTCCGTGGCAGAGCCTGTGAATACAATAAGATAATCGGAGGGCACGTTTAATAACTGCCGGATGCCATTGGTGGTTTCTTCAAAGATTGATTCAAATTGTTTGCTTCGGTGGGAGAGAGATGGGATACCATCGCGAAAGGCTTTTTTAACGTGGTCCGGCACGGTAAAATAGAGTTGGGAAGGACCTGGGGTGAAGTTGATCATGCTGCAATGCGTGCGCGAAGTAATAAAAAATTATAAGTAAATCAACACTTGACAGCGAGTAAGATTTGTGTACGTTTGAACCATAGATCCACTGAGATGTGGGACACGTTTGCTGAACTCAACATATAAAAACAATACCGAGCGATAGCAGTCAAACAAAATCAGGCCTCATCCCGTCTTGCCCCGATTCGTCGGGGTCATGTTCGGGACCTCGCCCAAAAAGCAGGATAACAGAAGAAGATTGCGGTTGAAGGCAGCTCAAAACTTGTCGTAATTGGGGTTCAGAAACTCCTCCTCGTCTTGGTGGATTTT
>JBBRON010000075.1:0-7264 GCA_038229375.1 Cytophagales bacterium | reverse complement strand
TCTAAAGATTGCACCGACCCTTCTCAACCATGTAAAAGGAAGGGCACTCACACTCATTCGATTCCCGGATGGAATTCACGGCGAAATGTTTTACCAGAAAAACCGACCTGAATGGGCGCCGGACTGGATCGAATTTGCTACACTCGGAAAGGAGAAGAAGGATTATATTATTGCCACCGAGCCGGCAACACTGGTCTGGCTTTCTAATCTCGCATCACTGGAACTTCACCAGTTGCACAGTCGTAAGCCTACTTTTGACAATCCTGATTACATGGTATTTGATTTGGACCCGCCAGAGGGATATACCTTCACTAAGATTGTACCAATTGCGTTGGCGCTGAAAGAACTGGTTGAGAGTTTTGGTTATACGGCATTTGTCAAAACAACCGGAGGAAAGGGTATCCACATTTGTTGTCCCATTGAACCCAAATGGGATTTTCACACGGTGTTCGAGGCAGCGCAGGTGATTGCTCAGCCGTTCATCGATCGCTATCCAAATGAAACCACGCTTCACATTAAGAAGGAGGCGCGAAAGGGAAGAGTTCTAATTGATATTTATCGGATCCGCTCAGGGCAGAGTATTGTATCTCCGTATAGTTTGCGCGGACGGGTAGGAGCGCCGGTTTCTATGCCGCTGACGTGGGATGAGCTTACACAATTAAAAAGTCCTATTGAATTTAATATTCGCAATGCATTGGATAAAGTTTTGAAAGATGGAGACGTATGGGAGGGAATAGGGGCGTATGCGGTCGAGCTTCATACCCATCGGAAGAAGATTATTTCCAAAACATTGCCACCAAACAAAAAGCACAAAACTCCGGAACAACTTGAGTCGTATGAGAAGAAACGCGATTTCAAAAAGACATCAGAGCCTGAAGCCAGTATTACGATTGCCGGTGGAAGTAATTTTGTTGTACATCGTCATCATGCATCACACCTTCATTATGACCTACGACTTGAAAAAGAGGGAGTATTGAAGTCGTGGGCCGTACCCCGTGGACTGCCACCGCATCCAGGAGTAAAGCGTCTTGCAGTGCAGACAGAAGATCACCCGATGAAGTATCTCACGTTCAATGGAACGATACCAAAAGGTCAGTATGGCGGTGGCGATATGTGGATCTATGCAACTGGAAAATATCAAATTACCAAAGACAAGAAAGATGGATTTTATTTCCGACTTAATAGCAAAGAAGTAAATGGCGAATACCGAATCTATAACATCAAGAATAAGGAATTTCTTCTCGAGCGGGTGGATACACCCCAGATAAATTATCTAAGTGATATCATCGAGCCAATGTTATCGGACATCAGTGAAACAGTTCCTAAAAGCAAGGATTATATCTACGAGGTGAAGTGGGATGGTATCAGGGCATTGATCTCAGTGGAAGAGGGGCAGGTAAGAATACGAAGTCGGAACCACAATGATATCACAAAGCAGTTTCCTGAATTATTGGTGCCGGATAAGGCGTTCCGTGTAAACGGCGCATTATTTGATGTGGAAATTGTCTGCCTCGATAGAAGTGGAAAGCCTGAATTTAAAAAAGTGATCAATCGTTTGATGAGTACGGGCGAGACGAATATTCAGAAATTAAGCAAAAGCAATCCCGTCTTTTGCTACATTTTTGATTGCCTTTATATGGATGGTCGTCCTCTTGTGAATGAACCATTGCTGAGAAGAAAAGAATGGTTGAAAGATGCTGTGAAGAATGATACACCCTATCGGGTGAGTGAGTTCGTGGAAGACGGGGAGTCGTTGTTTGAAGCAGCACGTGAGCATTCACTTGAGGGAATAATGGCTAAGAGAAAAGATGGCAAATACCAGCCAGGTAAGAGGAGTGATCTATGGTTAAAAATCAAGGTGCGTCATACCGTTGATTGTGTTATTATTGGCTATACTCCGGGAAAGGGCAATCGTGATCAGACGTTTGGGGCATTACACATTGCTGAACGGACAGACGACGGACTTCATTATCGTGGTAAAGTGGGCACTGGCTTCGATGACGCGTTGATGAAGGATATAACCAAACAACTCAAGAAACTGAAAGAAATTAAAAAGCCGTCATTAATGGGCGGGGCCGTGGTTGACGAAAAAATTACCACATGGATTGAGCCTGAGTTGATGGCAGAGATCAGTTATTCACAGATTACAAAGGACAAGATGTTCCGCGAACCAGTTTTTCTGCGACTACGACCGGATTTGTAAGTTCATCCTCCTGACTACTGACTACTGACTACTGGCTCCTGACTCCTGACTCCTGGCTCCTCGCTCCTTGCTCCTTATTTCTGATTACCAACTACTGCGTCACCGTCCCACTCGTTCCAAAAAACTTTCCCCCATTTATATAGGGAGAGTCTGCGGTGATGTGATAGTGATAGATTCCGGCAGGATAATCTTCCGTAGCCGCAGCGTGCCCATGATAGGTGTCGAGGTCAGCGCTTGAAAGTATTTTACCTCCTTCCGTTGGACCGTAGACAGGAAACCCATCCAGCAGAAATCCAATAAGAGAACTTTTGCTGGTGGTAGTGGTGATGTAAAGGGGTTCAACATGATAATGATATTGGCCTGTCATCTGAGGGTGGCCATTATATTGATCGAACGAATTGATTTCACTTGTCAACGGCTGATTGGGACCTGCATATTGATTGAAAAGAGGTACGCCGTTCACGGAAATACCCATTGGGCCTAGCGAGGTCGCGACTTTGGAAGATGCCTCCTTGGGATTCAACGGGATCTTGAAAGTCAGCACCTGCTCTTTTATTGAATTAGGATTGATGGCGAAGCTGGCGTTTGTACCGTTGTAGGCTTCATACCGATTGTCGCTGGTTGCGAAGTACGGACTTTTATGATTGGGTATTGCGTTGCTTTTTAATACGATGTTATCACCGTCGACATAGACTGTGACAGATGACGAGAATTTTTTAGTAAACACATCCGGCACGTTAGCGTTTGGATTGGTCGGAGTCGTATTGTCCTTCTTGCAGGAAAACGAAAATAAGAGTAACATGAAAAAGACTGACTTTGCTGATTTCATAATTCTATTGTTTTGATGTTTTATATACTCCTTGTTCATCGACGAGCGAAAAGCAAAGTCGGGCGTTAGTAAGGCCATACTTTTTTCCGTGGCGGACTACAAAATTGATATAGGTTTTGCCGTTCTCGCGCCAGCCAACTGCACGTACTTCATTGCCGTTGTTGTATTGAAAGTCATGAAGGGGCTTTCCGTCTTCATACCACTCTTTGAAATGACCATTGTAGAGCCCATCGTTAAAGTTGTATTCAAAGCGCCGATTGCCATTTGGCCACCATCCCCTGTGAAATCCATCTTTTTCACCTTTTACATAATATCGCACCGACTCTTTCTGACCATCGGGATACCAGCTTGTGGACGGGCCATGTTTTAATCCATTCGCGTAAGTGGATTGATTTTTTATTCCACCCAACACGTAAAACTCAACGACCTCACCCTCAATAGGCCTCTCATTTACAAACGAATACTTTCCCTTTTGCACCAGAAATGAGCTATCGGTGACGTGATCACTCATGCGCATCTGACACCCCGAAAGCAGGATCAGGAAAATAATTTTATAAGAGTTATGTCTATGACGAGGAGTTTGCCGCAATTGCTGTTGCGGATTTCCTTGAAACGCGGTTTCCCCAGATTTCATTAAAATATTTACTATCATCCTTGTTTCAGTTTTTTCAATTTTCCCATCATTCAACTTCATTTTTTAACACCGTAATATCTTCTATCAGGCGCTCTACTTCCGTTGGATTGGTTCCGTTATAAACTCCTCGTATCCTTTGGCTACCATCCAGCAGAATGAAATTTTCTGTGTGGAGAAATTCGTTATCGCTTTTCTTTAAACCAACTTCTTCATCGGCAAAGTAGCCCAATCTTGCTAATGTGTAGATTGCTTTCCGGTTGCCAGTAAGCAAATGCCACTGATCTCCATTGACCTTATGATTTTGCGCGTAGGCTTTTAATACTGGAATACTGTCCATTTCCGGCGTTACAGAATGGGAGAGCAGTACGACGGAATTGTCACCTTGAAAAGCCTTCTGGACGGAGCTCATATTTTTTGTTAGTCGTGGACAAATTCCAGGACATACCGTAAAGAAAAAATCAGCGACTACTATTTTGCCTTCAATAGTTTTGGTGGATATGCTTTCTCCATCCTGATCAAAAAAGGAGAATTCCGGAAGTTTGTGGATGGATTTATAGGTTTCTGAATTTTGCGAAATCCATTCCGGGGTAAAATCTGCTGTATTAAAGAACGGGAGGGATTCCTGCTCTTTTTTGCAGGATGTCAGTGCAACAAAAAAAAGGATAAAGTAGAATCTGTAGATCATATCACCTGCAAACTTTATCGCGCATTTTTACATCGACTTTTACTTCAAATTTAATTGCTTTATTCAAATCGTCACAGGCTTCTTTTAGTTTGCCGCTGTGCTGATTGGCTACAGCACGATTATAAAACGCCAGGCCGTAATTGGGATTGTGTGCAATGGCCACTGAATAATCTTCAATCGCATCTTTCCATCGGGCTAGTTTTGACATGATATTTCCCCGGCTGAGCCAGGACCGTTCGTCTTTATCGTTGAGTTCAATGGCTTTTGAGAAATCCACGAGTGCTCCCTGAAGATCTTTCATTTTCTCTTTTACAAGTCCCCGGTTGAGATAATTCTCATAATCCCTGGGCTCCAGTTTCACTACTTCATTGTAGTCTTCCAGTGCGCCGGCGAGATCATTTTTTTGCATTCGCTGAAAAGCACGGTCAGCTCTTGGATACGGAAGGTTTTTGTTCCTCTCAATGGCCTCACTCAATAACAGTTCTGAAGATTCTTTCTCTCCTGCAGCGGCTTTGAGCGTTGCCAGGTTGTGAATTGCCAGACTGTTGTCTGGTTCAAGTTTTAGCGCGTTCTCAAAATCGGCTTTAGCACCCGCCTTGTCGTTCTTGTCAAGCCTTGCGGAGCCTCTGTTGATGAGGTAGCTCGCATTATTAGGCGAATTCTTAACAGCAGAATCGAGCCAGCCAATGGCCACGTCATAGCGTTTAAGCTTCGTTTCGATTAAGCCGAGGTAATTATACACGTAATCCTTTCCTCCATTTTGAGCAGTAAAAATCTTTCCATTTGATTCATTATATTTTTCACGTCCGAAATAGACCGTGTTTGTTTCACCCTTGGGAGCCCTAAGCACTTTTAGAAAGTCCTGACGTGCTGGCAAAAATTGATTTGCTTCGAAACGGAGGACCCCTCTGCTGAACAGCGCTTCAGGGTCTTCTGGCTTCAACTCTACATAGATATTATAATCCGTGAGGGCCCGCTCGTTCTCACCGAGGTGCTCCTGTGAAATGGCCCTGAGCCGATAAGCATCTGCAAAGCGATTGTCTAACCGGAGGCATTCCGAAAAATGGGCACGGGCGGCCACATACTCCTTTCTGGCAAGCGCCTGCTCGCCTTTCTCAAACCAGAATTGGGGAGTTTTTTTGTCCTGACTCGTGCCGGTGATCGAGATCAGAACGAGGATTGTAACAATGGCAGCGATTTTTCTCATTAGACGAATATTCCCGTTAAATTCGAAACTTCTTTCCAATTCTTTTGTTAAAAACTCATATGGCAGCAACAAAAAAAGCAACACCGAAAATAAAAGGCGCCGACAAGGACAAAATCCTTAGCGCATATCGTGAAGCAGTATTACGTGATGGCAAGGAACCGTCGTCTGTTTTTACGTTTTGTGTGTCCATTGGGATCAAAGAGGAAGCATTTTATGAATACTTCGGCTCTTTTGACGCAATCGGCGGCCAAATCTGGAAAGAATATATTGAAACCGTTGCCAGCCGATTACAATCGGATAAGAACTATGTTGAATTTTCCATGAGGGAAAAAATACTTGCGTTCTATTTCACCCTGGCGGAGGTATTGCGTGGAGACAGGAGCTTTGCCCTTCTCACGATCAAAGATTGGAAGAATCCTGCGATTACGCCGAAAGCGATCAGGGGATTCAGAAGTGAGTTTGAAGGGTGGCTGGCACCAATCCTTAATGAAGGAAAGCAAAATGGTGAAGTCGCAAAACGGCCATTACTTGATAGCCAATACGATGGTCTTTTCTGGATGCACCTGATTTTTATTCTTCAGTTCTGGAGCAAAGATGATAGCGCGGGATTTGAAAAGACAGATGCGGCGATTGAGAAATCAGTGAACTTGGCATTTGATATTATTGGCAAAGGAGTGCTCGACAACGCACTGGATTTTGGAAAGTTCCTGTATCAGAACGCAAAAAACTAAAACAACAAGTTGAAAGAACAAAAAAGTATTCCAACCACTAAGGTTCAGCGGGCAACGAAGTTTATAACGACAGGGGCAAAGATAGGTCGCAATTACCTAAAGCACTACGGAAAAAAACTCATCAATCCTGAGACAACACGGGAACAACTCAACGAGGACAATGCCTCTGATATTTACGATTCGCTGAGCAAGCTGAAAGGCAGCGCGCTGAAGGTGGCGCAAATGCTGAGCATGGACAAGAATTTATTACCCAAAGCCTATCAGCAGCAATTTTCAATGGCGCAGTACAGCGCTCCGCCGTTGTCCTATCCATTGGTTGTAAAAACATTTCAAACCTATTTTGGAAAGAACCCAGGAGAGATCTTTGATTCCTTCTCTTTAAAGGCCATCAATGCGGCGTCGATGGGACAGGTGCACAAAGCTACCTTAAAAGGAAAAACGCTGGCGGTGAAAGTTCAATATCCTGGCGTGTCGGACAGTGTGAAGAGTGACCTGGCAATGGTGAAGCCAATTGCATTGAGAATGTTCAAACTCAACCCTATTGAGTACGAGGATTTTATTGGTGAGGTAGAATCAAGGATGTTGGAGGAAGCTGACTACACCTTGGAGTTGAAGCGGTCAATGGAGATGTCGGAAAAAAGCAAGGCGATCAAGAACCTGGTGTTTCCAACGTACTATCCTGAGTACTCAGCGCCTAAGGTATTGACTATGGATTGGCTAGAAGGCCAGCCGTTGGGAGAATATCTAAAAAAAGGAAAGCCATCTAAAGAGATTGCCAATCGTTTGGGCCAGTCACTTTGGGATTTTTATCATTTCCAGTTTCACCAATTGAAAGCCGTGCATGCTGATCCGCATCCTGGCAACTTTATCATTACCCCTGAAGAGCAATTGGGAGTGATTGATTTTGGATGTGTGAAAGAAATTCCTGAGGATTTTTATAGTCTCTACTTCCAGCTTCATCACAAAGATATTCTT
>JBBRON010000074.1:0-8110 GCA_038229375.1 Cytophagales bacterium | reverse complement strand
TACCGATTACCGCCTACCGTTTACCGACGTGGCGCGGTTTGGGTGTGATTATTCTATCGTGGAAAGATAATCCCTGATCAGTAACTTCAATTTGCCTATCAGTGCGCCCCACCGGCTACCGATTACCGCCTACCGTTTACCGACGTGGCGCGGTTTGGGTGTGATTATTCTATCGTGGAAAGATAATCCCTGATCAGTAACTTCAATTTGCCTATCAGTGCGCCCCACCGGCTACCGATTACCATTTACCGATTACCGATTACCGATTATCGTGGTTCGAGGTTTGGGTGTGATTATTCTATCGTGGAATGGTAATCCTGATGAGTAAATCTGATTTAGCAATAAAGTGCGCACCACCGATTACCGATTACCATTTACCATTTACCTTTTTTACCGATTACCAGTTTAAAACCGCAACTGAAACTCCGTCCCTTCCCCAACCGTCGACTTCACATTAATCCTCCCCTCATGCACTCTCATAATTTGCCGTGACAGACTTAGGCCAATACCAGAACCAGTCTTTTTAGTTGAGAAGAATGGTATGAAGATTTTCTCCAATGCTTCGGGATCAATACCCGGACCATTGTCGATTACACTGATTACGGGTCTTCCTTTGTCGCTGGTGGATGCAATCAATTCAATTTTCTTATTTGGCGTCTCTTCATCGAATGCCTGGATAGCATTTTTGATAAGGTTCACTAACACTTGCTCGATCATGTACTTGTCGGCAAGCGCTGTGAGTTGTGATGGTTCGGCATGTACGGTGATGATGATGCCGCGGTCGCTGAGTTCTTTTTTGTGAAGCACGGCCATTTCTTCGAGCAAAGGCTGGATAGCAATTTCTGAAAGGCGTGGTTGTGGCACCTGCGTGAGGTTCCGGAATTCTTTCACAAACGTGATGAGACCCGCACTGCGACGACTGATGGTCTGCAACGACAAATGCATGTCTTCAAGGTCCTCCTTTTTTATCTCGTATGATTCTTTCTGCAGCTTTTGAAGCAACTCATCTTCTACGGTGCCGGCCAGCGACGAGATTGGTGTAACGGAGTTCATGATCTCATGCGTTAGTACGCGCACAAGATTCTGCCATGCCTCCATTTCTTTTTCCTCTAGCTCACTCTGGATATTGCTCATTGAGATCAGCTTGATCTCTTCTCCACGCAGGGTGAGCTCAATCGCGAACACCGAAAGCTGTACCGTATCATCGCCGATCTTTAAGCGAATCAGTTCGCGACCACCGGTCTTTAATTTCTGAAAAGATTCAACGAGGGTAGGGGAGGCGTAATTAAGTTCGGTGATGTTCTGAATCTGGTTTACGCGCAATAACCTGCGGGCAGCACTGTTGATGATCTGCACGCCGCCATCTTTTTTAAAAGTAAGCAGTCCGATACCCACGTGTTGTACAATATTGCGGAAGAATTGGTAATCGGAGTCGCGTTCCTTTCTTGCCTGCCGCGATGCATTAAAGGCATCGTTCATCTTTTTGCAGTGACCCTGCACCTCATCATCTTTTGAGGCGGTCTTGAATGTCAGCGTTGTTTCATCAAAGGCAACAGAGGAAAGGTCAGGAGGGGGGACAACTGTTCTTTCGTTGTCATGTGCCACGTGCGCAAAACGCATCACCTGGAAGGCAACGGCAATGGCAAGACCCACGAGCAGGAATACTGATGAGCTTTTGGCCAACAGATAGCTGAAAAAGAACAACGTCACTGCAAAGATGAACAACCGGGTCATCAGCGGGGAACGCCAATTAATATCCATTTCGTTTCTTAAATCACCAAATCACCAAATCACCAAATCATTAAATCTCCAAATCTCAAAGTCCGTATTTCTCCATTCTTCTATACAGCGATGCGCGGGTAAGCCCCAGCTCGTCCGCTGCTTTTGAAATGTTTCCGTTGTGAAGTTGTAGTGCTTTTACCACTGCTGCCTTTTCGACTTCATCTAGATTCAACGTGTCTATCGACGCCGACGAATCTGACTTGCGACTAAATAAAAAATCAGTCTCTTGTAACGTAGCAGAGTCGGCCATGATCACCGCGCGCTCGATCGAGTGCTGCAGTTCGCGCACGTTGCCCGGCCATGCATATTTTTTGAGCTTGGTTACAGCATCCGTTGAGATAGACAAAACCTCCTTGCGATATTTTTTTGAATAGTGATCCAGGAAATGATTGGCAAGCATAACAATATCATCCACTCGATCCGCGAGCGGAGGGATGTGAACTTCTACCGTGTTGATTCTATATAGTAAGTCCTGTCTGAACTTTCCTTCTTTCACCATTTGCTCGATGGGCATGTTGGTAGCGCAGATAAGGCGGATATCGACATCAACGGAATGGTTGGAACCTACACGAGTTACCTTTCTTGATTGCAGCGCGCTCAGCAATTTGCTTTGAAGGTTCATACTGAGGTTACCGATCTCATCCAGAAACAACGTTCCTTCGTTGGCGAGTTCAAATCTACCCGGACGATCTTCTCTTGCATCCGTGAACGCGCCTTTCTTATGACCGAAGAGTTCGCTTTCAAAAAGAGTTTCAGTGATGGCTCCCATGTCGACGGCAACAAAAGAGTTATCGTTTCGCAGAGATTTCTGATGGATAGCACGGGCGATCAATTCCTTTCCCGTTCCATTTTCACCGAGGATCAGCACATTGGCTTCTGTTTTGGCTACACGATCAATGAGCGTGTACACCTCCTGCATGGCGCTGCTGTTCCCGATAATATCGCGGAATGGTTGGCTGATCTGCTCTTCCAGCATTTGCTTTGCTTTGCGGAGTTTGTCAACCTCGTTGTACGACTTCTTCAACTTGATCGCAGTGGAGATCGTAGCGATAAGTTTTTCATTCTGCCAGGGTTTGAGGATAAAATCCGTAGCGCCGTCTTTCAAAGCGCGCACAGCCATTTCCACGTCACCGAACGCCGTGATCATAATGACGACAGCCTGCGGATCTTTTTCTTTTATTTTTCCGAGCCATTCAAAGCCTTCTTTACCGCTAGTAGTGTCTTTGCTGAAGTTCATATCCAGCAGGATCACATCGTAGGTATCGTTGTTTAACAGGAAGGGAATCTTGTTGGGGTTCTTCTCAATTATCACCTGATAATTATATTTCTTCAAAAGCATCTTGGCGGCAAGGAGGACATCCTCGTCGTCGTCAATCATCAAGATCTTTCCTTCGTTCACAGTAGGGCAGGTTTAGAGGATCATTATAGGAAAAATTGTGCCAGTGCAACAGGTGTCCGTAAATGAGGTTTTTGGTAGCAAAAGTGCACTGTGGCGTACAAAGATGTACGAAAATGAACACAATGCAAAACGAGACAATCTCTGCGATTAGGAGAGTTTTACAGTATCGAAATGCACCAGTTTTGCAGTGGAATTAAAACGGGATTTAGTTCGATTCCGGCGTCTTGTTTTTATTTAGACCATCTTAGTAACAAGATGGGCTTTTTTTTGTGTGGAATTTTGTTTGAAATTCCTTCTGGACATTTTATTATCTTGGATTGCTAAACTCTAAATTCCCGTAGTGAATGAAAGTCTATATTATTGCATTGTTGCTGTTGATGACTTTTCGATTTGAAAAGGGTTTTTCACAATGCTTTGGTACCGAGAAAAAGGACTCAACGGATATTTACTTGTTTTCATTAATGAAATATTGTGATCAGTATTTAGGAAAAACAAGTTTATCCTCTCCGACAATTCTCGTCGAGAACAATTATTTTATAACTGAAGGATTGCCTGACAACGTAAGAGGTTATAAAGTACGGTATGTGTATAATTCAGATATCAAATCAGAATTGAGTGGTAAAAAGAATGTGACAGTAGTTAGAATTGTGCCTTTAATGGTAAAAGGCGATGATTTTTCAGTTAGCGTAATTCCATTCTCAGTCACGTATTCAAAGAAGAATTTTAATTATGTTAACGGTGGCGGGCTGGGGGTTTCTTTTGAATACGATACGCAGAGTAAATGCCTTACCTTCAAAGAGTGCAAACGCGGTAATATTTAGATTCGTTTCAGGCAAGAATTTTGGTTACGATGAGTTAATAATTTCAATTTCTTTCGCCGAGCTCAACACCAGATTACGCCAGTTCCTAATTCATTACATAAATTCAGGGCTCTGATTGAGGAATTCGAAGAGTTCACTAAAGAACCGTCCAATGAACGCAAAGCAGAAAATTGTTGTCTTCGTTGCTGGCATTTGATTGATTGGGTCTTCGATGAAACAGTTGGTAGTGTATTGGCGCAAGGTGCACGAAAGAATCAATTGGGACTGTTCAGAAATGCACTTTATATCCGCTGTAATGATTTAAAGATTATTCATGATTTAGCGAATGAGGCAAAGCATGCAATCCTGTCTAAGCCGCAGGATCAAGTTCAAGGATTGGACAGTGACGAATCGACCTTTGACTATACGTTCGATTTTACATTTGATGATTCGCATATTATCATTGCTATGGACGATGGGCGACGACTCAATTTCCAGGAAACCATGAGTCAGGTAATTGAGTTCTGGAAATTGTATTTTGTCAATGATCTCGGAACACCAGCCTTAGAACCAGTTTCCAACGCCACTTGATGGTTACGATTCGTTGTGCCGGATGCCACTGTTAATTTTTGAAAAGGTTGACCCGAAGTGTAAATGATATTATTGGGGTCTTGGTTGTTCCCAGTGACGCCACCGTTTCACTTTTGACCCAAGCAAGACATTTTGATGATTTATTTAATTGATGATTTCTTGATTTACGCGCTCCCGAAGGTGCTACGTAACTTGAAGAATATCAAATCTACTTGATCGGGATGTTCGACCCCACAGTGCAAGTCAAGCATTTTGGTTAACGCGACGTTCTCCCGAAAGCTATCGGGTTGTGCCTAAAATGTAAGCAGTCCTCTGCTATTAACACCCCAGAGTAATCAGACAAGCTTAAAAAATCATCAGCCCTACCAAATATCCACCATATCCAATCGTCATACATCCGCCCACGATGACAGAAACACAAAATGTCGTGAGGAGGCGTCTGTGGCTTGCTTGATAACGGATGTATGCTCTGGACTCGTTTGTAAGAAAACCTTCCCTCACTGCAGGTTGTTGCCAGAGCCGGACTAATTTGTAAAGTGCAACCGGCATTGATATGAACACCAGGAACGTTGAAAAGAACGTCAACAGGTCAAACGCAGCGGCCGCGTCAGCCGAATCGGCTACCGAAGCGTCATCATTTGTTTGGCGTTGATTGTAATCAACGGTTTTATCATAGTCTTTAATAAAAGTTCTTCCAAATGCGTCCGATGTATTTACGAAAGCATTCGCGAAGAATGCAACGATACCAGTGCACCATGGGCCGAAGTGGTCTCTCATTAAATGCACTTGCCTGGGATTGTAATAATGACCAATGCGGGGACCAATAGTCGGCTGGATCCGCTTCACCCATTGCCTGAATGTCTTTAGCGGAGTGTCATAAAGACGCGCAAGTTCTTTAAGGGTGTAAGCTTTAATTTTAAATTCTTTGTCCTCCATAAATCGTCAATAAATTTTTTGACTAAAGACCAACTCGCCGGTGTGATTAAATGAGTCTTGAAATCTCTTACCTCTTGAACGTTCCGGCCAGCGCTAACAAAAATTACTAACTATTTCCGATTGGATGCAAGAGAAATGCTGAAAAAATTGTCACCTGCCCTGATTTTTGCCCGGATTTGGTCCGTTCCTCGATAGTTCTTCGATGAAATGGGGTTGTTCCTCGATGGTTCCTCAGTAGTTCTTCGATGGAACTTCGATGAACTTGCCATTTTCCTCGATACAGCTTCGATGTAACTTCGATTTAACTGTGATGGAACTTCGATAGTACTTTGATGGAACTTCGATTGAGGTTCAATTCTTTTGTTTTTATTCTCTGGCAGCTTTTTCAGCAAGGCTTTAACTGAATATGTTCGTTATTGAACATTTTGGCAGTTTCGTTCCCTTTTGTGCAAAGTTGTGCCAAGTTGTTCCCGTTAGTTCCCTTTCGTTCCTGTTTGTTCCCCGTGCCTCACGCCACTGTTTCACCTTTGACCCAAGCAAGACATTTAATGTCCCGATAGCTATCGGGATAGTGATTTGATGATTAGGCGCCCCTTCGAAGATGCTAGCTGATTTCGAAGGATGTTAATCAAAAAAAGTCACCATCCCGATGGCTATCGGACAACAAGTGGTTCCTGCGAAACCAATAAACAATAAATTTTATGAGTACAATTAAAGATCCAACAGAACTCAGTGGTGTATTTGGCGAAAGCGTATCCTTCCGAAAAATAAGAGGAAGGGTGGTTGCCAAAAATCGTCCGAAACGTAAAATGCCTCCTGCATCTGAAGATCAGATCGCCATTCAGAAGAAATTTGTGAAAGCATCAAAGTATGCGAAGGCGCAAATGCTTGATGCGGAGAGATCGGCATTATATGAAACCGGGATCACTCTCAAAAAGAAAAACGCTTTTCTTGTGGCCATCAGTGACGCACTCAACGCACCGGAGGTAAATGAGATCAGGACAACAGAGTACAAAGGAGCTGTCGGCAACATCATCAAAATCGATGCGGTAGACGACTTCAAGGTAGCTCGCGTAATAGCAACCATCACCGATAACAACGGTAATGAATTGGAACAGGGTGAAGCGGTTCACGATGCAAAGAATCCGTCTGTCTGGAGATACACGGCGTTGGTGGGAAATCCAGGTGTGAAGGGATCAACGATCTCAGTAACGGCTTTTGACCATGCTGACAATGAGACAACGCTTGAGAAAGTGTTGTAAACATTGATCCGTCTACGCCAGGCGAAGGCGGATGTTTAAGTAAGTCCCTCTCCGAAAGGGGAGGGACTTTAAAAAATCAATAGACAAATTTTTATACTTCGCCCTTACAGGGCTGCTATGGGTTGTATTTGAAAACATAGCGACAGGTTTCACCTGTCGCTAAATAAACATAGGCCTTTCAGGCCTTCTCGTGGAAGTGTTCGCAGTAGCCCTGAAAGGGCATCGTTGTTCAGAGGCAGGTGAAGCCTGCCTCTGAATTGTTTACGAACCATCCAGTTGAAGCCCTGTAAGGGCGACGTTTAATCCCACAAGTGTTGTATTTAAAAACATAGCGGCATGATTCACGTGCAGTTAAGCGTAGCCCTGAAAGAGAATCGTTATTCAGCTTGTCTTATTAACATTTGTTCTTCGAAATCGTAGCCCTGAAAGGGCATCGTTACTCCGCGGCAGGTAACGCCTGCCATTGTAAGGGCGACGTTTAATCCCACAAGAATTTTTCATCATAATCAATCTCATATTCCGCGAGGAACGAAAGATATTCGTCTTTAAACTTTGCTTTTTTATGATGCTCATGTTGATTTTCCAGATATTTAATTAGCCGGGGTAGATCGGACTCCCTAACGGAAAACGCACCATAGCCACCCTGCCAGTAGAAATTTTGAAACATTTCACCTTTTGTTTTTATCCACTTTGATGAATGACTTTTTATCTTTTCCATCAATGTCATAAGGGCGATTTTTTTTGAAAGAGAACAGACAATATGTACGTGATCAGTATATCCACCAATTTTGATAGGATAGCACTCTAGCTCTTTGCAAACTCCGGCTAAATAGGAGTGAAGCTCTTTTTCAACTGATTCATGTATCATTGGCGCACGATGTTTTGTGCTGAAAACGATATGGAGATAATTTTTGACGAGAGTTTGTGCCATTATTGGATGATTTTAACATCACAAAAATGAAATCTCCTATGATGGAAACCGCACCTGATTAAATATGTTTTCCGGACAAATTTTTATACCTCGCCCTTACAGGGCTGCAATGGGTTGTATTTGAAAACATAGCGACAGGCTTCACCTGCCGCTAAAATAAACATAGGCCTTTCAGGCCATCTCGTGCAATTGTTAGCGCCAAGCGATAATTCTTATTTGACATTTGTTGTTTGAAAGCATAGCCCTGAAAGGGCATCGTAATTCAGAGGCAGGTGAACCCTGCCGACAAAATGTTTACGCACCAACCCATTGAAGCCCTGTAAGGGCGACGTTTAATCCCACAAGTGTTGTATTTAAAAAAACATAAACGGAATGATTCACCTGCCGCTAAAATAAACATAGGCCTTTC
>JBBRON010000073.1:0-8517 GCA_038229375.1 Cytophagales bacterium | reverse complement strand
GTTGATGGAATTGAACGTTTTCGTATTTCCTCTATCGAACCAAACCTCCTGTCGAATGAGATCATCGAATTTGTTTCGAAGTCGAAACGATTTGCTCCACATTTCCACATCCCTCTGCAAAGTGGATCTGACAAGATCCTTAAACTCATGCGACGCCGGTATCATAGGCAGCTTTATGTTGAGAGAGTCGAAAAAATAAAAAGTGTAATGCCACTGGCCTGCATTGGTGTGGATGTGATTGTGGGGTTCCCCGGCGAAACTCATGAGGATTTTCTGGACACCTACAACTTTCTGAATGAATTAAACATTTCATACCTCCATGTTTTCACATACTCGGAACGAGAGAACACTCTTGCCGCCACGTTAGCCCAACGCGTGCCGATGAAGGAGCGCGGTGAACGATCCCGTATGCTTCACAGTTTGTCCGATAAGAAAAGAAGGGCCTTTTATGAGGAGAATGTTAACTCGGAACATGTGGTCATTTTCGAAAATGATATTGAAGACGGAATGATGCATGGCTTCACCGAAAACTATGTGCGCGTGAGTGCAAAGTACGATCCCATGATGGTACGGGAAATGCAACGAATAAGAATTACGGGTATAAGTGTGAAGGGTGTTGCTCTCGTTGAAGAAGTAGAATTCGAAAACTTTAATCTTTAATCTTTAATCTTTAATCTCTAATCTTTAATCTTTAATCTTTAATCTCTCATCTTTAATCTTTAATCTCTCATCTTTAATCTTTAATCTCTAATCTCTAATCTTTAATCTTTAATCTTTAATCTTTAATCTTTAATCTTTAATCTCTAATCTCTAACCTTCCTCCTTCTGTATTATCCCATCCCTCATCTCCAGTTTCCTGTCGGCCATATCAGCGAATGCTTGGTTATGTGTGACGATGATGAATGTCTGACCCCGCTGTTCGCGAAGCTTGAAGAACAATTCATGTAACTCCTGAGCATTTTTTGAATCAAGATTACCACTTGGCTCATCGGCCAATATCAGATCAGGCGAGTTGATAAGCGCGCGCGCAACGGCTGTTCTCTGTTGTTCACCCCCGGACATTTCAGACGGCTTATGATGTAATCTCCCCTGCAGACCTAGTTCCTCCAGCAGTCTCTGAGCCTCTGCGCTCACTTCCGATTCCTTTCGTCCGGAAAGCAATCCCGGGATCATAACGTTTTCCAACGCGGTGAATTCTGGCAGCAGATTATGGAACTGAAAGACAAATCCAATATGCTTGTTCCGGAAAGACGCTAGTTGTTTGGGACTTTGAGAAAAAACATCCTGACCTTTGACGGAGATCTTTCCTTTGTCTGGAATATCCAGTGTTCCCAGCATGTGAAGGAGTGTACTTTTGCCGGCACCCGATGCGCCAACTATCGCAACCACCTCGCCCTGTTTTATGGTCAGGTCAACACCTTTCAGGACTTTAAGCGTCCCGTACGACTTCTCAATACTTATTGCTTCCAGCATACATTCGTTCTTGAAATAAAGGTTTAAAAAAAGTAGCTTGCTTGCAAAACCTGGCCCTGCAAAATGAGCGTGGCTTTATCCTAAAATTAATAACATATGAATATTCACGAGTACCAGGCAAAAGATCTTCTGAAAAAGTATGGGGTTTCTGTGCAGGGCGGCATTGTGGCTGATACACCAGACCGGGCAGTGGCAGCAGCAAAAGAGCTGCAGGCGGAAACCGGCACTAAATGGTTCGTTGTAAAATCTCAGATTCATGCTGGTGGTCGCGGGAAAGGTACTGTTAATGAGACCGGTTCCAAAGGAGTCGTGCTCGCAAAAAGCGTTGACGAAGTATTTGAAAAATCAAAAGCCATTCTGGGCGGCACATTGGTTACGCACCAGACGGGTCCTGCAGGCAAGAAAGTAAATAAGGTTTTGATTGCGGAAGACGTCTATTACCCGGGTGAACTTCAGCCAAAGGAATATTATATGAGTATTCTGCTTGACCGTTCTACAAGCAAACCTGTGATCATGGCCTCAACCGAGGGAGGAATGAACATTGAAGACGTAGCGGCAGCAACACCGGAAAAACTAATAAAAGAATGGATCGAACCTGGCATTGGACTCCAGCCTTTTCAAGCCAGAAAAGTCGCTTTTGCACTTGGTTTGGAGGGAAATGCCTTTAAAGAAATGGTCAAGTTCATCACGGCATTATACACAGCCTACATGGCAAGCGATGCTTCAATGTTTGAAATCAATCCAGTACTTAGAACATCGGACAACAAGATTATAGCAGTTGACGGCAAGGTTAACCTGGATGACAACGCTTTGTATCGTCATAAGGATCTTGCTGAATTAAGAGATATCACGGAAGAGGATCCGCTCGAAGTAGAGGCAGGAAAATCGGGCCTTAACTATGTTAAACTGGATGGAAATGTAGGATGTATGGTGAACGGCGCCGGATTGGCAATGGCCACGATGGATATCATCAAAATATCGGGTGGCGAGCCGGCCAACTTCCTCGACGTGGGTGGTGGCGCGAATGCTGAAACTGTTGAAGCTGGATTCAGGATTATCCTTAAGGACCCGAATGTGAAGGCTATTCTGATTAATATTTTTGGGGGAATCGTGCGGTGTGACCGTGTTGCCAGCGGTGTGGTGGAAGCTTATAAGAAAGTTGGAAACATCCCTGTGCCGATAATTGTGCGTTTACAGGGCACAAACGCAGAAGAGGGAGCCAAAATCATTCAACAATCGGGCCTCAAGGTGTTTTCGGCCATTTTGCTGAAAGATGCGGCTGAGAGAATCAAGGAAGTTTTGGCCTAGAAAGCGCTTTCCTTCTTCCTATAATTTTTATAAATTGCTGAATTAATGCCTTTTTCGATGAAAAAAATTCTAATACTTGGCTTTTTAGGGAGTTTATTGGCCACCGACGCTGTCATGGGCCAGAGTTTCTTTGCGATGCGAAGAGACCGGTCTCTCATTCTCACAGGTGGGACAGGAACCTCTTCCTATCTCGGAGATCTCGCCCTTCAAGGCGATTATCTTCAGGCGAATCTCAATATCCACGCCGGGCTTATGTATTATCTTAATCATCGGATAGCGATACGATCGGAACTTTCCTGGTTTCAGCTGTCTGGCGATGATTCAAAAGCGACCGTTGAGAGTGGAAGAAGGGGCAGAAACCTTTCGTTTTCTTCCAGCTGTTTCGAACTTAACGCAGTTGCTGTAATAAGCTTGTATCCGCAGGGGCGCAGCTTTTATCAACGTCCGGCTTTCAATGTGTACGCTTTCGGAGGGATAGGATTGATGTACTTTAATCCTACGACTATCGATAAGAGTGGTGCCAAAGTCAGTTTACAGCCACTGCAAACTGAATTAGTCAGCTATAGCCTTATAACACCAGTCATTCCTCTTGGAATTGGAGTTCGATTCAAAATCGGTCCATTTGCCAATCTTTGTTTTGAAGCTGGCTACCGAAAGACATTTACAGATTATATCGACGATGTGAGCACCATCCACCATGATGCTTCGAAATTCTCAAATCCCAAGTCCTACGAGTTGTCTGACAGACGTGGAGAATTAAGTACACCTCAACCTCTAAAAAAAGAGGGAGATATACGTGGCAATCCTAACAATGATGATGCCTATATCCTCTACAGTGCCAAGCTTGAATATTATCTGCCAGTCAATTTCCTAAAGGCAAGGGGAGGTCAAAAAACTTTCAAGACGAAGCGCAAATCATTCTACCGATATAACAAACGCGGAGGACTCAGGAAGTAATCTCAGCTAACAAAATATAAAAGAAAGGCCCCCGCAAAATCGGTGGCCTTTCTTTTTGTCTGCACAGGGCAGCATGATCTGCTGAGGAATCATCAGCTTTCACCAAAGATTCTGTAAGCTCTTACACGGGATGATTAACGTAATTGGATTAGAATGATGCAACGCGCTTTGTATCAAGCACTTCGTAACGGGAATAATTGCTTTTGTATTCCGGCACCAGTTCTTTCATGAGCGCGACCATTTTGAGTTCATTGCGGTCGTTTACAAGATCATTGAATAACTCAACATACTTATTGATCTCTATATATGAGTATTCATGAACTTTAGCAATCAATATCTTCTCGTGATGTGTAGGGATCGTATTCTCTTTGTTGGATAGGAGTTCTTCAAATAACTTCTCCCCTTCTCGTAGCCCGGTGAAATGGATCTCAATATCACGGTCAGGCTCAAGTCCGGATAACCAAATCATCTTCTTTGCCAGATCTAATATCTTGATAGACTTACCCATGTCGAAGATAAATATCTCGCCACCCCGGCCCATTGTGCCCGCCTCTAACACAAGCTGACAAGCCTCCGGTATAGTCATGAAATAGCGTGTAATCTCCGGATGTGTCACCGTAATCGGGCCACCATATTCAATCTGCTTCTTGAAAAGAGGTATTACCGATCCATTGGAGCCCAGCACGTTGCCGAAACGGGTCGTCACAAATACGGTATGTGAAACCTGATCTGCTCTATGGTTGTTAAGTGATTGAACATAAATTTCTGCAATTCGCTTAGAACACCCCATCACATTTGTGGGATTTACAGCCTTGTCTGTTGAGATCATTACAAACTTCTCAACACGATTCGCAACCGCCAGATCGGCCAGAATTTTTGTACCAAGGATATTACAAGCAACCGCTTCCGATGGATTGCTTTCCATCATAGGCACATGCTTATAAGCAGCAGCATGAAAAACCATTTGAGGACTCTGCTCCCTGAAAATCGCAGAAATCCGCTCCTTGTTAGTGATATCAGCAAGGAAGGTTATGACTTTGACACTGGTGTCAATAGTTATAATCTCTCTTTCAAGCTCATACAAAGCTGATTCTGCCTGGTCAATGGCGATAATACATTCGGGGTGATACAAGAGTACTTGCTTGACAAGCTCTTTGCCTATCGACCCGGCAGCGCCGGTAATACAAACACGCTTTCCCTTAAGGTCCTTTTCAACATTCTCCTTATTCAGGCGAATCGATTCTCGTCCCAGGAGATCTTCGATGTTTATTTCTTTGATCTGATTAAAGCTAAGTTCACCCTTCGCCCACTTATCGATTGGAGGGATTACCCGGACCCGTATCTGGTGTTGGATACAACTATCAACAAGTTCGTTTCTTCTCTCGAGATTAATATCCTTAGCTGCTATAACAAGCTCATCAAACGACTGCTCTTTTAACAGCAAGTCAAATTCGTTTTTCTTTGCACTGTATATCCTCACGCCATCCAGAACTTTTCCAATTTTATCAGGATTATCCTCAAGAAAACCCATGATTCTCATGCGCGAAGATGAGTCGATAACGTGGCGGGTGATAATACCTGTTTGTCCCGCACCAAAAATCAAAACTCGCGACCGTTTGAGCAGGTGATCTTTATAGAAAGAGAAAATATACTTTACAAGAAGGCGGTAGTTAAATAGAAATAAAAATGACGAAAGGAGACTAATTAAAACTACAGAATAGGGTACAATGTTGTTACCAAGCCGGTTATAGTAGAAAAACACGTTTAATGCTACGACCAGAACCAGGTTCAGTACCACCATGTAGAAGATACGCGCACCATCCTGAAGACCGGTATAGCGTATGATCCCTCTGTAACTACCCGTGATAATAATGGATACCAGTCCGCATATTGAATAAAATAAAACGCCCGTCTGAAACCGATAATGTATAAGTTCAGCAAACGAGAAGTTGAATCGGAGGAGGTATCCCAGGAATGCTGAGAATGAAATAAAGAAAATGTCTATGAAAATAATCACCCATCGCGGTAGAATCCGGATGTTCTTGAGAAGCGCTATCCACCACTTGATCACTCTATTCCTTTTTTGGATTTGAAATTAGAAATGATCTTCCTTACCCCCAACAGGAGGCCACCACCCAACAGGAACTCAATTCCTGTAATAGGCACATCAGGATCACCACCTGGGTCACCTGGCTGGCTAATTCCAAGAATGGGGATAAGAATGAATATAAAAATCAGAAGTGGGGCAAATGATTTCATCGCTTCTTTATAATTCGGGTTTTGTAAACTTGACTACCATCCTGAACAATCAATAGGTAAAGTCCATCAGATTGTTCTTGCATATTGAAAGTGCCCTTTTTAGTTGTTGTGCCCTGAAGCGCCTGTTCTGAAATTGTAACGCCCAATATGCTGACGACCTTAGCGCTGACAGCATTATCGGATCGAACTTCAACGGATAGAACGTTGCTGGCAGGGTTTGGATAATAGCTTATGTGAGCCGGCAGATTTTCCAGACCAGTGATAATTTCCTCGTTGAATACGATAGTAAATCGGTCACTTCCAAACGATGCTTTGTCGGTTGTTACATCAAATTCATACGATGGGTTGAGACGAACATCTGACGATTTATCTAAAAATGCATCATGTACATAAACTCTTATCTGAGAGTCTGTGAACGTATCCAATCCTGAAAAATCTAAGGTGTATTTACCGGCTATTATTTCGCTAACATCCAGTTTTATAACTCTTTTCTGACTGGTCAATGGCGCCAACGAGCTAATTATTAACTCTTCGCCACTATCCGTTACCGACGACAGATTATACATTGGAGACGGGTTGTTGAATTTTCTCGAATCCATTTGAGAATCAAATCCATCAGTCGCATTCGACTTAAATACCACCACTGCTTCGTCTGACTTTGTTCCCTGATTCAATTTCATCCGAAACACATTGGCAACCGTCGCTTCGCGAATGAATTGGGTTTGAGTTCCCGCGACCTTCACCGGCTCGGTGACACTCAATGCCGGTGGAGCCGTTGCCTGAACGACAAATGCCTGGCCTGCAGCTATATAGCGTGACCCACCGTTGGCACTGGTCGTACCATCCCAAGCAGCGTAGACCGGGGATGCCAGCCCGTTGTCAAGCATCTGTATAGTATTTCCAACATTGGTCTTCGTCCATCCTCCAGCATCCCAATCAATGGTGGAAGGATAAGGATTACCCACAAGATTCCATCCGTCATTTGCAGGAGTACCGGATGACGTAAAGGTTACCGGCAGGGAGATATTTCCCGAATTAATAGGTCCCGCTAATTCCCACATTGCTGAGCCAACAAGTATGTTACCTCTGACAAATAATGTATATCCAACTCCTGGAGCGAAGGTTTCTGTATTGGCGCTGACTGGAAAATTGGTATATCCAGTATTAGCGGTTCCAGTAATAACTGTTTCATCATACGAAAACATAGATTGGTTGGTGCCACATCCTGAACATCCCGTATCAGCACCTGTGAAAGGTCCGGTAACCGGGATGAATGCCTGAATCTGAGATACAGCAGCACTTTGCACAGGAGAAGATATGTATCGATAAATCCTGGTGTTATTTCCTCCTTCCAATGCCATGAAACGTTGTACTGTCACGTTGCCAGTAACCTGGGCACCAGCAGGCAAAGTAGCGATGCTCGCATCTGAGGTCGGATTGTCGGCGGTTGAAATCAATTTGAATACTTTATCATTGGCGATACCATCTGCATCAAAAATAGTGTTGCTAGCAAGGGTTAAAACACCCAAAAGATTCTGATCACTTTGAATTTGGACTGCGGGCGGGCCAGCGACGTTTACGACGGTGATGTCATTGAAATCAGTGACGGCCGAGCCAGAAAGTGTTTGGGTGGAAGTTCCATCAAAAAAGACTGTTCCGGCACGTCGCGTAAAAGACCCATTGTTAACCCAATTACCCGCCAGATTGACTGCAAAATTTGTTGCCCCAACATCAAGGGTAGTTCCTGATGATATAGTAAGTACGCCATTCACGTCCAGAGCAGCGGCCAATGTTTTTGTTCCACTGTTTCCGATCGTCAGATTAAAGAATGAAGTTGTTCCTGCGCTTATAGATTGCGCAACTCCATCGAAAACAACAGTCCCGGCGCGAGCAACAAACGTTCCATTATTGAGCCACGTTCCGGCCACATTAACCTGAAAGTTTGAACCAGATCCTACATCCAATGTTGATGTAATCGTTAAAGAACCAGTAACATCCAGAACTCCTGCAAGAGTTTTCGTGCCCGTTCCAGCGAAGTCAACGTCAAAAAACGACTGGCTATTAGGATTAATGCTCTGTGCTGCACCATTGAATGTCACTTTGCCTGCGTTTGCAGAAAACACTCCATTATCAGTCCATACCCCTGATATATTAATATTAGCGTTCGGCGAACTTAATGTTGCGCCTGAATTAATTGTCAGGTTTGCAAATTGCGTTCCAGCGATTGCCGCCCCCCCCATTGTTGTAGTACCAGCTCTGGAGAAAATTGTATTTCCACTTGAAGTAAAGGCTCCCCCATTTACGTTGAAATTTGGACCCGCAATTGTTAAAGCAAAAGAACTTGCACTAAATGTTCCACTGTTTATATCTAAAGTTCCATTAACAGTTATCGCTTTATCGAGTGTCACGGTGCCAGCAATTGCCAGGTCATTTAAAGTAGTGGTACCAGACGGAAGTTCAAGGCTGGATGTGAGAGTCCCTAAATAGCTTACATTATAACTGGTCGACGCGAACGGCGCT
>JBBRON010000072.1:0-8525 GCA_038229375.1 Cytophagales bacterium | reverse complement strand
TCAGAGCGGTTTGATTTTCTACATCGCTATAACCGTACGCTTTATGAAAAACTACTTTGCCGTTCCGGGCAATAAAAACGACAGCTCCCGGAATTTGCTTCTTCGAGACCATATCGTTCAGGTAAGGATCGATGCGATTGAGTCGGTCAGCAGACATTCCGTTTTCCGAAGGCTTGCCGGCAGGAAATGACTGAGCAAAACCAAATTCTATTACAAAAGCACAAATAAGAGTGAGAAGTAGATTTTTCATGGAAAGAGATCTTTAGTTCTTAAAAATAGATTTTTTTTATGAGGAAACTTTGGTTCACGCCTGCATTACAGGCTTTGATATAATATTTCATTTTTGCAATTCTATACATCAAATCCACAGTGATTTTCCGATTTCATTCGATCGAGACAATGGCAGCGACCCCCATGCCACCGCCGGTGCAGACGGAGATCAGCCCTCTGCCACTTCTTTTTTCGTGTAACAGTTTTGCCATCGTGCCAAGTACCCTTGCTCCTGTTGCGCCGAAAGGGTGGCCCAGTGCAAGGCTACCTCCTTTAATATTCATTTTATTTCTGTCGATCGACCCAAGGGCTTTGGTCAGGCCAAGCTCCTTTTTACAGTATGCCTCATCTTCCCAGGCTTTTAAGGTGCAAAGGACCTGCCCAGCGAAGGCCTCGTGAATTTCGTAAAGGTCAAAATCCTGAAGAGAAAGATTGTTTCGTTTTAATAGTTGAGCGACCGCCATTGTAGGGGCCATCAATAATCCTGCACCCTGAAGGTGGTTTACTGCGGCGGATTGTGCATCCTGAAAATAAGCCTGAATTGGCAATTGATTTTCGCGGGCAAATTGTTCGGAAGCAAGAAACACGGCGGCTGACCCGTCAGTGAAAGCGGTGCTGTTGCCAGCTGTTAATGTTCCCTTCTCGCTTTTATCGAATGCCGGTTTAAGTTTCGAGAGTTTGTCGATGGTGGTATCACCTCTCACTATAGTATCACCGACCACTTTTTTAAATGGGACTATCAGATCACTGTAGAAACCTTCATCGTATGCCTTTGCAGCTTTTAGATGACTTTCATACGCGAGCTGATCCTGTTCCTTTCGGGTAATACTCCACTCTTTAACCATTTTCTCAGTATGCTGCCCCATGGACTTGCCTGTTCTGGGTTCTACGATACCGGGATACGCTGGTTTGAGATCACGTATGCGTATTCCAAGAATTTTTAAAAATCGTTCACCAAAACTTTTTGCATTGCTGATGTCAATTAGTTTCCATGCAAGAGCTTGCTGAATCATGATCGGCAGATCGCTGTTGGTATCGCTGCCGCCGGCAATGCCAGATGAGATTTGGCCAGAGGCAATTTTTAATGCTATGAGATTGGCAGTTTCCAGACTGGTGCCACAAGCACGTTGGACGTTGAACGCGGGTGTGCGATGATCAAGCTCAGTGCCAAGTACAACTTCCCGTGAAAGGTTCCAGGTGATCGAGCTATTCATCACAGCTCCGAGGGCTACATCGCCCAGGAGTTTTCCTTGCAGATTAAATCTTTTTACAAGAGCCTGGAGAGTGGCTGTAAGCATTTCCTGGTTGGAGGTACGGGAGTATTCACGAAAGGACCGTACGAATGGAATTCGCTGGCTTCCGATGATGGCGACGCGGTGATTTTGATTCAACATAGTATTTTAAGCGGAAGCAAATGTTTTGTAAAGTTATTCGTCGTTCACTTTGCGGTTGGCGTTGTGACCTTGGTGACTTTGCCTCGGCAATCGAGAGCTAGGGGGTCGACCTCACTCCAAACAAGCTCTTATCAATTCCGGGTATCACCTTCAATGCGTTTTCATAATACACTTTCTTTAGAACGGAATCCGGCAACTCTAAACCATACATCTTCCAATGTGCATGACGCTTGCGATAATAATCAAAGTACTCGTCTCCCGTTTCCAACACCCGGAAGTATGTGTAATATTCTTCTTTTTTATAAGTGTCTTTTCCAAAGAGTACCCGATCCTGATAACGGATCATAAAAGCTCTAGCAAATTTTGGCTGACGGCCTAACTCCGCGAGCACTGCCCCAAGTTCTGTGTACACATTCGGCATCTCATCAAAGAGTTTGCCGAGGCGGTCAAGATCACTTCCAAACCAGCCAAGATGCGCATCGATGAATTTTGTTTCTGGATGTTTGCGAAACATATTGTGCTGTTCACCCATAATGGTTTCGAATGGAGGGAACTTATCGGCTGAGCGATAACGGCTCGGTTCCTGCTTGAGTTCAAGCCATCGCTCATTGTATTTATCCTTCGGTTTCCAGAAGGCAGGTGGTTCTCCTGAATGTATCAAAACTGGAATACCAAGTTCGCCGCACTTTGCCCAAATGGGATCCAGCCTCGGATCATCGATCGCTATGCGATTCCCATTATTGTCTTTGTCGGTCAGTCCAAGGCCTTTGTAAATTTTTAGTCCTTTCACGCCTTGTTTAACAGCTTCTTCCATCATGGCCAACTGTTCTTCTGGCCAGCCCTTATCATCAAGATCTTCAAAGTTGAGGTTAAGAAAAAGAACGAAGCGGTTGGGAAAATTATTCTTCACATTGTCTAGCGACCACTCAAGATATTTTCCACGAAAGCCGCTGAGATTAACCATCACACCCATGTTCAGTGAATCCATTTCCACGACAAGCTTGTCGAGATCCTGAACGGGCATCGTGTATTGATGATTATGAACGTCGATGAAGGGAAATTTGGAATGGGTTAGTGGATGTTGGGGTACTACCAGTGTTGAAATCGGTTCGTACTCCTCAACATCCATAACATTAAGCCGGTATTGTATTTTTCCAATGATCCAATAGGTGAGACCAAGGAAAAAAAGTATTGAAAGCGGCAGAAGAATCCACCGCTTTTTGGAAAAGCCTGCCACGTCGTTTAGCTATTGACCTTTGATTGGTACGCGAACCATTGTCTTGTCCCAGACAAAGTCCATGTTGACGCCCGTTGAGTCACTTCCGAAATTGATAACGAACTGTTCCGTTTCGGAAACACTTTCAACTGGTAAATCGACTTTTAAAATATCCTTTGCATAGTCCGGTTCACTCACACCCAGGAAGACACCTGGTTCGCTGTTTAATGAAATCTGAAATGATGTAGGGCCAGGTACGGCATACATCCGGTACGTGCCGGCATTTACTGGTTTGCCGGCGAACAGAACGTTTTTGTTGAAAGTGATATCGGTAGTAGCATTAGCGCCTAATCTCCAATATTTTCCATAGGGTTGTAACGCGCCGTCCTTTTCTTCGCCGAAGATCAAGCGACCTTTCTTAAATGGCTGGCCATAGACCACTTTTATGTTGAGATCCTGATAGGTGTACTCGGTAGTCTTCTTCGGACTTGCCGGAAAAAGGTTGGCGTAAACAAAGAAGCCGATGACGGCTGCCAATAGCACGGCTACGCCGATTAGAATTTTCTTGAGCATAATGTTTTAGTTTGGTGAAGGGAAATGTTCATCCAAGATAAGGAATTTTCAGGGTTCGGATGGAACCCAAAATCCAACTTAATGCGCAGCTTATGGCGACCCGGATTGGATTATCCGGGACTATGGACCCATAGAGTTTAGGGTTTGCCCTGTTAAGCAGCCTGCATTTGTGCAATCATCTCTCTTTCGCGCTCAGAGAGCTGGCTTTCGGCCTTTGTCTGTCGTGACACAAGATACTCTTCCAGGGTAGCATAGAATCGTAATCTGTGTTTCCAGATTAGCTTGCCACCAATAGCTTCTTTGAAGTCCCGAAGGCCGATACGGCCATCCAGCCAGTAAAGATCAGCAGGCAATGCTGTGGAATCTCCATCAATAAAACCAGGCATATAACGCTGGTTTGAGTGCTCTAACCTCTTCCTGACTTCTTCTCTAAAATCTGATTTCCCTACAATATAGATCGTCGTCCAACTCATGTTTCCTAATAATATGAAGGTCATTCGCTCCTTCGCTTTATGAAAATTCTGTACCCTCATCGAATGACCGTGTATTCTTCTTTGTTAAAATTTCTAAGCGTACAAGTTACCTGTAGTTAACGTGCAAACCGATGAGTACGTTCATTCTACTTACGCAGTGTATAGAGCAAAGTTGCGTAAGCATCGATATATAAATAGTTGTAACGAAGATGTTACCTGTCCGTTCTTAGAATTATTAGGTCACTCGCAGCAATTCTTTTTTTGTTGCCTTGCTATTGCCCTCCTAACTCCTAACTCCTAACTCCTAACTCCTAACTCCTGTCTCCTCACTCCCAACTACCGATTACCTTTCCCATCCCTCCCCACAATCTTCTCCGCCCTAAACAACATATCAGTGGCCTGAAGCAATTTATTCTTAAGATCCTGACGAAGTCCTGTGTTCTCCTTTAAGTATAAGCGAACCTGCTCAGCCGCTTCTTTTGATTGATATTCGCCGAGTGTAGCATCGAGCCAGCCTCTAGGAAAAAATATGTCCTGAGTGCGCTGCATTTCCTCCAGTAATTGAAGACTGGGTTTAATGTATTTTAACGAATGCCCGGCGCGCAACGGGTGATTAAGATATCGCTGGGCTTCCAAAACCCAGGGTTCATGTGTGCGGTTTTCTTTTTTCTGCAAACTCTCAAAAAATGCATCGCGTACAGCTGGATCCGCTGATAGCGATGGAAGAATGAATTCAATCTCGGCTTTGCGATCTGGATTAGTGATTTTCTTCAATTGCTCTTTGAGTATTGATTCGTAACCTTCGGCGTTGCGCACGGCAAGCTCGTAAGCAAGTTGCACGTGATCGCGCTCTGATAATTCAAGGCCAAGGGTAATCTCATCTTTCCAGATTTTCTTCAGATTGGCAATTCCTTCTGGACTCATAGCAACATTCCGGTAGCAATTGAATAATGTTCGCTTCAACGATTTGTCTTTTTCGAGCGTTATGAGTTCGAAGAGTGTTTCGTCAATATGCTTGCTCACTAACTGGCGCTGCGCGGATGTAAGAAGCTGCCAATAGATTGTACCGATTTTATCTACTAGATATTCGAGCAGTAGTGGATCGTTTTCTTTTTCAAGCGTTGATAGGAGTCTTTCCAATGCGGGCTGTGGATCAATTTCATTTCTAAGAACATATTCCCACACATTCATCCAGATTCCTGCTCTGATTTCAGGGTCGCTAAAAGAGCTGACCTCATTTAACATATAGTCTACACTTCCTTTGTCGGCGTAAAAATAGCCGTATCCTCTTCCTTTATAGTTGGGGATGACTTTGTAATGGGTAGTATCTACGCTCGTCATCAGGGCTGGCTTACCCTTCTTGATCTCGAGCTCCTTTACAAATCTCTTTTCCCTGTCTTCAACAGCATAAGAAAAAAACTGTGGCCAGGTGATATAATCATGATCATTAGTAACTTTTACTTCAATTGCTTTCTTATCGGAAGTAAGGCCATACGCTATTTCGGGCATCCCTTTGGTTTTGATCCAGGCATTGTTCCAAACTTCAAGATCCTGATCGGTGTATTTTTTTAGCACGTCTACCAGGTCGTCCCATGTCGCATTTTGATAAGAGAATGTGGTGAGGTACTCTTTGAGACCTTCCTGAAATTTTTTTTCTCCCATTAGCGATTCAAGGTTGCGCATCATGATCGGCGCTTTCTGATAGATGATGGCCCCATAAACACTGCCGGCATTTTTCAGATTGTCCAATGGTTGTTGCACAGGATGTGATCCCTCACTTCGATCAATTGCATATGCTGCCGGATAGTGCGCCATTAAAAAACGCAAGTCATGATTGATCTGCGGAAAATCCGGATCAACAATTTTAGCTGCCATGAAATTGGCAAACACTTCTTTCAACCAAACGTCGTTGAACCATTTCATCGTAACAAGGTTTCCAAACCACATGTGGGCAGTTTCATGAGCGATAAGGCCCGCTCGTCCAAGTTCTTCATTTACGGAAGCAGAAGGATCGAGGAACAGGCTTCTTTCGCGATAGAAAATATTTCCAGGATGTTCCATTCCACCGAATTGAAACGCCGGCATCAGCACGAAATCAAATTTTTCGTAGGGATAGTCGATGGTCGTATAATCTTTCATCCACGCCAAGGCTTCACGATGCAGCTCGAAGATTTTGGGAAGGTTGCGTGCCACTTTTGCCGTATCGGTTTCGCGGTAATATATGGTCATCGTGCTTTCAGGATCGGTGGCGCTGAAAAATTTGCCAGCGGCGAAAGCAAACTGATAGGTGCTGGTTGCCTTTGTGTTGCTGAAACTATAGCGTTTCTTTTTTCCTGATGAATCGATGGAAACCACTCTTCCGTTGGATACAGCTTTCCAGTCAGAGGGAATTGAAAGCTCCAGATGATAAATAGCTTTCAGATCGGGTTGGTCGAATACTGGGAAACAGGATGCAGCGCGGCTTGGTACAAAAAGCGTATACAGATAATCAGGATTGCGATTGAGGGCCTTTTCGCCGGCAATGAATTCAATAGTAATGGCGTTGCCTCCGTCGTTGAGGTAATTTTCGTCGATTAGAATATGTTCATTCTCGCAGATAGCCTTTATTTGTTTTTCATTGACCGTTACTTTTTTAATGTTTTGTGCCGGAGCATTGAAATCAAGTTGTAAGACATTAGAGGTAGTTTTTAAGTCAAAACGGATTGTAACCAAAGCCGGAATGCTATCTTTTTGTTGACCAGGAATATCAAAGAACAGGCTGTATTGAAGATTGGTTATTGCAGCCTTTCTCTCAATCGCAAGATCCAGCGAAGTGCCGGGGATAATCTCTTTTTTCTGTGAACAGGCGAAGAATAGGAGCGAGCAAAGAATTATTAATACGTATTTAATAACATTCATTTGTAGTCATTAATTGTTAACCACTAATTGTTATTTGAACGAATAACGTTTTACAATCCCTTCACGGACATTCCTCCATCCACCATAATGTTCTGCCCAGTGATGTAGCTCGCCTTATCCATGGCCAGGAACGCCACAATTCCAGAGACTTCTTCAGGTTGACCAATTCGTGCGAGGGGAGTGCGGGCTATTATTTTTTCCAGGCGTTCGGGTTGAGAGAGAACGGCTTCCGTCAAAGGTGTTTCTATATACCAGGGCGAAACGGAGTTTACCCGAATATTAAATGGCGCCCATTCTGCGGCAAGGTGACGCGACATCTGTACAATCGCTGCTTTTGTCATGCCATAGGGTGTACCCGACTGCAAGTCAAAGGTTGCAGCGACGGAAGCGATATTTATTACGCTTGCGTGGCCGGAGGCTTTTAACAATTCGAGCGAACCTTGCGTCAGGTCCATCATACTGAAGAGGTTGATCTCAAATATTTTCCGGTACTCCTCTTCCGGATATTCAAAGAATTTCTTCCGGATGTTGGTTCCTACGTTGTTCACGAGTACGTCCAGTTTTCCCCAATTGTCTTTCACTTTTTCGAGAATCTGCCTTCGGAAGCCAGCGTCAGAAATGTCACCGTCTATCCTGAAAAGGCGTGCGCTGCCTCGCAACTTATTTTCAATTGGTTTGGTATTGCGTGCTACCACCAGGACTTCAGCACCCTGATCAAGGAACTCTTGCGCTATGGCCAGTCCGATGCCTTTTGTGCCGCCAGTTACGACAGCCTTTTTACCTTCAAGTGACCAGTGCTTCATAGTTGTATTTTTAACAGAAGTCAATATACTACTGTTCTTCTAACATATGAAGATGGAATGTGACAATCGGGGAGTTGAGAATTTGCTCAATCAAATAACCTGGTCCTGCTTCACTACGAGTAAAAGATAATTTTTCTCTATAGGCAGATATCCCTGCTCATAACAATAATAATATATAACACCGTCGCGGGTCGTATAGGTATTGGTGTGGTACCTGAAATCAAAACCTTCTTCTTTCAGTCTGGAGGCCGCGACCTTTACTTTTCCTCCAGGATTCAGGGTGTCCAGAATGCGTCGGTTTTTTCTCAACGCATTGTTGATGTTGCGGATGTAATTGGTAACATCGCTGTTCAGCACATTGTTGTGTGAACTGCGGCATTGGTCCGAACAGAATTTTTTATCGGCTCTCCCTCTTAAGGGAATGCCGCACTCCAGGCATCTTTTTTCCTGCATGGATCGAAGATAACCGATGGATCACGGTTGTTTTAATATGAGTGAAAAGGAAAACCTGATTTTTTTCCTGGCGAGACTCTAGTTGGTGTTATCACCGACTAGCTTGCAGATGGTTCGGTGACAAGACGGGTAATACGCAAAAGAGAACAGGTCACCCCTACGGGGCTAATCCCCCTGATCACGATTCGTGTTCTACAAACAGATCGCTCCTACGGAGCTATTTGCCTCTTTGCCTCTAGTTGGTGTTTGCCTCTAGTTGGTGTTATCACCAACTAGTTTCCCGATGGTTCGATGACAACACCGGCCCTAGGCAAAAAGAGAACAGGCCACCCCTACGGGGCTAATCCCCCTGATCATGATTCATGTTCTACAAACAGATCGCTCCTACGGAGCTATTTGCCTCTTTGCCTCTAGTTGGTGTTTGCCTCTAGTTGGTGTTATCACC
>JBBRON010000071.1:0-10032 GCA_038229375.1 Cytophagales bacterium | reverse complement strand
TCCCGTCTTGCCCCGATTCGTCGGGGTCATGTTCGGGACCTCGCCCAAAAAGCAGGATAACAGAAGAAGATTGCGGTTGAAGGCAGCTCAAAACTTGTCGTAATTGGGGTTCAGAAACTCCTCCTCGTCTTGGTGGATTTTATTTTTTTTACACTCGAGAGTCATCTGCCGCCTATCGCCATTTCTCAATAAAGTATCCTGAACTTAATCGTATTCTCGATCGCTCTCAGGTCTTTAATAACATCCTTGTTATAATGCTTGTCAATATCCGTGATCACATAACCGATCTGTTCGTTGGTCTTGAGGTACTGACCCGCAATGTTAATCTCGTTATCAGCAAGCACTTTATTGATCTTTGCCAGAATGCCCGGAACGTTGTTGTGCACGTGAATTAATCGATGTGCGTTTTCCAGCGTCGGCAGAGTAAGATTGGGGAAACTTACGCTATTACTGGTGCTTCCTGTATTGATGTAATCCATCAGTTTGCCTGGAACGAACTTTCCTATGTTCTCCTGTGCCTCAGCTGTACTGCCCCCGATATGAGGAGACAGAATAGTATTTGGAAGGCCTCTTAAGTCGGACACGAACTCTTCATTGTTGCTGATAGGCTCATACGGAAACACGTCAATGGCACATCCGCCAACCTGGCCGCTCAGAATGCTCTCTCGAAGTGCCTTTACATCAACCACATGCCCGCGACTCAAATTCAAAAATAGAACACCTTTTTTCATTTGTGCGAATTCTTCAGCGCCAATAAGATTGGTATTGCTTTCGCGACCATCGATGTGTAAAGTGATCACGTCGGCAACAGCAAGAAGATCTTTTAAACTCTTGCATTTGGTAGCATTCCCAAGTCCAAGTTTCTCCTCACGATCGTAATAGAATACCTGCATGCCAAGATTCTCAGCAAGTACAGAAAGCTGTGTTCCAATGCTTCCATATCCAACGATGCCGAGTTTCTTACCGCGGATTTCAAAGCTACCTTTTGCCGACTTATCCCATTGACCTTTGTGCATTTTTGCCGACTTGTCCGGAATATTACGCATCAGCATGATGATCTCCGCTATTGCAAGTTCAACAACGGATCGGGTGTTGCTATAAGGTGCATTAAATACGGCGATTCCTTTTCTGGTCGCCTCCTTAAGATCAATCTGATTTGTGCCAATACAAAACGCGCCGATAGCCATTAATCGCTGTGCGCTTTCAAGAACCTTTGCTGTGACCTGAGTCTTTGACCGAATGCCAAGCACTGATACATTCTTTATCTTTTCGCACAGCTCATCTTCTTCCAATCCTGCAGGGTAGGTCTCAACATTAAAACCTTCTGCTTTCATCAGCTCAATCGCCACAGGGTGAACATTCTCAAGTAATAGTACATTGATTCGATTCTTTGGATAGGAGACAGCCGTATTCAGTTTGTTCAAATAAAGGAACTCATCAAGACTCGGTGTAACGTGGTCGGCTTGGCTAACCACATTTTCACGCTCTACATTTTCTGTAAAAGCATAAAACTTATTAGCAAGCCCTGAGTGCTTGATTTCATAGTCAGTATAGCCATCCCCAATGACATAAACATCCCCTGGGAGGTTGAGTCGTTTGAGTTGTTATGACTTTCCGTTATTCAACGACAGGGGATTGTTCTGGTCGAAGCCAGTAATTTTACCCTGCGCGTTGAACGTAAATTCGTTGGCTAGGATATTCTCGGCCTTGATGCCAAATTCTGTCACTACTGGCTCAATGAACTCCCTGAACCCATTGGAAATGATATAGATATTATCAGAGTAAGTGGTAAAGAAGTCTTTGTTTCTCTTAAAGGATTCAGAGACTAGTGATTTTAACAGCGTTACAAGAGCGGGAATATGCTTCTTGTCAGCGTCCAGGAGTGCCAATCGCTGTTCGAGAGATTCACGGAATGAAATACTGCCGTTCATTCCCTGTTTGGTGATCTCTTCAATCTCTTTGCTGATCCTTGCCTTGTCGGGATGGCCATTTAGGGAGATATCTGCCAGAACATCAAAGGCTTCTACCTTTGTAAACGTGCTGTCGAAATCGATTACAAAATACTTGTTGATCTTCATCTGCTAGTTTGAACGGCAAATGTAACCATAAGCCCGGACTTTAGACAAATGGGATCCAGTTCAGAACTGATTAAGTCCAGCGCTACTTACCAAACGGTAATCTTTTCAAAGCGACGTAACCATTGCTCATCACGATCAAGGCATCTTGCAAAGCACGGATATCCTCAAGCGGATTGCCCGGTACAATTACTATGTCTGCTTCAAATCCAGGAAGTATCTTTCCGGTTTTTGCGGACAAGCCTAAAAGTTCGGCGCCGATGGTTGTGGCCGACTGGATGGCTTCAAAATTAGTCATGCCCATTTTTGTAAAATGCTCTGCCTCAAGCGAGACTCTGCTCGTGCTGCTTGGACCGTAGGTATTATCCGCGCCTGTCGCGATCTTTACTCCAAGGGTATGCGCTTTCTTTACTACCCGTTCGGCAGCTGGCAACATGAATTTACCCCGCAATTCGAGAACGGCGTCTGAGTAATCCCCACCAGGCGTTGTGAGATCTTCAATAGTGATATACGTGGGAACAAGAAATACTCCCTTTTCCTTCATCAACTGAAGCGTTTGATCGCTGAGAAAGCTTCCATGCTCAATACTTTTCGCGCCAGCGAGAACGGCAGCACGCGCGCCTTCATCGCCATGGGCATGAATCATTACGGGCACGTTGCGTTTTGCTGCCTCATCAATAATCACTTTAAGTTGATGCTGGGTATAAGATTGTTGTCTTGGATCGGTTTCGGGGAGTCCAGCGCGTTCAGTACCACGCGTCTTTATAAATTCAGCACCACGGTCGATGTTTACATTCACAAGAAGCCTTAGCTCTTCATCAGTATTCACACCTGAAATTAGCTTTCCTATTCGCGGATCCGCGAGGACATCATCGTTGAGGTTTGGGGAAACGAATACACCTGCTGGAACAAAGTCTGGTCCGGCTATTCTGCCCGTCTTTGCAAGATCGCGAAGGGAAACATCCTGAAATGCACTCACTCCAGCACTTCGAACCGTGGTTACGCCTGACAAGAGGGCACGTTTCGCTGATTGAAGATTATCAATATGTGTATGCACATCGATCATGCCTGGAATAGCATAATTTCCCTGACAGTCTATTACTTCATAGTCTTTGGCGATGACTTCTCCATCTTTTCCGATCCGTTCGATCTTTCCAGCTTTTATGTATATCACCGAGCGGAGAGATATTTTATTGTCCACACCGTTAAAGAGATTGACGTTGGTGAAGGCGAAATCCTTTTGCGGAAGTTGAGCAATGCCAACCTGGGCGACGATGAGTGCGATGACAGTTAGGAACAAGTGTTTCATTGGTGGACTCCGGCGGAGCTTTTAATAATAAAAAATATTAGCGAAGCATAAGAATTTTAGACGCAGCATCAATCTGCGCACTGTATTCCTGAATCACTTTAGCGGTAATGTCAATCTGATCCTGCGCTTCCTTCCAGTTGCGTTGTTCGATCGCCTCGCGAATTCCCGGCAACGTCTTTACGCCATAACCAGTATAGAAACCTGGCGCGTAGATCATGTGTTTATACCACGGTCTTCTTGGAAGTCCATTGGTAGATAGTAACTTCTGCTCCGCCTGAAACATCAATTGATTAAGTTTTGCCAGATTGGTGTTGGGCTTTGGATTAGCAGCGTATAGATCGGCAAATGCCGCTGAGCTTTTCTCCAGACCACTCACAGCATTTTGCATGTTTGAGAAACTGATATAAGGCACTGGATCTTTCGCCAGGGGTGCCACAAATTTTTCCTTTGGATCGGCAGCGTATATATATCTTTTTTCTTTGATTAGCTGATTGTCAACATCAGTGGTTTCGCGAAGGTTATCAATAAGGGCAGTAACTTCGGAAAGATAGCCATTCACTGTTTTGTAGAAGCCTTTGAAGTCAAAAGGAAGTACTGTTGCTTCTGACAACCTCAAGGTTGTGCGTCCTGCTGTTTTTGCCAGCATGATTCCGTAAACAAAATTGGGATCTTCAAAACGTTTGTAATGATCATATGAATCATAGATCGAGTGATAGACACCCGCGGCATCTTCACCACCGTACCCAAGGTTCAAGGATGGAATGCCAAGGTGTTGAATGAAAGGAGTGAAGTCTGATCCTGAACCAAGAGCTTCAATTCTCATCGTTGATCTTCCAAGCACTTCTTTTTTTGCTTTAGCTGATGTAGCGTGGGTTGCCATATATGACTTGCCTCGTTCCAGCACAGTAATACCAGTTTCAGGGTCTTTTAGGTCTCCTGCCACTTCACTCAACATTGTTTCAAGTGTATGTGATCCCGCCGCATAAAAGAATCCTCTTCCATTGCCGTCTGAGTTGATGTAGGCTACTGCTTTCTGTTGAAGTTCCGCCGCATGATGTTCAACCCATTCTGTTGACCCAATTAAACCAGGTTCTTCACCATCCCATGCGCAGTAAACAATGGTGCGTTTTGGTTTCCATCCTGTTTTCATCAACTCACCAATAGCGCGTGCTTCTTCCATTTCTGCAACAAGTCCGCTTATTGGATCCGCTGCTCCGTTCACCCAGCCATCATGGTGATTACCACGTATCACCCATTCATCTGGAAATTCACTTCCCTTTATTTTCGCAATCACATTTAGACAGTCCACAAGTTTCCAGTCAAACTGAAGTTTGAGGTGGACCTTTGCGGCTCCAGGGCCAACCCGATACGTTATTGGCAAACCACCTCGCCAGCTTTCTGGTGCAAGAGGTCCGGTTAATGCAGCCAGAAGAGGTTGCGCATCGCCATAAGAAATTGGCATAACCGGGATCTTTATGAGATTAAGGGCTTCGTTTTGTTGAAGGCGTTTCGCATCAGCCGTTGCGCCGATGTTGGGAGTTAATGGATCGCCAGGATAGACTGGCATGTCAAGTACAGACCCGCGCTGTGCGCCATCACTGGGGCGGAACGGTCCTTTCGGGTAAACATCACCCTGTCCATAACCATCATCCTGAGGATCTGAGTAAATCAGGCATCCGATCGCCCCATGTTCCTGAGCAACTTTAGGTTTGATGCCTCTCCAGGAGCCACCGTATTTAGTGATTACAATTTTACCCTTTACGTCAATGCCCATTCGCTCAAGGGTTTCGTAGTCGGCTGGGACACCATAATTAACAAACACCAATTCGCCTGTTACATCCCCATCCGCTGACCACGCGTTATAAACTGGAAGTTGTTCTTTGACCTGACCAGATGTGGCATCCTGTGGAAGTGTTGATTCAAATATTTTGGCTGTAAATTTTGTAGGACCTACCATTTCCAGCACTCTTACTTTGGGAGTTGGGAAGAGGACCTTATAGGTTTCTATCTCCGTTTCATAACCCCAGCTCTTGAACTGATCACGAACGAACTCAGCCACGGTTTTTCCATAGGGTGAGCTGATGTGATGGGGACGCGCCGCCAGCTTTTTCATCCACTGGTCAAGGTTATCGGCCTTTAAGTAGCTATCAAATTTTTCCTCCAGTTTTAGTTCTGTATCGACGGTCTCTTTTGGGAAGCCGGTAATTGATTTCTGTTGCGCCACCGAATGAAATGCGATAAGCACCACAAGCAGCCAGAGTATAGATTGTTTCTTCATGGGTTGGATTTAAGAAACACCAATATAGTTGACTTAACGAGATTAGAGAATACCTCAGGTGGAATATCGGAAGGGCTCGATCAGGGTGCAATTCTTTTGCCCAGGTAATCTACTCCTTCCCAACTTAAATAAACAAAAGAGCACGTGTTTTGATCGTCCTTGAAGAATACGATTCGTCCCCGTTCGCCTATGGTAAATGAGTTACTCCCCTGCGGCAAAAGCGAAAATTTTCGCGGGACTTTACCCTCAACGGTCAGTAGATCATTTTCTAACTGAACTATGATCACTTCATCTTTCGAAAGGGCATAACGGCCGGTAAATAGGTTTGGATTTTGCAAAGCTGGAACTTTAAGCAAAGGCGCTTTTCGAAGGTCATTGATCTCACGATTGATTCCCTGTACCATAGCCTCAATGACTAATCTTCCTTTTTCCCTTGTGGCAAGTGTGGCATCTCCATAAACTCCTGACGGAGAATAAAGGCCCAGTTTATTATTTGGGTTCAACGTTAACGGCCCAGGTCTGTCTTTTTCGGGAATGTCTCTAACCGCTTTCGACATCATTACTGTTTCAGGAGCGATATATAGCATCATTGAAGTCTCAATTTCATCTGCATGTGTGCCAGCCGGTTGTTCCTTGATTTTCTTTTCAGCTTCCATAGCAATGTTTAGAATATCAGTGAACGTTATTAATATTCCCTGCTGAGCAAGCATTTCTTTTGCAAGCCTGAGTGGCACTAGGGTTGAAACGCCTGTATTTAAAATATAAATTTTTTTGGGGCCATGTGTAGATATTACCCGACAGATGTCCACAATCATCGAATAAGCAGTTTCCAACCTTAGAGAAGTAGAACCTGCATACTCCAGAAAAGCAGGATAATAATGATAATTGATAGTAGGATAAATTATTACACGATGATTACCATGTATTTGCTCCTTGAGATATTCGGCGATCAACCAATCATTATTAAGCTGAAGATGTGGACCATGTTCCTTTGCGGCGGCACCTAAAGGAATTACGACAATAGTCGTATCACTGAGCAAGGATTGCGCTTCTGTCCATGCGCTGGTTTCTATAAGCGCCCCCTTGTAAACTACCTTAACCTGGCCATAAGAAGGCCAAAAGATGAGTGTGATGATAAAGACGAATGTAAATCTCATGCGAGAATGTTTAAAGCGGAAGCAAACGACTCTAAAATACAAAATCTGGCGACGATTGGAATGTCAGAGATTGTTAATGAGTCGTTAATGGTGAAACTTCCGGTAACCAAAAAAGGCTATTGCCCGTTGCATTGCAGAAGTTAGCATTATGGAATCAAAGCTTGAAACTACAAATCGAAAACTCTGGATTTGGACTTTAATAACGATAATCCTTGCAGCTATACCGTGGATTGCGTTAAGTATGGGATGGATATAAACATGTTCATGAATCAATAGCCTGTGTTGATTCCTACTTTTTCTTTTTAACTTTCTTTGGAGCGACCTTTTTTACCAATTTTTCAGCATGTTTCTTTACAGCAATAGGGCCGGGCGATCCGCCAGCCAGGATCTGGTCAGCGTGATTTTTGGTATCTACTTTTTCTATCACTTCCTGAATAAAACCATTTTCGTCGATAATGTAAGTGACACGTGCGGTGCCCATATACTTCCTGCCATACATTGATTTCTCTATCCAGGTTTTGTATTTCTCATGAACTGACTTATCAATGTCAGCAAGTAATCGGAAGGGAAGTTTTTCCTTTTCAATAAACTTCTTGTGCATCTTTTCGCTGTCGGAACTTATGCCAAGCACTTCATACCCACCTTTTTTCAGGGCGCTATAATTATCGCGCAAACTACACGCTTCTGCTGTGCATCCCGGGGTCATATCTTTTGGATAGAAGTAAAGTACAATCTTTTTGCCCTTAAGGCCAGAGAGGATTACTTCTTTTCCATCCTGATCAGTGGTTTTAAAATCAGGGGCTTTTGTGCCAACTGCAAGTGCCATTGTTTAAAGTATTTTTTGTTTGAAGATTCGTTCATTACCCGCTCTGTCCACTACTTTAAGTTCGAAATCACCTTTCATAGGTTGTTTCGGATTGAGCAGACTTGACTGAAGTATACCAGTTTTGTAATCGTAGTTCATGAGGAGCCATTGACCATTTATGTTCGCTTCATAGTAGGCGATACCAGAAAGGCCATCACGAATTCTAAGTCGCGCCGACTGTCGTTCAATTCTTATTTTGGTTATGACAGGAGGTATACTATCAACGAGAAAAATGAATTCGCCCAACGCTCTTGTGGAGAATCTGACCTTCCCACCAATCCATTCGCCGCCAAGGTACGAGGTACTATTGCCTTCCTTTCTGTAGACAGCAAGATTTTTCGATGCGGTTAAATGAATCAAAGGCTTCAGTGTGATAGATACATTTTTATGCAATGGAATTGTCCGATGCCCGATCACAAAAGATTCGCTTTTCGAATCAACTTGATGGTACGTGTTCAGGAAGAGTGTATCGTAAAGTGAATTCTCAGGGAAACGAACCTCAGCCCAGTCGCTGTAATATGTATAGCTTGTTTCTGACGGGACCACATCCTTAAAATGAAACGTCAGACTTCCACTACAACTTTTGACAGAATCGGGTTGTGATTTTTGTAAGTCGATAAGATACACCTGCTGCATTTTTGCTTTGTAGGAAGCTGCCAGGTCAGAAACTTTCCCTTTGGAATAAACTGTCAATTTGTCGGAGGGACTGCATATCCGTGATGTTATGATCAACGAGTTTTCCCACAAATCTGATTCGAGGGTTAACGGTTTCTTTGAGGGGACAAACATTTCATCGGAAACGGGAGTACTCTTTAATACAAGCCGTGCGTTGCTTTTGTTTCCATATTCATCTTTCAAGGAAATCCTTATGACCCGGTCAGAATCATTTACAGTTATAATACCTTCCTTGGTGGTCTTATAAAAATCAAGACGATTACCGTCATCAATGTATAGCTTATTAAACCGCTTGCCCCTGGTTTCCAACGTTTTATAATCCATCAACGCAAGGATTCCGCGGGTCTCTTCCAGATCAACTCGCTCAATGAATTGGGAAAATACACGCTGACTGTCAGCATACATTTCAATATAGTTTATTCCGCAGCGTGCTGGTGAATTGTCCATTCGATCATCCGCCAGCAATTCAATTCCTATCCTTCCGTGCGCGAGGATAGGCACTGGCAAAACATAGTCGCTTGCTGATTTTTTAACAAGAGTGAATTCAAATCGTCCAAATTGATCATTGATGCGCGAATTGATATCAAGTGTACGCAAAGCGATCTTTTGAGCGGCAGGGGGTATGTTGTCTTCAATTTCAGTGAAGCCAAATTTTAGCGGATTGAGAACATAATTTCCTTCGCGTATCTCGAAGTGCAGGTGAGGACCAGAGGATCCTCCTGTATTTCCGGAAAGGGCAATAGTGTCACCTTTCTTTACGGGATACTCATTGCTGCTGAAAATCAGATCGATTTCGAAGCTCTTGCGGCGGTACTGTTCTTCTTTCACATGACTGGCGAGTTTCCCTCTGTATTTATCGAGGTGACCATATACTGAAGTCTTTCCATCGGGGTGGGAGAGGTAGAGAACTGTGCCATAGCCAGCGGTACTCACATTGGCACGGGAGATGTAACCATCCTGAGTAGCTAGCACGGGTACTCCAATTCTGTTGTTTGTGCGGATATCAATACCACCGTGAAAATGTGTGTTGCGCAGTTCACCCATCGTGCCAGCAAGTTGATTGGGCTGACCAGGATTTATGGGAAAGAGATACACCCCCAGGCCGGCACCTTTTGCGTGATTGTCGAAATCATTGAACTGTGCTAAAACGCAGTAAGGAAAAAGTGTTAAAAGAAATACCTTACTTAACGTCGAACTCCAACAGCTTCTCATCTTCAATATAAGCGGACAGTTTATTTCCATGCTTAACAGGACCCACTCCCTTGGGTGTTCCGGTAAAAATTAAATCCCCGGTTTTAAGTGTAAAAAATTTAGAGAGGTATGCGATAATATATTCAAACGGGAACAGCAGAAGACTTGTATTGCCCTTTTGCTTTAGGTGTCCATCGACCTCCAGTTTGAAATTGATATTTTTCAAGTCTTTGAATTCGGAAACAGGTATGAACTTTGTCGAAATAGGTGCGGAGCCATTGAAACCTTTCGCAATGTCCCATGGCAATCCTTTTTCTTTTAGTTTAGACTGCAAGTCCCGTGCCGTGAAGTCAATTCCCACCCCAATTGAATCGAAATATTTATTGGCAAATTTTTCTTCGATGTTCTTGCCCTCTTTTGAAATCTTTAAAACCAGCTCTACTTCATGGTGAATGTCCTTTGAGAACTCAGGATAATAGAAG
>JBBRON010000070.1:0-10169 GCA_038229375.1 Cytophagales bacterium | reverse complement strand
TAACGATTAATGCCCAACTCCTAATCCCTATTTCCTTTGCGTTACTACATCATTGCTGGTGAACGATCAGGTGACCTGCATGGCAGCAATCTTGTCAAAGCGTTAAAGAAGCTTGATAGGACTGCAGTGTTCCGTGGCTTCGGTGGTGATTACATGAAAGATGAGGGCGTTGATCTGGTTGTTCACTATGAGCAGATGGCATTCATGGGTTTTGTTACCCTCATTGTCAACTACGGCACTATTCAACGTATGTTGAAATTATGCAAGAATGATATTCTCCAGTATAAACCCGATGTTGTAATTCTAATTGATTATGGAGGCTTCAATCGGCGCATTGCAAAATTTGCGAAGCCGCGAGGTCTAAAAACCTTTTATTACATCCCGCCAAAGATCTGGGCATGGTATCAAAGTCGCGCGAAGGAGATCAAGGCCAATGTAGATAGGTTGTTTGTTATACTTCCTTTTGAAAAAGCATTCTATAAAAAATATGATTGGGAGGTTGACTACGTAGGCAATCCTGTTCTCGATGCCGTCAAATCTTTTCAACCTGACCCCGGTTTTTTGACGAAGCATGGATTTTCAACTGATCAACCTATTGTAGCGCTTCTCCCGGGAAGTCGCAGAAAGGAACTGAAAAGAATGGTGCCGGTGATGGCAGAGGTGGTGAAAAAGTATCCGCAATTCCAGTTTGCAGTGGCGGCGGTGGATGGACTGGATCCATCATTGTATTTACCGCTGCGGCAGCTGCCATCTGTTCGATTTGTAATCGACGACACCTACAATCTTCTTCAGTCAGCTGCGGCTGCAATCGTTACATCTGGTACAGCAACACTCGAAACGGCTCTGTTCAAAGTTCCGCAGGTGTGTGTTTATATCGCCGACTGGCTTGAATTCAAGATCGCTCAGGCTTTAGTAAAGGTGCAATTCATTTCTCTCGTCAATCTCATTGCAGATAAAGAGGTGATTCGAGAATTGATCCAGGAAAAAGCTACAGTCGAGTCTATTTCAGATGAGGTCGGAAAACTGGTTTCAGACAATGCGTATCGAAGCAAAATCCTGAAAGAATACGACCAAATCTATAAAACGCTGGATACGGGATCAGCCTCTGAGAATACGGCCAGACTGATGACTAAGTATCTCGCAGAGTAGATTAAAGGGGCTTAGTTTTTTTACTTTGATCTTTAATCCTCTATGCTACTTTCAGCTTGCTATATCTTGACTTGCTGAACTTATCTTCAGCGTACGCTCTTGTGATCACCAGTTTGTCACTGGTACGGTCAGTGGGCAATTCAAACATAGCATCGTTGATGATTGCTTCACAGATAGAGCGCAATCCTCGTGCCCCTAACTTGAATCCCATCGCCTTCTCAACAATAAAGTCAAGAGCACCTTCTTTGAATTCAAGCTCAATGTCTTCCATCTCAAAAAGTTTCTTGTACTGCTTTACCAGTGCGTTTTTAGGATCGCAGAGAATTTTCTTCAGTGCTACAGTATCCAGTGGGTTCAAATATGAAAGCACCGGTAAGCGACCTATCAATTCGGGAATCAGGCCAAAGCTTTTCAAATCCTGTGCGGAAACGAATTGGAGGAGATTGTCATTATCAATATCTGTTGGATGAAGTCCGTCCGTGGTCGCAAAACCCAGAGGACGGGTATTCAGTCTTCGTGAAATTAATCTTGAAAGGCCCTCAAATGCTCCACCGCAAATAAACAGAATGTTTTCAGTGTTTACGGTAATCATCTTCTGATCAGGGTGCTTGCGTCCGCCCTGAGGGGGCACATTCACAGCCGTGCCCTCCAGTAATTTCAGAAGAGCCTGTTGAACACCTTCACCACTTACATCACGGGTAATAGATGGGTTATCCGACTTACGAGCGATTTTATCAATCTCATCGATGTAAACGATTCCTCGTTCTGCTGCTTCTGTGTTATAATCGGCAGCCTGCAGCAAGCGTGTTAAAATGCTTTCAACATCTTCTCCAACATATCCTGCTTCCGTGAGGACAGTAGCATCAGCAATACAAAATGGCACCTGAAGGATTTTAGCAAGTGTTTTGGCGAGGTATGTTTTACCTGTGCCTGTTTCACCTGCCATAATGATGTTGGATTTTTCAATCTGCACGTCGCTGACTTCCGACTTGCGCTGCATCAGTCTCTTGTAGTGATTGTACACCGCAACGGCAAGCACACGTTTTGCCTGATCCTGTCCGATTACGTATTCATCAAGATGTTTCTTGATTTCCTTTGGTTTGAGGAGTTTGAAATTGGGCAGATTGCCAAGTTCAACTTTGTTCTTTTTTTCCTCTTGTAGAATCTGTGTAGCCTGGGTTACGCACTTGTCGCAGATGTGGGCATGGATACCTGAGATCATCAAGTCCACGTCTTTTTTGTTTCTTCCACAAAAGGAACAGGTAACTTCAGCCATAAAATGTGTATTAGTTCAGCTTTTTCAGCCAACGACTTACAAAGATATTGATTAATAACGGCACGTCAAACCTACCCTCTCCTGTGAGAAGAGGGTAGGAGGAGGCTATTTTTTCTTCTCAAGAACCTCATCGATCGCGCCATACTCTTTCGCTTCATGGGCTCTCATCCAGAAGTCACGGTCGGAATCTTTTTCGATTCTCTCATACGTTTGTTTGCAGTGCTTCGCCAGGATGTTATAAAGATCTTTCTTCACTTCAAGCGTTTGTCTCAGCGAGATTTCCATATCGGAACTCTGACCTTGCATTCCTGAAGAGGGTTGGTGAATCATGATTCGTGAGTGGGGCAGAGCCGAACGTTTTTTGTCGGTACCAGCTGCCAGTAATACAGCACCCATTGACGCCGCCAATCCAGTACAGATTGTCGCTACATCCGGATTCACATATTGCATGGTGTCATAAATACCAAGACCTGCGTACACGGATCCACCTGGGCTATTGATGTACATGATGATATCTTTCTTCGGGTCAGCCGATTCAAGAAAAAGGAGTTGAGCAGTGATCAGGTTGGCAACCTGGTCGTCAATTCCCATTCCAAGGAAGAGGATTCTGTCTGAGATAAGACGTGTGAAAACGTCGATCGCCCGGAAATTACCAGGACGCTCTTCGATTACGTACTGGGTCATATTTTCAATCTTCTGGGCATAACTATCAACGGTATTCCCGCTCATTCCCAGATGATGCACTGCGTACTTTCTGAATTCGTGGTCTCTATTCATATATATTCAATTAGATATTTTACGATTTATTCATTGTAGACGAATAGCAGGGTTCCTTTATTTTATTGCCTGAACAATGCTCCCGATTCCTGTTTCCGCCTGAACGAGTTCAACACGTCCATACATCAATGTTACTAAGAAATCCCAAATTTAAAAGCTCGTTTGCCAAGTAGATCAGGAAAGTTTTTTCAATAAAAAAGCCCTTTTCCGAAGGGCTAATTTGGTAAACGATCCCGTTGGCAGGAAGGTTCAATTTAATTCTAATCAATGTGCGTGATGAGCGTGCTCGGCAGACAGTTTTTTAAACTCCTCGAGACTGACTTTCTTATCCGTCACGGTAATGTTATCGCGGATCGCTTTCATGATCTTCTCATTGCGGATCTGGTTGTAAAGGCGCATAAAGTTTTCGCCTTTTCCATCCTGACCAGAGAGGTAATTGTCAGCAATGCCATCAAATTTGTCACCCAATTGCTCAGCGATCGCGGGGCCACCAAATTGTTGTGCAATCATGATTTTAGCCCGATTCCTGACTTCAACGCCGTCAACAACTATTTTTTGTTCTTCAGCGATCTTGTTCCGTATAAGATCCCACTTAAGGCCATTTTTATAATCATTGAATTCTTTTCCAATGATTTCGTCGGTAATCTTCCCATCCGAAAGTTTTAACCATGTCTTTAAAAAAGATTCTGGCATATTCACCTTTGTATGATCCACCAGATAGTGCTGGATCTCATGCTCCAGAAGGTGGTCTGTTTCGCGTTTGTAATTTTCAGTAATGGTTTCCTTGATCTTCGCCATGAACTCCTCTTCACTCTTCACTGCATCTTTCCCGAAGGTTTTGTCAAACAACTCCTGATTGAGTTCTCCCAACTCTACATGACTGATGTTGTTGATTTTCAGCGTGTAAGTTCCTGTAGCCTTTCCAGCCTCTTCCTCAGGAGTGTTAATGGCCTGTGAGATAACCAACGGATCGCTGGAGATTGCCTTCACATCAAACGTCAATTCATCGTCCTTCTTCAAGCCGATAAATTTCTTTTGCTCAGTTTTATTGATCTTCTGGATCTGAATATAAGATGACTTCTTTTCTCCCGCAGCGTCGGTAACTTCACCGAATAGATTATCATTCTCGGAGCTTACTTCAGGATAGGTGATATCTCCAAACTGACGTTTTACATTATCGATGGTTTCATCCATCACCTTCTGGTCGATTTCGATGGTGTGTGTTTTCACCTTTACCTTGTCGGAAATGTCAACAGCGAAATCTTCTACCAAGCCGACTTGAAATTCAAATTCAAAATCTTTTTGCGCGTCCCAGTCAATAAGGCGTGCTTTTTCCTGGTTAGGAAGAGGATCGCCTAAAATGTTGAGCTTCTTCTCTTTGATATAATCGGATACGGAGTGAGAAATAAGATGATTGACTTCCTCTACCAGAATAGACTTGCCAAACATTTTCCTCACCACACCGGAAGGCACTTTACCCTGTCGGAATCCCTTGATGTTCATCTTGCGGGAATATTCTTTTACTTTCTCTTCTACCTTGGGTTGGTAGTCACTTTCAATTAGGGTGATTTTTATCAGTCCGTCTGTGGGTGATGGTTGATCGAGTGTAATATTCAAAGGATATAGAGTTTTAGTTGTTATTGTTTCGGGTCACAGGTTACCGGCCACCGGTTACCAAACATTGGCAACCGGTCACCGGTTCACTGTGCGGATGAAGGGACTCGAACCCCCACGCCTTTCGGCACCAGATCCTAAGTCTGGCGCGGCTGCCAATTACGCCACATCCGCGTTTTTTTAAGCGACACGCTGTAAATGTTGTTGTTTTGTTTGCCGAACTTCCCACAAAACGCTCCATTGGCAGGAGGCAAGGTTGAAGCTGAAGGCAAACACATCTACGAAATGTGCTTTCCCGTCCCTTAAAAACAAAGTTTTCTTGAAAAGGGAGTGCAAATTTAGAGATTATTCGTTAGCATAGAAGTCTTAAAGAAAAAACACTTGGTAACTACGGCAGTAATTGATTCGGTTGAGGAGAAAAGAGAGATTATAAGCCGCTACCGCCGCCTTCTGCGAAAAGCAAAACCCGTTCTTAAGGACGGCGACACCAAACGGATTAAGGCAGCCTTTACCCTCGCCCTCGAGGCGCACAAGGACATGCGGCGGAAGTCGGGTGAACTTTTTATCTTCCACCCGCTCACGGTGGCAGAGATTTGCGTAGAGGAAATCGGGCTGGGTACAACCTCTATTATTGCCGCCATTATCCACGATGTCGTGGAGGATACAGACATTGAGCTGGCCGACATCGAGAGGATGTTCGGTAAGAAAATTGCAAAGATCGTCGACGGGTTGACCAAGATCCGCGGGGTGTTTGAATACGGCACGTCGCAGCAGGCAGAGAATTTCAGGAAGATGCTTTTCACTCTATCGGAAGATGTTAGGGTGATCCTCATAAAACTTGCCGATCGGCTTCACAACATGCGGACCCTGGAAAGCATGCCCAGGAATAAACAGCTTAAAGTCGCTTCGGAAACTATTTATCTCTATGCGCCTCTTGCTCACCGCTTGGGATTAAATGCGATCAAGACCGAGCTCGAAGATTTGTATCTGCGATTTACAGATCAAACCGTCTATCGAGACATTGCCAACAAGATCGATGAGACGCGTGCCTCCCGTAATAAATTTATCAAGCAGTTTATCAATCCGGTAAAAGATGAGCTTGATCAGCTTGGCGGGGAATACGAAATCAAGAGCCGGCCCAAGTCAATCTTCTCTATTTACAATAAGATGAGAAAACAGAACATTCCCTTTGAGGAGGTGTATGACCTGTTTGCGATTCGGATTATCATTGACACACCCATAGAGCAGGAGAAGTCGTTTTGCTGGCAGGTGTATTCCATCGTTACCGACTACTACACACCTAACCCCGATCGACTTCGGGACTGGATTAGTACTCCCAAAGCAAATGGATATGAATCACTGCACACAACGGTCATGGCTAAAAATGGCCAGTGGGTTGAAGTTCAAATTCGCACCAAGCGCATGGATGAAATCGCAGAGAAAGGCTATGCTGCGCACTGGAAGTATAAGGACAATGCCAATAATAATGAATCCAATCTGGAGAAATGGCTGGTGCGCGTTCGTGAACTGCTTGAACGCCAGGATCTCACAGCGTTGGAATTTGTTGACGATTTTCGCGGAAATCTGTTTAATGAAGAAGTATTTGTATTTACCCCAAAGGGTGAATTAAAAACTCTTCCAGTAGGTGCCACTGCCCTCGATTTTGCATTTGAGATCCATACCGATATCGGTGCAAAATGTATCGGTGCCAAAGTGAACCAGAAACTTGTTCCGATCAATCATCCTCTCAAGAATGGTGATCAGATAGAAATCCTGACTTCCTCGAAGCAAAAGCCCAACGAAGACTGGCTGAGGTTTGTGGTGACCCAGAAAGCCAAATCAAAAATAAAGGACTTATTAAGAGAAGATAAGCGACACATTGCGGATGAAGGAAAGGAAATTCTCCAGCGAAAGCTAAAGCAACTGAAGCTGGATTCAAGCACGATGTTATTTGAGAATATGAGGGCGTTCTTTAATGTGAACTCTCAATTTGAACTACACTACCAGATAGGGATTGGAAAAATTGGTCTTAATGAGCTAAAACGTTTTAAAGAACACAAGCCAGATCCGGTAGCCCGGCACAAGCCTGGAGAGCAAACAGAGTCAAGGACAGCCGAACATGAAATTCCGGTTTCAAAAGGACAGTACGATGATATTCTTCTCATTGGGGAAGACATGGATGTGGTGGAGTATAAGCTCGCCAAATGCTGTACGCCAATTCCGGGTGATGAGGACTTTGGATTTGTAACCGTAAGCGAGGGTATTAAAATACATCGAACCAATTGTACTAATGCCCCTGAACTGTTGTCAAATCATAACAATCGGGTCATTAAGGCAAAATGGACTTCTCAGCATGAGGTGGCCTTTTTGACTGGATTGAAAGTAGTTGGCACCGACCGTGTTGGATTGATTAATGACGTGTCAAAAATTATTTCAGAAGAACTGAAAGTTAATATGAGTTCCATCTCATTCCGTACGGAAAATGGAATATTCGATGGAGAGATCATGCTTTATGTGAACGACACCCGCCACCTTGATCTATTGATCAGTAAGTTGGAAAAAGTAGAGGGGGTAGTAAAAGTTGCCCGCTTCGATTCAGCAACAATCCGGGGCCATTAACCGGTTGCAGGCAGTATTTCGCCATTTATTTTTGCCGATTGCCCATATATCCCTGTCAACTGGCCGAGAGGATATTTCTAAAATTGGGTGAAATTTTTCTTTTAAAGAATCAGGAGGCAAAAACTATATTTACACCCTCATATGTCGTTGAACCCTAAACTTTACGAAGAGGTAAAAAAAATCTTCGTCGCCTACCTTGAAAACAAGGATCTTCGTAAGACCCCGGAACGCTATGCCATACTTGAGGAGATTTATTCACTGACTGGCCATTTTGATGTTGAGTCGTTGTATGTGAATATGAAAAACAAGAATTATCGGGTGAGCCGTGCTACCGTCTACAATACATTGGATCTTTTAGTGCAATGTGATCTGGTTACGAAACACCAGTTTGGTCAAAACCAGGCACAGTACGAAAAGTCATATGGTTCCCGCCAGCACGATCACCTGATCTGCACGGATTGTCATAGTGTTGTGGAGTTTTGCGATCCCCGCATACAAACCATTCAAAATACGGTGGAAGAACTCCTGCAGTTCAATGTCGTTCACCACTCTTTAATTTTATACGCCAGTTGCACCAAAACAAATTGCGAAAAACGTAAGCCATGAATTTTGCACAAGAAATAAAATCAAACACCCTCATTCTCCACATTTCGGGTGATTTAATCGGAGAAGACAATGGCACCCGCCTGGTGGAGGCTGTAAATGAAGCGGTGAGTCATAAAGTGATGACCTGCATCATTGATATTTCCGAGCTTCGTTACATTAATAGTAGCGGTATTGGGGTGCTTATTACAATCCTGACCAAGTTCAGAAATAAAGGCGGTGAAGTTTATCTAATGAATCCCTCAGAAAGCGTGAAGAAGCTTTTGGTAATCACAAAGCTGAATGCAATTTTTCAGGTGGTGAAAAGTGAAGAGGAAGCGATGCAACACGCAAAGAAATAATTTAATGCTGCGAAGCCACGAATAATCGGCAATTGGCCATTGCTTCAAATTAAAGACTATTGATAAGATGAAAGTTGATGTATTGCTGGGCCTTCAATGGGGAGATGAAGGAAAAGGAAAAATTGTGGATGTATTGGCTCCTGGTTATGATGTAGTAGCTCGCTTTCAGGGTGGGCCAAATGCGGGCCATACTCTCGAATTTGACGGCATTAAGCATGTTTTACATCAAATTCCGTCAGGGATTTTCCGTGAGAAGACAAGAAATGTGATTGGCAACGGGGTAGTGCTTGATCCGATAGTGTTCAGGACAGAGATAGAGAAGCTTCAGAAGTTTAATTTGAAGGTGAAGGATAACCTATTCATTTCAAAAAAAGCAACATTGATTATACCCACTCACCGTTTGCTGGATCAAGCTCAGGAGAAGGCCAAGGGAGAAAATAAAATTGGTTCAACCCTTAAAGGGATAGGTCCTTCGTATCAGGATAAAATCGGGAGGCAAGGTTTGCGTGTAGGTGATATTCTTTCGCCGAATTTCAACATCAAGCTGAAGAAGCTGGCAGATATTCACCTGGATATATTGAAGAGTCATGACATTGTTTTCAATTGGCCCGAACTGGAGGCGCAGTTTTTGGAGGCGGTTTCATTTATGAAACAATTTAAGCTGATCGATAGCGAATACTTTCTCAATCAGGAATTGAAATCTGGTTCTACGATTTTGGCAGAAGGTGCTCAGGGTTCGTTACTGGATATTGATTTTGGAAGTTATCCGTTTGTCACTAGTTCAAGCACGGTTTCAGCAGGAGCCTGCACTGGTCTTGGGGTTGCTCCCAGTAAAATAGGTGAAGTGTTTGGGATTTTTAAAGCCTATAGCACACGTGTTGGAAGCGGTCCATTTCCAACTGAGTTATTGAATGAAGAAGGCGAGGCAATGCGCAAAGAAGGAAATGAATTTGGATCAACCACGGGAAGACCACGTAGGTGCGGTTGGATTGATTTGCCAGCGTTGAAATACTCTATAATGATCAATGGGGTGACCAAACTTCTAATGATGAAGGCGGATGTGTTGAGTATTTTTCCCCAGATCAAAATTTGTACAAAGTATAAGCTTGGTGATGGTTCGATAACAGATCAGGTTCCTTATGAGCAGATCAATGAAAATATTACTCCCATTTACGAGGAGATGAAAGGGTGGAATTGTACGCTGAAAAAGCTGGTGGAGGCCAATTTGCCTGTTGAATTGAAAAATTATGTGGAATTTCTTGAGCGGGAACTTGAGGTGCCTATCTCATTGATATCCACAGGTCCAGATCGCACTGAGACCATCCATAGGGTTAAATAATCAGGGTCTTTTTAACAATTGAGGACCGCCAGGAATTCTCTATTTACAAAAGATGATTTCCTGTTCTGACGAAATTTGCGGTTTGGTTGGGCAGATTAGAAAGAGGGCTTAGCCTTAGATCAGGCAGGAATTAGCGTGAAGGTGGCTGATTCTTTCTTGCCCGTTGCTTGTTTCTTTCTTGCCTGTTGCTTGTTTCTTTCTTGCCTGTTGCTTGTTTCTTTCTTGTTTGTTGCTGGCTTGTTGCTTGTCTGTTGCTTGTCTGTTGCTTGTTTGTTGCTTGTTTGTTGCTTGTTTGTTGCTTGTTTGTTGCTTGTTTGTTGCTGGCTTGTTGCTTGGCGGTAGGCTGGGATCAGGGGAAATGGTTTGCGAAAAACTTTTCACATCACATTTTGATAAAGTGGTCTGAGCTACTATCTTTGCGTTCCGTTTTGGAGAAAGGCCGTTAGGGAGG
>JBBRON010000069.1:0-11246 GCA_038229375.1 Cytophagales bacterium | reverse complement strand
GGTGATTGTAATCGACAGTAGCAATTTCATAAAGTAAGATTATGAAATTAAAAGGAGTGGATTAGTCGGTCAAATGACATTGAGCCATATAGGTCAGTCAATATCAATACGCTACTCCAAAGAAGGTTATTTGCTTTTTCAAAGTCGTTACAGCGCCGCCTTCAACATCTTCAACTGCGCCTTCAACTGCGCCACCTCGGCAGTCGAGGCTTCGATCTGAGCAGTAAAGTCTGCCTTCATCTTCTCAGCGTTCTTTGAACGCCCAAAGAACTCGAGATTGTTACGCAGGATTGCTACGTCGTTTTCGGCTTTCTGTATCTTTTTCCGCAAGGTCTGCTCCCTCTGGTAGATCTTTTGTGCAGCATCCGGATCGGACTTGATATTTTCAAGCTGGGTCTCCAGCACAAACTTGTCTTTCTCTTGCTGACTGACATTCTCAATCGAACTCATGAACTTATCCACCGCGCTATTGTAACGCGCCTTGATAGAATTCACGGAATTGCGCGACACGAAGCCAATGGACTGGAAACTTCTCTGTAGTTCTCTCAATTGTCCAAGCGTGCCTGTCTTTTCTTCTATCATTTTTTCCAACTGCTCGCAGATCGCTTCTTTCTTTACGAGGTTCCCGCCCTGCTCTTTGTCAACTTCTTCAAACTTCACACGGCGCTGATCAAAAAAGTAATCACAGGCGGTCTTAAATTCCTGATATATCTTTTCTCGTTGTTTCTCGGGCACCGGACCGATCTCCTTCCACTTTATCTGCAGTGACTTTAATGCATTAGCTGTCTTCTCGCCATCAGCGCTGGTCTTCAACGCCTCGGCCTGGCCAACGAGTTCCTTTTTCAATTGGAGGTTCGTCAGCCGCGATTCATCAAGCTGCTTAAAGAACATTCCCTTAGCACTGAAGAATGCTTTAAAGGCAGACCAGAACCTTTTGTTCGTGTCCTTGGCTCTTGCGCGTGGCACCGCTCCTATCGCTTCCCACTTCTTTTGAACGGCGATAACGTCGGCTGTCTTCTGATTCCATTCCTTGATCCTGTCGGATTGAAAGGTGGCACTGTCCGCTATCTCTGCGATGATGGCCTCTTTGAGTTCAAGGTTCTTAGCCCATTCTTTGCTCAGATTGCTGACAAATGCATCTCTTTTTGCATACACCGCATCGGAAGCTTTTTTGAAACGGTCCCACACGGCATCCTTCTCTTCACGGGCAACAGGTCCTATATGTTTGTACTCTTCATGTAGTTCATTCAGCTCGCGGACGGCTTCACCGATACGCTCGATAGCCGTAAGCTTTTCTGCGCGAACACACAATTCAATTTTTGCTTCGAGGTTTTTCTTTCTGTCAAGTTCTTTCAGCTCGAAATAGATATTCCGGTTGTCATAAAACCTATCCATGAGCGCATGATAACTCGCCCACAGTGGTTTGGCATGCGCCAACGGAACGGCCCCGATGTGTTTCCACTGCTGCTGAATCTCTTTCAGCTTATCAAAACTATGACGATCGTCTTCACCATCAGTTAATTTCCTAAGCTCTTCGAGCAATGCATTCTTCTTCCTTAAATTGTCATTCTTCTGATCTTCAAGTCCTTTGTAATATTCGATCTTGCGATCCCTTAACAACTTATAATTTGCTTCAAAGGCAACATCTAACGGATCCGAGCGGAAGGAGAAATCGTCGGCTATACCGCCATCATCAATGAAGCGCTTCATTGCTACAGAACGCTCCTTATCGAGGTTCTCATCGTAGTGAGCTTTGACTTCTTTCAGTATTGAATCGGTCTTTTTGAAATCATTTACCGACGCAAGTTCTTTAAGCAGGTTTACAAAATCCTGTTTCGTTAAATTGGAATAGTCTTGTTGGGGAAGAAGATCCTCTTCAAGTTCATCGTTTGTCACGGGCGCCAACGCAGGCAAAGGGGCGCCATCATTTTCAAGATCATGCTTCACTCTTACCAACTCTTCTTTCGCTTCCATTTCCATCATATTTGGCTTAAATGCGGCTCTTCTAAAAATTTATCCTGCAAAAATATAGATTTCATTCAATTCAAGCGCGGATCTTTGGGATAATTGGAATAAACCGAAAACCTACCGCCCATCACCGTTAACGTCTTTTTCCACATCGATTCCGTGGCAGTATCAAAAACCAACTCTTCACTCACTTTATCACTCACAATCCAGGAGTCTTCCTGAAGTTCTTCGTCCAACTGACCCCCGGACCATCCACTGTAACCCAAAAAAAACTTAACATCACCGTGGGGCATTTGTTTCGTATCCAGCAGGAAAAGCAGCCTTTCGAAATTGCCACCCCAGAAGATGCCTGGAGCAATTTCAACGGAGTCTTCCAGTGATGGATAGCGATGCAGATAATGGAGCGTATCCTGCTGTACAGGCCCTCCTATCATCGCGGGTGTGTTGTAATCCTTAATATCTTCCATGACCTCGCTTACAGTGGCCATGCTAGGTTTATTCAATACAAAGCCAAAAGAACCGTCAGCGTTGTTTTCACAAATCAGAATAATAGTTCGTTCAAAATTAGGGTCAGGGAGATAGGGCTCCGAAACGAGGAGTCTGCCTTTTTCAGGTTTCAATTTATTACTGTATTTGAAAAACTCCATGTTTGGTATGTCAATAAACCAATGATTCGCAATACCTCCAAATGAAACCTGAAAATTATGCGTCCACAGCCGAAAAGCTCACCAATAAGTCACCATCTTTGCGGTAAATAAAGAACAAATTGATGCCATCATTCGAGGAATTAAGAAAAGAATATTCAAAAGCTACCCTGGATATAAAAACGGTATCCCCCATGCCTATTACGCAATTTGAATCGTGGTTTAATGAGGCGCTTGCCTCTGAAATCCCGGAACCAAATGCGATGAATCTTGCTACCGTTTCGCAAAGTGGAAGGCCGTCGTCGCGGATTGTTTTGTTGAAAGGAATTGAAAACAATCGTTTCGTTTTTTATTCAAACTATCAAAGTCATAAAGGAAAAGAGCTGGAAGAAAATCCATGGTGTGCATTGACATTCTTCTGGCCTGAACTTGAAAGGCAAGTCCGCATTGAAGGTATTGTTGAGCGGACCTCTGAAGAAAAATCAACGGCGTATTTTCAGAGTCGTCCGGTGGCAAGTCAGATCGGTGCATGGGCTTCGCCGCAGAGTGTGGTAATTGCCGATAGATCACTACTTGAAAAGCGGATGAAAGATCTTGAGAAAAAATTTGAAGGGCATACGTCGTTGCCAAAGCCAAAGCAGTGGGGAGGGTTTATGGTAGAGCCCGTGATGATAGAGTTTTGGCAGGGTCGGAGGAGTAGGTTACATGATAGGATTGTTTATACGAAGCAGGATTCAAACTGGAAGATAAGCAGGTTGGCACCGTAGGGTAGTTGGTGATTTAGGGATTTGATGATTTATTGATTTGATGATTTGGAAGAAGTCGAATGAGGAGTGCGATCTTCAGTTGACCAAAATCAACAAATCACTTAAAATATCCCGTCAGGGAAACCGCCGTCTCTGAAATCAATTTATAACAAATCGTACAGCGACTTCACTCCCAGCCACCTCCGCGTTGTAAATCCTTCGCCGTGCTGCACGCCAATCGCATGCCCGAATTCAATCGCACGCGCCTCCAGTAATTTCTGAAAGGCTGGATTGGAAATGTAGGTCTCAGGCTCTTTGCTAGTGGGATCGTGGAACTGTGTCTTGAACGCACGTATCGCCTCCATCTTCTTCTGCCATGTGCCGGAAATATCAACGATGAAATCAGGCTTGATAAATTCACTTTGTATGTAATGATAATGTGCCTTTGGCCTCCAGGGTTCTTGCTTCTTTTCGGCAACATTGGTTTCTACCTTGGCTAATCCCGAAAGAAAACAGCTTACATACGCCAAGTCACTTCCTTTGCCGTGATCGGGATGGCGATCGTAGATGGCGTTGGAGAGAACGATGTCGGGCTGGTACTTTCTGATGGCTTGTATCACCACCATCTGGAGCTCTTTCTCATTCTGAAAGAACCCATCCGGAAGGCTCAGATTTTCCCGGGCAGATAGGCCGAGGATCTTGGCTGAATCGGTAGCCTCTTTATCCCGGGTTTCGGCGGTGCCACGTGTGCCCAACTCTCCCCTGCTGAAATCAACGATGCCGACCTTCATGCCGGCTGCAATGTGCTTTATGATTGTGCCACCACACCCGAGTTCTGCATCGTCTGGGTGGGCTGCTAAAACGAGAATGTCGAGCTTCATGCGTGAGCCGGCTCTAATTCCTTAGCCGCCAGCCATCGCTCAGCATCCAATGCACCCATACAGCCTGTTCCCGCAGCCGTTACCGCCTGACGGTATACCCTGTCGGCTGCGTCACCTACCGCAAATACACCCTCTACGTTGGTCCACGTGGAACCTGGCTTCACCTGGATATAGCCTGTCTCATCCATTTCAAGCTGGTCTTTGAATATCTCTGTATTTGGTTTATGACCAATGGCAACAAAAAATCCTTTGATGGGAATCACGCGGCTCTCACCGGTTTTGTTGTTCAATATTCTCATGCCAGTGACTTCATGATCACCAAGAACTTCTTCTGTTTCCGAGTTCCAGAGGATTTCAATCTTTGGATTGTTCTTCACACGCGCCTGCATGATTTTTGATGCACGCATCTCTTCACGTCTTACGATAAGATATACTTTGGGGCATAGTTTGGTAAGATAGCTTGCTTCTTCGGCTGCTGAATCTCCAGCACCAACCACCGCTACTTCCATTCCTTTGTAAAAAAATCCATCGCACACCGCACAAGCAGAAACCCCGCGGTTCATGAAGTGTTGTTCGGATGGAAGTCCCAGATATTTCGCTGTGGCTCCAGTGGCAATGATCACTGCATCAGCTTCTATCTCATGGGTATCATCGATGATTGCTTTCAACGGATATCCGGAGAAGTCAACCTTCGTAGCAAGTCCATGACGAACGCTCGTATCAAACCGCTCCGCCTGTTCCTGAAGATCCATCATCATCTGGGGTCCGTCAATTCCTTTAGGGTATCCTGGGAAGTTCTCTACCTCGCCAGTAATGGTTAGTTGTCCCCCTGGCTGGCCGCCGGTATAAAGGACGGGATTCAGGCCTGCGCGAGCCGCATATATCGCTGCCGTATACCCTGCCGGGCCCGAGCCAATAATCAAAACTTTTACTTTTTCGTTAGTCATGGTTTAATAACATCTAGTAGTACAAAAAAGGTCTCTTTGGGAGACCTTTAATTTCGTGCAAATATAGTCGAGTTTGCTTCCGTTTTCTTTTCCTCCGCAGGGACTCTGCGCCTTCGGGCCCCTTGCCTCGCCGAAGTTATGCACAGGAGGATCGGCAGTGAAATAATATGCGCCGACGTCGCAAACAATGAATATTAACCGAGGTAAGGCTTTAAAGCTTTACTTCTTGACGTATGGCGCAACCGTCTGATCGCCTTTTCCTTGATTTGCCTCACCCGCTCCCGGGTCAGGTTGAACTTCTCTCCAATTTCCTCAAGGCTCATGGCATGCTCTCCGTTCAAACCGAAGTACAGGGTAACCACATCTGACTCGCGTTGACTGAGCGTCGACAGCGCCCGTTGCACTTCCCTCCTGAGAGAGTCTGTCATCAGGCCCTGGTCCGGAGTATCTTCCCCATCGTTCTCCAATACATCCAGCAGACTGTTCTCTTCCCCCTGAACAAACGGTGCATCCATCGATACATGGCGACCACTGATCTTCATGGTGTCTACCACTTCTGCGGTAGTCACCTCAAGTACGTCAGCGAGTTCTTCCGGAGATGGTTCGCGTTCGTATTTCTGTTCAAGTTCTGAAAACGTCTTCGATATTTTATTCAACGAACCCACCCGGTTCAATGGCAGTCTCACAATGCGGGACTGTTCTGCCAATGCCTGAAGTATAGATTGACGAATCCACCATACGGCATAGGATATAAATTTAAAACCCCGGGTTTCATCAAAGCGTTGTGCTGCTTTGATGAGTCCGAGGTTTCCTTCATTGATTAAATCTCCTAATGATAGCCCCTGGTTTTGATACTGCTTGGCTACAGATACTACGAAGCGGAGGTTTGCTTTTGTTAACTTTTCGAGGGCTATCTGATCACCTTCCTTTATCCGCCTGGCTAGCTCAACTTCTTCTTCCGCAGTGAGCAGATCTACCTTGCCGATTTCCTGGAGGTATTTGTCCAGTGATTGGCTCTCACGGTTAGTGATCTGTTTGCTAATCTTTAGCTGTCTCATGCTGCCGCTTTAGAGCTTAACACGGGTGAAAAATTAGTCGAAAGAAAAAGATTTTGCAAGAAAGTCTTTGCAATTCAATTCACTGGATGGGTTCCGAAAATGAGTGCATTGCTGTGGTGTTTTTGGCAAATAGCGGCCTTCGGGCTGCGGAGTATTTTTGACCTAGGCCGAAAATAAAAAAGCCAGTCGCAGGGACTGGCTTTCAATTTCAGATGATAAAACTTATGCCTGAACTGGTTCTGTTTTGCTAGGAGGTTTTGGCAACAACACCTTCCGCGACAAACGGAATTTCCCTGTTTTCTTATCTACCTCAACCAATTTAACCTTCACCTGCTCGCCTACTTCAAGCACCCCTTCCATATTGTCGAGACGTTCCCACTTGATTTCAGAGATATGCAAAAGGCCATCTTTTCCTGGCATGAATTCAACGAAAGCACCGAAAGGCATAATCGACTTTACAATGCCGTCATATACTGTCCCAACTTCAGGAACCGCAACGATCGCATTGATTCTCTTCATGGCGCCATCCATGGCAGCCTGGTTGGTAGCAAAGATGCTCACCACTCCACGCTTGTCAATTTCTTCTATTACAACCGTGGCACCAGTTGTGTTCTGAATATCCTGAATGATCTTACCGCCGGGTCCTATTACCGCACCAATCAACTCTTTCTCGATGATGATTGTATAAGCTCTTGGAGCATGTGGTTTAAGATCGGCACGTGAAGCCGTAAGTGACTTCTTCATCTCGTTAAGGATATGAAGCCTTCCTTCCTTGGCCTGTAGCAATGCTTCTTTCAGGACGTCATATGTAAGTCCATCAACCTTTAGGTCCATCTGGCAACCAGTGATTCCTTTTTCAGTTCCTGTTACTTTGAAATCCATATCTCCAAGGTGATCTTCGTCGCCAAGGATGTCAGACAGGATCGCATACCGGCCCTTGTCAGAAATCATACCCATGGCAATACCCGATACAGCGGCCTTGATCGGCACACCGGCATCCATAAGTGCTAATGAACCGGCACAAACTGTAGCCATTGATGATGATCCGTTTGATTCTAATATATCCGAAACAATACGGATAGTGTAAGGATTCTTTTCGTCTGCCGGAAGCACTTGCTTCAATGAACGATACGCAAGATTTCCGTGACCAATTTCCCTGCGACCTGGACCGCGGTTAGGTTTTACCTCACCTGTGGAGAAGGACGGGAAATTATAATGAAGAATGAATTTGTTATTACCGGAGAACATCGCCCCGTCGATCATCTGCTGATCCAATTTTGTTCCAAGAGTAACGGTGCTCAGCGACTGAGTTTCACCACGTGTGAATACAGCTGATCCATGAGCGGAAGGAAGATAATCGACTTCTGACCAGATCGAACGGATCTCGTTTGTTTTTCTTCCATCAAGGCGCACACGCTCGTTCAATACGAGATCGCGGCAAGCCTTCTTCTGAATATCATGATAGTAATGTTTCGCTAGCGCCTTGTCGACCAACGAGTCGGCAGGCAACGTAGCAAAATAGTCTGCCAGCACCTGGCCGAAAAGATCTGAGCGCAACTGCTTTGCGGCAGTTTGCTTCATCGCGACGGCGTACGCCTTATCATACAACAGGCCTTCCAATTCTGCCTTTAGGGCAAGGTCATGCTTCTCATGACTGTATGTTCTTTTTATTGTTTTGTTAGTATCCTTTGTAAGCTCAATCTGAAGATGACATTGAACCTTGATTGCTTCATGTGCAACCTTGATGCCTTCCAGCATATCATCTTCGCTCACTTCTTTCGACTCGCCCTCGACCATCAGAATGTTGTCAATTGAACCTGCAACGATCAGATCAAGTTCTGCTTTTTCCTTTTGTTCCAATGTTGGGTTAACGATGAATTTACCCTCGACCTTCGCAACACGAACTTCAGAGATAGGACCCTGGAAAGGGATGTCGGAAACAGAAAGAGCTGCAGAAGCGGCAAATGCTGCCAACGCATCCGGAAGAGCATTCTCGTCACCTGAAATTAATTGAATAATTACCTGAGTCTCTGCGTGGTAATCACTTGGGAATAAGGGACGTATCGCTCGATCAACTAGGCGGCTGATCAGCACTTCATAGTCGGACAATCTTCCTTCACGTCTCAAAAATCCTCCGGGGATTTTTCCCATGGAAGCGAATTTTTCCTGATAGTCAACTGACAGTGGCAGAAAGTCTGCGCCTTCTTTTCCATCCTTATTTGATACCACGGTCGCAAGGATCATGGTGTTCCCCATCCTCAGGACAACAGAACCGTCGGCCTGACGGGCAAGCTTGCCTGTCTCAATTGTAATGGTCCTGCCGTCAGGCAACGAACAGGATTTTGTAATCGGAGTTGGTTTCATAGTGTAGCATGAGGCATCCTAGCCTCGTTATAAAAGCGAAAAGGGAACCCTGCGAAGGTTCCCTGTAAGCATGTTTAGTTCCTTATTTACGTAGTTCAAGCTCGGCAATAATCGAACGATAGCGCTCGATATTGGTCTTCTGGAGGTAGCCAAGGAGTTTCTTGCGCTGGCCTACCAGGTTGAGTAGACCTTGCTGGGTAGAGAAGTCTTTTTTGTGAACCTTCAAATGCTCTGTCAAAGCGTTGATTCTGAAGGTGAAAAGGGCAACTTGGGATTCAGGAGATCCGGTGTCGGTTTTCAATTTGGACGCACCGTGCTTGCTGAAAAGTTCTTGTTTTTTTGCTGAATCGAGGATCATCGTTTAATATTTACTGCCGCTAATTATTTTTAATCGCGCAAAAGTAGGGAAATTCCCGAAATCTGCAAAACGGTTCCCAGTAGATCGGATGGAATGAGCGCATCCGGATTTTGCAGAGTGTGTGAGGTAAATGCCCACGCAGTTGTTTTCTTACTAATCTGAAGAGTTAGTCTCACAGTTGTGTTTCCAGAGCGGGCGTCTTAACACCAAACCTTCGCTTAATCTTATCCCACACCACGCTATAAAAGTCAGCTTCAAAGAGACGCGCGTCGAGGCGGGCCTGGCGAAGGAACATCAAGCCGACAATCGTAAGAATAAAGTCGGCGGCCCAAATGCCAACCGGCACACTGATTTTATCCTGACCTGCCCACTTCTCCCCTGTGCTAGTGACCAGATAAAAGAAGATGAAAAACATGATCGAAACTATTACCGGCACACCAAGTCCTCCCTTCTTAATGATAGCACCCAAAGGAGCGCCGATCAGAAACATCACGATGCAGGCAACCGAGTTGGATAAGATCTTATGCCATTGCACCTGGAACACTTTATACTCGGACCTGTAGTTCGTTTGCGTCGCATTTAAATTCAGTAGCTGACTCTTTACCATTCGCGTACTATTAAGAGATGTTGATACATCATGCAATGTGACCGGTAAGTTGAAAATACTGTCAGATAAGTGCCGAGTTTTTGCGCCAAGTGTTTTCGGATCGACAGGTGTGAATAGAAGCGTTGGCACAATGTGCGACGTTCCTGGATTGACGATATCGGTAACGGAATCCCGCCTTTTTTTATAAAGTTGAAGATCGGGAGCAAGTTCCAGCGTGTCGGCTCTTGCGTGAAACGTAAACATGGAATTCTTAGCATAAATGGCAGTGAGCCTTGAACCCCTCATTGCATCGGTCATGGAGTCCATATCATGATTCAACTCCAAAACATTGCGCATGATTCGATTACCTTGAAACCACTTCTTATCAGTTCGATTCAGGCCAAATGAGGAGAGATCAAACACGATATCACTCTTCCCGAACTTCGTTTTTTGAAGAACCTCCTGAGAGCCACTGCTGGTGCCACTGACAGATTGGTCAGAAGTTCCTTCCGTATAATTATAGCCCTTGAACAGTTCAAGTTTAAGGTACTGATCATTGAACATTGTAAACATCCTTCCGGAATCAGCGATCGTCACCTTTTTGTTCCCGGTGATGCCACGGTGATCATATATAATAACATCTTTCAACGTCATTCCATCTGGAAACTTTTTGCCCACTTTAATGCTGATGTCGGGAATGCCTGCATAGAAGGATCCCTCTTGTAAATCGAGGGCCGGCTTCTTTTGCTTGATATCATACATTAAACTATACGCTTCGAGCGCCGCTTTCGGGACCACGTTATTATTGACGTAGAATGCAAATCCCGTAAGGAAAAGAACAAAAATGAAGATCGGTACAAGAGCACGGGTGAGGGAAATTCCGAGACTTTTGATCGCCGTTATTTCAAAATGTTCACTGAGATTTCCAAACGTAATAAGTGAAGACAGAAGCACGGCCAGCGGCAATGCCAACGGCGTCATGAAAATAGCGAAGTAGAAAAGAAGGGCTCCTACTACATCCCAACCCAAATCCTTTCCTATGATATCATCGAAGTATTTGAGCATGTGCTGAAGCAAGAGGATAAATACCACTACCAGGAACGTCAGGATAAACGGCCCAATAAAGGAAGTGAGGATTAACTTATCGATCTTTTTCATTCAAACACGATGGGTCAAAAATAGGGCCATTTTTGTCCCTTTCACTTTATCTGCATTCAAATGTCTCAAAATGATAAAAATTTATAAATTTGCGGCCCTTCACTCCAAGACAAAGCCATGGTGGATAAAATCCGCCTTCGGTCCGAGACGGAGTGTGTGGCCTCCTTCGCTCCGACAGGGAGCTTTGGTGAGTAAAGGCCTATTTCGCTTTGGATAAGAATGGTGGATAAAATCCGCCTTCGCTCCGAGACGGAGCTATGGCCTCCTTCGCTTCGACAGGGAGCTTTGGTGAGAATGGTGGATAAATCCGCCTTCGCTCCGAGACGGAGTGTGTGGCCTCCTTCGCTCCGACAGTGAGCTTTGGTGAGTAAAGGCCTATTTCGCTTTGGATAAGAATGGTGGATAAAATCCGCCTTCGCTCCGAGACGGAGTGTGTGGCCTCCTTCGCTCCGACAGGGAGCTTTGGTAAGAATGGTGGATAAAATCCGCCTTCGCTCCGAGACGGAGCTATGGCCTCCTTCGCTTCGATAGGGAGC
>JBBRON010000068.1:0-11619 GCA_038229375.1 Cytophagales bacterium | reverse complement strand
TTGATTTTTTCGCCAAAGAACCTTGAAGCAATGTGAACTCTTAATCCATTAATTCTGAGGAACGCGAACTGAATAGCGCTGGTGACCCCATCGGGGTCATATGTTTGTAGCCCCGACGAAGTCGGGGATAATCGAGGCGAACCGCGGAGCGCGTGCCACCTGCCTCTGCCTAACGGCTATGGCCGGCACCGCAGAAACCATTAATCGATCTTCTCGCTTTCTGGCACGCAACAGATGCTAGTTCATCATGATACATCTTGATTACAACTGGTTCCGTACTTACAACACGGCGGGGCACCAATATAATTTCGGGGCTGTGAAAGATGGAAACCTATTTGGAGTATAATGCGCTAATGTACCTCGCCCCGTTGGGGCTTTTTTTGCGTGCGTATTCATGACGCGATGTGCGCTGCACATCGCTAATGTATCTCGGCCCGTTGGGCCTGGCTATCAAACAGCACTCATGCAACAAGGTCTAAAGTGCCGAAAATATTAATAACCATAACTCCGAATGTGCCCGCTATCGACCAATTTCGCGCGCATCCGCACATCAAGAGCGTAAAAAACCCACTATTTTCTAGAAATTCTAACATTTGCCTTTGGCACATCTATTGGCATAGCATAGGCATTAACCAAGCCCTATGTTAGCCAGTTATTTTAAAATTGCCTTCCGCAACCTTTTAAGAAACAAGTTCTATTCGTTCATCAATATCTTCGGCCTCGCTCTTGGATTGGCGTGCGTGTTTCTGATCCTTCAATACCTGACGAAAGAATTGAGTTACGATCGTTTCCATGCCAGCCCTGAAAACATTTATCGCATTGTTTGGGAAAGCGAAAATCCACAGACACGTGTGCCGCATCCAATGGCTCAGGCGTTGGTCCGTGATTTTCCCGGAGTGGAAAGTGCCGTTAGCATTACACCGATCTGGGGACCGGGCTTGACCAAGCAAACTTTCTCCATCAGAAATCTTCAGAAGGATATTCGCTATGACGAAATAAACGTGATGGCCGTTGACAGTACATTCTTTGATGTGTTTTCATTTCCGCTTCTTCAGGGAGATCGTCGTAAATCACTCAGGGAACCAGGAGGAATACTTCTGTCAGCATCAATGGCCAAAAAATATTTTGGTGATGAGAATCCAATGGGCAAGCACCTGGCCATAAATGATGATAAGACATTGATTCAGGTCACGGGGGTTTTTCAGGATGTTCCAGTTCCTTCCCACTTTCACTTTGATTTCCTTCTTTCCTATGTGACGATGAAGATCTATGAGCCCAATGACGATTACTACAGCTGGCGCGATTTCGGACATTATAACTATATCAGACTAAAACCGGGTGTCGACGCAAAAGTTCTCCAGAGTGAACTTCTTAATTGGTCGGCGAAGTATCTAAACTTGTCTGCAGAAGACTTCCGTTCCCTGAAAGAGCGTGAACAGGGATTCAAACTTCAACCTGTCACTGATATTCACTTAAAATCATCGCTGCGATGGGAGCTTGAATCGAATGGGAATATCTCTTACATCTACATGATGACGGCGGCGGGAGTGCTTATTCTTATCATTGCATGCGTCAATTTCATTAATCTCACCACGGCACTGTCTGCGGAGCGAGCGAAGGAAATTGGAATCAGGAAAACACTCGGTGCATTTCGCAAACAGTTAACGCTGCAATTTATGGGCGAAGCAATATGGATTTCATTAATAGCCATGATTGTTGCCGGGCTGATGATTGAAGTAGCGTTGCCCTTTTTGAAACTCTTCACAGACATTAATATTGAGATCAGCTACGGAATGTTTGTTGTCATGCTAGCCGGGTTGGGACTTTTAGTGGGAATAGTGGCGGGCATCTATCCTTCCATGTACCTGTCGTCAATAAAGCCCAGTCAGATCCTGAAGGGAAAATTTCTTCAGAATCCAAAAGGCGCAAAAATACGACAGGCTTTTACGGTCTTTCAATTCATTGCCTCGATGGTTCTGATCTCTTCCAGCATCATCATCTACAATCAGCTCAATTTCATACGGCATAAAGGATTAGGTTTTGACCAGGAAGAAGTGCTTGTCCTACCGGTAAAGAACAGGGACGCCATTAATCCCAGGTTACAAGAATTGCGTACTGAACTTCTTGCAATACAAGGAGTCGCCTCGGTGTCAGCAACTTCAAATATTCCCGGCCGATCATTTAATCAGAATAGCGTGTTTTCGACCGAACATCCTGATGACGATCTAGATGCTTCCGAAGCGTATGTCGATTACGATTTCTTCAAAACCCTGACCATTCCGTTTGCTGAAGGCAGAGGATTCTCTATTGAGAATCCTGGAGACCGCGATGGTTTTGTTATAAACGAAACCACAAAAAACAATCTTCATCTTAAAACAGGAGTTGGAGACGAAATAGTCTGGGAGCGCGACGGGGAAGAAATACGGGCCAAAGTCATCGGTGTGGTGAAAGACTTCCATTTTCAATCTTTACACCAACCGGTTCGTCCGTTACTATTTAGATTGTCATCAAGTTTCAACTATGTATTGATCAAAGTAAATACGAACAATTTTTCCGAGACCATACGATCTGTAGAATCCACGTGGAGAAAATTTGATGATCAGTATGGCTTTGAATTTTCATTCCTGAAGGATCAACTGGATCAACAATATAAAGGTGAACAAAACATGGGAAATGTACTGGCTGGTTTTGCTTTCCTGGCAGTCACGATCGCCTGCTTCGGACTCCTGGGCATTGCAGCATTGAATTTTCGTCAGAAGACAAAAGAGATCTCTGTTCGAAAAGTTCTGGGCGCTTCACTTCCAAGTTTGATGGTGTTGCTGATGAAAGATTTTACGAGAATGGTTATACTGGCCATAGTGCTGGCAGCCCCACTCTCCTGGTGGATGATGAGTATCTGGCTTCAAAATTTCTCATTTCAGACAGTGATTAACCCATTAGTATTCGTTGGGTCTGGCGCCTTGTTGATTTTAATTGCTTGGGGCACTTTGAGCTATCTGACATTAAAAATTGCCCGTGTCAATCCTGCAGAAACTTTAAAAAATGAGTAAATTGAGTAACACTTATTTTTTGACGTATGGAAAAACAACTTCTCGAAACGTGGGAGATCCATCAACGGATTAACCTTTATATTCTGGAATCAATTCCGGAAGATTACCTGCTGGACATTGCTTCATCGAAGGGAAGAAATGTTGGTGAGCAGTTTGCACATATTCACAATGTACGCCTGATGTGGCTCACGGCATCCAAAGCCGAATTGTTGAAAGGATTAGAAAAAATTGAAAAAGAAAAGGGAATAACGAAGAGTCAACTCAAAAAATCCCTCACTCAATCAGCGAAAGCCATTGGCACATTGTTGGAAGAATCATTCAAAGAAGGAAAAATAAAAGGTTTCAAACCACATCCTATTGCGTTCCTGGGTTATTTGATCTCACACGAGTCACATCACCGCGGGCAGATCATGTTGTGCATGAAGCAATCCGGACACCCTGTTGACAAGAAGGTGGCATTTGGGATTTGGGAATGGGGAGTTCGATAACGAAAATTACCCACCTGCTTTTTTTGCTTTATACTTTTCATTCGCCAGCACCAGTAAGAGTTTATCGCGGACATCTCCCTGAATAAGAATTTCGCCATCCTTTGACGAGCCGCCAACGCCGCATTTGGTCTTTAGCAATTTCGCGAGGATTTCAAGATCGGATGACGTTCCAACGAAGCCAGAAACGACCGTTACCTGTTTGCCTGCTCTTCCGTTTCTATCCAGAAACAGTTTAAGATTCTGCTGCGAGGGCGGAAGGGTTTGAGCTTCTTCATTTGAAGCATCCTGAAATGAGAAATTAGAGTCGGTAGAATACACCACTCCTTCGCGTTTCTTCCAGTCATTCTTTTTCATACTCACAAAATTGAAACCGATAGAAAGATAAGATTAAAGAATAGGAACATGCAGATGGCCACCTGGAAACTGAACCGAAATTCCAATCCATTTTTTAATACCAATCCACCAACAGAAAGTATTAATAAAATTCCAGGCATAAACAGAAAATTAGAATAAACCGATCCAAGACTTCTCACTGTGAATTTCTTATCCTCTGACTCAACTTTCACCAGCACATTCATCAACCGGGAAGTGGCAACGGCGGCATGAGACCCTTCCGGAAAATAATTCGAACCTTCTCTCGATACTGGAAACTGATGAAGTTTATCTGTTATTATCACATAGGCTGAATTTTGATACTGCCATGATTGAATACGGTTGACTTCCGAGACAACGAGCTCGTTGCTGATCCTGAACGGCAAACTGTAGTCGAGGATCATCAACGCGCAATACCCAATTCCGACAAGAGAAATTGCACGGAGGTAACGAAGCAGGTAAGCCATCAACAGCAATCGTTCTGATGGCTGAGCAGGTTTCGGGTGATAATTTCCAGTTTGTCTTCTGCGATAGGCCGGATCACGATGCACCCGCTGCGGCTCAACATCTACGGTAGTGGAAACAAAGGACGCGTTCAGCAGTTGATCATATATGACCTTCTTGTCCTGATCGGACAAGACTTCATACGCTTCATTGATTTCCTGAAAGAGTGAAGCTGACTCCGGCGATTGATTTTTATCGGGATGAAACACCAGAGCTAATCTCCAGTATGCCCGTTTTATTTCTTCTTCACTCGCCTGGCGGCTTATACGTAGTATCCTGTAATAGTTTTTCAATCAATGCTTCACCACGAAGGTAAGAACTGGACGTTTGGCATGGCTTGCAACTTCTTCGGCAACACTACCTGCGATTACATGGGCAAATCCGGAACGACCGTGTGTTGCCATCGCTATCAGGTCGGCATCGATCTGATCGGCAAAACGTATGATTCCTTCCTCAATGGTGAGGTCGTTGAAAATATTAAGGGTATAATTCTTCAATCCTACTTTTTTAGCAAACTTATCCATCAAGCCCTTCACGATGTGATCACGTTGAAAATCACCAGGAGTATTAATTCGCACAAGGTGAACGGTGGAATTATAGATTTTCTGTGTACTCTTTACCATGCGGGAAAAGATTTCCTCATCTTTTGACATGGCGGTAGCATAGACTATATTTTTAAAATCGGTAGTAGCAGGTTTTTTCTGAACCGTCAACACCGGACTGCGTGAATTACGGATTACTTTTTCAGTATTTGAACCTATCAGCATCTCAGACGCGCCCGAGCGGCCGGCCGTACCCATTACTATCAAATCAACCTCATGCTCGGTTATAATGGTACGCATTCCGTGATACGGGTTTCCCACACGAAGTTCGCCCACTACCTCGACCGCTGAATATCTGGGATCCTTCACCACACTCTCAAGTTGTGTTTTTGCTTTCTTAGTCAACTCATAATTAAAGAGCTTATCCGCAAATTTCATATTCTGGGTAGCCACCTGACCTTCTACGTTGAATGATCCGCCCGTAGCTCCTTCAATAACATGAAGAAGGACAATGCTGGCGCCAGATTTTTTTGCGATATCAAAGGCTACGTCAGTAGCCATGGTCGCAGTTTTTGAAAAGTCGGTAGGAACAAGGATCTTTTTCATGATAGTAACTATTTTTGATTGATAGTAAAAATAACCATTTTGAGTCAGACAGGAATATAAAATAGAGATTTTATGATTGTTACCTTTTTGAGCTAACGAAAGTCATTTTGTCGCCCATTTGGCATTTCTTTGCAATTTCACGTCCGGATTTCTAAAGGCCGACCGTCATTAGGGTGTAGATCAAAAAAATTATCAACTTTAAACACCAAAATACTATGAAAGAATTCATGTACATCTTCCGCGGCGCAGTTCAAAATGAAGAAGCGTTCGCAAAACTTACGCCCAAACAAATGGAAGCAGAAATGCAGAAATGGAATGTCTGGATGGGTAGTCTTGCTGAGCAGGGGAAACTTGTTGGCGGTCAGCCATTATTCCCGCAAGGAAAAGTGATCAAAGGAAAATCCAACAAAGTCACCGATGGACCCTTTGTAGAAGGAAAAGATATCGTTGGCGGTTATCTCCTTGTCAAGGCGAACGACCTTCAGGAGGCAGTGAGCCTTTCTAAAGGTTGCCCACAGTTGGATGACGCGGAGGGGACGGTAGAGGTGCGGGAGATTATGCCGATGGAGCAAGGTTGAGATTGGTAAGTTGTAATCGGTAAACGGTGATCGGTAAATGGTAATCGGTACTAGCACAAGTTACCGACTACCGATTACCTCTTACCAATTTTACCGACTACCGATTTGACCGATTACCCTTTTTAATTGACGACAACATGGGCGAACCGAAAATCTTATTGGACAACCTGTTCCGTCATGAATCCGGTAAACTCGTTTCGATTCTCACCAAGATATTCGGGCCGCACAACCTGGAGTTAGCCGAAGATGTCGTACAGGATACTCTTCTAAAAGCCCTTGAGCATTGGAAGTTTCATGGCACACCGGAGAATCCATCGGCGTGGCTGTTTACATCAGCACGCAACAAGGCGCTTGATGTAATACGGCGCGAGCGGCATCATAAAGAATTTGCGGCGGAAGTATCACCGTTACTAAAGTCAGAATACTCGGCTGGTATTACGCTCAATCATCTCGTGAATGCAAGTGAAATTGAAGACGAGCAACTGCGAATGATGTTTGTATGCTGCCATCCGTCAGTGGCAGAGGAAGGCCAGATTGCATTAATACTTAAAACCCTATGCGGATTCAGTGTGGGTGAGATAGCAAAAGCATTTTTGACGTCAGAAGAAACGATCACCAAGAGATTGTATCGAGCGCGGCAGGAATTCAGAACCCAAAAAATTGCTTTCGCATTGCCGAACCCAAAAGAATTACAAGAGAGACTTAACAATGTACTGACGGCTATTTACCTGATCTTCAATGAAGGATATAATTCTTCGTATCATGATTCGTTAATCAGGGAAGATCTTGTGGAGGAATCATTGCGCCTGGGGAAAATGCTCCTGGACCATCCGCTTACTCATCAGCCGGAAACACTCGCATTATTATCATTACTATGTTTTCAATCGGCACGCCTCTATGGAAGAGTGGATCGTTCCGGTCATCTCATCCGGTTGAAAGACCAGGATCGGACGAAATGGAACCAAGAATTGATCAGGCAGGGAATCCTTTATTTACAAGAGGCATCACAAGGCGAAAAAATCTCTTCGTATCATATGGAAGCTGCCATTGCGCATGAGCATTGCGTTGCAAAGCACTATGCTGATACGGACTGGAAGAAAATATTGAATATTTATACCTGGCTTCTTGAGCTAAAACCTGATCCTTTAATTGCACTCAATAGACTTATCGTATTTGCCGAGGTCAACGGTCCGGAAGCAGGTCTGGAGGAACTTCAACGATTACCAGACAAAGACCTTTTAAAAAACTACTACCTCTACCCAGCTGTGATGGGAGAATGGAGTGCTCAGCTTGGGAGAGTATCGGACGCGAAAAGATATTTCGAACAGGCAATTAACCTCACAAACTCTCCTGGCGAAAAACAGTTGTTGAGGGAAAAGATTGAGCGAGTGGTGAATTCCAATTGAGCTCCAGATGTCCGCACCATCGATTACCTAATACCTCTTATCTCTACCGATTACCGATTACCCCATCCTGGTCCCCGAAGTACACTTCCACTACGCACCCCGGTGTGTTTACCATTTTCCACCACCGGCTGACCATTTACAATTACATAGTAAATCCCAGTGGCATAAGCATGAGGCTTCACGAAAGTAGCCTGATCACCAACTTTTGATTCATCAAAGACCACCAGATCTGCTGCCAGGCCTTCACGGAGCATGCCTCGATCACGGATCTGAAATTTCTGTGCAGGTAAAGAAGTCATCCTGCGGATAGCCTCCTCCAGTGTGATAACTTTTAACAAACGCACGTATTGCCCCAGCACTTTCGAATTTGTACCATAAGCCCGTGGATGCGGCATACCGGATCCGTAACGCGCAATGCCTGCATCTGATGCAAACATATTAAAAGGGTAACGCATGATTCTTATAAGATCCTCATCATTCATACTAAAATAAATCATACCGGCGCTTCCATTCTCTACCATTTCCAAAACCGTCTCGGCTTCATCCGAAAGAATAGGCTTTCTCTTTTTCAGAAGATTTATTTCAGCGATGGTCTTCCCATTGTAGGTTGTATCAGCAGCGTAGTAGGCCACCACCGCAAAACTATAGCTAGTAATTTTCTTCTTCTGAAGACTCTCCAATACTCCCGCCTTGATCTTCTTTCGCAGAACAGGATTTTTCAAACGAATCTTTAAAGAATCCATACCACCTGAAAGCGCCCAAGTAGGAATTTGGGTATTCAACGTTGTACTGCTCGCGATATATGGGTATTGATCTATTGTTACATCAATTCCCTCTCGTCGTGCTTTCTCAATTTGCGCAACAGTGCCGACCGATTTTCCCCAGTTGGGCTTATACGTGACCTTAAAGTGCGAGATCTCGACTGGAATATTTGCCTGCCGTCCGATATTGATAGCCTCTTCGATAGCATCGGTTACAAAGTCCCCTTCATCACGGATATGTGACGCATATACTCCATTATAAGCAGACGACGATTTGGCAAGACCTATTACCTCTGGTGTTTTAGAATAAGTGCCCGGGACATAAATAAGGCCGGTGGACAGACCAACAGCACCATCGCGCATTGCCTTTGCAACAACCTCTTCCATCTTCTTTTGTTCCCCAGCAGATGGATCGCGTTTACCACCACCCATCACAAATTCCCTCACGCTGTTGTGACCAATCAGTGTTGCAATATTGATCGAAGTTTTAACACTATCCAGTTGCCGGAAGTAATGCGCAATATCCACATTGGACATTCCGCAATTTCCAGTGACCACCGATGTGACGCCATCCATGATAAAGTTCCCAGCCGTTGGAACCTTCAATTCATCACCTTCAATATGCGTGTGAACATCAATGAATCCGGGGGCCACGATCAAACCTTTTGCATCTATTATCTTTTTTGCCGTCCAGTGGTTTCCCCGTCCTATCCGAATGATCTTCCCGTCTTTTATGGCAACATCTCCGTAAAACCATGAATTACCGGAACCATCGACGATCTTTCCGTTCTGAATCAGCACATCATATTGCTGCGCGAACAGCGGCAGAGAAATAACAACCAAAAAAAGGAGCGTGACGATCTGTTTCATAGGTCGATTTTCTTTGAAAATAGCTAAAAATAAAAAAATATCTCCCACCGGTGGTCATTACTTTTGCAGGCCTCATGAATTCGATCCAGCAACTTCAGACCACACTTGAACTCATCCAGCTGGAACGTCAGGCTGATCTGGAACAATACCGGCAAAAAGTTTTGCTCCGGTCGCTCAGCCAACGTACGAAAGAGGGTGTAACCTGGTATCCCGTGAAGTTAAAACGCGACTACATCGGTACAGGAGAAAGAATCATTATAGAGCTGGATCGTACCAATCACCTCGATCAGCCTCATAGTTTTCAGAGTGGAAAGTTGGTAAACCTGTTTTCCAACGCATCCGGAAAGCCGGAAAGAGAACACGTCAGCGGTGTTGTTAACTATGTCAGTGAAAATACGCTTGTCATGACCGTCAATGGTGACGAGCTTCCCTCATGGGTTGAGGATGGTCTTCTGGGTGTGGACGTCATGTTTGATGAGATGACATATAAAGAGATGGAGTATGCGATGAAGGCGGTGATGAAGGCAGAGGGGAGGTTGGCGGAACTAAGGGAGTTGTTACTGGGAGATGAAAGTAGTCAGTCGGTAACCGGTAACGAGCGGTCGGTAATCGATGGTCAGTACGTGACCAGCAGCATACTTAATGAAAGTCAGAATAGTGCACTGCAAATAATAGCGAGTACGCCAGATGTGGCGTTTATACATGGGCCGCCGGGAACAGGGAAGACAACGACATTAGCACAGGCTATTTTACAAACAACAAAGCTCGAAGAGCAGGTGCTGGTGTGCACACCGAGCAATGCAGCGATTGATCTCTTGGTAGAAAAATTAAGCGGCCTTGGATTGAATGTTGTTCGAATCGGTCATCCCGCGCGCGTAACGGAACAAACATTAAGTAAAACTCTTGATGCACGAATAGCGGCCCATTCGAGCTATTCTGAGTTGAGGTCTCTTCGAAAAAAACTGGAACAACTAAGGGCTCAGGCTTCAAAGTTCAAACGGCATTTCGGACATCATGGAAGGGAAGAGCGAAGAGCAATGAAGGAAGAAGTTAAGCTTCTCAAGGCCGACGCGGATTTGCTTGAATTTTATATTATTAATGATCTGCTTAACAAAGCAGAAGTTATTTGCAGCACGCTCGTGGGTTCTTCCCACCCAACCTTGAAGGGAAGGAAATTCAAAACCACTTTCATCGATGAAGCCGCGCAGGCGCTTGAACCCGCTTGCTGGATCCCGATTCTACGATCCCAGCGTGTTATCTTTGCCGGCGATCATTGTCAGTTGCCCCCTACCATCAAGTCGAATGACGCTGCCAAGCGAGGTCTTTCAAAAACACTTTTCGAAAAGGGTATTCAAAAACATCCGAATCGTTCAACCATGCTTCGTGTACAGTACCGAATGCACCAACATATCATGGAATTCTCATCTCACTACTTTTATAATGATGAATTGATTGCCCATGATTCAGTGAAAAATGAATTACTACGTCATCAGCAGCCGGTTGAATTCATAGACACCGCTGGTTGTGGTTACGCCGAAGCACAGGATCCTGAAACGCTGAGTCGCTTTAATGCAGAAGAGGCACAGTTACTCATTCATCAAACCGAAAAGTTAGTGGAAGAAATTGGCCTTGAGGAATGGATAGAGCAAAGCATCACTCTCGGAATCATCACTCCTTATCGGGCGCAGGTGGATCTGTTGCACAAGCTTGCCGAGAGTTCTTCTGTACTTGAGCCACTGCATAAGCTGGTCACAATAAATACCGTTGATGCTTTCCAGGGACAGGAGCGCGATGTGATCGTTATCAGTTTTGTGCGCAGCAACGACAAGGGTGATGTTGGTTTTCTCGGCGACATACGCAGGACGAACGTGGCAATGACCCGCGCGAAAAAGAAACTGATCATGATAGGCGATAGCGCGACACTCGGCTCACATCCGTTCTATCTCGAGTTACTAGATTTCGTGCAGAAGGGGGAGTTTTATAGGAGTGTGTTTGAGTTGGGATGAAATGGTAAGGGTAATTGGTGAGAGGTAATCGGTGATCGGTAAAAGGTAATCGGTAACCGGTGATCGGTGATCGGTGATCGGTAAGAGGTGTGCCCTTCTCCTTGACGCTAGATTAAATTGTACGGAAAACACGCGGGCTGATTTACTTTTGGAGATCCATTGGAGGGTAATTTTGGTAGTGGGTAATCGGTGATTGGTAATCGGTAAGAGGTGATCGGTAAACGGTCATCGGTTGATTAACTATTTCGTTTTAACAAATGATGTTATGGATTACGTTAAAGACTTTAGAGATCTGGAAGTCTACCGGTATTCCGGACAAGTATCGAAAGAAATATTTCATGTCTCAAAAGGATTTCCTAAGGAGGAAATGTACTCCCTAACGGATCAGGTCGGAAGATCATCCAGATCTGTTGGTGCTCAGATTTCCGAGGCCTGG
>JBBRON010000067.1:0-11909 GCA_038229375.1 Cytophagales bacterium | reverse complement strand
TATCATACAGAGTACAGCAGCATGAAATTGGGATTCTATCTCTTTGCAGAATACATTAATATGTTCATTTCATCCGCTGTAATTTCGACACTTTATTTCGGCGGATACAACTTTCCGTTCATGAATAATCTCGGATTAGATCACAACACGATTACAATCATCGGCACACTTTTGTTCTTTGGAAAGATAAGTTTCTTCATCTTCTTCTTCATGTGGATCCGCTGGACTGTTCCGCGGTTCCGCTATGATCAGCTGATGCACCTGGGGTGGAGAGTATTAATACCGCTATCCGTTGCCTGGATTTTTATTACTGGCCTCGCGATGATGGTGACAAAATCATAATGACTAACAAAAAAGAATGTTAACCAACCGATCGAAGCAAGTTGTAAAAAAGGAAATGACACTCCTTGAAAGGATGTACTTGCCGGCCATACTCGGTGGTGTGGTTATTACAATCAAGCACCTTTTCAAAAAGGCTGCTACAATAAAATACCCGGAAACAAAGCGCGAGATAAGTGAGATCTGGAGAGGTCAGCATGTGTTAAAGCGCGACGATAAAGGTGCTGAGCGCTGTACCGCCTGTGGCCTGTGCGCAGTAGCGTGTCCCGCGGAAGCGATCACGATGGTGGCAGCAGAACGCAACAAAGGTGAAGAAAATCTATACCGTGAGGAAAAATATGCATCGACGTATGAGATCAACATGCTCCGATGCATCTTTTGTGGTCTTTGCGAAGAAGCTTGTCCGAAAGAGGCAATTTTTCTGACCGACCGAATTATTGAAACCGATTATGCAAGGGAGGGGTTTGTGTTTGGGAAAGACAAATTGGTTGAGCCGGTGAATGAACGTATTGATGTTACAAAGCGTCAGACTTCGGCGGTGCTGGAGTTTAAAAAGCATAAACAATTAAGTCATAACAAATAAACGATTGACCTTAAACGCTTTCTATTTCCTGTCATTTCTAACGGTGCTATCGGCGCTACTGGTCGTCTTTTCCAAAAATCCAGTGTATAGCGCATTGTACCTGGTGATTACCCTGGCGTCACTGACAGGTCACTATATATTGCTCAACTCACAGTTCCTGGCATTTGTTAACCTGATCGTCTACGCCGGTGCCATTATGGTTCTGTTCCTGTTTGTCATTATGTTCTTGAATTTAAATACTGATACAGAACCGCATAAAAGTACCATCCTCAAATTCACGGCTACCATTTGTGCAGGTTTGCTGTTGATCGTTCTGATTGCTTCCCTGAAGGGAGCTGAGCAAATGGCCAAGCAATCGGGACCCAATCGAGACATGGGCTCCGTTAAGAATCTGGGGAAAGTCCTTTTTACAGATTTCCTTTTGCCATTTGAAATAGCATCCGTGCTGTTGCTGGTAGCTATGATTGGATCCGTAATGCTTGGAAAACCTGACGAACCTTTAATCAAGAAACCGAAATGATACCAATAGACTATTATATCTGGTTGAGTGCAATATTGTTTTCCATTGGCGTATTGGGCGTTCTCTATCGTAGAAATGCAATCATCGTTGTTATGTGTGTTGAACTCATGCTCAATGCAGTTAATGTCCTGATGGTGGCATTCTCAAATTACCTGAATGATCCGGCAGGACAAGTATTTGTCTTTTTTATTATGGCCGTTGCAGCGGCTGAAGTGGCTGTAGGGCTGGCTATTCTCATGATCATGTTTCGCAACAACCGCACGACGGACATCAATGTTTTGAACCGCTTAAAATGGTAGGAAATACAATAATGATAAGTCTCATACCATTACTGCCCCTTCTGGGATTTCTGATCATCAGTCTGAACTATACGAGGTTGTCCAAAAATGTTTCGTCGATCATCGCATGCAGTTCTGTTCTTGTCTCTTTTATTCTGGCAGTCTTTCTTTTTATTCAACTCACCAGCTTTCCGGCGGATCAACGATCAATCAACGTTTCTGTTTTCAACTGGATTACCACCGGAGATCTTTCGGTAAGCTTCAGCTTTTTGATAGATCCGTTGTCGTCCGTTATGCTACTCATCATCACGGGTGTTGGATTTTTGATACACGTCTATTCCATAGGCTATATGCACGATGATGCCGGATTCAACAAATTCTTCTCCTACCTGAACCTGTTCGTATTCTTCATGCTTATGCTGGTCATGGGATCCAACTACCTTGTAATGTTTGTAGGGTGGGTGGGGGTTGGGTTGTGCTCGTACCTGTTGATAGGCTTTTGGTTTAAGAACGGCGATTACAACAATGCGGCCAACAAAGCCTTCATCATGAACCGAATTGGTGATCTTGGACTTTTGGTGGCCATGATTCTGATCTTCATGAGTTGCGGAAGTCTTGACTACAACGAGGTCTTTGCAAAAGTGTCCGAACTGGATTCATCGACGATAACCACCATTACAATTTTGCTTTTCGTTGGTGCAATGGGTAAGAGCGCACAGATTCCGCTATATACCTGGTTGCCGGATGCAATGGCTGGTCCAACGCCCGTGTCGGCGCTGATACATGCTGCGACGATGGTCACTGCCGGAGTATATATGGTAGCCAGGAACAATTTACTCTATGCACTATCACCGGCAGCGTTAGACCTTATTCTTATTATCGGTTTGGCTACGGCGCTATTTGCAGCAACCATTGCACTAACTCAAAATGATATCAAAAAAGTACTTGCCTATTCAACAGTGAGCCAACTGGGATTAATGTTTGTTGCGCTGGGACTTGGTGCCTTCTCGAGCGGCATTTTTCACATGGCCACTCATGCATTCTTTAAAGCGTTGCTCTTTCTTTGTGCCGGAAGTGTTATCCATGCGCTCCAAGGTGAGCAAGACATCAGAAAGATGGGCGGATTGAAAAAGTATCTCCCGATAACCTATGCAACATTCTTGATAGGTGTACTGGCGATTTCAGGAATACCGCCTTTCGCCGGCTTCTTCTCTAAAGACGAAATCCTCGCCGATGCGTTCGCCCATAACACGTTGGTTTGGGGCATTGCCCTGCTCGCTTCTCTGTTAACTGTCTTCTATATGTTCAGGCTATTATTTCTAACCTTTTTTGGCAATGAAAGAGCAAGTCGTGATACCATGCATCACATTCACGAATCACCAAAAAGTATGGCAGTGCCATTAATGGTATTAGCACTCCTCTCGCTTGTAGGTGGATTTATGAATGTTCCGGCGACTCTGTTTGGTTCTGGACGTTTAACAGAATTTCTGGCACCAGTATTTAGCCAATCAAAGGAATTATTGACAGAACATCCTCTCTCTCATTCAACCGAGTATAGTTTGATGGGTACTGTGATTGCCCTCACAGTCGTGGTGATCGGTGTTGCTTACTCCATGTATGTAAAGAAAAATGAAGTACCTGTTGCAGACGGCGCTAGACTGGGAACGCTTCAAAATCTATCCTACCATAAATATTATGTAGATGAAATTTATAACACCCTAATTGTAAAACCTCTGTACTGGATCTCAGGAAAGTTTGATGCAGTGGTTGAGCGAGTGGCAATCGACGGACTTGTCAATGTAACCGGCACGACCGTTCTTGATTGGAGTAAGATCCTGCGACTGCTACAGAACGGAAGTATTGGCTTTTACATTTTTATGATGGTCATTGGGATCGTACTGATGCTTTCAATAACATTTATCCATTAACTGGCTGAGACACGAAAACATGGTTCTTTCATTCCTCATATTCTGGCCTTTATTAATCGGATTTTTCCTCATGGTCGCCCGATTAAAGAATGGGAAGGAATTAGCCCTTGCTGCATCCGTTGTGGAGTTAATCGTTTCATTGTTGGCAATCTCTCAGTTCAGCAATACGGCTGATCCGCAGTTTGTTGTTAATATTCCCTGGATTAACTCTCTCGGCATTCGGTTTAGCGTGGCCATCGATGGAATCAGTATGCTTCTCGTGTTACTCACTACGGTACTGGTTCCGTTTATAATTTTATCCTCATTTAATAGTTCTGATAAGCGTCCGTCTTCTTTTTATGGTCTGATCCTCATCATGCAGATGGCATTAGTCGGAGTTTTCACAGCCCGTGATGGATTCCTGTTTTATCTGTTCTGGGAAATGGCGCTCATTCCAATCTATTTCATCTGTCTCATCTGGGGTGAGGAAGGCAGCGGGAAGATCACTTTAAAGTTTTTTCTTTATACTCTTGCCGGGAGCTTGTTCATGCTTGTCGCATTGGTGTATCTCTATCTTCAAACTCCTGGTTTGCACACGTTCAATATTGATGGGTTGTACCTTGCAGGCAGATCGCTTCCTGCCAATGAGCAGAGTATAATCTTTTGGGGAATGTTCCTCGCTTTTGCTATTAAGATGCCAGTTTTTCCGTTTCACACCTGGCAGCCTGACACCTATACTATTGCTCCAGTTCAGGGCACAATGCTCTTGTCTGCCATTATGCTTAAGATGGGTATTTACGGCGTAATTCGTTGGTTGATTCCTGTCGTACCAGCAGGTGTTCAGGAATGGGGAAATGTTGCCATCATTCTCTCCGTTATAGGAATAGTCTATGCATCCTGTATTGCAATTGTTCAGAATGATTTCAAGCGACTGATTGCCTATTCATCCATTGCTCACGTTGGGTTGATTTCTGCCGGACTTCTGACCCTGAGTAAAATCGGAATGCAGGGAGCGATGATCCAGATGCTCAGCCACGGAATTGTAGTTTTTGCATTGTTCTATATTATAGAAATCATATCAGGGCGAACAAAGACACGATCGTTGTCACAACTTGGTGGTATACGAAACGCGGCGCCTGTATTGTCATCTGTTTTTATTGTTGTGATGCTTGGGAGCGTTGCTTTACCACTAACGAGTGGATTTGTTGGCGAGTTTTTACTGATTAACTCATTGGTGCAATACCAGATCGCAATCGGATCGGTTGCGGCGACGACGATTATCCTGGGAGCAGTGTATATGCTGCGAACGTTCCAAAAAGCAATGTCGGGAGAAACAAATTCTATCACGTCGGCATTTAAAGATCTGACCGGGCAGGAGAAGCTCGTGCTATTCCCTATTGTAATTTTGATTATCGCGATAGGAGTCTATCCCGCACCTTTGCTTGATATCTCTGAAGCGGCGGTCGATAATATTTTGGTTATTGTTTCGGATTTTTCAGCTTCAGTAAAATAAAATGAACGCATTGTATGTCATTTGCGGTTTAGGATTTCTTGCGCTCATAGCGGAAATCGCCAGCGTTAAGAAGGGACTGACAATCGCCATCATGGCCGGCATCCTTGCAGCGGCAACCCTCGTTCTGATCGATTGGAATTCAGCGATTCATTATTACAATGAAATGCTGGTGTTTGATAATTTTGCAATCGCCTACACCGCATTGATTCTGACCATTGCTGTTTTATGGTTTTGGATGTCTGGAGACTACTTCTCTGGTCAATCGCATCAAACTGATCGCTCGGCATTAATACTGTTCGCATTGGCAGGCGCGATTATTATGACAGCGTTTAATAATATGGCAATGCTTTTTCTCGGAATCGAAATTCTGTCAATATCTCTATATGTTCTGGCTGGAAGTAACAAAGAAAGTTTGCTTTCGAATGAAGCTTCTTTTAAGTATTTCCTGATGGGCTCATTTGCAACAGGCTTTCTGCTGATGGGTATTGCACTTGTTTATGGCGCAACGGGTTCCTTCGACCTTACCAGCATTGCCTCACATATCAGCAATAATGCAGCGGCGTTGCCAGGGTTCTTCTATGGGGGAGTAATCATGATGCTCGTTGGAATGACGTTTAAGTTATCGGCCGTACCTTTTCATTTTTGGGCTCCGGATGTGTATGAGGGATCACCGGTCGCGATCACGGCATTTATGTCTACTGTCGTAAAGATTGCGGCTATTGCAGCGTTTTATCGCGTTTTTTCCTTCTGCTTTTACCAGATTCAGGGAACATGGATAATCATTTTACAAGGCATGACGATACTGACGCTTGTTGTTCCTAACGTCACGGCCGTATATCAGGGTAATGTAAAACGTATGCTTGCCTACTCGAGTGTCGGACATGTGGGATACATATTGCTGGCATTCATTGCTAACAGTCCAACGTCACAGGGGACAATATTCTATTACCTGACGTCATACTCGATTACATCAATCGCAGCTTTTTGCGTGTTGCATGAAGTAGAGAAGTCAAAGACTTCAAGCGGATTCGATGGGCTCTATAAGCGTAATCCATTACTGGCCGTAGTGATGTCGGTGGCATTGCTTTCATTGGCTGGTATTCCGCCGCTCGCAGGATTTTTTGGAAAGTATATGGTGTTTACCCAGGCGTTGAATAATGGATATTCGGGAACGGTGATTATTGCAGTAATAACATCATTGATAGGAGTTTACTATTATTTCCGTGTGATCATTGTCATGTTTGTGAAAAAAGGCGAGGAGACTCCTATTCAAGTATCCGGTTCATCGGTGATATTAATGATCCTGCTTCTAGTGCTAATACTTCTCATGGGCGTGTTTCCGGATAGTCTGATTTCGTTACTAAAATAGAAGGACCTAACCGGGTGTAATCTTTGTAGTCCGTGGCATTAGCCCAAAAAATCTGCCTAAAATCCTAAATCACTCCTCAAATTTGCCTTGCATTTTCTTTTGAAACCTTTTACATTCGATTGAAACGAATAAAAATAGCATCTATGGGAAAAGTGAGAGACATTCTGAAGACCAAAGGGAAAGACGTTTTTGCTGTTGATCCGGGAATGATGGTTTATAAAGCTATCGAACAGATGTGTGACCGTAATATTGGTGGGCTCCTGATTGTTGACAATGAAAGACTGGTCGGAATCTTTACCGAGCGTGACTATGCGAGAAAACTCATACTTAAAGGAAAGTCATCTAAAGATACTCCTATCAGTGAGTTAATGACCAGGAATCCGTTCACGGTTACGTGTGACAGCACGATTGAAGAATGCATGGGTTTGATGACGGACAAGCACATTCGTCACTTGCCAGTAGTTGATGGAGAGAAGCTGACCGGGGTAATTTCGATCGGGGACGTAGTGAAGCATATTATCCAGGAGCAGAAGGCTATCATTGAACACCTGGAACAGTACATTCAACAGTAAAACAACATTAGTTTCGGCTTTCCGTTAGCAAATAGGTCCTCTCGAGGAGCCGTGAAATAGGGAAATTTATCCGATTTCGCTATATTTGCGGGTCACTTTATGCACTATAAAGCATTGAGCTTTGATTTTAAAGCCTTTTGCGTTTTAGATGCTCTAGGAGGCTTTTTTTGAACTTTTTTAATATTAACCTGTTCTACCACATATGAGACAACTAAAGATCGTTAAGCAGATTACCAACCGGGAAAGCCAGTCCCTAGACAAGTATTTACAAGAAATCGGGAAGGTTGATTTGATAACATCTGACGAAGAAGTAAAGCTGGCACAGCGCATTAGAGAGGGTGACCAGATGGCGCTTGAAAAACTGACCAAGGCTAATTTGCGTTTCGTCGTATCGGTAGCAAAACAATATCAAAATAACGGACTTACGTTAGGTGACCTTATCAATGAAGGAAACGTAGGGCTCATCAAGGCAGCAAAGCGATTTGATGAGAAGAGAGGTTTCAAATTCATCTCCTACGCAGTATGGTGGATTCGTCAGTCGATTATGCAGGCGCTTGCTGAGCAATCACGTATCGTACGCCTTCCTTTAAATAGGGTAGGTTCACTTAACAAAATCACAAAGACCTTTTCCGAACTTGAGCAAAAGTTCCAGCGGGAGCCTTCCCCTGAAGAATTAGCTGACGTATTGGAAGTGACTACAGAAGAGGTAGTTGACACACTGAAAATCGGTGGCCGTCACGTATCAATGAATGCCCCATTTGTTCAGGGTGAAGAAAACGGACTCTTGGATGTGCTTGAAAATGACAGTGAGGAAACTCCTGATCAGGGATTGATAATGGATTCGCTTCGTCGTGAAGTTCAGCGTGCACTTTCAACCTTGACGCTTCGTGAGTCCGATGTTATTGCTTTCTACTTCGGATTGAACGGGGAGCAGGCAATGACTCTGGAAGAAATTGGGGAGAAATTCAATCTTACCCGTGAACGGGTTCGTCAGATCAAAGAGAAGGCAACTCGTAGATTGAGACACAATTCGAGAAGTAAGGCACTTAAATCCTATTTGGGATAATTTAAAAATAGAAAGATCCTGATCGGATCTGCCAAGGTATTGGGCATTAGGCATTGGGAAACCCCAGTATCTAATGCCCAATTGCTTTTCAGGGGAATCCAGAGGCCCACATACCTGAGCCCATTCATAATAAATTCGTGAAAAACGGGTCCAAGAACAGCATTTAAATGCCGTTGGGTTTGTTATTTCTACTAAATTTACCAAGCCTAATTCCATAATCTAATCAGTTACGATGAGTCTAGCTCCCGAAGAAAAAATCCTTTCAATCGACATTGGCGGTTCGCGAATTAAAGGAACAATCCTGGATGTGAATGGAAAAATGCTTCGTGATTACGTCCGAATCAAAACTCCAACTCCAGCAAACCCTGAAAGTGTGATGCAGGCGATTGTTGAACTAACGAAAGACTTTCAGCAATACTCGCACGTATCGGTTGGCTTTCCAGGATATGTAAGAAACGGCAAGGTGTACACTGCTCCCAATCTTGGCACACAAGAGTGGAGCGGGTTTGATCTTAAGACCAATCTCTCCACCGTTCTCAAACAACCTGTTCGGGTTCTCAATGATGCCGACATGCAGGGCCTTGGTATTGCCAATGGCACTGGACTCGAAATGGTTGTTACCCTCGGCACCGGATTTGGCACCGCTCTTCTTATTGACGGCAATTTATTACCGCATCTTGAAATTGCCCATCATCCTGTTTCCAAAGAACGGGACTACGATGAATATATCGGGGAGAAAGCCTTTCAGGAAATCGGAAGCGAGCGATGGAACAAACGGATGAGAAAAGTAATAGAAATTCTTAAGACGGTAGTCAATTATGACCACCTCTATATCAGTGGAGGAAATTCAAAGAAGATTACATTCAAAACTGATCCTAATATTACTCTGGTATCCAATGTAGATGGCATCAAAGGCGGAGCCAAACTCTGGCAAAAGGAAAACTATTATAATGTCTAACCTTACTCAACAATAACAACATCATTATGCCTACGAAAGAAAAAGACCTGGTTCTGACCGCGATTAATACTGTAAGATTACTTTCTGCAGATGCAGTACAAAAAGCAAATTCGGGGCATCCCGGTATGCCAATGGGCGCTGCTCCAATGGGACATGTTCTCTGGGGGGAAGCAATGAATTATAATCCCCTTAACCCAGAATGGGCCAATCGTGACCGGTTCATTTTATCTGCAGGACACGGATGTATGTTTCTGTATAGCTTTCTTCATCTCACAGGATATAACTGTACGATGGAAGACCTTAAAAAATTCCGTCAACTGCACAGCAAGACGGCTGGTCACCCTGAATACGGATTGCTGGATGGCGTGGAAGTTACGACCGGTCCACTGGGGCAGGGGTTTGCTAATGGAGTTGGTTTTGCCATTGCTCAGAAATACCTCGCCGCCCGATATAATAAGCCTGGATTTGATCTATTCAACTACAATATCTTCGCAATATGCAGTGATGGTGATCTTAGTGAAGGTGTAGCCTCTGAAGCTGCTTCCATGGCAGGACACTTAGGCTTAGGAAATATTATCTATCTGTATGATGACAATCATATTTCAATTGAAGGCGATACCAAAATTGCGTTCACGGAAGATGTAGCAAAGCGTTTCGAAGCATACGGCTGGCATGTACAGATTGTTGCCGATGGCAATGACGTAAAAGCTATTGCAGAAGCGGTAGTGAAAGCCAAGGCAGAAACGAAGAAGCCTTCGATTATTAAAATACGAACCCACATTGCTTATGGAAGTCCAAACAAGGTGGACACTGCCGGAGCACATGGTTCCCCATTGGGAGAGCCTGAATTAAAACTCACAAAAGAGAACCTCGGATTTGATCCTGAGCAGTCATTCTTTATTCCTGAGGAAGTTCTCAATTTCTATCGTAATGCAGGAAAGAAAGGCGCCCCAAAGGAACAGGAATGGAATCAATTATTTCAAGAGTATAAGAAAGCTAACCCGGAACTTGCGAAAGAATATGAATTGTTAAGCACGGGACGATTACCAGAGGGTTGGAAAGATAAGCTTCCGACATTCAAACCGGAAGATGGTAAACTTGCCACACGCCAGGCGTCAGGGAAAGTTCTCAATGCCATTGCTGATTCTCTTCCAACTTTAATTGGGGGAGCGGCCGACCTTGCGCCTTCCACTGAAACTTGGCTAAAGAAGTACGAAGCATTCTCTCCAGAGAATTACGGAGGTCGCAATTTCCATTTTGGTATCCGCGAACATGCGATGGGTTCGGCTATGAATGGAATGGCTCTGACGAAAGGAATAATTCCTTACGGAGCCACCTTCCTTATCTTTTCAGAGTACATGAGACCACCACTGCGATTGGCCGCGATCATGAAACAAAGGGCAATCTTTGTTTACACGCATGATAGTATTGGATTAGGTGAAGATGGTACGACCCATCAACCTGTTGAACAGTTGATCTCATTGCGTTCTATTCCGAATCTTACAGTCATTCGCCCAGCGGATGCAAATGAAACAGCACAGGCCTGGAGAGTTGCGTTGGAACATACAACGGGACCATCAGTGATTGTGCTTACACGTCAGGGACTTCCTATTCTTGATCAATCGAAATACGGAAAGGCAACAGACCTCGAGAAAGGCGCTTATATTTTATCTGACTCAGCAGAAACACCAAAAGTGATATTGATCGCAACAGGTTCAGAAGTTGCTTTGATCATGGAAGCGCAAGCGAAACTTAAAGAGCAGGGAATTCCTGCCAGGGTCGTAAGCATGCCGTCATGGGAATTGTTTGAGAAACAAGATAAAGCATATAAAGAAAAGGTGTTCCCTTCCACTATCCGCAAACGTCTGGCGGTGGAAACAGGATCACCGATCGGTTGGCATAAATATGTGACTGATGAAGGAGATATTATTGCTATGACAACCTTTGGTGAGTCTGGCGCAATAGCTGACCTTATGAAGTTCTTTGGATTCACTGTGGAAAATGTTGTGAACAAGGCGAAAGCATTGCTCGGTTAGTTCAACATTTTGCTGAATGAAACTCGGAATAGCAGCGGATCATGGGGGCTTTGTCCTGAAGAACGAAATCAAGTCATGGCTTATTTCCTCAGGTCACGACGTGAAAGATTTTGGCGCTTCAGAATTAAATTCAGGTGACGATTATCCTGATTTTGTCGTGCCGCTGGCGAGAGGTATCGTTGCTGCCGAAGTGGAACGGGGCATTGCAATTTGCGGCAGCGGAGTAGGAGCGTCAATTGCTGCCAATAAGATTCCAGGAATCAGAGCAGCTTTAATTCATGATAACTTTTCTTCGCATCAGGGCGTGGAAGATGATGATATGAATCTTATCTGTCTTGGAGGCAGGGTAGTGGGAAAAAACGCAGCAGAAGAATTGATTACTGCTTTTCTCAATGCGAAATTTATCGGGGGTGAGCGACATAAGCGACGTTTGGACAAGGTCAGTAAACTCGAGACGAGATAATGAGTCCGAAAGAAAAGAAGACCATATTTTTAGATGTTGGCGGAGTGCTTCTTACCAATGGATGGGATACTCCTGCGCGGGAAAAAGCCGCGAACCATTTTGAACTTGATTTTCCTATAATGAATCATTTGCATTCATTTATCTTCAATGTTTACGAGATCGGGAAAATTACCCTTGATCAGTATCTCGATACCGTCGTGTTTACAGAGCCTCGTAAATTCACCCATAAAGAGTTCAAGGAATTCATGATGGCCCAGTCGGAGGAATTGCCGGGAATGATTGCATGGCTTAGTACCTGGAAAAAG
>JBBRON010000066.1:0-12377 GCA_038229375.1 Cytophagales bacterium | reverse complement strand
GGACCCGGTGCCGTTTTATCAGGAAATACCACCGCTACTCTTAATGCGTCAGGACTGACCGCGGGAGTTTACACCTTCAGAATTACCGTCACTGATAATTCCGGTATGACCGCATTTGACGACGTAATCGTTACCGTAAAATCGATAGTACCACTACCTCCTGCTGTCAATGCTGGCATTGATAGAACAATCACGTTACCAGTCTCCACCATCAGCATTACTGCGACTGCATCAGATCCGGATGGTACAATTGCATCGTATGCCTGGACCAAGTCGGCCGGACCCGGTGCCGTTTTATCAGGAAATACCACCGCTACTCTTAATGCGTCAGGACTGACCGTGGGAGTTTACACCTTCAGAATTACCGTTACCGATAACGGTTCACTGACAGCGTACGATGATGTGAACGTTACTGTAAATCCCAAACCTGCACCGGTGGTTAATGCTGGAATTGATCAGACTATCACTTTACCAGTCAACTCAGCTACTCTGACCGGATCAGCAACATCTTCGGGCGGAACGATTGCGTCGTATCTATGGACAAAACAGAGCGGACCCGCGGCAACATTGTCAGGAAGCGCTACAAACACACTGAATGCGTCTGCTATGATCGAGGGTACTTATGTGTTCAGACTGACGGCAACCGACAATAGTGGTCTCACCGGATTTGATGAAGCGACTGTAACAGTAAACCCGACTGCTGCGGCTGGCGGTGTCGTAAAGTATCGCGTGAATGCCGGCGGGCCAACTGCAATAGCAGATTCACCGATGAATTGGATTGCAGATTCACAAACCACGACTTGTAGTTACGTCGACGCAGCAAGTTTAAATTTTACTACCGGCGCTATAACATGGTCGGGCACCAATTCAACTGGCGCCCCTGATGGTATTTTCGGGCCAAATCGATATAGCCCTAACTATACGTATGGCACACAAATGCAGTGGAACTTTCCTCTGGCAAGTGGTACGTACGAGGTGAGGTTGTTCTTTGCTGAGAGTCCTTACACAAATGGGGCGAAAGCCGCAGGCGTCCGAGTGTTCAGTGTGAAAATGGAAAGTAACACCGTTCTTTCCAACTTTGACATCTATGCAACGGCCGGACTGAGCGCAGTGAAAAAAGTATTTCAGGTTTCTGTGACCGATGGAAATCTCGATCTCGATTTTATCAGGGGTATTGGCGATCCACAGGTCAATGGAATAGAAATCCTGACTTCTTCAGGAACGGGCGCCAGAGTTGCACAAGAGAGTTCCGATATCAGTTCCGAACCTATTGTAGCACCATCTCAGGAGCTCAATACAAAGGTCTATCCTAATCCATTTCAGAATCAATTGACAGTCGATTTCACATCGGCGCAACCAGAAGTAGCTATTTCACTAATGAATCTCGCCGGTCAACCAGTGTTCACCGGAGTGTTTACAGAATCATCTCCTATTAATATCGATCTATCGCAGATGAATATTATTCCAGGAATGTATGTTTTGGTGATCACTACGGGGCAGGGCAAAAGTTATCATAAACTGATCAAACAGTAGGGCTGAACAAATAGTATAATAGCAAGGGAAACCGATCATCGGTTTCCTTTTCTTATATACAAGAAGATCGGAATAAACTTGTTGCCCTTACCCCTACTTAAAGATATTTTCAATCGCTTATTCTACAGCCGCAGGCAACGAAAGAAACATTTTGTGCTGGTTGGGTTTCATCTCAGATTTACTAGGAATGCATTATCACGTGTAGTTTTCTTCCCTCGCGAACAATAATTTCAACAATTTCTTCAATGTCATTTCTCGAGGTTCGGAAATTTACGATGCATGTCCTTAAACAATATTTGTCCCTGACAATTGCATTGGATAAAAATACTTCTCCTCCTTGTTGCAATTTATTCAACAGTTTTTCATTCAATTCATTTAAATAGGCTTCATGCGAATAATTAATAGGAACGTATCTCAAAGTAGTGATGCTTAAGCTTTGTGTCACTGCTTCAAGTTCCGGGTGTTGTTTTGCCTTCTCAAACAAAAGTTGTGATAGCTCAATGTCTTCGTTTATCATTTTTATGTAGCCGTTCTTACCAACGTGTTGGAACGCCATCCAAACCTTTAATGCTCTGAATCCTCTGGAATTTTGAAACCCATACTCATAAAAATTCAGTGCTGGTTTTTCATCACTACTACTGAAGTTGTAGTAAACAGGATGGGAACTGAATGTATCGACAAGATGCTGAGGATTTTTCATCAGGGTACAGCCTGCTTCAAGCGGCGAGTAAAGCCACTTATGGGGGTCGAGTGCAATAGAATCGGCTTCCTGTATGCCCTCAAATAGGCTTTTAAGTTTAGGTATGGCAGCGGCAGGAATGCCGTATGCACCATCAATATGAAACCATAAATCATGCGATTTGCAAATAGCCGCTATTTCGGAAAGATTATCTACCGTGCCCATGCTAACATCCCCTGCATTTCCGATTACGAGAAATGGTTTTTTACCTTCAATTAAATCGTTATTAATTGTTTGCAGTAAAATTGAAGTATCCATTCGGTTGTCATCGTCAGTAGGTATCCACCGAATAGCTTTTGAACCGTGTCCAAATAAAACACTTGCCTTTTCAATCCACGTGTGTGTTGCTTTTGAGCAATACAAAACCATCTCATTGGCAATATTTCCCAAACCATTTTCTTTAATACTTTTTGGTGCTTTGGTTGTCCTTGCTGCTATAAATGCAGTGAAATTTGCCATGTTTCCACCACTAACCAAAATTCCCCCATAGGTAGTAGGGACTCCAATAAATTCGGCTAACCACTTTATAGTTTGTTTTTCAATTTCGGTTGCTATTGGGCTTAATATCTGTGCACCGACATTTGGATTTACCGAAGCTGCCAATAGATCTGCAAAAATTCCAATTGGGGCAGGTGATGAAGTTATGTAACCCATAAACTTCGGATGGCCATTAAACAAAGAGTGGTTTATCAATAAATCAGAGGATTTAGAAATTATTTCTTCTACAGAACTCCCATTTTCTGGTAGCGAAGCATTACCAAAAATGTCTTGTAACTCCGAAGGTGACTCTCCTCTGGTCACTGGTTTTTCATAGATCGAGTCAAGAAAATCTGCAATCCTATCAATAAGCTGGTAACCAATTTTCTTAAATTCCTCTTTGCCAATGTCGATTGGGGCTTCCCGGTTGTCCGCCATATAGATTAATTATTGTTTGATTGAAGGTAATTTATTAGACTTCTTGTAGATATTCTCTACGTAAGACTTGAAAGGCTCGGCAAAGGCGTGGTTATACGCAGACCAAAATTTCTTTAACCCCGGTTTCGTATAGACCAGTTCACTAAAATATCCATCAGCACCAAGCCATAGACTTTCTGGAATTGACTCAGATTGATGTGCATAGTACAGATATTCCCATCCATTGAAGGACAAAAACTGATGATCATAGAAGCGCAATTTTTCTACAGATTCAAGTGAATCGGGGTTAATATATCCTGTTTCAACAATCCTTGCTAATTCCGCATTATCTACCGTCATAACAATAGGTGCCTCGGCAATTGATAGGGCATTATAATGGCTTTGGTTCTCCAAAGCTTTGGTGTTGTCTTTTATTTGTATTGTTAAATAAATAAAGGAAATAACTACCGCCACAGCACCAATTATCTGAGAAAACAGCGCCACGGAATCCATGTTTTTTTGTGTAAAGCTCATAGCAATTTGCGCTTGTTTGATTAAATGATATTCTTTTTTAAACGTCGACCGCCAAAATTAAAATCTCAATCTGCTTTTTTTCTTTTCCGTCGATTAAAATTTAATTGTATCGGTCGTCACTGTCCACGAAGCGGACCAATAGCACACAACATCTGCCTTTAGGCCACTAGTTGCCTATTTGTCCTTATTAATACCTAAGATAACGATGTTTGATTCGTGAGACAACCGTTTTATTCGGTCCCGGTTCGCTATCTTTCCTTCATCTGCCGTTCCGTCTCAAAACGAAATCGGCATGACCTGGAAGATCCCAAAACTTAAAAAATAATAATTTGAAGAAGGCCAAAGACAATAACACGTTGAATTCCTCCAGAAGAGTATTCATAAAAAATACGGCAATTGCTGCTGCCGGTATTATGATTGTTCCCAGGTATTTATCGGGTGAAAGTTTATCGGATAAAAAAGTAGGTTAGGAGGAATGAGAACAGATAAAAAAATTTACCGTTGTAGAATATTTTAATCTGTAAAAATAAGAAGTATGAAATTTAAATTCCTGTTTGTCTTTTTAATGGCAGTCACTCTATGCGGGTGCAGCCATAAGCCTGATAATAAATCACTTCATGCAGAAAATGCAGCTCTTCAACTTTCCGGTAATCGATTTTTTACATTCAATACTGTGGTGAGGGTAAGGCAGATTGAAGTGTCGCGAGATGTAGCTGAGGGTCCCGATGAATCGACAATTCATTCTCCGGAAGAAGCCCGTGCCTTTAGAGAGGCAGTGGAAAAAGGCTGGCCGGGTGCAAGGATCACGTGGGCATTTAGTTGGCTTGCTTTAAAAGATCAACGCACTAACTATATGGATTTAAAAAAGCAGGTAGTTTTATATCACGAAAAGTATGGCGATGAAATCACCTTTATACCGGGTGCCTATTTTGCCAATATGTATAATACACGCGAGCAGGTAAACCGCGACTTGCACGACGGCTTGCAAATGGTTTCAGAAATGGTGGGCGGAGGTTATAGACCTAAAAGTGTCATTGCAGGATTTCTATCTGCCGACAATCTTCGATACCTGGCTGACGAAGAAGACATTCATGTTTGTCAGGGAAATATCTGGAGCCAGTACGGTGTAGATAATGGTGACGGAGAAGGATCTATTTCCTATCCGTATTACCCTTCCACCGAACATTTTTGTAAACCCGCCCAGGGCAAAGATGATTTTATAGATTGTGTAAATCTGGACGGATGGACCGTTGATTTTCTGAATGCAAGACTTTCCGAAGCACTGATTGTTAATAACATCAGGTGCGGAAGCCGGCAGGGTGTGGGACCTATTGAAACAATATTGCGCCAGGGAACGGAGCTAGGAACGAAAGAGATACTTGCCACCACAGCCGCCCATTTCGATGAAGGCTTTCAACTAAATAATTTTGCATGGGTTACTTGCACCTGGGAGTTAGCGCTAGTAGAGGGTCGTAAAATATATGGTTATAGTGGGCGAAACGGATTGGATGGCTTGGTAATATGGCTTAGTGAAATGCGGAGGAGATGGCCGGATGCAAAATGCATCACACTTGGCGAATTCGGATTGCTATGGCGCAAACAATATAAAAATAATGATAGTATAAACTATCGCTTTGTTCAACGAGGGTCTGGCGTTTGCGGATCGGACCCTGATATTGAAATCCGCTGGTTTATGAACAAAGATTTTCGTTTGGCACTTTCGAGAAACTGGAAAGACAATGAACCAGAAAAGTTGATCGATTTCACCCGCTATGATCTCCCTGTCCGTGAGCCCGATGATCCAAAGCCAGGGCAATTCACCCGCAATTGGAGTTTGATGAACACCCTTAACCAGAAGGGAATTCGATCACAGGATAAACCAATTGATATTACAAAATTGACCGCAAATGAGCAGGCGTTCATTCGGCACCGGTATCCTGCGTTGATTCATGTTGATGCTAAAAAATAGATCCTGAAAATTATTTGTAACATGAGAAATCAATTGTTGAATTTTTGCAAAATCTTTACTGTTCTTTTAACAACAACTGCTCTTTTATCTCAATGTAAAAAGCCGGGCAATGCACGACTCGAAGATGGTTTTGTAAATCCTACGATAGAGAACCGGCCATTGGCGTTGTGGCCCTGGCTGAACGGTTACGTTGATACAGTCAAAATGGTTTACGAACTGGAAGAAATGAAAAACAAAGGGATGCAGGGAGCATTTATATGGGACCTGGGTTCGCTTGCTGATCCGGAAAAAACCATTCCTGCAGGTCCGGCTTTTTTGGGTGAAAAATCATTGGATTACATCTCTCTTGCATTGAAGACAGGTGGCCGCCTCGAACTGAATCTTGGGATGATGGCTGCCAGTAGTTGGAATGCCGGGGGCGCATGGATTAATGAGAATGACGCAAGTAAAGAATTGCTAAGCACAGTTCGGGTAGTTAAAGGGCCATTAAAGGAAAAAATTTCAATTGAGAGACCGAAAATCCTTGCTGGTGACGCTAAGGCATACTCGTTAATAAGTTCAATTGCAATACCACATTCCTTATCAAAGGAGACTGATTATTCAAAAGATCAGTCGATTTCTTTGGATAAGTATACTGTAGAGAACAACTATATTAACTGGGAGGTACCTGAGGGAAAATGGGATATTATCTCTTTTTTTATGTGTAATACTGGTCAAAATCTTGAATGTCCGAGCCCAAACTCAAATGGGCTGGTAATCGACCATTTGAGCAAAAGAGCGACTGAGAACCATTTCAACACGATCCTTTCACGACTTGCTAAGAAAAGTGTACCGGATCACAAATTAAACTACCTCGTTCTCGACAGTTATGAGGTTATGCCTGCAAAAGACTGGACACCTGGCTTCGTACAGGAATTTACAGCTCGTTACGGATATGATCCTACGCCATTCCTTCCTCTTACTCAGGGATATAAAAGTAGAGACAGTATTTTAGGAGAACGGTTCCTGGGTGATTATAACCGGCTGGTGAGTGATATGATCATTGAAAATCATTTTATTCAATCAGGCGATATAGCAAATAAGGCAGGTATCCAGGTTTTTGCCGAGGCTGGTCATGGAGGTTATCCCAGAGTAGATCCTTTAAAAGCACTTGGAAATTCTAATATCCCTATGGGAGAATTCTGGAACAGGAAACAATTTTGGGTTACTAAAGAAGCTGCCAGTGCAGCGCATATATATGGTAAAAAAACCGTAGCTGCCGAATCGCTTACAGGGTGGCAAAATTGGCAACAGGGCCCAACCGATTTTAAGCAGTTGTTTGATATAGCATTCTGTGAAGGCCTCAATCAGGTCGTCTTTCATACATTTGCGCATAATCCTGAAACAGCTGGCAAACCTGGATTCGCCTATCATGCCGGTGAACATATCAATGTAAATACGACCTGGTGGGAAATGGCGCGACCATTTATGGATTATCTCAGCAGATGTTCCTATATGTTGAGGCAGGGGAATTTTGTAGGAGATGCCTGTATCTATTATGGCGACCAGGCACCCAATCTTGTACCTTCAAAACGTATTGATCCTAACATACGACCTTCATTTGATGAAGGCTATTGCCTTCATTGTGGACAGGCAAAACCAGTTAACCCGGGAGAATTGCCAGGTTACGATTTCGACTATATAAACGCTGAGATTATAACTAAAGATTTAGCTGCCGAAAACGGAAAAATTGTATTGCCCAGTGGCCAATCGTATCGCGTTATGTTGCTTCCTGAAAGGGATGATATATCACTTGATGTATTAAAAAGTCTGGAAAAACTGGTGTATAACGGGGCGGTGGTAATTGGTAAACGTCCCGAAAGAACAACTTCCTTAAAGAATTACCCGAAATGTGACAGCGAGGTTAAGGCGATTGCTGAAAAATTATGGGGCAGGTGTGATGGTAAAACAATACTTTCAAATCGATATGGAAAAGGAACTATCTATTGGGGCAAGTCGGTGAAACAGGTACTGAAAGAGCTGAATGTTCAACCGGATTTTGAAGTAACCAAATTTAATAATCCTGACCAGCAGATCGACTATATTCACCGTCAGACTAAAACAGAAGATATCTACTTTGTTTCAAATAGCAGCCAGATTGAACATGAGATAACTTGTATTTTCAGAGTTGACAATGGTATGGTTCCCGAATTGTGGGATGCCGAAAGCGGATTAATTCAAAGGGATGTGAAATTTTCAAAACTGAAAAACGGGATAAGTATTGAGCTGATTATGGATCCTCTTTCATCAAGATTTGTAATTTTTAAAAAAGGAACAACGGGCAAAAATGACTCCGCGTTAAAATACGATTTACAGTACGGTTTTCATAAAAATCAAAAGGCAGAAGAAATTTACCAACCTATTGATATTACTGACAATTGGAATATTAGCTTCAATCCCGAATTGGGTGGCCCAAAATCTTTCAGGCTGGACAAACTCATTAGTTGGTCTGATATTGAAGAGAAGGGTGTAAAATATTATTCCGGCTCTGCAATTTATACGCGAAATTTTATCATTAAAGAGGAAGTCTTATCCAAAAGAACTGAAGCATATGTTGATTTTGGAGAAATCCAGGAAATGGGCCGTGTCTTTATTAATGGCAATGATTGTGGCATAATATGGACGCCTCCGTATAAAGCCCGGATAACTCCGTACCTGAAAACCGGAACAAATACTATTACTGTTCAGGTCATAAATACATGGAACAACAGAATTGTTGGGGACTTGATAAATCCAGACGGCAAAGCATATACTAGAACGAATATTAAGAATAAGTTTAAAAAAGAAAGCCCCTTGTTAAATTCAGGATTGATTGGTAAAGCCGAAATATTTTTCAGGAATGAATATCAATAAGCCAATACTAATGTTTCAGAACTGGAACCTGACTTTATCGAAAAAAATGGCTAAAAAGCAAATTCGGGATTATCTGAAAAGAAATTAAAGCAGCGTTCCGGAATCAAAAATAAAAAATCATGAAAACAGCATTAACACAAAATCAAATCCAGTCATATCAACAGGACGGTTACTTACTGGTGGAAAATTTTTTGGATAAAGAAGAACTTTCTTTCTGGAGAGAAGCCGTAACTGAAGCTATTGAACAACGTGATGGGAAAAAAATGCCCGGCAGCGATGCTAAAATTGATGAAGATGATGGCATTAATAAAGACAGTGATTATTATGTAAAAGTATTTGACCAGATGCTTAACCTTTGGCAAACAAACAACAAAATGAAACAACTGATGCTGGATGATAAGATTGGTGAGATGGTTGCCGGTTTAGCAGGTTGGGATGGCACAAGGATATGGCACGACCAGGCATTGATAAAACGTCCCTGGGCCAACCCAACTTCCTGGCACTTGGATACACCATTCTGGTCGTTCAGTGACAGACGGGCAATGTCTATTTGGGTGGCAATGGATGATGCTACTTACGAAAATGGCTGTCTGTATTTTATTCCAGGTTCTTATCATAAAACCACTTTTCAAAATCCCGGCATTGGTAAAAATATGGATGCTGTGTTTGATTTTTACCCACAGTTTATTAAATCAAAATCAGTGGCAGTGCCAATGAAAGCTGGCAGTTGTTCTTTTCATAATGGCTTAACCATACATGGAGCAGGCGCAAATATGACGAATGGTTTTCGCAGGGCTATGACTTGTGCCTACATGCCTGACGGCGCTGTGTTCAATGGTATCAAAAATATATTGAGTGATGAACAGGTGGCAAAATTGAAAGTGGGTGATGTGCTGAGTGATGATGCACAGAATCCATTGATTTATTCTAAATCAAATGTAGTGGGATAATGGAATTGAAAATCCTTTGCACAAAATGCGGGCGTGAACACCTGATCACCGAAGACTTTGTTCCGCCAAATAACGGATCTACCCACTCGCGGTAGGTTCCTTCATAAACGGTAATTGTATCACCTGCCCTTTTTATCCTGCCGGCTGTCGATATCCATTTAAAAGGATGTTCCAAGGAACCATCAGCGCCATCACTACCGTTTGCTGAAATATCTTACTCCTTAGAAAATGCGTTGATATTGCCCATTCCGGCTATTCCTAAGAGGAATACAATGACTTTCAAATTCACAACACAGCTTAAATGTAAATTCTTTCCCAATTAATTTTTCTCTATAGGCAAACTGAGTTCTGGACACGGCATAAATCCCTGATCAATGATGTCCATAAAACCTAACAAAGCACCCCAGTGATAAAATGCGTCACTCCATGTATCTGCTTCACCCCCGCGGGTGTAAAGTTTCTGCAGCACTGCTGCAGGATATCCATTGTTCTCCAATAGCAACCTGCATTGATATCCTTTACTTCATCTGATTCTGTAATAATTACCGGGCTCCATGGATATTCGCCAAGGGAGATCCATGTGTCTATTGTAAAATTACCTCCGGGGTTTTTCATAGCAGTCCCTTCACGAAGTATACTGGTAGTGTATCCATCCAGTGGTAATCCTTTACCTATTACTCCGTTTGCGGTTTCAAAATTACCTTCGATCGTGTCGGAAATATTCGTTGAAACTTCAATTAAATTTCTGTTTCTAATACTTTCGAAATCCCATTGCATAAGGGTGTTTGACTCATTGCAAAAATTGGAAAAGCAATAATTAATGGTACTATACACCGCTTCCTTTTACGCTGTTTGAACACTTATTTTTACGTCTTTGCCAGCTTATAAGTAGCTCCCGGCTTTGTTTTGAAGCCTATTGACCCGTCAGGATACTTTGTAATTTGTACCTTCTTGCCGTTATAGGTAACCGTGTTGAGAGTGCCGGCATGAATGCGGCAAAATTCTCCTGCTTTTGACAATACAGCTGCATCCGTTATTAATTTATTCTTCCAGCTAAAGGTTAGTTCAAAAGCTCGTCTTGTGCACACCCCGTTTAATGCGCCAGTTGACCATTCGTCAGGAAGGGCCGGTAGCAATTCAATCGTTCCTTCATGCGACTGAATTAACATCTCAGTAATTCCGGCGGTTACTCCCAAGCTGCCGTCAACCTGCAGCGGTGTGAAACATTTAGCGAAGAGTTGATTGTAACACTGATCTTTTATATAACCCTTAAATATTTTAAGCGCTCGGTTTCCATCATACAAACGTGCCCAAAGACTCATCTTCCATGCCCTTGAAAAACCGGTTCCATCATCTCCACGCTGTTCCAAAACTTCTTTAACAGGCTCAATTAACGCTGGAGTTCTTTTAGCTGAAATAACATTTCCTGGATAGAGGCCATACAAATGAGAAAAGTGACGGTGCTTGTCTTCCATCTGCTCCAAATCATCTGCCCATTCCTGTAATGACCCGTTGCTACCTATTTGCGGTGGAACCAGCCTTGCCCTGGCTTTTGCAACCTTGATTGCAAAATCACTATCCATTCCAAGCATTTTTGAAGCTTCTATGTAATAACCGAACAGGTCAGTAAGTATCTGCATATCTATAGAGGAGCCGGCACAAATAGTTGTGAAGTAAAACATGTTTGTTACTTCATCAAAAAAGTACTTATAGCCTTTTCCTTTTGGTGGATTTTCGGGTGAGGTTGAGGGGCTGGTGATTAACCATTTACCATTGGGATGTTCTATCAAAAAGTCCATAAAGAATTCAACAGAGCCTTTCATTACCGGATATATTTCTTTTAGATAATCCTTATTTAGTGTAAAGAGATAATGTTCCCAAAGATGAGTTGTTAACCAGGCACCACCTACTGTAAATGTACCCCAGGTTGGTCCATCCATTGGTGCTGCTACCCGCCATATATCTGTGTTCTGATGAAGTACCCATCCATGTGCTCCGTAATGCTCTTTTGCTACCTCCGCTCCCTGATCGGTAATCTCCTTTACCATTTTTGTTAATGGTTCAGATAGTTCGGATAAATTTCCGGATTCTACTGGCCAATATGCCATCTGCAAATTTATATTGGTAGTATATTTTGAATCCCAGGAAGGGTTCATATTATTATTCCAAATGCCCTGAAGGTTGGAGGGTTGGGTGCCGGGACGTGATGATGAAATGAGAAGATATCTGCCAAACTGATAACAAAGCGAAGCCAATTGTGGATCAGACTGAGTAGAAAAGCTTTTTAATCTTTCGTCGGTTGCAAGGTAAGAGGTTTGTGTTACTGGCAACTTAATAGTTACCCGATCAAACAACATTTTATAATCTTTTACTGCAGCTTCTTTAATGCTGGAATAAGATTTACCTTCTATAGCTTTTAAATAATTTTCTACTTTAGTTTGATAGTCTGCACTTACATCTTTATAATTAACGAAGTTGGTAGCAGCAACAAAATAAAGTGTCACGGCATCAGCATTTTCAATTACCAGGTCATTTTCATCTACCTTCATTGTGCCCCCTTCAGGCAGCGCTTTCAATCTTGCTTCATAACGGATCTTTCCTTCAATGCCCATATAGTCTGCTGATTTTCCTTTTAAAGTAAGTCCGTCGTTTCCAAAGCTATCCATCCTGAAATAATCAGTAGCATAGTTTGAATGAGCACTATTTCTTTCACCTCTCAATTCAGGGTAAATGGCTGAGAATTTTGACAGGTTGTAAATATAGAATACTGAATTGAATTTTGTGTTGTTGAGCTAAAACGGAATCAGGCTCTGCTGAGGAGCAACCTGCCAGGGATAGGTTCAACCGACTGGAATGGTCAAGCCCT
>JBBRON010000065.1:0-13401 GCA_038229375.1 Cytophagales bacterium | reverse complement strand
CTTGAAAATGCAGCGAAGCGGAATGTCAAGCCTGACCAGTTGCGAACTGCCCGTGAACCAACGTTTAATTAAGAAATCAATCTACTAATTTATCGTGTTTCCCGCTATTGCTCATGCATAGTGTTGGCGCGCGTTCCTTTTTCTTCGACCGAAGGAGACGTTTCCGCCGTGAAAAATCTTGCCCAAAAGAAACCTATCGAATGTGCGCTAACGTCTCGCTATAGGCCACCAGTGGCCTATATATCCTTATTAAAACCGAAGATAACGATGTTAGATCTATGAGACAACCGTCTTATTTGCCTCATATTCGCGATTTCTACCTCATCTGCTGGCGCCAGCAAGACAAAATCGGCATAGCCGAAAAGTTCCCAATACATTGGTGAGGCCGCGTCAGGATTAATCATCAAACCTGTATAGCGAATTTAGAACTAGACAAGTACGAGACAAGTACGAAGGTCTTCCGAACATCGCTCGAACTTACATTGAAGCTACATCGAAGCTACATCTGAGTAACACTGAAGAGACACCTGCCAAAGTCCCTGTAAAGTCCCTATAAGGTCCCTATAATGTCCCTGTAATGTCCCTATAACGTGTGATGGAAATGACCCGCAATCGGTCAATGCTTGCAGAAAAGAAGCTTTTCCGGTGTCTTCAAGAACAGGCATTAATAACGGGAAGTAGTTTGAAAGGTTCCATCTCAACGAAAAATAATATGCCCAGCTGAATAAAACGGTGCCGATAGCAATCAGGAACCTACAACCAAATCTCCCCCAGCACTCTCTTAAAATTCCCTCCTAAAACACCGACGATCTGATCATCGGTATATTTTCTTCTGATCAGTCCTTCGGTGAGATCATACATTCGCTTCGGATGGGCTATGTCGTCGATATCAATCTTTTCGCGAAAACCATAGCTGCCTTTGTAACTGGCACGCAATTGCTTGTTGGTCTCCGCGGGCATATCATCATAGCCGTCAAGGTCAATATCACTGCCAACGCCCACATGCTCTATGCCAATCAGTTTCGCTACATAATCAAAATGATTTAACGCATCTTCAATAGTGGTCGGTTCGCTGGCTTTTACAAACATGCGAACTCCCGTGATACCCATCACACTGCCGGTCTGACCAACTTTCTTAATCACCTCATCCGGTTTGCAGCGCGGATGTCCTGATGTGAGCGCACGAGCATTTGAATGAGTTACTAGCACAGGCTTCTTTGAAATTTCAAAGGCATCCAATGAGGTTCTGTCGCCACAATGTGAAACATCCACGGCCATGCCCACTGTGTTCATTCGCTCAATGATGGCCACCCCGAAATCACTAAGACCATCATCCCTCCTCTCGGTTGCGCCATTACCGATCATGTTGCGGGTATTGTACGTAAGTTGTGACACACGCTGACCAGCATTGTAGAAACGATTCACATCGTCCGGCGTGCGGAAATGTTCGGAGTTCTGCACACCGATAAGGATTCCTATTTTCCCTGAAGTTTTTACTTTGTTAAGATCACTTACAGAATCTATCCTCATAAAGTAACGGTCGCTTCCGGCAAGAAAACTATTCCACCCTCCCACAAAATCATTCGTGCCCTGCCAGGCATCCGGTCCGCCTGTACCAATGGCGATATGAAAAATATTGATGCCGCTTAATCGGAACTTTTCGAATTCGATGTCGGTAAAGAGTTCAGGGTTTGCTACCCATTTATCCATCAAAGGGAAGTTCAGGGTGAGTGGACTCAACATGTCTATGACCACTGCACGTTTCACGAGGTCGATCGCTCGCGTTGAGTATTCTCTATTGGTCCCCGCGAACAGCGGAAAACTTCCTTTGAGAATAATCGGGACGGTAAGAAGGGCTGCACCTTTCTTGAGAAATGAACGGCGTGAAGAGGAGTTTTTCATAGATGACGAGGGAATAGTCAAATATAAAAAATTCCGGTCGTTAGACCTTTATCCCCGTCCGGTGTCTTGTCGGTTGAGAAGAGTTAATGAATCTGTAACCGTACTGACAGGTTGCGCAAATAAAAGCTATTGATTCAATAAAGAACGAAATTAAACTGACTGGCGTTTTTTAACGAGGTCAGTGAAAATGCACCAAGCTGCATCATCCATAAAAAGGCTAGCCACGGATTTCATATTCACAGAGTACCCATTCAATTTTAATTTTGTGTAATGAATCACAGAGTCCCTCGGTTCAGGCGAGGCGTGAAATATACTGGGTAGAGTTTAGGTTAGCAACATTGTTTTACCGAACAAGGTATTGGTAATCCGTGCCTAACCCTATCGTTCAATTTTTTGTACCTTTAGTATCCCCCAATACCCGTATGAAAAACTCCAAGCTACTTATCTTAATTTTTATCGCACTACTCTTCCGCTGCGCACAAAATAAATCCACCCTCGACAAGCGTATCACCATCGGCCAGATCGATAGCGTCTACTCCAATGTATTAAAAGAACAACGAAAGATCTGGGTGTACGTGCCGGAAAGCATCAAGGATAAGAGATATGGTGAGCACCGCTACCCCGTACTTTATCTCCTTGACGGTGATTCACACTTCCACGCGGTAACGGGAATGATGAAAGACCTTGCTGGCAATGCCATTTGTCCTGAAATGATCGTGGTGGCAATTCCCAATACGGACAGGTCGAGGGATCTCACGCCATCCAACTCTCTGTATCTTCCCGATGGAAAGACACAACAGGAGTGGCTAAAGTCAACGGGCGGTGGGGAAAATTTTACTTCGTTCATCGGGAAAGAACTCATACCCTACATTGAATCACATTACCCTACTGCCCCAAGCCGAATGCTGATTGGTCATTCTTTCGGAGGGTTGTTTGCCATCAACACACTTGTTCATCATCCACAACTTTTTGATTCGTATGTCGCCATTGATCCCAGTATGTGGTGGGACAAACAAAAGCTGTTAATACAGGCTGACTCCGTACTAAAGCTTCCGTTGTTCGCAAAGAAGACGATGTTCGTGTCGGTTGCCAACACTATGCAAAAAGGAATGGATACACTCCATGTATCAAACGATACAGCAAGTGCGTCTTTTCACATTCGTTCCATTCTGCAGTTTGCCAGGAAGGCCAATGCGAATAAAAAAACCAATGGTCTTCGCTTCGATTGGAAGTATTACGACAAAGATGATCACGGTTCGGTGCCTTTCATTTCAGAATATGATGCCTTCCGTTTCATTTTTGATTATTACAAACCAGCGTACATCGGTGACATGACCCTGGAGCAAATGACCGACCATTATAAAAATGTTTCTGATAAGATTGGTTATGAAGTGCCGCCTCAGCCCGAGCTAGTAAATGCTCTGGGACAATCGGCCTTACGGAAAAAGAGTTTTGACATTGCTTACAGTTTTTTCAATATGAATTTTAAGAACTACCCCAACGTTCAGGAAGTAGTTGACAGTATGGGTGATTACTACCTCGCCAAAGGTGATACGGCAAATGCAGTGGATACATTTAACAAAGCACTTAAGATCGAAAAAAACGAGCCGATCCAAAAGAAACTCGACGGCCTGAAAAAGTAATTTACCAATGTCGACTTTATAAAAGTAAACTTTCCTTTATGGACTTTTCAAAAGTAGCTATGATAATCGGCTTCACAATTTGTGGTGCTGCTGGTCTCTTCATCGCAAAATCTAAGTTATCAACAGTAAAAACGTCAATTATAGCTGGACTCCTGATCCTACCGGCACTGTTTCTCATCGTTGGGTCACCCTGGTTTATCGCGCCCTATTTTAATAAGGCATTTAGTGTTTCCGATATACTTTTTTATCAGGGTAAGGACAGGGAGACTGTGTTGGTATTCAGTCGTGTCGGCAGCAGCGGTCTCCGGTCATCCATTGCGAGGATAAGTGTGCTGAACGCAAAAACGGGAGAACTCCTTGGCACCGACGTCCTGGGCTTTGATTACAGTTATTTTGGGGACGTCACTCGTCCAAAGCTGCTTGGCTACTCCGATGATAAGGTCTGGATAAAGGGCTTCGATCATGGTATGCACGCCAGAGATCCTTACACCGGAAAACTGCTATTGACCGAAGCGGATATTCTGGAAAAGTATCCTCAATTGACAAGCTTTAAAAAAACGGAAATTAAAACGGATGACGGTTATGTCTACCAGATCAATCCACCCGATTTCTATCTGCAGATCACAAATTTCCCAGAATCGCAGGCAATCATGAATGACACAACCTATTATCCTTATAAGATAGGATATGGTTCTTCAGAGCAAAAGGCCTCGACTGGCAAAAAAACAGTGCTAACATTGAAAGACAACGACCCCGCCGATCCTCAGGTAGTGCAATTGATGCGTATGAAGGCCGACGGTTATGCGATCGACTCGTGTGTTAACAAAACTCTTAATTTCCGACAAGGTTTTTTTATCAATAATTCGGGAATCCGTGATCCGCACTCTATGCTAGACGGCAAGAATCCCTTCAATGCAGGCTTTATAAATCCAACAAGTTTGTTGATTGGCCACAGGGAAATTACGGAAGGACGGACAAGAAAGTTGGTCATCAGCAGAGTGGACTATAAAGGCAAACTCCTATGGGATATCTATGAAAGGGATCTTGGCGGAGAACCAACATTATACTACACTCGTAATGGCACGTTGTATATGACGATCGAGGGCCGGCTACTCGCCTTTGATCCCGCAACAGGGATTAAGAAATGGGAGACGCAGTTGTGATGCAGTCCCTTCGGTACTGAAAGTATTTTACATGGAGATCACATAGGCTACTACACAAAGAGGTGCACAGAGCGTTCGCACTGGCAATAATTCACTAAAACTGGTGGCGGTAGGGCTGTCTTCCCTATGCTTATCCTGTGTTAAAATCCGCTCTGCAGCGACGCGGCTCATCAAACCCTCTACTAAATATGTCTTGTTTTCCTTACAATTTGTATGAAATACACAATGAATAGTGGCTTTTTTGATTAAAATCGCTACCTTCCCAACCTCCTACGCTGCTAATGAAAACAATTAAGGAAAAGATTGTAAATCATTTCGTTAATAACCATAAAAAACTCCTCGGCGGTGCCTCCTTTCCGTCAGGAAACGTACACCCCGCTGACATTATTCCCGTTGGTGATATCAGACTGCAACAAAATCCCTCGAACGGCCAATCACTTGATTTTACAGCGAATTTTCAGATCGGAAGAATGACAGTATTCTATTTCGGAACGATTAAAGGTGATTGGAGTATAGAAAACGAAGCCATTGCAGGCAGGAACTCCGACGGAACACTTCCCAGCTGGCCGGGATATGTGGTTTAAAATATAGACAGTTACCAGTTCCTATATGCTGATATTCATCAGCACGAATTACTCACATTACTTGTGATTGTGATGTTTCCCAATTCTTGATTACGTTAGCATCCCTGTTGCATTTAAAATAGCTCGTTTCATGAATATTACCCCAAAATTCCATGTAAACCTGTGGGGCGAACTCGCAGGCAACCTGAATGCTTTACTCTGGCCCAACGTGACAAAAGCCTGGGACGAAAAACGTTATCAGGATTCGTTCCACAGCTTGTTGGATTACATCAATCCATCATTGCGTAGCAAATATGGAAACACGTCCCAGACCGAATTCACTGTACCCCATGGTTCGGTGGTAGTTGATATTAAAATACAGAATCATGAAATAAACATTTCCTGCCCTCTGGTAGATATTACAGAAGCAACACGAATTCCGTTGCTTCGGAAAATCGCTGAAGTAAATTTCTATCCATTGGTTCTTGCACAAATAAGGCTTAAAGCCAACCAACTAACATTCCATTACAGCACTACACTTGACACCTGCGAACCTTTCAAGATGTATTATGTTCTGAAGGAGATTTGCTCGACTGCTGATCGTTACGATGATGAGCTTCGTGAGAAATTTAAAACAAAAAACCTCGTCGAACCAAAGGTGGTTTACCCCTCTCCTGACGTAATCACGGGAGCCTGGAATACTATCGATGATATAATCAACGAAACATTTCAATATCAAACCTACTTCGATTCACAACGATGGTTCGGAAGCTCACTCGACTTCCTCATGATCGCATTGAAGCGAATTGATCTGTGTTTACAAACGCAGGGATACCTTAAAACTGAACTGGAGAGGATTGTTGCTGAATTAGGTAACACGAATAGTAACATAACTGAGCGCATCCAGGCTGGCCGTAACTTTCTCGTTCAACTTCAGAAAAGCGGGAAAGAAGGATTAGCCAGGCACCTCTATCTGGCTGATACGTTCGTTCCGGAGAAAGCGATTATCACCGGTCCACGAGTGAAGGCGATGATTAAAGGAGCAACAGCAAAGACGCTGGAATTTCATTCTGCCAAAAATTATTTAGGCTCTTGCATCGAATCACTCTACTGTATGTATGATATGTTCTACCGCAACAATATGGAGAGCGCGGTAAATGTGATCTTGATCAATTCCCTTACGAATGCGTCGGGAAAAACCTGGGAAGAAGCATCCGGAATTCTGTTGAACGGACTTCAAACCGTAGAGAACTCATTTACTAACTGAATAAATCTTACCTCATGTCTCAAATCTCATTCGAGCAATCTATATTCAAGGTAATGACCGCAAGCGGATCAGGTACCAGCTTTTATCTGAAAGACAAGAATATTTTTGTTACCAATTATCACGTTGTAGGATCTTATAAAAAAGTTTCATTACAAGATAAAAATGGTCAGCGTTATCTGGCATCCGTGGTCGTGGTCAACCCTCAAGAGGACGTTGCCTTTTTGCGCACAGACCATAACTTTGATATTCCCCAGTTAGATCTGCATGACGACGCCACCTTACGCCAGGGCGACAAAGTATTTGTAGCTGGCTATCCTTTTGGAATGCCGTTCACTGTTACAGAAGGTGTTGTGAGTGCACCAAACCAATTGATGGATGGACGAAGATTTATTCAGACCGATGCGGCGGTAAATCCAGGCAATAGTGGTGGTCCGATGATCAATGCCGCAGGAAAAGTTATTGGAATTACGACCAGCAAGTTTAACAATGCCGATAACATGGGATTTGCCGTGCCCGTCGCAACGCTCACAGAAGAGTTTGATGCACTTAGCAAGGTAACGGATCATAATTTCAATTTGGTTTGTGACTCTTGTTCTGCACTTATCTCCGAAAAATTAGAGTTCTGTCTCAGTTGCGGGCAGCACGTAGATCTAAAATACTTTGATGAGCCATTGTTATCGGACCTGGCTAAATTCTGTGAAACGGCTATTGCTGGACTTGGCCTTAACCCAGTGCTGGCACGCGTGAGTCATGAGTTCTGGGAATTTCATGTTGATTCTGCGCTGGTCAGGTTGTTCATTTACAATAACAGCTATCTATACGCAACTTCACCACTCAACCAGTTGCCAATGCAAAACATGGGGCCCTTGCTTGAAGAATTGCTCTCAAAGGATGTACATCCGTATCAGTTGGGGGTTCAAGGAAAAGAATTGTTTATCTCCTACCGTGTGTATATAACCGATTTATTCTCTGCCCGCAACAGCGAAATTAATGCTAACATTACGGAGTTCTTCAAGAAGGCAAATGAAATCGATGATTACTTTGTGGAGAAGTTTGGATGTAAGTATTCCATTTATTCGTTGAAGAATAAGTAGAAAGCATTTCCCGCGGATCCCAACGGATCTCCACGGTCCGTTATCGTAATCCCTTGTTGCGAGCTTCCACTTAGGGACGAAATCTTCCTGGAAATAGTAAAAAAGAAGTGCGATCGCCATGCCGGTGGCACAGAACCCTTTAGGACCAAGATTTAGTACCCAAATCAGGGATTTAAAATCATAAGGACCCAACAACCATCACTCGCCAAGGCACTTGAATATGTCCCGAAAAAACGCCGGATGCGCCTGCCATGTAGGTGCGGAAACAACTCTTCCATCGCGCACAGAATCACTTTCAATCCATGTCCCTCCTACGCTTTCAACTTCAAACCGGATGTGTTCATAGCACGTCACCTTTTTGCCTTTTACCAGACCCGCCGCATTTAGTATCTGAATTCCATGGCAGATTGAAAAAATCCATTTGCCTTTGGCATCAAACTCCTTCATAATTGCAATCACTCGAGGGTTATGACGAAGGTATTCAGGAGCCCGGCCACCAAGAACCAACACAGCCGCATAATTATCTACTACAACATTATTGAACGCAATATCAGCTTTCGCCTGATATCCCTGTCGCTCAACATACGTATCCCATCCAGCTTCAAAGTCATGCATCACCAGATGCAACCATCGCGTTTCATTGGCGGCGATGTGCGGTTCGTAACCTGCTTCCTGGAAGCGGTGATAAGCATACCAGGTTTCGTAGCTTTCGCCACCGTCGCCTGTGATCAGGAGGATTTTCTTTGACATGGAATCTATGGGATTAAATACATTTCAATTATAAAGCTAAATACATTTTGCCAAGATCACCTGAATTCTCTAACCATTTAGATAAAGCAATGAGGCTTACTCAATAGGTTGTGAATTCGTCCTGTAAAAGAGGAAATCTTCATTGAAAATGATTTGGTTGCGGCCCCACAGGACGCATGCTTCGCAATCTCAACTTCTTCTACAAACATAAGTCCCTACAGGACTGCATCAAATTTGTTACTATCCGGTAATTTTTCTGCAACGATTAAGTCATCAGGACTTACTTATATGCTTTAAGCTTTTTTAACTGATCTGTCGTCGCAGGCATCACGCTCACGGCTGCTCCACCTCCGGGTGCCAGTTTCAACTTAAGAATCTTTGCAGAGTCTACGATGTAGGAAGTAATCACATACGCTTCAGGATTGGTCTTATGGTCCGAGGTAGGTGCGTCGCCATAGATCGTAAGGGCATACTTTTTAGCTTTACCCAGAAAAGTAAGTGGCACAGTGGAAGTCCTCGCATTCTCATCAGTAATCGCACCGATAAACCAGTTTTCCTTGCCTTTTTCTTTTCGGGCAATAGTGATATAATCACCTGGCTCTGCTTCAATGATTTTTGAATCATCCCAATCCACAGCCACATCTTTGATAAACTGAAACGCATCCATGTGTGCAGCGTAATTCTCCGGAAGATCGGCCGCCATTTGCAATGGACTATAAAGGGTGACATATAAGGCAAGTTGTTTGGAAAGCGTGGTGTGCAATTGCCGGTTCGGCGAATGCGAAGCATATCCCTTCAACTTAAAAATACCGGGAGTATAATCCATTGGTCCGCCCATCAAGCGTGTGAAGGGAAGAATTGTCTCATGCTCGGGAGGATTTCCACCATCATGAAATGCATTGAATTCATTTCCTCTCCCCGCCTCATTGGCGATCCAGTTGGGATAGGTACGATGCAGACCGGTTGGCCGGACAGACTCATGGATGTCTATCATTACGTTATGATCGGCAGCCTTCTGCACAGTCCGTAAATAGTGATTGATCATCCATTGGCCGTCGTGATGCTCACCCCGCGGAATGATCTTACCAACATATCCCGTCTTGACGGAAGTATACCCATACTTATTCATGAACCGGAAGGCGGTATCAAGTTGTCGCTCATAGTTCGTCGCTGAACCTGAGGTTTCATTGTGCATAATAATCGAGACGTTTTTTGCTTTAGCATATCGCTGTAACTCACCTACGTTGAAATCAGGATATGGTGTAACAAAGTCGAATACATTTTCCTTCCAAAGGCCGAACCATTCTTCCCATCCGGTATTCCATCCTTCCACCAGCACACCACCGATTCCATTCGCCGACGCAAAGTCGATATAGCGTTTTACGTTGGCAGTATTGGCACTGTGGCGGCCATGGGGAATTAAAGCACCATTTGAAAGTGAATCAATCTTGTCGGCATAGCTCCATGTTCCCTTTTCCGTTTGCATCTCCCACCAGATACCAACAAACTTGGTTGGCTTTATCCATGAAGTATTTGTAATTTTTGAAGGCTCGTTCAGATTCAGAATCATCTTCGAAGCCAGAATATCCGTTGCCTTATCGCTCACGACAATTGTCCTCCAGGGTGTGGCAGTTGGTGCATTCATATAAGCCTTGTTTCCTACCGCATCTGGCACAAGACTGGCCGTCAATTTAAACGTACTCTTGTCGACATGAAGCTGCATCGCGGGATAATCCACTCCCGCTGCCTCGTGCACGTTAATATATAATCCTTCTGCCGTTTTCATCATCAAGGGAGTCTGGACCGCATTTGCATCCGGCGCGACCCGGACAGAGATTTCTGTTGACGATGCTACAATTTTTCTGTTGTCAACCTCGCTCAACTTTGAAGTTGTGTAAGTGTATTCGTTGGAATCAAAATCACCTGGAATCCAGAATGCCTTGTGGTCACCACCAAAATTGAATTCTGTCAGTTCATTTGCAACAATAAAATATTTTAATTTTGATTGCTTAGGAAATTCGTAGCGGAATCCAACACCTTCTTCAAATACTCTGAAAACTACGTCCAGAAGTCGGCGCTGTCCAGCTTTTTCTTTCAGATGAACCGTAAGCTGGCTGTAATGGTTGAGAATCTCTTTAACCTCACCCCAGACTGGATTCCATTTTTCACGAACCTCTTTCTTATCCGATCCAATCAAATCAAAACTTGAAAAGGCGTCATTGTTAACAAGATTGAAACCTAATTTTGAAGGAAGGATTACAGACTTTTGATCACGATACACTGCATAGCTTGCCGTTCCATTTGCCTCAAGAATAAATTCAAGTTTTATTTTGCTCTGACTTGCTTCAAGCACTTTCTGCTCCTGTGCGAATCCCATCGATGCAACAACCAACAAACCTCCAATCAGAGATAATTTTTTCAACAACATAATCTGGATTTAATAAATTTAACTATCACCTTGATCTCTGAACGGGCGATTTTTTCTTCTTCGACGCTACTTTTATCTTGACCGCCGCTTTCTTTTTGGCAACCACTTTCTTCTTTTTACTTTTCTCTTTGATCTTCTTGCCACCTTTCGATTTAAGGGCCCGCTTCACTGGTGATATTGACTTGGTTATCGTAAGTCCATGAACCAGCTTGATCTTTTCTCCCACCTTCGACATTGAATTGTCGTAAGCATCTTCCATTAGCTTCGTGATGTATTCCATCGGAAAAGCTTCCAGTGTATGAACAAGAATATAGCGGTATTGATTACCCTCGCCGATCAGTCTTTTTTCCGGATCGGCTATCTCACTTCCCCAATAAAATCCGAAATGAACATTCTTGCTGGATCTGCCAACCGCAATGGAGCAGAAGGTATGACCGACACGATCTGTTGGTGACCACCCAAACGCCAGTGCATTGTAATTGTCATAAACCAATTCATTCGTCTGCGGATAAAGGTCCCATACAAATTCTCGAAGCCACATAACTTTTTCAGTAATTTCCTTACCAAAGGGTTTCAGGAATTTTAGCAGGTCTTTTGTTTGGGATTTACTCATGTTGATGCTAAGATTTTGGTGCTGGACTCGTTCGATTGTTAGCCGTTGCTGGAACGAATGGCGGGACGGGATATCCCCGTCTGCCGACTTCGGTCGAAAGACAGGGATTAACTATTTAACCAATAACAAAACCTCAAACCTTCGGCATCGTATATCCGTTATTATACTTCGCGGCCAGGAATGCATTTGCTTTCTCTTCATTGAACTTACCCTTCGCCGGATCCCAGCTCACTTTTTCACCTGCCTTGTAAGAGATATTACCCATCTGGCATACCGTCGCCACATGCGAAGCCGCTTGTATCGAGCAATGCAGGTCTGCCATGTTTCGTGACTTCACTACTTCAATAAAATTCACAGTATGTAAATCAAGTCCGTTGCCAATATTCTTTTGAACGGGCATGGATTGCATACGCTTTTCATCGCCGATAACTTCCCAACCTCCGCGATCCAATACCAACGTACCATTCTGTCCGATATAACTCATGCCATGGTCACGTCCATAGTTGCCGTTGCTGATTCCCTGTGCATGTTCCCAGATCATGTTATAGCCATCGAACTCATAGATAGCCGCCAATGTATCGGGTGTTTCTTCAGGGCCGCCCGGGTTACCGAACTTACCACCGCTTGCAACAACCGACTTTGGAAATTTCGCGTCCATCCCTAACAATGCATAGTCGATCAGGTGGACTCCCCAGTCAGTCATCAAACCACCGGCATAATCCCAGTACCAGCGGAAATTGAAATGAAACCTGTTCGGATTGAATGGTCGCTTTGTAGCAGGTCCAAGCCACATATCATAGTGAACTCCATCCGGCGCAGGTCCATCAGGTTTATTATCAATATTCTTCATCCAACCCTGGTAGGCCCAGGCCTTTACCGTCCTGATCTTTCCAAGCTTGCCTGTCTTTATAAAATTCAATGCATCCACCATATGCGGTTGGCTCCTTTGCCACTGACCTACTTGAACAGCCCGACCGTATTTCACCTGCGCCGCCATCATTGCGTTACACTCGGCAATGGAATTGCCGCAAGGCTTTTCACAATAAACATCTTTACCTGCCTGACAGGCTTCCACCATGATAAGACAGTGCCAGTGATCCGGCGTGCCAATCACTACAACGTCAATGTCTTTGTTCTCCAATAACTTGCGATAATCGACGTAGGTAGCAACCTTTATTCCCGCCTTCGCTAATTCGTACTTGCGGAAATTGAGGACATTTTCATCCACGTCGCAAAGCGCAACAACTTGCACTTCAGGGATCTTCATGAGCGACGTCACGTCTGCCCAGCCCATTCCATTTATCCCCACAGCACCAACATTGATTTTTCCATTGGCACCAATATGCTTCTTGGCTTCGGCTAAGGTCTCAAACGAAACCAGCGAACCGAGTCCGATACCTGCCATGGCATAAGTAGAGGACTTAAGGAATTTTCTGCGATCAGTCATACAACGGGATTATAAGATTTAAGGATTATTAGGTTTGGTAGACAAGATCGCAGAATTAATCTTCAATACAAACGAATGAAACTCTAAATTTCACCGCATACCACCCAAATTAGCCTATTGCAGAAATCAGGACCTCTGCACAGAAATGATTGTGATCAAATCAGATTAAAATGTCTTCCAGGAGGGAACGAACGAATGAGTATGTACGGTGGAGCCGAGTTCATTTAGAATACTGTATAACCCAAAATACGTTCGGTTAATGTAAAGCGCATGTTTGATTCCACGTGCTTTTTTTGACTCCCTCAACTCTTTCATGTTTGAAATCTTTTCCCCGGTTTTGTAGAGTGTCTCAAAATATTCGGGGTTAGAGAAATCAAATTCCTTTGTATGAAATGGCCGGGCCAGAAGTTCAAGCAATTCGATAAAAATCGCTCTGAAAAAAGTCTTCTCTTTTTCCGAATCGTCCGGATAAATAAATCGCATCTGATAAAATATTTTCTCAATGCGCGCAGCGTCATTAAGAATATCTTT
>JBBRON010000064.1:0-14756 GCA_038229375.1 Cytophagales bacterium | reverse complement strand
TTCAGAGATTATGAAGGTGAGCCACTTGACCTGAAGCACTATGAAGCCATTGGTACCATGCGCGAGGCGTTGTCAATGCACGCCAATGAAGCGTATGATGAGTTGGACGAAGAGCAGCAACGCATTTGCGAAATTATGTTCAAAGCGATCACTGAAAAACGCGGTGAGAACTTTGGTATACGACGTCCTACACGATTGAATGAAATTGCAGCCATTGCTGATGTATCAGAAAACGATGTGGCTGCAGTCATTGAGAAATTCCGTGAACCCGGTCGTTCGTTGGTAACACCTGCTCATGGTGTGATACTCGGGCCGAAGTCAATGATCGATATTTCTCACGAAAGTTTGATGCGTATATGGGTACGACTAAAGAACTGGGTGGATGACGAAGCTGATGCAGTGCAAATGTATTTACGTTTAGCAGAGGCGGCAACCCAGTACCAGGTAGGCAAAGCCGGACTCTGGAGACCACCTGATTTACAACTTGCGTTGAACTGGCAGGCAAAGCACCGCCCTACCCTCGTGTGGGGTCAGCGTTACAATCCTGCGTTTGAGCGCACGATGATCTTCCTCGAGTACTCCAAGAAAGAATGGGAGACCGAGCAGCGGATCAAGGAACTTGAACAAAAAAGAAGATTACAAAGAGCTCGCATGATAGCGCTCGTATTCGGGGTACTCGCTATATTGGCGCTGATCGCCCTTGTCTATGCGTTCATTCAGCAGTCTATTGCTGTTAAGAACCTTGAACTTGCTGTTAAGAATGAACAACGAGCAAATGAGGAGACTATCAAGGCCAATAATAGCGCCGACGTAGCTAAACGACAGACCAAAATCGCCGAGGAACAAACTATCCTTGCGAAAGCCGCAGAGAAGAATGCGCTCGATCAACAGGCGATTGCCGAGCAACAGAAGAATATTGCGCTGGTTAATGAAAAGAGAGCAATTCAACAAGAAAAAATCGCAAAGGAGAATGCTATTAAAGCAAAAGTAGCTCAAAGCCTTGCCGAACGAAACGAGGAACGGGCGGTTGCGGCAACAGAAAGGGCAAACAGCTTGCGCCTGGTAGCTATTGGTAAAGCGATTGCGATCAAGTCGAAGGAGTTACAGAACAATCCAGATCAGCAGGCATTGCTCGCGCAACAGGGATACAGTTTCAATTCGAAAAACGGCGGTTATGTTTATGATGATGATGTCTATAACGGCTTATTTGCCGCCCTCAAGAACAGGAATCATCCATTGACATTAAGCTTACAAGGCCACAAAAATGGATCTGCACGCGCACTTGAAACACATATCGGAAGCAAGCATATCTATTCTGGCGGAAGTGATGGAAAGATCATACGTTGGAATTACGACGGCGCAAAATGGGCGGCTGAAGACATCGTTGGCGAGCGTAAAGACTACATGGTATATAGTCTTGATATCAGCCCGGATGAAAATTATCTTGTGGCAGGTGGACTTTATCCGGCAAATCGCAATGCCAACTATGCCGAGCTATATGATTTGAGAAACATCACCGCTGCACCGAAAAAAATCTATGGGTTCATTTCTGATATAGATAATGTCAAATTCACTCCCGATGGAAAAGGTTTTTATGCTCGTGATAATTCAGGGCGTAGTATCCGCTACAGCGATCTTACCACTGCGAAAGAAGTGATCAAGAGCACGGTAAAGATTACCTCCATTGATTTGAGTCCGGATGGTAAAAGACTAATTGGCGCCGGAAGTGATGGTAACTTATACACCTGGAACATCGCAAATAATTTTGCGCAAACGGTTACCAGTGTTGATACGGCCCCACTCAGTGCGGTAAGCTTTACAAATGACGGTGCTCAGGTCATTGCGGGAACGCAGGATGGTTTGGTGAAAATCATTTCGAACGGAATCATTATTCGTGAGCTTTCAGGTCACTCTGGCCCTATTGAACACATCCGCTTTAACCATTCCGGTAAATTCATGGCTACTGCCAGCAAGGATTTTACTGTTCGTCTGTGGAACTATAAGGACCTGAACAAACAACCGATCAAGATGAGTGATCACGATTGGGTTTGGGGTGTTGCCTTTACGCCGGACGATGAACAGCTGATGGCAGGTATCCAAAGTGTAAAAGAGGGTATCGTGAAGGACGGCGTGGCGCGCAATGATGAAACCATTCACGCCTGGCCTACAAAGGTCGAAACAATGTCTGGTCTGCTCTGTGGGCTGACTTCCAGAAACATGACAAAAGAAGAGTGGGAAATATTCATTGCGGAAATAAAAGATATCCCGTATCAATTAACCTGTCCGAATTTACCCAGAAACGATAAATAGCATTTTCCATGAAACGGATTTTTTTATTAGCGGGATTTTTTGTCAGTGGATACTACATCGCTGATGCCCAAAGCTGCGCGCAGACGTTGCGTTTGGCGAGATCGACCTACGAGCAGGGAAAGTTACACGAGTTGCCTTTGCTTCTGGATAAGTGCTTAGGTGAGAATGGGTTTAATACGCTACCTGAAAAAGTTGATGCACTCAAGATTCTTACGCTTGCATACATCTACCTTGAGGAACCTGAGAAAGCGGATGAGACGATGCTTAAACTCCTTCAGACGGATCATTATTTTAAAATCAATGAGGCAGTCGATCCGGCAGAGTTTGTAGCGCTGTATAGAACATTCAGAACTCTCCCGATCTATCGTATTGGCGGGAAGTTCGGCGCAATGGCGACTCAACCTAATGTGTCTAGCAGCAACTTTGCCAACGATGGCACCAGTAAATATGATTCCAAGATCGGGGTGATTGCAGGGGCTACTGCTGAAATTCCAGTATTCAAACATCGGTTCACTCTGAATCCGGAACTATATTTTCAATTGAGGAATTTCAGTTTTAACAATACCCATGGGATTGCCTCAACACCATCAACAGAAGCTCAGAGCATCATAGCCCTGCCAGTGTCCCTTCAATACGGGCTTTTAAAAAAGCAAATTGAAGCCAGAAAGCTACTAAACAAGTTTGCCATTGAGCCTTATGTGGGCCTTGGTATTCAGGCTGATTACCTGCTGTCAAGCTCTCTGACTATCAGTACGTCGAAGACGGCCGAGCTACCGATCACTGAGAAGACATATGATGTGAAAAATCAGCGAAATCCTTTAAATATCAGCGCCATTATTTCCGGCGGTGCAAAATTAGAGGCCGGTCCTGGTTACCTAATACTGGAAGCAAGATATTATTATGGTCTCACGAAATTACTGAATTCGAAAGATGTGTATGCCAACCCATTCCCGGTGTTCGACAATTATGCCGTTGACGGAATATTCAGTCTTAACTCCGTCTCCATTTCAGTGGGGTATGCCTACAATATTTTTAATCCTAAAAAACTCATTAGTAAATAAAGCAATATGAAGAAGTTACTGTGGAGTTTGTTCTTTGCTTTATTCGCGATAGGCTGTAGCAACCTCGAGGATGCCAAACCCGAAGTGCGCAATTCATTCGTTTATTTCTATGACAGTGATCGAAACATGGTCTCATCGGCCTCAGCCCTGGATGGTGATGGCGTAATCACCGTAGGTTATAGTAGCGCAAGCCTTACCGATCTCACAAAACCTTCCATGATTTTGATGAAAACGGACTTGAAGGGAAAGACTTTGTGGAAACAGGATTATCCGCAACTTGCTGGTAAAGGGGTCGCCCCAATTTCCGATGGTTACCTGGTAGTGGCTGACAGTATTGAAATAGTAGTTGATACGGTTAGCAGCGCCATCTCCACAAACTACTATCTTAAGTTTTTCAAGATGAATCAGCAAGGAAAAATCACCTACCGTTTTACGTCACCCCCTTCCAATAATAGTTTTCTTGCTAATGCCATTACGGCTGACGCCAGTGGAAATGCAGCGGTTCTCGGCACTGTCGTGCGTGGGGCAAACGACCGTCTCAGTTTGGTGATTGTTTTTCAAAAAAGCGGCACGTCTTACACGCCTTCATGGAGTAACCAGGATGACCTAATAACCAGAAGTTATAGCAACGGAAAAACGATGCTATCAACGGTGACCAATGAGTTCATTTTTCCAACGTCCATCCTTGCGCCGCTTAACGGAAGATCCTACGCGGCCTTTCCACTGATAAAAACCGGTCAGACATTTAACAATAATGGAACCTTTGGCGAAAATGATGGTACGTTCAACTACAATGCCAGCGACCTTCAAAGAAATGCAGTCGGTTTCGGCGCAATAGGAACCGTCTACACTGTTGCCAGCGGAAGCACGCCCGCTAACACCAATTTCTATTTTATGAGGCTACTTCCAAATGGAAGCGTCATGGCAAATTCAGACAAGTATTATGACAATGGAGTGGAGGTAGATAAAGCAACTTCTATCGTTGAAGACAACGGAGTAGCCATTGCAGCCTGTGCAGATGGTGGCTTTCTCCTGGCCGGCGTATTGAACTCAACCCCGACCATTGGTAACGGTGGTAAGGATGTTTCTTTAATAAGAATTGATTTCACCGGTACCATCATCTGGAGCAAAACCTACGGAGGCTCTGGCGATGAGGTCGTCAATTCAGTTATTGAGGCACCGGATGGAGGGTTTTTTGTTTGTGGTACCTCTACTGTTCAAAATTTCTCCAGCATGTTTACCATCAAGACAAACAAAAATGGTGATCTGACTAACTGACATTGATATCATTTTTTTTAAGTAATTGTTATTAAGAATATTTAAGGACGCGACGTATGAATAATAATTCTACCAAAAAGATTTTTCTTTTATTTTCCTTTGTTTTTTTAATGAGTTGGCAGTCAATTGCGCAGGTAGCAACGGTAACAACAACCGGTACACCTACTGCTATTACCTCCACCTCCGTGACGCTCGATGGAAATGTTACTTCAATCGGCGGTAGTCCAGTAACCTCGCGTGGAACAGCTCTAAAAACGTCAGCGACGGTAGCCGCTACTGATAACCCTGTAATAAGTGGGTCAGGCGCCGGAGCATTTACAACACCTCGATCAGGACTGACTCCTGGAACGCAATACTTCTATGTCGCTTTTGCGGTCAATGGGTCTGGTACCGCATTATCAGGAGAAAATTCTTTCTATACACTGGCAACACCGCCCCTGGCACAGCCAGGCACATTCACCGGCACTGGGTTCGGCGCCACACAGATTAATCTTGGGTTTACAGCACCAAATGCCGGAACCGTTGCAGCTTCAGGCTATGCTATTTATCGCGTGGCAGGATCAACACCACCCGCCATCACAGGAGTAAACTTGCCAAACGGAGCTGCGCCGCCGGCAACCATTGGAACTAGTACCCTGGTAGGAACAACTGCGGCCGCAACTGATGTGACATTCAACGATAATACCGGGATTTCTGCGGCTACCCAATATTCCTATGCACTGATTCCTTTTGGATTTAATGTAAACAACGCAACCTACAATTATCTGATCGCAAGTTATCCAACCGTCACGGCCTATTCTCTTTCCATCGCGGCAACCGGTCAGCCAGCATCATTTACAGCGACTCCGACGGGTGGCACTTCAATTAATCTTGCCTGGCCGGCAGGTGTGACTGCCTCAGGGTTTCTTATCTATCGCCATTCCGGTGGAACAGCCCCGGATGTATCAGGAATTTTAAATGCTGCTGCTCCTCCTGCCTCACTTGGCGATGGAAGCACGTTGGTTAATACTGCTGCTGCAGGTGCTACTTCGTTCCTTAACAATACGGGTTTATCGGCAGGCACACAGTATAGCTACGCACTGGTTCCTTTTGGATATAACGGATCCGTTGCACAGACTTACAATTATTTGATTGCCGGAGCGAAGACAGCAACTGCAACGACGTTTAATGGGACGTCTACGATTACATTCAATGTTGGAAGCACCACCCCTTCCATTGATTATGCAAGTTTTCAAACCAGCGGTGCTTTGACAACAGGCGGCGGCGCGAACAGCGTAAGTCTTGCTCAGTTTAAATTGAATGACCTCGGTGGCGACGCTGCTGCAACCGCATTATCAACGCTCACAATTCAGCTAACCAACTTTGCAAACATAAATCAGATAGCGATTTTTGACGCGGCCGGCACAAACCTCGCGCAGCAGGCGGTTTCGAGCAACACGGTTGTTTTCAGCGGTCTGAGTGCTATCACCACGGCTGACAACTCGAATGTAAATTTCCGTATCGGCGCGACATTCAAACCAATCGTAACAGACCAGCAGCGAATTGATGTCACGATTACCGGTGCGACTAGTGGAGCAGGTTCGGGTTTTGCCGCGGCAAATGCAGGCGGAGCTTCTACAACAATCGATGCAACTGCTCAGAACATTATACAAGTTAACGCCGACCGTCTTAGCTTCAATCCAATATCGTTGATTAATACGTTTATCGGTGTCAACTTCGGGCCGCTTAAGGTAAGCGCTGTGGATCCAAATGGTAACACAGAGATTGGAAAAAATGGTACAGTTACCCTTTCTCTTAATAGTGGTTCCGGAACAATAAATCCAGGCGCTCAAACATTGACGCCTAATTTAGTAAGTGGAACATTTACCTGGACGAATTTAAGTGTCAACTTATCTGGCGCCAAAACTATTCTTGCTACCTACGCCGGCCTCACCAACGCCAACGTAAATATTACGATCATAAGTCCCGGAGTATTGGTAACCGCTGGAACAGTTCCTACAATGTGTTATAGCGGAACCTTTCAAACTATTTCCGCCATTACGATAATCGAAAGAGATCCAGCAGATTTTGCTGCCGGCGCAAGTAAAAGTTTTTCACTGGTTCTGCCTACCGATTTTATTTTTGATACGAGTGTTACAACAACACCTTCAGTCACAGGAAACGAAATCTCTTCACCCTCTGGGCTTACCTATACAGGAAATACCATTGTGAGATTTACGTATTCAGTAAGCGGAACTAGTAATTCCACCCTTGATCAAATTGTAATTAACGGACTGAAAGTGAAATATACCGGTGTGGTGGATGCAACTGGAAATTTACTACGGTTCGGAGGCTCCGCTGACCAGTTGGGCAATGCAGACACCGATGGTAAGAATCACGCAACATTGAATGCAGTTAACTCAACCTCCACAGTCCTGGATATTAACGTTGCAACCGCACCCGGACAACCGACAGTGCAACCTAACGATACTCGTTTTCTATCAAGCATAAATACTATTCAATTGGTGGGAAGCCCCAGCGGGGGTGTATTCACAGGGCCAGGTGTCTCACCGAATGCATCTTTGGGCTACGTATTTTCTCCCTCAGCAGTTGGCGTGAGCACGGGCAATGTCATCACCTATACTTATACCGAAGGCACGGGCCAACAGTGTAAAGTTATCACCACGAAACTGTTTGACGTTTATGCATCCGTCATAATAAATCTTGCTAACACGTATTGCACTAATGCCCCCCCATCGTTGACTCTTGATGTATCACCGACCGACATTGCTGCGCAGTTCGGCCCTAACTTTGCGCTTTTGGATTTTGTATATGTATATAGTTATACTGGCAATTTTTTTGCATCAACAACTTATTTTTACTATTTGGGGACCCAGTCTTTTGCTGGATCACAGTCGTGTAATCTATTTTTTGGCTGTTCGTCATCGATGTCCACCTTCGCAGGAGGCACCAGGATTTTCAACCCCTCCGACCCTGCCTATTTAGCTGCTCAATCTGCGGTTGGCCAGGTCCGGGTTTATTATCGTGCCTACAATACGACGCTTCCAACAGACGTACGTTTAGGTTCGGTTCAATTTGTCACACTTAGTAAACCCCCTGATGTCAATTTCGCATTACCAAAATTGGATTATTGTGTAACGGATGCTTCAGTAACATTGGCTCCGATAATCAGCACGACACCCGCGCCGGTCAATAGTGCTACAGATAATTTTACTCCACCCGGAGGAATTTCGAATCCTACCGGCAATAACTGGATATTTACTCCCGGTAACGTACCTAATGCTACAACTTCAACACAGACTATTACCATCACGTATAACTATACTGACCAGGCGTCAGGATGCAAAAATTCATTTGCCATCCCTAATGTAAAAATACATCCAATACCAACCGCGCCGGCGGCAGTGACAGAGGTTCTTGATGCTATCTCAATTTGTCAGAATGGAACGCCGGGGACGTTTACTGGAAATAATGGCGCCATTTATTCCTGGTATGTGAATCCGGCACTGGGACTTGCCAATCAACGAACCACTTCAGCAAGCACCTATACGCCAAGCCCTGCAGATTTCAATCCTGCTAACCTCGGCACCACCAACTTCTATGTCACTAAAACATTGTTTGGTTGCGAGAGCCCATCGACAACGGTCTCAATGACCTCGGTAATCTCTCCAACAATAACCTTAAATGCTTCTGTTGCCAGTTGCAATACCAGCCCCATTAATATTTCACAAGGTGCCGTGAATGCCATTTACGGCGGCGGTGCTACGTCGGCAACGTGGAGCGGGGGCGGCGGAACATTTCAAGACGTTTCTGGCAACCCTTTAACCGCACCTTTCAATCTTGGCAATGCCGCTGGCTTTGCTGTAAAATATGTTCCTTCTGCAGCTGAGATTGCAGCTAATAATGCAGCTCTGGTTGTTACCACCAATCAACCAAACACCTGCCCTGCAGGCACTGGAAAGTATAAAATAACAATTAATCCAACTCCCCCTGCACCAACAGCAGCTAAACCTTTGAACACCAGCGGACCGCTAACAGAATATTGCGATGGGAGCATAAATAATAACCTTGTTGTAAACAGCACGGGCACCGTTACGTGGTACGACAATTTATCAGGTTCCACACCGGTTAATGTGCTCAGTACGAATAATCCGTTTACCTTTCCATTTATTGTGTCTGCTCCGAACCAGGACTTTTATGTGACGCAGACCGTGGCTGGTTGCGAAAGTGCGCCAACAACCGTTCTTGTCAAAATACATCCTCTCCCAGTTGTATCATACAAGGTTGACAGCGTTTGCCTCGGCAGTCATACACAATTCAAAAACTTAACATTACCACCGGCCGGAACTCCTCCTTACACCCTGGATAATTTCGAATGGCGTTTCGGTGGCGGCGGAACTCTGGATTTAGGAATATCAAGCACTAATGTCAACCAGACTCCTGTTGTGGATTATCCCAATATCGGGACATACAGCACCCAGCTCATAGTGACAACCAATAAGGGATGCAGCGCTTCTTCATCACAGACAGTAGAAATCGGGCCTATCCCGCAAACCACATTTAATTTTACTCAACTTTGTCAGGGTGATGTGACCCAATTTACAGGCGCTGCGGGGTCTCAATTTGACAATACCTCTCCCGGAAGAAAAATCGACAAACAAACCTGGACTTTCGGTGATCCTGCCTCAGGTTCGTCAAATACTTTTGTGGCAACCGGAATAGGCAATAATCCAACAAGCCCGATAGCAACCTCTCATACCTATGTTAATATTGGTAAATATCCAACGTCGTTAACGTTGGAATCCAAGCTATTCTGTAAAAGAACGATTACAACTGAAGTCTTCCTGCTGCCTTACATCAATAACCTAACGACGGCGACTAGTTTTCCATATTCACAAAACTTTGATTCCGGTGATGGTGGATGGGCAGGTGAGGGTATCAATCGCTCAGATGCGCAACTTACCTGGAAACTGGGGGATCCTACTGGCACTAAGATAACGGCAAATCCCGGTGCTAATTCAAACGCCTGGTACACAACAAGACCGTTGACAAATTCACTAGGCTCAACATTTGATAATAATGTGCGTGCGACTTTGAACGGTCCTTGCATCGATGTGACAAAACTTCCCAGACCGGTTCTCTCCTTAAAGTATTTTGATGATACTGATCCGGGGAATGACGGAGCATATGTGGAAGTCCTGAAAACACCTGGTGGCGCTTGGGAAACCCTTGGCACATTAAATGAAGGTATCAACTGGTATGATAGAAATTCAATCAGTGGCCTGACACAACAAAATGGCGTGGGCCAGACGATCGATCAAATTGGCTGGTCGGGTGTAACCAGTGAATGGACGGAGGCGCGTTTTGGTCTTGATAACTATTCGGCGTTCACAAAACTTCGATTCAGAATTGTATTTGGCAGTAATGGCGATGCGCGACTTGTCGACGGATTCGCCATTGATGATGCTGAGCTAAGCAGTCGGAATCGTACTTTGTTAATAGAGACTTTCACGAATGAGAACGCCACGCGGTATGCTGCGAATAACGCGGGATTTAAGTCCGCCGAGATAAGTTTGGAAGCCGCAAAAATTCAATACCACACAAGTTTTCCCGCAAGTGACTCGCAAAGTGCAGCCAATGCCGCAGACGTTTCTGCAAGGGCAGCATTTTATGGCATCAACAGCAATCCCGGAGGATCGAGTCTTATTCCAAGATCGTTGATCGATGGATTTACAGAACCCACCACTAATGTCGCGGATTTTTCAACCGTTCTTCTTCCTAACGGTTTACCCAATCCAAATAGCTGGGCGAAGCTCCTTAAATCGAAACGGGGGTTGTCGGTATCACCATTTAAGATCAATATAACCGACAATACTGTAATCGGTCAGCCCAACTTGAAAATCAAAATAGACATTACCGCCACCTCACCAGTGGGCGCAACACCACGTCGCAATCTAAGTCTCGTGATTGCGGTGGTGGAGAAGCAGGTTGGAAATAATACCTACTTGATGCGCAGGCTGGTGCCCTCACCTTCGGGAATACCGATTACTACGCCGATGCTCAAAGACGCGACCCTCAGTATCCCAGAACAAACTATCGAGCTCAGTGGAATAGTCAATGCTAACCAACTCGCCGTAGTGGTCTTTATACAGGATCTTGAAACTTCCATCGTAGCCAATAGTTCGGCACCAAACTTCCCGTATGTTATAAAAGAAGTCATGCAGGCCGCAATCAAAGACGTCAATGCTCCGGCATTGATCACTGCCATAAACGATTACCCCGTTTCATCCATCAGCTTCTACCCTGTTCCGGCCGATCGCGATCTGCAGATCAGGATTTCAGAAAAGGCAAAGAGTGCTATGCCGCTTATGGTGTATGATGCTATGGGCAAACAGATCGTTGAATCAAGAATTGAAGAAGGTCACGATACGCACACACTGCACACCCAGGACTGGGCCGGCGGAGTTTATATCATCCAGATGGAAAGTGAGAAAGGAATGGTAAGGAAGAAAGTGATGATCGTGCATGAAAGGTAGCGTGATCGCAAATAAAACCAATACTAAAAAAACCATCTCCACGGATGGTTTTTTTGTGCCTTAAAATGGCGCTAGCTCCTACAAAAAAATTCGACAGGTAAAAAACATACCGACACGAGATCCAGATAATTCTTTAGTGGGGTAATGTTTGTCGAACAACAAAACATCGCTTTTTATGCCAAAATAGGGCCTTTTCTTTTAAATCCCCTCGCATTTTTATTGTTCAACCCTTTGCTTAATTTGGCTCTCATATAGAAAAGCTTTACTCACACCTACATGGAAATCTTTCTAAAAGCTGATGCCTGGCTAGCCTTGCTTACCCTTTGCTTTCTGGAAATTGTGCTAGGCATTGACAACATCATTTTCATTTCCATTGTCTCCAATAAACTTCCGGAAGACCTTCGTCAGAAAGCTCGCAACATAGGTTTGGCCCTCGCCATGATCGTGCGAATCTGCTTTTTATTAGGCATCACCTGGATCATCGGCTTTACCGAACCGCTCTTTACCGTCCCAGCCAATTTCCTCTTCGCTCATGATACACCGGTCAGCGGCCGCGACCTTATCCTCGGTTTCGGCGGACTTTTCCTGATTGCCAAAAGCACGATGGAGATAAACCATGAAATGGAAGGAAGCGAAGACGACGACGATGAAGCAAGCATTGCTAAAAAAGCAAGTATAACGCTCTCCGGAACTATCGTTCAGATCATTTTGCTGGATATCATCTTTTCCTTCGACTCGATCCTTACCGCTGTCGGAATTGTCGACCGCGATAAGGTTATCATCATGATCCTGGCGGTTATTGTATCAATCATTGTGATGATGTTCTTCAGCGGTACGATCAGCCGCTTCATCCAGCTGCACCCGTCGATGGAAGTGCTGGCCCTCGGCTTCCTTATACTAATAGGATTTATGCTGTTTCTGGAAGCCCTCCATTATGTTATTCCGAAAGGATACATCTATTTCGCCGTGGCATTCTCCATGCTTATTGAACTCACCAATATTCGGGTTCGAAAAAAGCGAAAGACAAAACCGGTGAAGCTCAACAAACCATTTAGTGAAGAAGAGATGGCAGAGGCGATGAAGGAACTGGATCGGTAAGCGATTTCTTAAACACACGCTAAAGCTCTATTAAACTCTTAGCATATTTCCTCTGTGATTTCTCTGTGCTAAATTGCATTTAAGCTCCGCAGGAGCATGAACTAAATAAACTATGACAACGATAGATCCACGTTATCCAATTGGAAAATTTGAAGCAAAAGAAAAATATTCTACTGAAGATGTTATCACGAATATCAACCGCATTGCCTCGCTCCCATCGAAAATGGAGAAGACTATAGTAGGATTAAGCGATTCCCAACTTGATACTCCTTATCGCGATGGGGGCTGGACGGTCAGGCAGGTTGTTCATCACCTGGCGGATAGCCACATGAACGCCTATATCCGTTTCAAATGGACCCTCACGGAGGATTCTCCACTCATTAAAGCGTATGATGAAAAAGCCTGGGCTACTACTCCGGAGACGACCGCTCCAGCTATTATTTCCATCGAACTCATCAAAGCCCTCCACGCCAAATGGACCATCCTGATGAAGGGATTGCCTCCGGAATCATTAACCAAATTTTTTGTACACCCTGATACCAAGAAACACGTTCCGCTTGATCGCCTTATCGCTACGTATGCCTGGCATGGTGAGCATCATTTGGCGCATATTAATTTAGTAGTGAGTAGTAAGTAGTGAGTAGTGAGGAGTGAGGAGTAAGTAGTAAGGACAGCAGAAAGTAATCGTAGATTTGCAGTAGTCAATGACAAAATATACTCCCCCAGCCCTCCTATTCAACCGCCATCTCGAGACAATCTTTCCATCGGTGGCGCGACGGGTAAATATAACGACACCTCGCAGGGAACGCATTACAACTCCTGATGATGATTTTCTGGATCTTGATTGGTATGAGCAAGGGTCTTCAAGGTGTGTCATTATAAGTCATGGACTCGAGGGTAACTCCACTCGTTCGTATGTGACGGGCATGGCAAAGGCGATGTTCTCGGAAGGAATGGATGTTGTTGCCTGGAACTTTCGCGGCTGCAGTGGGGAAATGAACCGACAACTTCGGTTTTACCACAGCGGAGCGAGCGATGACCTTCAGACGCTGGTCAATCATGTCGCCGGAAAATATGATCAGATTATCCTCGTGGGATTCAGTCTCGGAGGAAACGTTACACTGAAATATTTGGGAGAACCTACTGTTCATCCTTTTGTAAAAAAAGCGATTGCCATTTCTGTTCCCATGGACCTTCATACGAGCTGCCTGGAAATCTCGAAGCCCCACAACTGGATCTATTCCCGTAGGTTTCTCAAGAGCCTGAAACTGAAAGTCAGGACAAAAGCATCGGTCAGAAAGGGCCTTAACATTGAAATGCTTGACCAGGTGTCGACGCTTCAGGAATTCGACGATCATTTCACGGGGCCAATCCACGGATTCCGCGATGCGATTGATTACTACACCCAATCCAGCTCAATCCATTTCATAAAAAATATTCACGTACCTACACTCATCGTAAATGCACTGAACGATCCCTTTCTAAGCCCGGCATGCTATCCCAAAGAAGGCAATCCATCACTAACAATAGAATTCCCGGAGCGGGGTGGGCACGTAGGATTTGCCCAGTTCAATCATAACGGTTTGTATTGGTCGGAGGCCAGGGCTTTGGATTTTATCCGCTAGATCTCTATAATTTTACTAGAATTGCATAACTATCCAATGGTTCAGTAATGTTTGTCCGCTATTCCCTGACAGCCAAGGCCGATGAGGTCGCCAAACGTTTCGCTGTAGACGTGCCGGAAGGGTATCTGCCTCAATACAATGCTGCCCCTACACACCTGCTGCCAGTAATAACTCAGGACAGTCCTCAGGGTATCTCGTTCTTTTATTGGGGAGCACCACCGACCTGGGCAAACAAAAAACCTCTGGGAGAGAAGATCATCAATACGCGGCTGGAGCTGATCGCTGAAAAAACGGTACTGCAAAAAAAACTTCGTGAACGAAGATGCCTCCTACCGGCAGACGGATTTTATGAGTGGAAACGAGCGGGCAAAAAGACCAACATCCCCTATCGCTTCACCTTGAAAGACAAAGAACAGTTTGCCATCGCGGGACTTTGGGAAGAATACGATGATGCATCGGGCGAAATGTTCCATACGTTCACTGTGATCACCACAGAAGCCAGCCATTCAGTAGCACCAATCACTGACCGCATGCCCGTGATCATCCCTCCTGGAATGGAGAAATCCTGGCTTCAGGAAACTGACGAACAGGAACTGCTTACAATTTTGAAGGTACCTTCACCAGTGATGGATTTTTATTCTGTATCTCATTTGGTAAATCTGCCTGACCGAAACGACCGGCTGGTTATTTTACCTGCTCCCCCATCAGATCAGTTCGGAAATCTTACTTTGTTTGACTAGGAGAAGAGGAGATAGGAGATAGGAGTCAGGAGACAGGAGTCAGGAGACAGTAGTCAGTAGTGAGGAGCAGTACTCTGAACATGGAACTCTGAACATGGAACTCTGAAC
>JBBRON010000063.1:0-14817 GCA_038229375.1 Cytophagales bacterium | reverse complement strand
TCTTTTGAATGTGCTGACAAACCTTGTTAATCCTCTTCTCAGTCTCTTCACTCTTCATCGGATTAAAATATTCAGACGAAAGCTTAATGGCATTTTGTGCAGTAAGTTGATGCAGAATAGAGAGCAGCAATGTTACCTTTTCAACACCCGATGTTTCCGGCATTGTTTCAATTCGCTCCATAATCTCTTTCGCGTTGGGAAAGGACAATCCATGCGAAGAAGCTGAAAGTAGCTTGGCGATTTTTTCAAAACCATGAAGATGCAGAAAATTCCCAATGAATTCCTCAGTGAATTGAAGAACCACTGCGGATACCATCGTCTTTTTCATTGGGTCACTCGACCATGTGTGCGGAAGGCCAGGACCCAGTAGCACGAGGTCGCCCGTCACAAAACTCTCATTGCTGTCGCCTACCAGACGCTTGCCTTTTCCTTTGGTGATGAGTGTCAGTTCGTATTCCGGATGATAGTGCCACTTGAATTCAAATGCTGGAACTACAAACCTGTAAGCCAGAAAAGATTCGTATCCTTTTTTGGTAGCGATGTTCTCATAAATGGCCTTCATTTCGGTACAATAATACTTTATTGTTTGCTATTCCTTAACATAAAATGTCAATATTGTGCCAGAAAATTCACGGTGGTGTTGGTTGCAATGGAGCATCTCACCTACATTTGTATTCATAAAACCACTCTCGCATGACTATTCCTGTTTCTATCCGTGAGGCATTAGACAAACCCTATATTCTCACCTCACAGCAAATTGAGTTTTACCAGCAGAACCGCTTCATCAAACTGAAAAACGTATTCAATGCTGAAACCCTTGCCTATTACGCTACTGTTATCACTGATACAGTGGCGAAGATGAACAAGGTGACAACAAAAGTTGAAGAGCGCAGTACGTATGGCAAGGCTTTTCTGCAGTTGTTCAACCTGTGGCGCGAAGACGAGCGCGTCAAACAATTTGTGTTTAGCAAACGAATTGCAAAAATTGCAGCCGACCTGATGCAGGTTGATGGTGTTCGCTTGTATCACGATCAAGCACTTTATAAAGAAGGTGGTGGTGGAATTACACCGTGGCATGCCGATCAGTTTTATTGGCCACTCGAAACAGACAAAACAGTAACAGCCTGGATTCCATTGCAGAAAACTCCTTTCGAAATGGGACCTCTTGAATTCAGCGCAGGTAGTCACCAGATTGTAGAAGGAAGAGAGCTGGAAATTGGCGACGAAAGTGAGACACTCATTCAGCAGCGCATGCGTGTGACGGACTTTAAACATGTGATAGAAGAATTTGATTTAGGTGAAATAAGCTTCCATTCGGGCTGGGTGTTTCATCGCGCGGGGGCAAACATCACGAAGGAGATGCGAAAGGTGATGACGGTTATCTACATGGACCGCGATATGAAATTAAAAAATCCCGACAACGAAAATCAAGTCAAAGACTGGAATACCTGGTGTCCTGGAGCTGAGGTAGGTCAGGTGATTAATTCGCCAATCAATCCAGTTCTATATTAATGGCGATCAAATTCACTAGCCAGTTCTGAAGCAGGAAGGTGCGACAGCATGATCGCGTATTGGTTGTTATTAACCTAGCTAATGGCATCGAAGAGACCAATTAATAAAAGCAAAATCTGGCAACGATTTTATTGAAGGGAGCAATTCAGAAAAACTGACGGCGCAGGTTTTCGAGCTCGTCCAGAGCCAATGCCCACAATTCTTCAGATTTATTCACTTCTATTCACACCCATTAAAAGCTAAATGCAATAAAGAAAGGCCTTCTTTATTGCATTTAGCTTTTTTGATACCTTAGCTTAATAGAAGAATTGTTCCAGCGCTATTTTGCCATCTTTCACGTGATATACGCACACTTCTTCAATTGTCATTCTTCCACGTCCTTTGAAAGTCGCATCCATTGCCCAGCTAATGGCAAAGTTATTACCACCCACAATTGGGTCGGAAATTACTGCACTATGGAACTGTTCAACGCTTTCCTGAAAAGCTTTTCCCTTTGCCTTAATAGCGTCCAGGCCTGTTACAACTTTTGGTCCCATCATTTCGTCTGCTTCAATACTCTGAGCATCTTTAGAAAATAAGGTCTCCTGTACTTCGTCAATTTTACCTTGGCGACAAAGTTCAACCAATTTTTGAGCTACTTCTTTCGTTGTCATTTTTTTATTGATTTAGACTATAAAATTAATCGTCGTATAGTTATTCTCTACTCAAGCTGAAAAATTAACCTTTTGTTAATGTCGTTCGCAAATCGGTTGTTTGCCAAAAGATAACCACAATTCAGGCTGTGGCTTTCGAAGTTGCATCCTTGCCTACCCGTCTAAAGCGTCTCGCGTTGAGTCCTCGTGAATAAGATGAAATATATAAACTAAACTTCAAATTACCAGTTCACCTCAAGCTGGCTTAACACGCTAATTGTGAGGTCCTAGCCATTAGTCTTTCTCTGCCTAGTTGTATTTCTTCAACATTACTTCTTGAAAAGATCCTGTCGGAATAGTAAGTCGCACAGTTGAATCGAGCTATTGTTTGGCACTCGGCGATTAGTCAATCGTTGTTAATAATTCATCCCCCTCTATATCTTTTTTTGTCTTCATTAATCCATAAATCAAAAATCCCAACCCAACCATGATAAATGGAATACTCAATAATTGTCCCATGTCAAACTGCATTTGTTCTTCAAATGGTACTTGTCTCTTTTTAACAAATTCAATAAAAAACCGCGCAATGAATATTAGCGAAATTGATAGTCCAAAAAAGAATCCGTTTTGCAGCTTATATCGATTTATTTTATAAAAATAGAAAATCACTAAAAAAATTACTAAATAAGAAATGGCTTCATATAATTGAGCAGGGTGTCTTGGCAAGTTATCTTCATTTTTAAAAATAAAAGCCCAGGGAACATTCGTTGGAATTCCTATCATTTCAGAATTCATCAAATTACCCAGTCTTATAAAACAACCTCCTAATGGCGCAACAACTCCAATCAAATCAAGTGTGTTTATGATTGACTCTTGTGTTTTCTTTGAATAAAGAATAAGCGCAGTAATTAATCCAACAGCACCTCCATGACTTGCCAATCCTTGATAACCTGTGAATTTGTATTCTCCGTTATCTGTTTGTTGAAATGGTAAAAGCATTTCCAACGGATGATTGAAATAATACGATGGATCATAAAATAAACAGTGACCTAATCTTGCACCCAAAAAAATTCCAATTACTCCATATATTGTCAGTGTATCTAATTTGTCCAATGAGATATTTTCATTTCTAAAAATCCATTTCAAAATAAACACGCACAGCATTATTCCGCCCGCAAATAAAACTCCATAATATCTCAATGGAAAACCCAATATGTTGATAATCTCAGGATTAATATTCCAATGAATAAAACTTACTTCCATTTTTGTTTAGCCTTTCATTCTGATTTTAGCCCTGCGCCGTTTATGTGTGTGACGCACCATCTCAAAAGCTTAAATCCTCCAACGAATTTTTGGGTCAATTTCGGACGATGGGCGAAATCATCCTCCCTGACAGCAGACGGTTAAGACTATAAGCATTACGGAGGTCATCAGGAATTTATGGACTCTACCCGTTGGTTTAGCTTCATCTCGCTCAATGATAAATAGGATTTCCTCTTTATCGATTGACTGCATGGAATTCAATAATTGAAACTGTTGCCAGGCGGGTTTAAGGTTGTTTAAATTCATAATGCTGATTTCTAAATTTGACTTTCAGTTCTGTTCTCACTCTATTTAATCTAGTGCTTACGTTCGTAGGAGTAAGGTCTAAAATTTGAGAGATTTCCTTGTTCTTATAGCCTTCCAAAAAAAGGATGACTATGGCTTTATCCAGGTCTTTCAAAGACCGGATTACCATGTTTAAAAGTTCAATATCACCATCGCTCATTGCTATCGAAATGGATAGTTCTGAGGTATCTATAGATTCAGTAGCTATTTTCTTTTTCTCCTTCCTGACGTTCGCGAGTATAGTGTTAAGACTTACCCTATAAATCCAGGTACCTATTTCGGACTCTCCCCGAAATGTTGCAAATGATTTCCAAAGCTGTAGAATGACGTCTTGAAAAGCATCTTTTTGATCTTCATAGCCCATATAATAGGCTTTACAAAGGCTTTTTATAATGCCTTTATGTGAGTCTATTGTCCGAATGAAGTTTCGCTTTTGTAGTTCCAATTTAGTTATCTATGACTTCTATTCTATTAGTAGCTCAATTTTGAGAATTGTCACAGATGAGTAGATTTTTTTTGATCAGATACGTTTTCCCCAATTTCTGCTAATGTCCCGATTTGGCGGGCGGGGATTTTGAACTGTCGATTTGTCCCCGTGGACGAACGAGCTAAAGATAATAAAGTTCACGAGGAGACCGAACGGTCAGTGCACTGTGGTTTCCGCGCGTTGAAAAAGTCGACCGTCGCGATGCTTCAGGATTGTCCGTGGAAACGAAAGCGTGGCTACCTGTTGCAAATACCAATTATCATACTGTTATTCCTATGAAGGAATCATTTTAAAGACTGACTAATTTCTCTGATCTATCTTCGCTTATAGAATATCTATTCATCCCCTAATCGGCATTCCAAAAGTCGCTCATTTGCTTGCTTGGGCTCGACAGGCAACGCTTGACTCTGCAGAGAGCTCAATCAGCGACAAAATAATCCACTACAAAGACCTTCTCCATATGCGGCTTGAGCACTTCCTGAAACTCAAGATGAGCGGGATGTTTTTGATAATCATTAAGATATTGAATCGATCGGTAGGAAAGAACAAAACAATGTGTGAAACCCTGATGATGATTTTCCTCACTGATGTTTCGGCCCCACTCCATATCGACAATCTGTGGTACTCGATTTCTCAGTGACATAAAAGATTGGACAATTCGTTCTATGTCATTCTCAGAAGAATTGTCTTTGAATTTGAACAGGACGACATGACGCAACAGTAGTGATTTGGGATTCATTATTTTCTTTTTTAGAATATTCCGGGAACACTTCCGCCATCTAATTTGATCATCGCACCATTCGTGGCGGATGAGAGTGGGCTTGACAGATAGAGCACCCCATTGGCGATTTCCTCGGGCGATAGAAACCGTTCAACTAACGATGTCGTCCTCACGTTCCTGAAAAAAGCAGGGGCAACCTCTTCCTCTTTTTTGTTTTCTTTATCGGCCTGTTCTTTTAAGAATCGCTTGGCACCTTCCGACAACGTAGAACCGGGCATGATGGAATTAACTGTTACCGCGGTCCCTCTGGTTGTTTGTGCTAATCCACGCGAGATACACAGCATAGCAGCTTTTGTTGTGCTATAAGCAATTAAATCTTCGGGCACTAATTGTGCACATTCGCTGCTGACAAATACAATGCGACCCCAATTTCGCGCCAACATTCCTGGAAGTAGCGCTCGCGATAGTCGTACGCCACTCATTACGTTTACTTCAAACAGTCGATACCAATCATCGTCGGACGTTTCGGTAAAGAGTTGGGAAGTGAAAATCCCAACATTATTGATCAGAATATCAATTCGATCCAGTTTTGTAATTAACTCTATTACAGAATTCGGATCACTGAAGTCAGCCTTTATTCCGGATAGCTTTGCGGACGGAATCTCCTTCTTCAACTCTCCAATAGCGTTTGCTATTGTTTCGTCATGTCGACCATTCAGAATCACATGCGCTCCTTCCTTTGCCAATAGTTTTGCAATGGCAAACCCAATTCCCGAAGTAGATCCGGTGACGAGGGCTGTTTTAGTATTCAATAGATAATCCATTATCCAATGTTTAGTTGGCAATTCCCCAAGGACTAAAGTACACCCACATCGCTAACACCGCGACAACTAAGATGATGGTCAGGATGACATCGGAGGAAAACACCAGCTTTGTTTTAGTCTCCGGCTTTTGAAATGTTACCAACCGCAACGACTCTTCCGACTGCGGCGTGCTAAGTCGACTTACCACCATCATTACCACCGCACAAAAGACAAACAGAATTATGGCGAAATGAAGAAAGTTGATGCTCAATACGATATTCAATATTGAGCCATCTTTTACCTGAATGATTCCCTCCTTGTTCATAAACTCGGTCACCAGTCGAAACACTCCTACTGCAAAACCAATCCACAATGAAACGATTGCTCCGCGTGCATTGATCCACTTAAAGTACAATCCGAATAAAAAGACGGCTGCGATGGGTGGTGAAATATAGGCTTGGATACTTTGCAGGTAAAAGAATATTCCCCCTCCCATTAGTGTTTTCATGAAGGGAATCCAACTCAAGCTTAGCAACACCAGTGCCATTGTTGCAAATTGTCCGACCCATACCAGTTCTTTTTCAGATGCTTTTGGTTTGTACTGTTTGTAAAAGTCGATTGTAAATAAAGTCGATGAAGAGTTGAAGGCAGATGAGAGTGAACTCATCAGTGCAGCCAGAAGGCCTGCGATCGCGAGCCCTTTCAGACCAATGGGAAGGAAACCCGTGATCATAGCCGGTAGTGCATAATCAGCATTGGCGGTTGAAAAATCTAATAATCCTTTTTGCAAGAGCGCATAGGCGATGACACCCGGGATGAAGAAAATAAAGACAGGCAATAACTTCAGGAAGCCTGCAAAGATCGCTCCTCTTCGTGCATTGCTGATGTCTCTGGCAGATAAAGTACGTTGCACAATGAATTGATCCGTACACCAATACCATACCCCTAGGATGGGTGCGCCAAATAACATTCCGGTCCAGGGATATTGTGTGTCCGTCATGGGGCGCCACAAGTTAAAGAAGCGCTCAAGGGGTGGGTTGCCCGGGTGGGTAGAGGCTTGTTGAATGGTGGTAATCATTTCATCCCAACCGCCCAATTGCGCCAATCCGAAATAAGTAACGGCTGCACAACCCACAATGAGTATAAATGCTTGTACCATGTCAGTGTAGATGACCGCTTTGAGTCCTCCTAACACCGTATAAAATCCAGTGGCTAGAACGGTGATAATAGCGCCGGTCCAAAACGGTACTCCCATCGTTTCAAAAATGAGAGCGCCAGAGAAAATGATTAACGATATTTTTGTAATGACATAAGCAAGAATAGAAACTACGGATAGGTAATTTCGACAAGCTTTTGAGTATCTCATTTCAAGAAATTCAGGCATGGTGTAGACACCCGTTCGTAAATAGAATGGAACAAACACCCAACCCAATAAGATCAGGATAAAGGCCGCCAGCATTTCAAAATTGGCCATCGGCATTTCTGCCCGGGCACCAGCCCCCGATACTCCTAAAATTATTTCCGAACCAATGTTGGAAGAGAACAATGAAGCCCCAATCACAAACCAGCCTTCGTTTTTCCCAGCAAGAAAATAATCCACCGAACCTTGTTCTACTTGAGGTTTTCCATGCATACGTGATGCCCACCAGGCAATCCATAAGGTGATACCAAAATAGATTGCAATGATTAGCAAATCCCATGAACTCATATATTCCAGCATAGATGACGTTGAGTTAGTGTGGTTAGAGAATGTAAAAATGAGACCTGGTCTCTTTTCACTTTTTTAATCGAAAGAGAACTTCTTATTCAAAAGGTCATTCTTATCTAATATCTATCAAGTCCTAGAATTTTTTTACCAAGGTCACTTAATTTGGCAACTTCATATTTTGTTTGTTCCCATTTGCGTGGATCACCTGGAAACGCGTAACCATCAGGCGCAATACGATTCTTCCAAGAATTAATTCTCCATTGTTTCAGATCTTCATTGTCTTCCTCTGCCGGCATCATGGAAATGTATTGAGCAATTCTTACTTTATCTTTTGAAAGGTTTGGTCGAATGCCATGAGGTTGTGAGCTATTGAAGATCAGTAAATCACCTGCTTGCAATTTTACCTTCACCAACTGATCTTCAAAACCTTTTATATCAGGTTTAAAATGATTGCGATCTTCAGGTTGAGTTAATTTCCATGCATCATAGGTGCGGAAAAGCTCTGGGATACATTGAAAACCTCCCATGTTTTCGTCTTCCTGGTCTGCCAGCGCTAGGACACCTTGAACGTTTTGAGGTTTCGTATCCGGGTCGTAGTCCCAATGAATAAATCCTTTGTACTCGAAACCTGGTCGTATCGGAAAGTTTAAGTTCGCGCGATCAATAGTAACCCAAAGTTTTTCAGTTCCCCAAATGTCCGCGAACGCATCATGAACCCGTTGCATCTGACGATTCTCCCAAAGGAATTGATTATTATAGACTTCTACCATACCGGTGCCTACTAATTCTTTCATCTCCATGTCAGCCCGTGGCGCGGTATACCAGGTAGAAGGTTCATTCTTATCTTTCTCTTCAAATTCCCATAAAAAATCAGCCGTTCGCAGAGCTTGCTCACGAGAAACAGCATTTTTTACAACCACATAACCATTGTGAATCCAAAAAGCCCAATCTTCTTCGCTTAGGATTCTCAGGGGCTTTCCGTTGGAGCGGTCATTCAATTTAATTTTACTGCTGGTAGCAGTTGATGGATTACCAGGGATGTCTTTGTGATTCTTATTGGGGCTCTGCGTAGGAGCCATGGTTTTATTCTTTTCCATAGGTGTTGTGTTGGTTGAATTATAAAATAAAGCTAAGGGAAGAGCGCACCCGATTTCTACTCCAATAATGATGGTTTTTTGAACTATATTGACATTTCGAGACACATTTGTACTGTCAATACGACAATTTTATGTAACTTTTTGAAATGAAGACTGAATTAGAACGAATCGTTGCTCATGACAATAGTTCTCTTCGCCTGCTGGTGAATCCGAATCTAAGCGACTTCTTTTTTTGGCATTTCCATCCCGAGTATGAGTTGGTTTTTATCGATGGTGCGAATGGAACACGACATGTTGGCAAACATGTATCACGATATGAAGGAAGTGATTTGGTCTTTATTGGTTCGAATATCCCTCATCTCAATTTTGATTATGGCATTAAGACTCCATATGAAAAAATTGTGGTCCACATAAAGCCGGAATTTCTGAAAGAAGCTTTCGCTTCTACACCTGAATTGTATTCTGTCCATTTACTATTCCAGCAATCAAAACACGGTGTTGCTTTTGGAAGGAATGCGAAAATGCTGGTGGGTGATCGGCTGAAGCAGCTACATACGTTGGGATATTTCGAGCAGTTTCTGGAGATATTAAGCATCTTACAACTATTATCAGAATCAACGGAAAAGGAATTACTTCATCATCACCCAGTCGAAAATCCTCATACCCAAAAAGAACAAGGTAGACTCAGAGCTATTTATCAGTTTCTGGACGATCAATACCAGCGTAAAATTCAAATTTCTGAAGTAGCCAAGATGAGCAATCTGACCGAAGCGGCGTTTTGTCGATATTTTAAACGCATGACACGTCTTACGTTCACGGAATTTGTCAATCACTATCGCATTGATAAAGCCAAGAAATTATTGAGGCAGGATAATAACATCACCGAAACTTGTTTCCAATGTGGCTTTGAAAGCATCTCGTACTTTAATAAAGTCTTTAAGAAGGTAACGGGAGTTAATCCTTTGGCTTTTAAGAAAAGTCATCAATTGGGAGTTTGATATTAAAATTTAAGTTCTCAAAATAGCGCTTCCCACCCTTAACAAACCGCTTTGGCTTTTGGGTAAAATGAATAAAAGAAAAAACAAAAATATATTGTGGAAGTACAGGAAGGGGCTAAATTCGTCAATCAGTTCTCGAAAGGATTATTCGTGGAAGCTTTTGTTGGCGGTTCGTGCTATCCATCTCTAATGTCGCTCTGATTTATAATGAGCCTTCAACACATCTTCACCATATTCGTTCCCCTTCTCTCTCCAAATAGCATGGATATGATTTGCTTCTTTCCTAGGACCTCCGTTGTTATCAAATTCAATCAAGAAAGTGGGTCCGTTTAGAATGTAGTAATGAGATTGCTTCTCTTCGAATCCGCCTATCCATCCAAAATATATCTTGTCAATCCCAGCTTGTAAAATCTTTGAGTATTCTAAGTTAGCCTTTTCGTACTCAAGGTTGAAAACAAATTCTTTAATGATGTTTTGTAATATGTCTTTTTGGTCCTTGTTTAATTCTGTTCCCTTTATTCCCCAATAGTCAACTAATCGTTTGCCACTTTCTGCTGAAGTGATGATATCTCGAGGAACAGCAGTACTTGCGACTGCTTTTTTCTTTTGCGGCTCTGTGAGAAGATTGACAAGTCTCAGTCCTAAATCTTCTTCTTGTCCCAACACTCTCCAACCCGCATATTCGGAAAAAAGGTACTCGGCTGGATCTGTTCCCACAAAAAAAGGTGTGACCGAAAGTTTATCACCTACAAAGGTGAAGTTTATCGACAAATGGTGTCCTTCCAACTTATATCCCCATTGTGCTTCGAGTGGCGAGCCGAAAAAGGCGAAGAAGTAGTTTCGTGGAGACCATTTTAGTGACTTTACGAATTTATATGTAGTGTCAGAAAATGCTTTCTTCACGTATAGCGTATCATAAAAACGGTTAATCAATTCGTCTAAATGCATAATACCAGTTGCCTTTAGATATCCCTGCGAGCTTAGCGATGCAGACAAAAGGCGATGAACTAGTCTTCGCTGCTCATTGTCCATGTTTCCAATGCTGGTGCCTGCCCTAGCCCTCAATCCAACTGGAAGGTTGTTCCATTTTAATCGAGAGGTGTCAGTAAAAGAAAGTAGACCTGAGATTTTTTGTGTTTTACTAAATGAACTATGAAGTGCTTTCGCGCATTTTTTTATCTCACTATTATAATCAGACTGCGCAAAAGAGTCCAACGGCAGAATGTTTAGTCCTGAAAAAAGTAAACATAGAATCACTTTCATTTATATATTGTTTAAGGGTTTCGTTTGAGCATGACCGCCAACGTTTTGCAGCTACAAGAAGTTGGCGATTTCGGAGCACTAAACTGTCTGCCACCACAAAACTTGATACGAAGCACAAAGCCTCATTTAACCACTAAACCGCCAATTTTTTGTAGTGCTGTTATGCGGTCGTGCTATTTTCTCAATGCGGTCAGTCATTAATACCTAAATAAAATATACATGCATTTAAAATCATATAAAATATTGCAGGCAAAGAAATCAAGAGACCGTCCTTTGATTTAATTCTTATTATCAAAGCAAGTAACATTAAGATGGCAAGTCCGCCTGATGATATTAGCAAAATTGGATTATATAGCAATCCAATCAATAATCCCACTGCACCTAAAATTTCTAAGACTATTGTAAGAAGTCCTAATTTTTCTATATTGAATCGTTTAAATTCTTTCTTCATATGAGGTAAGACAAAATATGAAATAGAATAAGCTAGAAAAGAGAAACTTGATATTAAAACACAGGAAATAAATAAATAATTCATGACTAAATTATGTCCATTGAAACTAATGTTATGAAGACACATAAAATCAAGAAAATCAACGATGGCAAATGTTTTATAAATGGATTTTTAATTTTGAAATGGAAATATTGAGCCGATAACATAAATAATCCCATTAAAATAGCCGGAATAACAATTAATGAGGGATACCAAATCCCAGTGATTAATAAAGTGGCTAACGAAACCTTTGAGGCTCCCACAAAAGTGCGAGTTAAATCACTAAGTCCGAATTGTTTAAATTCTTTGATAATTACATCATATCGAAAAATCCAAACATAGGCAACTGATGTTGCTACGATAATTTGTGCTGCGATTAGTATATTTATCATTATGTCTTTCTGTTTTTAATTTTTATTTATTTAAGAAGGAAGAATACATCCAAACGGATTTTTCTTGTAGCCTAATATAGTCGCTCATTAAAGCATTCGTTCCTTCATCTCCTGCATCAGAAGAAATAGCAAGAAGTTCTCTTTGAAGTATTATTATAGCTTGAAACGAACTCAAAATGTCTTCAACTGCTTTCATTCCATCACTTACTTGAATACTTTCTTGAATTTTTGAAGTCGTTCGGTATTCAGCATAGTTGTGCTTTGGCGTATGTCCTAAGGTTAAAATTCTTTCAGCAACTTCGTCTATTTTTAAAAACAGGTCATTGTATAATTCTTCAAACTTTAAATGAAGTTCAAAAAACTTTTCACCTTTAATATTCCAATGGTAGCCTCTCGTGTTCTGATAAAATATAGAATAATTTGCCAAGAGGTCATTTAATTTCTTGGCTAAATGTTTTGATTTGTCCTTGTCAAGTCCGATTCGATTGGTATTGTCCATTTTTATTAAGTGAATTAATTTTTAATTTGAAAAGTAGCTATTAAATTTCTTTTACTGAAACATAGTTAAATTAGTCCAATATCTCATTTCTTTCAACGGTCCGCATTTTTTTACCATGCCGCATAACATATCTCCATAAGCCACCAGTGACCTATACACTTCCAATATACGCAGCGATTTCCTTGTTTTCAACCTCTCCACCAGAGACCGAATTGCTCCTAGATCCTTGCCTGATATGTGTACAACTCGAAGTACCTTCCCTTCCTCGCGATCAATTCTTCATGCTTACCCCGCTCAACAATGTTGCCCTGCTCCACCACCAGAATCTGATCCGCCTGTCGGATGGTGCTCAGTCGGTGCGCAATGACAAACGTGGTCCTTCCCTTCATCAGGCTTCTCAAACTCTCCTGGATTAATGACTCGCTTTCGGTATCAAGGTTGGATGTCGCCTCATCAAGAATCAATACCCGGGGATCTGCAAGGATTGCACGAGCAATAGCGATGCGCTGACGCTGGCCGCCTGATAACTTCACGCCTCGCTCACCAATCAATGTGTCAATTCCTTTTTCAAACCGGTCCGTGAACTCATGAACGTGCGCGGCATGTACGGCAGCCAATACTTGCTGTTCAGTTGCATTAGGCCTGGGGAATAAAATATTCTCGCGGATCGTTCCCTCGAAAAGAAAATCATCTTGCAACACCACACCGAGTTTACTCCGGTAACTGTCAAGAGATATTTTCGCCAGATCAATCCCATCAACAGTGATCATGCCACTCTGGGGATTCAGGAATGAAGCTGCCAATCCAGCGATAGTTGTTTTGCCCGAGCCCGACGTTCCTACTAGCGCCGTCACTGATCCTGACGGCGCACTGAACGTAATGTTCCTTACCACTTCCTTACCTTCTTCATAGGCAAATGAAACATCTTTGAATTCTATATTACCAACCAATGAATCGTTTTTAATGGTGCGAACGCTGCCGTCATCTTCCAGCGCCATGTTCATCAACTCTTCCGTTCTGTCAAGACCGGCAAATGCTTCTGTCAACTGACTTCCAATATTGCTCATCTGCACGATCGGCGCAATCATAAATCCCAGGTAGACGGTAAATGAAAAGAAATCGCCAATCGTCAGCGTATCTTCAATCATCATCCGCCCACCGATGTACATAATGCCCGCTGATGCAAGACCTAATAGAAATGTCGCTGAGCTTGTTATCAGACTTGTTGATGTCAAGCTTGCTTTCACATTCAAAAATAAACGCTCTACACCTTGTTCAAAACTTTTTATCTCCTGTTGCTCGGCATTGAATCCTTTGATAACCCTGACGCCGTTCAGTGTTTCTGTAAGTCTTCCTGTAACCTCTGCATTTAATTTTCCGCGTTCACGGAAGATGGGGCGTATTTTGGCAAAGGCTTTTAAAGAGATAAACCCGAAGACGGCCACAGGCACCAACGTAAGAAACGTCATCTTGGGACTGATATTGATCATGATAATTAAACATAGAACAGAGGTAAGCACACCACCTACCAGCTGAACCAAACCTGTTCCCACGAGATTTCTCACGCCTTCAACATCATTCATGATTCTGCTGACCAGCGCGCCGGATTTATTGTTATCAAAAAAACTTATCGGCAACTTTAATACCTGCTTTTGCACCCTCGACCTCAGGTTGGAGATCAACCGCTGTGCCTCCACGCTTAATATCTGTGTAAGCATATAGGAGGTAATAGCCTGGACCAATACCGCACCCGAAACAGCAAGGATGAGGTAGCCAAGAAGCTGGATATTCTTATTGGGTATCACATCATCCATCAGGTATTTGGTCGATCCGGGTACGATCAACCCCGCCAGACGGCTAACGATGATCAGGACAAGCCCAATCAAAAGAATCCCCTTTCTCGGCCAGATAATGGTTTTAAATACTTGCAACAGGGATACTTTCGCTTTGCTCATAGACGTTTAGGGTATTTTTGGGCGTTTGACGCCGCGAAGATACAGACGATGAGGGGAGGTTTTTATTGTGGTGAACATTTAATCCAACGGCGATATCGGAAGGCTTGATCGGGGCTACAAACAAATCGCTTGCACTTAGGAATTCTTCGTAGTAAATCCCCGGCCATTTTAACTGTGTTTTATCATGTAGTTGTAAAGCCCCATCGGGGCGCCCTATCTGTAGAAATGCAAACGTTCACCGAGGTGCAAGCCCCATTGGGGCGATCTGTCTATATAAATGTAAGCGTTGACCGAAGAGCAAGCCCCATTGAGGCGATCTGTCTATATAAGCGTTGACCGAGGTGCAAGCCCCGTAGGGGTGACCTGTCTATATAAATGTAAGCGTTGACCGAAGTGCAAGCCCCATCGGGGCGACCTGTCTGTAGAAATGCAAGCGTTCACCGAAGTGCAAGCCCCATTGAGGCGATCTGTCTATATAAATGTAAGCGTTGGCCGAGGTGCAAGCCCCATCGGGGCGACCTGTCTGTAGAAATGCAAGCGTTGACCGAAGTGCAAGCCCCATTGAGGCGATCTGTCTATATAAATGTAAGCGTTGGCCGAGGTGCAAGCCCCATCGGGGCGCCCTGTCTGTAGAAATGCAAGCGTTCACCGA
>JBBRON010000062.1:0-14981 GCA_038229375.1 Cytophagales bacterium | reverse complement strand
GCTGTGATTGTTCGTTGAGAATCCCAATGATCTGGGCTTCGGTAAAGCGCATCTTTTTCATCTGCTGTTTTTGTTAGGTTAAAGTTAAAAACTCTACTTTTAACCTGTTCAAAAAAATCAGCCCAGTACCTCAGCTTTAAAAGAAATACTTGCAGGCTTACTAGCGGTTAGCCTTACAGCGATTGTTTGGTCAGGTGCTGAAGAAAATACTTCCCGTAAATAAGTAATTCCATTTACTGTGTATTGCACGGACGTTATACCTGTACCCAAGTCCAGCCAGCGCTTATAGTCAGTTACCTCTTTTTCATTTTCAAAGGAGAGGATAAGATTTGCAAATGCCTGGTATTTTTGTTGTTCAACCGGATACCCCATGATATGCCTTCCAAAAAGCTTGTGCGCTTTTATTGGGTTTCCTTCAAAAATATCCTTTTGAATTTCGGGCAATACTTTGTAACCTCCTTTTACAACTGTTGAATATGGACCTCCAGACCAGTAAGTATCCTCGTTCAATTGAATTTTTTCTTCTCCATTTTTTCCAAATACCATCGCTCCGAGGCGACCGTTTCCCACAGGCAGTGCTTCCTCCCACACAGAAGCTGGTGCTTTAAACCACAATATTGTTGAGGGATCAAAATTCTGAGTATTAATTGAATTTGAAATACTAATATCCTGGCAGTAAGCCGAGCAAAATGAACAAGTGAACAGAACTAGGATAATGGTGATTTTTTTCATGCTATAACGTTTTCGGTATTGCTACATATTAAGTAACCAATTTATAAAACAATTTGCAGAGTTCTAAAATTGGACATGGGAATAAATGACAGAGGTTACACATCAACGAAGAACAATGTACGTATCCAATCCAGAATAGGCATGACGTTGTAGGTTACTACTTTTAAACCGCAGGCTGCAATATTTTATAAACTCAGTTTGTAATTTTCTATACAAAAATGAAAATCCCCTTTAATAATCCCATTGTTTATTCATCACAGGACTCAATATCTGCTGCACTTTAATGAGCAATTGAGTGTCCAGCGATTCTTCACTCCATTTTATATTTCTTAAAACGGATTGGGGATTAGATGAGCTGAACATGGTTGTGGGAATATCTGCATGCTGACTTGAAAATTGCATAGCCAGTTTTGCAATAGATGTTTCATGCTGTTTGCACAATACCGCAGCCTGTATAAAAACAGCTCGTTCTTCTTTGTTTGCAGGATGCCAATCAGCCGGTCCCTTGTCGGTTAATAAACCACTGCCGAAAGGGGATGCATTGATTATTCCAATCCCTTTTTGCTTTGCTACACGAAGCAAATGCAGCAAACTATTATCATTTAAACAGTAATGATTATGCACCAGTGCTGCATCAATTTGATAACCCTCGAAAATTCGATGCCATAAATCCATTGGGTAAATACCAAAACTTACGGCACCAATGCGACCTTCCTTTTTTAGTTGATGAACCGTGTCTATTCCTTCGGTTAATGCCCACTCCGTATGTCTGCGGTTTTGATATTCGATGTCGTGTATATGAATAATGTCGAAATAATCTGTTCCTAATCTTGCGGCACTTTCTCCTAAAGATTGATAAATTCTTTTAGCTGAATAATCCAGAACATCACTTCCATAATTATTTGAATCGGTGTACTTACCTACTTTTGTGGAAAGGAAATAGCGGTTACGGGGAATGCCTTTCAAAGCCTTGCCCAAAACAGCTTCTGATACCGTTCCACCATAGGCCGGCGCAACATCAAAATAATTAATACCCGCATCTAATGCTGTATGAACGGCCTTTATTGCGTCTTTCTCCTCTACTGCATGAAAGACCGCACTCAAGGAAGATGCGCCGAAGCTGATTCTTGACACATTCATGCCTGTACTTCCCAATAAATTGTATTTCATCCTTAGCCATTTAGTTGAATGAGGAGATACAAAATGACAACTGTTGCAATCAATATTAGTGTTACAATTCGTGGGTCACTTATCCCCGTAATTTTTCCACGTAGAAAAGATAAGGGATGGTCCCAACATGCTTTCGCAACCAATTCTTTATCCATTGCCGGTGTAGATAAACTTGTAATCACATAAATGAATATACACGCTACTGTAAGTATTGGACCCATCAACATAAAGGGGATGCCTAAGCCCAGTTTTGGATCACTAATAAGTCCGGCATAATTCTCTAATTGCGCTGCATTAAAAAATAATTTCCCAGTAGATGGAAGATCAAGAAGAAAATATGCAATACCAATAAAGGAACCTAAATATAGAGTTGTCATAGCTCCCTGTTTTGTTCCCCGTTTCCACAATACACCTAATACAAAAACAGTTGTAACCGCCGGAGCAAACGTCATGGGTATTTTATTGATTGCCTCAAAGATGGTACCAAACTGATCCCCTTGTGTTGACCATAAAATAGCCAGTATCATAATAACCGCAGTAGAGATGCGTCCGATTTTTACAACTTTTTTATCAGAAGTATTAGGGTGAAGACGTTTTACAATATCCAAAGAAATCAAAGTAGCACAACTATTTAAAGCGGCAGCCATGCAACTCATTAAAGCGGCAGCCATGCCCGCCGCCAGTAAGCCTTTCAACCCGGTTGGAATCAGGTAATTAATTAATGTTGGAAGCATCGTGTTATAATCGGTATGGCTGGTGCCTTCAATATTGGGCAATGTAAAAGCCCCTCTGTGCCAAAGCACATAACCAACCACGCCAGGCAATACCATGATAAACACCGGAGTAATTTTTAAGAAACCTGCGAAGAGAGCACCGTTCTGTGCATCTTTAAGTGTTTTTGCACCAAGCACTCTTTGCACATGTGTTTGATCGGCACACCAATACCAAATACCAAGAATGGGATAGCCAAGAATAATTGTTAGCCAGGAGAACTGATTTAAATTTCCTTCTTTATTAATGATGGGTTGTAACATTTCCAGTTGGCCTGGAAAAGCAACCGATTTAAAATCAGCAACACTGTGAATGCCCGCATCTGGCAGTGCTTTAATTCCTAGTACTGTTAACAGCGTAGCTCCACCCAACAATAAAATCACTTGTATATTTTCTGTCATCACCACTGCTTTCAATCCTCCTAATGCGGTATAGATTACGGTGAATACAGATAGCACAATAATGGTTACCATCATGGGTACACCTAAAAAACTTTCGAACACTTTTGCAGCAGCAAACAAACTGATACCAATATGAATAAACAAGGCACCAAACAAACCGATGATAGCCAAAAACGTTCTGGCTTTAGGCGAATACCTTCGCTCCATATATTCGGGTAAAGTTGCAACCCCGGAATTAATATAAAATGGTGCAAACAATAGTGCCAATAAAATTAAAGTAAAGCATGCCATCCATTCAAAGTTGCCAATCACCAGACCATCTTTGGCACCGCCTGCGGCCAATCCCACCAAATGAATGGTGGAAATATTGGACGTAAAAACTGCGGCACCCACTGTAAACCATCCTAATGATTTGCTGGCTAAAAAATATTCGTTTGAAGAAGTTTTCTTTCTGTAACCCACCCAAATACCAAATGCTGTGATACCAATGAGGTAAACTGCTATAACAATAATATCAGTAGTGGCAATGTGCATGTCGTAGTTTTAAAATTGTATCTGTACTTTTAATGCATTCACTTTGTCTGCCGCCAGAATCATTGCTTTGTTAATTTCATTGATGGATAAGACATTAGTAATAAATGGTCTTAAATCTATTCTCCCGGAATCAACCAGCCTGATTGCCTCATCGAAAATATTTCCGTATCGGAATGAACCGATTAAATGTATTTCTTTTACCATTAGTTGATTGGCAGGAAGCGGAACATCTTCTATACCCAATGTACCAATTTGCACAATGGTTCCTCCAGGCCTAACCAAATCAAAGGCTTGGCCTAATGCAGCCCCCGCCCCAGAAGCTTCAAAGATTACATCAAATCCGTCACCTGTAATATCTTTTACCTGCTTTTGAAGATCTTTTTCCATCGGGTTCAATATAAAATCTACCCCACATTCTAATGCCGATTGCCGTCTTTCGGCTACAATATCACTTACCACTACGGCAACTGCACCAAATGCTTTTGCAGTAACAGCCGTTAATAAACCTATGGTACCGCCACCTGTAACTAAAATCCTTTTTCCGGAAACGGTGCCAGCCTGTTTGATGGCATGCAATCCAACTGCTAATGGTTCTATCATGGCGCCAAATCCATCATCCAATCCAACAGGTAACAAGTGGCACTGGTCTGCCCTCACTGTAACAAATTCCGCCATTGCGCCATCTGTTGGAGGGGTTGTGCTTCCACTGCCCAGCATAATCGTCTTTCTACAAAGATTACCATGCCCACTTTTACAATAATCACAATACCCACAAGCCCTAGCCGGATTTACGGTAACTCTTGTACCAACAGCAGGCATATCGGCAGTATTGCCTTTCACAGCTATTACTTCTGCCGTTAATTCATGACCTAAAACAAAAGGTCTTGATGGAACAAACGCTCCGCAGTAACCATCTTGAAAATAATGCAAGTCACTGCCACAAATACCAACCCGTTTAATCTTTAATAATACCATTCCAGGTAATAACTCAGGCATTTGATACCGTTCTACCCTTATATCTTTAGCTCCGTGCAGCACTGCTGCTTTCATAGTATCTGTCATATATTTAACTTTAAATACGGTAATCTACTTTATAAAAATTAACGCAATTACCTCCTAAAATTGCGTCATTGATTTCTTTTGAAAACTGTCTGGCATAATTGATTACAATATTCATCGTTGCTGTGTAATCGCCGGAAAGTGTACAAACAGGCCAGTCCGAACCAATCATTATTCTGTTTGTACCAAATGATGCTGTAACACTATCCAGGTATCGTTTAAAATCATCTTCCTTCCAGTCTTTCCATTTTGCTTCAGTCACCATTCCTGATAATTTACAATACACATTGGGGAATTTTGCCAGTTTCATCAAATTTTCATGCCATGGAGAAAATTCGTTTTTACTGATAAATGGTTTTGCAATATGATCCAGCACGAAAGGTTGTTCTGGAAATTTTTCTACCAACTGTAGTGCTATGGGAATATGTTTTGGAAACAAGAGTAGATCATAAGTAAGATTAAACTCTCCTAACGCAGAAATTCCATTTTGAAAAGCAGGTTGCAGCATAAAATAATCATCCGGTTCATCATGCACCACATGTCTTACACCAACCAATTTTTTCTGATCGGAATAACCTGATAATACTTCATGTATTTTGGGTGAACGTAAATCAACCCAACCTACAATACCTTTTATAAAATCATTCTCAGCGGCTAGTTTCAGTAACCAATCTGTTTCTTCTATTGATTGCCTTGCTTGCACGGCAATACATGAATCAAAATTAATTTGGCCGAGCAATGGAACGATATCTGCTGGCATAAAATCTCTTTTCAAAGCCATCATCGCATCTGTCATCCAAGTATACTCTGCCGGGTTATACTGCCAGAAATGCTGATGACTGTCTATTAATTTCATGGTTTTATTTGGCAAGTATTTTTATACATTTCAAGAGTCGATAAAAATTTGGACAAAAAATTGATATTTTCCATTGTAGCTATTGCAAACAGGTATACAATGACTTTTAAATTCAACACAGCTTAACTATAAATTCTTGACTAATTAATTTTTCTTTAAGGGCAAACTAAGTTCTGGACGCGGCATATAACCCCGATCAATAATGTCTATAAAACCTAACAATGCGCCCCAATGATAAAATGCGTCACTCCATGTATCGGCTTCACCCCCACCCCCGTTGTCAGCATTATAATTTTCGCATACATGACGCTCAGCCAGCCAGGTTTTTAAAAGCAGGTTCTTGGATTTTTCAACCATGTCTTTTTGCGCATCGGGCAAATTGTAATTTCTCATACCAAGGTATACCAGGAAATTCAGCGGTGCCCAGATCCTGCCTCTCCAGTAATGGTTATCTTTATACCCTATGTCACTGCGGGCAATGGAAGGCATGATGTATTCTCCCCAGAATTCTTCAGGGTTATAAAAATGTTCCTTCATCATCCGCGAGGCCTGATCCTGATTAGGAACTTTTGCCAGAAGGGGATAGAATAGAGTTGGAGATAAACGGTAACTAAATTTTCCTGTTACCAGATCTTTATTGAGGTATAAACCAAACTTATCATCCCAGAGTGTCTCAAGTTTTTTTGCATACTTCTCTGCCCTTGCAGTTAATTCTTTTGCATCATCTGTTTTTTCCAAAATAGAAGCTATCTCAGACAAACTCCGGCAATCAGCAATGTACAGGCTCATTAAGCCCACATCGGCCAGTAGCATACGATGGCTTGAGGAATCAAAAGCCGCATCATCCCACATAGGAGAATTATCCATCCCAGATTCCCATTTGGCGGCCTTTATTTTTCCAGATTGTGTAGCCGATTGAGATTTACTGTCGCCATAATCATATGGATCAGTGCCATAAACCAGGTATCCATCAATATCTCTGTTAGCCGCCCGCCATCGGTTCCAGCTTAGCAATTCATTATACACTTCCTGTAAAAACCATTTTTCCTGATACCTCTTATAAATCTCATTGATAATAATGGATCCGACTTGTGGCTCCGAACGGTCTTCACTTTTATGTCCGTGCTGCACATTGTTTGGAATAAATCCTCTTGCAGTAATCTCCTTTGTGATGGCGATCGCATTGGCATAAGCCAGGTCTTTATTATTCAGCGATAACATGTATGCTGCAAAATACGTGTCCCAATCGAAGAGCACCCAATCAGTAGAAAACGTACGGCTTACAGGATTAATTACTCTGTTATTATTGGGATCAAAAATAGTAGTCCAGGCAAGCACTGTTTGCATTGCGTTGTATGTTTCAGGTGATTTACTGAACTTCAACCTTCCCGATTCGAATTTTATCTTCGCTTTTTCAATTTCATTCTCAATAACTTCCAGCGACTTTGACTTGCCTGAAGAGATGGCAATTTTTTTGTCCAGCGGAGCTTTGATATAGTTGGAAGTTATTGCTGGTTTTTCTGCATGAACATACACCTTAATAGTGTTAAGCGAGGTTTGTGCGATCATTAAATTCTGATCGATTTTTATTTCACCTTTTCTATCCCACAACATTCGAGGCGCAATTAATAATGAATCTCCGGGCGCTGTCTTCAATGGACTTATCAGCAAGAATAATTCATTGTTCGATGAGGCGCTCTGCACTCTTACTTGGATATTGTTCCACTCCACTTCAATTTCTGTATAAGAACCATCGTAAGCATGTGGCCCAGCGGTAACCCGCTCCTTGCTGTCATAATAATCTCTTCCAATTAGAGCCTCCTCAAGCACATTGCCCGATTGGTCTTTTAGTGAAAGGTTAATAGCAAAGCCCTCTGGTAGTAATACATGAGATATTACACTGCGGGTGTTCCAGGTATTCCATCCTTTTGCCAGTTTTGTTTCTAAATTTCTCCATTCCTTTCCCGTATATTCATTTTGCGGAGATTGACTATTTGCTTTTTCAAAATCACAAGTAATAAGAAATAGCATTGTAGCATACGTCAGAAATTTTGCAGTATTCATTTGCAGTATCTTTTAATTAACTCCTACTAGCCCAACCTCACTTGTATCGTGAAATTAATAAAAGAAACTCTTGTAATTGCTGCCAACAAAAATACTTTCAACTATTTTGATATATTTAACTTTCATTAAAAAATGATATCCTTATGAAATCAAGTATCGCAACCACTCTTTTTGTGCTTATTGCTTTTGTCGCTTTATCACAAGAAGAAAAAAAGCCCGAGGTTAAAGCTATTCCAGAGCCGAAAGAGTTTGTTACCACGCATCAGGGAATATTTGGCGGCAAGCCCATTAAGTTCAAAGCCATTGCAGGTGAAAGTTATCTTAGGAATAAGGATGGCGAACCAGTTGCTTCTATTTGGTCTGTTGCTTACAAAGTAGAAAGCTCAGATAACACTCCTCGTCCTGTAACTTTTGTTTTTAACGGTGGGCCTGGTTCTGCATCTGTGTGGCTTCACATGGGAATATTTGGCCCTCAACTGATAAAAGTAAATAGCGATGCTAAAGAAGACGATGGAGGAGCGCCCTATCCATTGAGTAATAATAATTACTGCTTACTTGATTTAACAGATTTAGTTTTCATTGATCCTGTTGGTACAGGTTATAGCCGGGTTGTTGGCACTGGTAAAGTGGACGATTACTGGGGTCTTAATGAAGATGCAAAATCGATAGCGGCCTTTATGAGGTTATGGATTACCAAGCATAAGCGTTGGAATTCACCTAAATACATTGCGGGAGAAAGTTTTGGCACAACCCGTGCCGTGGCGGTTACTCATGAACTGGAAGGTGGAGGGCAAGATATGGCCTTGAATGGATTGATCCTTATTTCACAAGCATTGGATTACCAGGGCAGCACATCCGATCATGAGAACATTGTGTCCTATGTTACCTACCTCCCAAGTATGGCTGCAGCAGCATGGTATCATAAAAAGGCTGGCGCAGGAAAAACGTTGGAACAATTTGTTGATGAAGCCCGAAAATTTGCGCTCGATGAATATGTAAGTGCACTCTACAAAGGATCGAGGCAAACGACAGACGAAAGAAACCGAATTGCGGAGCGGCTGGCCTACTTCACTGGCCTATCAAAAGCATACGTAGAGTTATCAAGTCCTGGCATTTTGATCCATCGTTTCCGTAAAGAATTGTTGCGCGACAAAGGAGTTGCCATTGGCCAACTAGATGGGCGCTACCTGGCGGATGAAGTAGATGATATTGCCGAAGGGCCGTCACTTGGTGATGCAGCAAGTTTCAGCATTGGTAGCGCATTCACCGCTGCCCTTAATCACTATTATGCATCCTCCTTAAATGTAGAAATGGATCGTCCCTATCTTACATCCAGTGATGAACTTGGTTCGAAATGGAGATGGAGAGATGTGCCGGAAGGAAGTTATTGGGAACCCAAATATGTTAATGTCGCTAGGAAATTAGGAGCATCGATGCGCAGAAACAAAGACTTAAAAGTAATGGTTGCCAGCGGGTACTATGATCTTATCTGTCCTTTCTTCGATACGGAATATACCTTTGCAAGAAATGGTATCTTGAAAGATCGGACGATGCTTACCTATTACGAAGGAGGACATATGATGTATCTGCATGAAGGTGACTTAATAAAATTATCACAAGACATTCGAAAATTCCTTACAACAAAGTAACCCTTGAAGAATATTTGCTTCGGCAGGATTATTTTAGTTGCCCATACTTATTGCTGAATCATGTCAATGTATTTCTTATCCAATTCATTCGAGTCTTTGTATTTGATTCTTAAACCTGCAAGCTTTGCCTTCAGCATTTTAACAGTCTCGGCATAGGTAGGATCATCATACACATTTTTCATTTCTTGTGGATCGTTTTTTCGATCATATAATTCCCATTCGTCTACATCGTAATAGAAGTGAATTAACTTATAATCTTTAGTCACCACTCCATAATGTCTTTTTACTGAATGAACAGCGGGATATTCATAGTAGTGATAGTACACTGCATCGCGAGTCCATTCCGCCCCATTGCCCGTAAGCAAGGGTATCAAACTTTCTCCCTGCATATCAGCCGGGGCAGAAATTTGGGCAGCCTCTAAAAAAGTCTGAGCAAAGTCCAGGTTCTGTACCATTTCATCATTGGTAGTGCCCGGTCTAATCTTATTTGGCCATCGTATCAAGAGAGGGATTTTAAAAGATTCATCATAGATAAACCGCTTGTCGAACCAGCCGTGTTCACCAAGGTAAAATCCCTGATCTGATGTATACACGACCATCGTATTTTCGGCTAAACCGCTTTCATCAAGATAATTAAGCATGCGCCCAACGTTATCGTCAACTGAAGATACGGTAGCCAGATAGTCCTGCATATAGCGCTGGTATTTCCACTTCATTTTTTCTACATCCGTCATTGTAGGCCAGTTGGATTTAAAAAATGTATTTATGGAATCCAGAACTGAGTTATACGAAGTGCGTTGTTCGGCATTGCCGCGGTTATACGATTCGTAAAAACTGTTTTCAAATTCAGGAACAACTGGTTCCACATGGCCCATGCTCTTCAATGTTTCAGGCCTAATCTTACTGTCATGGCTATACATCATGTGCAGCAGCAAATTCATTTCAGCGGTTTTAGCTGCAGTACCCCTATTTTTATAATCATCAAACAGTGATGCCGGTTCGGGAAAAGTTTTCTTTGCAAATTCTTTAAACTTATCCGCTCGCGGCCACCATGGCCGATGCGGTGCCTTGTGCAGGTACATCAGCAGGAACGGTTTATCCTTATCACGTTTCTTGTCTAACCAGTTGATGGCAAAGTCGGTGATCAGATCTGTTACATAACCTGTAATAGTTGTGTCACCTTTGTTGGTAATAAAATCCGGATTAATATAATCTCCCTGATCGGGCAGAATCATAAACTCATCTATTCCTTTCGGGTTATTACCGAAATGCAGTTTACCAAACATGGCTGTGGTGTACCCTGCCTTTTGAAACAATTGTGGAAAAGTCATTTGCGCAGTATCAAAAGACATGATGTTATCAATCTTGCCATTTAAATGAGAATGTTTTCCTGTAAGGATAACTGCTCTGGATGGGGCACAAATGGAATTGGTAACACAGGCATTTGTAAAAAGCATTCCTTCTTTTGCGATCCGGTCAATATTAGGCGTTTGAATCAACCGATTATCATAGGCGCTTATTGCCTTATATGCATGATCATCAGACATGATAAAAACAATGTTGGGGCGGGTATTCTTTTTCGAACAAGAGCAAAGAATAAAAAATAGTAACGCTATGAAACCAACATTCAGTAGCGCTATCCGCAATGTATTGCTTGCACGTGACATAAGAATATATTTTATTTCAATTGTTGTCCTTCCTCTGGCGCAAGTCTTATAGATTTGCAATCTCACGTGAATATACTATCTTATCGCTCATCTTTTTACGCATCTAAACCCCACGTGATTAGCCGCTGCTCTCCAGTCTCCCTTTCCTCTGGTGCCATTCATATAGCGAGAACAATATTGATCGGTACACAAAAGAGATCCACGTCTCCGTTGCGAACGCAGTTTTGAAAATACCTTGCCGAACCTTCAATGCTTGTCCTATCAAATAAATTACTCATATATAATCGCTATTTTTTGTTTATTATTTTTCCCATTCAATTAATTTGGAATACTATTTTTCCTTTTGCAGTTCTATTCTCTACTAATTGATGGTCAGTCTGTGCATTGTCTAACGTGGATAAAATCGGTTCTTGCACTTGCAATTTTCCTGCATCAATTAGTGTTGCAATTTCATTTAGCATCGCAACATCGGGCATTGTGTTGGTCATTGCTACGCTTATGCCTAATTCAGTAGCTTTCTCTGTTGATGGCGGCATCACTGTTGAAACCAATACTCCTCCTTTTTTTACTATGTTGTAAGATTTTTCTAAAGTTTCGCCACCCACTAAATCTAATACCACATCAATGTCACTTACAACTGCTGAAAAATCGGTTGTGATGTAGTCAATCACTTCGTCTGCTCCCAGATTTTTCAACAATTCAATTCCTGCACCCGATGCTGTTCCTATTACATACAGTCCTTTTTCTTTTGCCATTTGAACTGCATAAGTACCAACGGCTCCTGCTGCACCGTGAATTAAAATTTTTTGCCCACTTAAAACTTGTGCCACTTTTACTAATGAAGTGTATGCTGCTCCTGCTACCATTGGTACAGTTGATGCTTTTTCAAACGAAATTGTTGTTGGCTTTAATGCTACTTCATTGCCGTTTACGGCTACATATTCTGCATAGGTTCCGCCTTGCATAAAATTGGGCATTGTATAAACCTCATCGCCAAGTTTTAAATCTTGCACTTGATCTCCAACTGCTTCAATAACTCCCGATGCTTCCCAACCCAACACCATTGGAAAAGTTTTAGGCAACACAGCTGCCAAATATCCCATTCTAATTTTTATATCAACTGGATTGATTGATGATGCTTTAATTTTTATTAAAACCTGATTGTTTTCAATGATTGGTTTTGCAGTTTTTACTAATTGTAAAGTTGAACTGTCTCCATAATTTTGAATTTGTATTGCTTTCATTTATTTGTTTTTGTTAGTTTATGGTTCAGAAATATTGAGCATTCTCCTTTTTTCTTTTGGGTTTATAACGCTATTATTCTTCAAAGAATGGGGCAAATGGATTATCAACAAGCCAAAGCCAAACTCCATCAGCACTCTTCTGCATCATATTAGCAGAAGCCCCTTCATATTAACATGATTGCCTTGTCGGTCTGTGGCTGTCATAGTCCACTTGTCTAACCAATACATCATGTCACTTCCAACTGGCGAAGTTTTATGTTCATAAACGTTAATGTCTGGTTTCCAACCAAATCTTTGTCGTCAAGCCGTTCAATTGTCCCGAAGGCGAATCCTCTTTACCGCCTTGTGCACAACGTTTGTGTATGAAACGTGGCTGGGTTTTCGAAGTGCTATCCTGTCCCACGTGACCAAACGTAATTTGAAAACTAAACTACAAATTTACACAGAACCCCACCCATGTTTTATACATTTTGTTGCACTAAACCTTCGGTAGCTCTTGCGCACTTCATAGTAAATTGTATAAGTCAACTAAACTTTTACAACTATGAACATCATGAAGCAACAAGAGACTACCTTGGTTCAGCGCGCCTGTGCTAAAGTAGCAGGATTCAAAGCCCTTCACAAGCGGCTGGAGAAAAAGATCATCGTCAGCGGGAAAAGCCTGAGTACTCTCAACAATTACATGCGTTGTATCGCGCATTTGTCTTTGTATTTCAAGTGTCTGCCCAGCGATCTTGACTTGGAACAGATTGAAGAATACCTCTTATCGGTTAAGAAGGAAAACAAAACTCCTTCAGAATCCTTCTTTAAGCACACCGTGTATGGTCTTCGCTTTCTGTTTCGCTGTGAAGGTCTTGATGACCGCGCCATCAGACTACCTCACCTTAAACGCGATAACAAACTGCCCGTCGTATTGGGACGATCCGAAATGAAGGAGTTACTCAAAGCACCAGTACTGCTTAAGCATCGCGTGTTGATCGGTTTACTATACGGTTGCGGTCTTCGTTGTCAGGAAGCCCGCTCCTTACTCATCAAAGATCTGGACTTCGAACGAAATATGATTCATGTCCGTCAGGGTAAGGGACGCAAAGACCGGTATGTTCCCATCGGCACTCACCTGAGTCGTGGTTTGAAATCCTATTTGGAAGCAGAGCATCCTCATAAATGGCTCTTCAACGGTAAAGATCATCACGAAGGGTTTTCACAAAAAGGCGTGCAATGGGTAGTGCGTGAATCAACAAAGAAAACCAGTATTCAAAAGCATGTTACCGTTCACGCCCTTCGCCACACCTACGCTACACATTTACTTGAAGATGGACTTGATATTGTTTCCATCAAAGAGTTATTAGGTCATGCGCACATTCAGACCACTATGGTGTATCTGCATGTAGCCAAAGCGGGGAGACAAGCACCATTCTCTCCTCTTGATAGGCTGTACCAAAAAATTTGAGAGGTGCGACCAATGTATGAAGTTGCCGATGTGCTAAACGTACATTGGCAAGAGGTCGTGCATTCATCACGATTCAACACCTGGCAATTGCGCACACTGGATGCTATCCGGCGATGTCGTACCGCATCAATGGGTGGTCATGTTGACCACTGCACAGGATGTGGTCATGTTCGTATCAGCTATAACTCGTGCAGAAACCGTCATTGCCCAAAGTGCCAGCAGATACAGCGTGAGCGGTGGATACAGGCCAGAGAAGCAGAGTTACTTCCAGCAACCTATTTCCATGTTGTGTTTACACTACCCGAATTACTCAACAGACTGTGCTTGTATGAACCAGCGAAGATGTACAAACTACTCTTTGATACGGCCTGGAGTGTGATCCAATCTTTCTCCCGCGATGAAAAACACCTGGGCGCTAATACGGGTATGATCAGCATACTACACACCTGGGGACAAAATCTGTCGCTGCACCCACATATACATTGCATCGTTCCGGGCGGAGGCATCACACAAGCTGGTCACTGGAAGCATGCACGTAGTGGCGGTAAATTTCTCTTCCCGGTAAAAGCAATGAGCAGCGTATTCCGCGCAAGACTTGTGACCGCACTGCGCAAGACGATAAAAGGAATGGATAAATCGTTTTATAACGACCTATTTAAAACCTCTTGGGTCATATACGCCAAACGTCCTTTTGGTGGACCCAAGCAGGTGATTGAATACCTGGGCCGTTACACACACAAGATCGCCCTATCCAATCATCGCATCACAAGCATTACAGATCATGCCGTCACGTTCCGCTACAAAGATTACCGGGATGAAAGTAAAAACAAGGTCATGACTCTTACTGCACAGGAATTCATTCGGAGATTTTCACTTCACATTCTCCCAAAAGGATTTCCACGTATTCGGCACTACGGAATCCTGAGCAGTAAACGCAAACAAAAAACACTCCCCATAATTCATGAGCAACTGAATAGCCATTACCTCAAGGCTGAAAAGAAAGACTGGAAACAGATTAGCAAAGACCTCGGTTACAATCCCTACTGCTGTCCGGTGTGCAAACAACAAACTATGGTCACAATAATCTCTTTCGACAGGCGAGGTCCGCCGGATAGAACTTTCATTCAATCGTTGATCGATAGGAAACAACCATTAACCGTTCTGAAATAGTACTGGTCTGGCAGCTGCTTTGTGCCTTGTTAGAAAAATGATACTTAAATTGATAATAATGAATCACTGCTTACAAAATAATGAATACATACTTGAGCGATTCTCTACTGACCGATTGTAAATGGCTATTGCATTCATCTCCCCGGAGCTCTTAGCAAAATAATTCACCACATTCAATCTCCATACAAAAAATCCCGACTCCTCGCTACCGAAG
>JBBRON010000061.1:0-14988 GCA_038229375.1 Cytophagales bacterium | reverse complement strand
TAAATTTTTTTATAGAAATCAGTTTATTGTCTTTTCGCCTGAATCATTTATTCAAATCCGCGACGATAAAATATTTTCATTTCCGATGAAGGGAACCATTGATGCCTCTGTGCCGAACGCAAAGGAGATTATTTTGAAAGATCCGAAGGAACTTTCTGAGCATATTACCATTGTTGATCTAATAAGGAATGATCTGAGTTGTGTAGCAAGTAATGTTGAAGTTACAAATTTTCGTTATGTGGAACAGTTGAAGACCCATGATAAAAATTTGCTACAGGTAAGTACAGAAATAACTGGCCGCCTGGAGGGAGATTACTGGAGTCGGATCGGAACTATCATCACATCCCTTTTGCCTGCAGGGTCAATCAGCGGAGCTCCTAAGGCGAGAACGATTGATATTATTCGCGAGGTAGAAAAACGAAAGAGAGGATATTATACGGGGGTATGTGGGTATTTTGATGGCGAAAAACTGGATAGTGCTGTGATGATTCGATTTATTGAAAACATAGACGGGTCATTCTATTACAGAAGTGGAGGCGGGATCACCGCAATGAGCACCGTGAAAACTGAATATAACGAAGCTATTGACAAGATTTATGTTCCCATTGATTGAGACGATACGGCTGGTAAATGGAGAATTTAACAATCTCGAATATCACGTTCAGAGAATGCGACGTGCATGGAGAGAACTTTATTCTATTGACGAACCCTGGGACGTGAGAGAAGTCCTTACCAACAGCAACCAGCCCACTTCGGGGCTTCATAAGTGCAGGCTGGTATATGATACCAAGGTGACTGAAATTTCGTTTGAGCCATACCATGTGAGAGGTGTAAATTCGCTGAAAATGATAACAGATGACTCAATACAGTATTCGCATAAATTCAGGGAAAGACGAGAACTTGAAAGTAATTTCAAAAAGAGGGGGCAAGGCGACGATGTGTTGATAATTAAGAATGGACACGTCACTGATACCACCTATGCAAATATTATTTTTAAAAGGGGTGGGGAATGGTTCACTCCCTCTTCGTGCCTCCTTCAGGGGACTATGCGGCAATGGCTAATCGACAAGTCAAAGGTTCATGTCGAAGAAATCGCTGTTGCACAGATTGCCCGGTTCGAAAAATTCAAATTGATAAATTCAATGCTGCTGGACGAGGGTCCCGAGGTAAGTGTCTCCAATATTGTGAATTGATGTTACCTTCGTAGCGATGAAAAGTGGAATTCTAATAATATTGTTACTGACGGCTCTCTCATTGCACGCTCAGCCTATGCTGAGCACCAAAAATAAAAAGGCGATTGAGCTTTATACCGAAGCTGATAATTTCAGGGTTCGGGGGCAATATAAAGAAGCACTTTCACTACTCGATCAGGCGATCGATAAGGATGCCAATTTTTCCGAAGCGTACTTCCGAAAAGCCCTTATTTATAAATCACTGAGGGGCTATAAAAAATCAAATGAACTGTATTTAAAAGGCCTTAGTCTTAATGTGGATCAAAAAAAGCAAAAAGCGTACTTCTTTGAACTGGGAGAAAATTATCTACTCGAAGGAGAATATGAAAAAGCTTCTCAATTTCTGGATCGTTATCTCGATGCCGAAATTATGAACAAGGCAAAGATTGAACAGGCTTCAATGTGGAAACGAAATGCCCAGTATGCCTTGCGCAATATTAAAATGGCTTCCCAATTCAAGCCTCATGAGCTTAGTGACACAGTGAATGCATTTGCGATGCAATATTTTCCTGTGCTAACAGCCGATGAACATGAACTGATTTTTACCCGACGATCCGGCGGAAGAGATGATGACGATGAAGATCTCGTAGTTTGCAGAAAAGATGCAACCGGAAAATGGATGAAGCCCGTTTCTGTTTCTGCTAACATCAACTCTCGGTTTAATGAGGGAACATGTTCCATTTCCGCTGACGGCCGGCAATTGATTTTTACTTCGTGCGTAGGCCGGAGAGGCTATGGAAGTTGTGATCTTTTTGAAAGCAGGAAGGTAGGAGAAGAATGGACGAAGCCAGTAAATCTTGGACCTGAAGTTAATTCGCCTGCATGGGAATCACAGCCGTCGCTATCGGCTGATGGGCGCATGTTGTTTTTTGTATCCGACCGACGTGGTGGTGCCGGCAACAAAGACATATATCTGTCTTATAAGCTTGATGAGAATCGCTGGTCCAGGGCCGAGAACCTAGGCAATCAGGTTAACACGCCCTATGAAGAGATATCGCCGTTTATTCATGTAAACGGGCGCACACTTTTTTTTGCATCAAACGGAAAGCCAGGCTTTGGTGGGTATGACATTTTCAGAAGCGAACGTGAAAATGGTCAATGGACAGAATCAGTCAACTTCGGATATCCGGTTAATACCCACGAAGACCAGTTTTCACTTTTTATAACTGCCGACGGACAGCATGGATTTTATTCACACGAAGACAATGAAAAGGCCAACTCATCGAAAATATTTGAAATTAATGTTCCGGAGGAACTTCAGCTTCATTACAAAAGCAATTATGTGAAGGGAATTGTCAGGGACAAGAAAACCAACAAGCCCTTGAAAGCCCGTATTGAATTATTGAACCTCAATAAAAATGAACTTGTCTCCTATGTGCGGTCTGACTCAATTACGGGTGAGTACCTTATGGTATTGACACAAGGGGCAGACTACGGCTTATATGTCAGTCAGCCTGGATACCTGTTCCAAAGCCTGAATTTTAATTATGAGGTTCAAGCGAATCTCACTCCAGTGGCGGTCGATGTTTACCTTGAGCCTGTTGAAACCGGAGCCTCGGCTATTTTAAATAATCTCTTCTTTGATCTCAACAAGTATGAATTAAAAGAAAAATCGCTCACTGAGCTGGATAAGATCATACGGTTCATGAATGAAAATCCATCCATCCGGATTGAGATCAGCGGCCACACAGACAACGCCGGCACCCCGGCGTATAACCTTCAGCTTTCGCAGAGACGTGCGCAATCGGTTTCAGCCTACCTGAGTGCTCATGGAATTGATTCGGGACGGATGTTGCAAAAAGGATTTGGGGCAACAAAACCTCTTAAGGCGAACGACACAGAAGAAAACCGCCAGATCAACCGCCGCATAGAATTCCGCGTTATCCCTTGATTACTAACTAGTCAATTACCGCTTACCTCTTACCGAACTTTACCAACTACAACTTTCTGCCACCCAAAATTGGGTATTCATTGTGGGTAGCGCGAATTTCGTTGCAATAATTTGTTATTTTTAAACTTAATTGACTGAATTAAGTTACTTGCAGACAGACTCCTTGAACAGCATGAAATTCTCTCCATTCTTTTTTTTGGTCATCCTTCTGTTGGGTGCTGCTGATGTTATCGCTCAAACGACGGTTAGTGGAAAGGTGATCTCGGAAGAAGATAAGCAAGGCATGCCAGGAATTAACATTATTGTCAAAGGTACAAGTACAGGAACTGTTACTGATGTGTCTGGTGCCTATACGCTGTCCGTCCCTTCAGAAAAGTCAGTACTTATTTTTTCATTTGTTGGTTTTGAGACGCAGGAGATTCCGATTGGCAACCGATCGATTGTCGACGTTGTAATGAAGCCTGATTTCAAGCAGCTTGAAGAAGTTGTTGTGACGGGCTATAGAGAAGAAAGCAGGCGAGGAATTCCAGGATCGGTAGCGGTGATCAAATCTGATAAAATCCAAAATTCACCGATCGCTTCATTTGATCAGGTGCTTCAAGGCCGGGTGCCTGGCCTTCAGGTTACCAGTGGCTCAGGCCAGCCGGGTGCGGCAGCTAACGTTTCCATCAGAGGATTAAGATCGATCAGTGGATCGAGTCAGCCGTTATACGTTTTGGATGGGGTGCCAATCTCGCCCGGCGTATTCAATACGATTAATCCTAACGACTTTGAGAGTATTTCAGTCTTAAAGGATGCGACGGCATCTGCAATTTATGGTTCCAGAGGAGCAAACGGTGTAATAGTTATAACTAGTAAAAAAGGAAAGGCGGGCGAAACTCAAGTGAGTTACAATTTTCAATACGGAATATCGTATGCTCCGCAGAACAGATTGCAGGTGATGAACTCCAACGAAAAAATTGATTTTGAACTTCAGACTGGAGGAAGTTCTCTCACAGACCTTACAAGCGAACAGCTTGTCCGCCTGAGGCAGACTAATACTAACTGGCAAAACGTATTGTTTCAAACCGCGAACACCCAGCAGCATGACTTGAGCATCCAGGGTGGAAATGATAAAACCACTTTTTTCATCTCCGGAAACTATACTGATCAGCAGGGAACTGTTCGAAACACGGGCCTGAAACGATATACTGCGAAATTCAATCTTCAGCATGAGGCCAATCACTTCAGAGTGGGACTTAATTCCAGTCTCGGCTACTCCAAAAATCAAAGAACATTTGAAGGGAACTCCTACATCGGATCACCGCTTAATGCTGTGCGATGGAGTAATCCATACGAAAAACCTTATGATGATAATGGGAATTACACAAAGATAAAATCGGGCCAACCCAATGCGTTACAGGAATTAATGGAGAATCATCAGAGGTTTAATGACATTAAAGCTATCTTTAATATCAACGCAGAGTATTTTGTACCATCAGTTGAGGGCTTGAGTATTAAAACCTCCTGGGGGACTGACTATACAAGCCGGGATGGAGATACCTACTTTGATAAATCTACATACACTGGTCAGCAGACTCCTGGCCAAAGTGGAAGTCAAAATCGCTCAAACTCATACCTGGTGAATTTTGTGGGCACTACTTCACTAACCTACAGGAAATCGTTTAAAAATGATCATGAATTAACAGGAGCCTTATATCATGAACTTGTTTACAATCAAAGCAAGGGATTCAGCTTTACTGGTTATGGAATTGCAGGCAATCTCAAAAACGATGGTGGAATTACGGTAAGTGATACCTATCTACCCTCGCTTGGAGGATCAAATACTGAATCATCATTGCAATCTTTTTTTGGAGAATTTAACTACGGATATAAGAAAAGATATTTTGCCAAGGGAAGTGTGAGAAGTGATGAATCATCTCGTTTTGGCGCGGATAAGCGTCATGCGATGTTTTACAGCCTTGGATTAAATTGGAGAATCAGTGACGAGGCGTTCTTTAAGAACCTCACGAACAAAGTAGACTTTCTCAAGATATACGCTAATCTCGGTACAGCTGGCAATCAAAGCGGCCTTTCTGATTTTGGATCTTTGTCGCTGTTTGGAGTTGGTTCGAGCTATGATGGTAGCTCGGGCATTGTCCAAATCCAACCCGCCAACCCAAATCTAGGATGGGAGACATCGTTATCAATTAATGCTGGGATTGAATATTCAGTCCTAAAGGGCCGAATTTCGGGCTCGATTGAATATTATACTAATACAACAATCGATATGCTTTTACCTTCGCAGCTTTCCAGAACCAGTGGATTTGCAACACTCACTCAAAACGTTGGTCAGATGCAAAATCGTGGTATCGAGATTGATATTTCTGCTAATATTTTTAAGATCAACTCTTTTGAATGGAATGTAAACGCCAACTTCACCTATAATAAAAACGAAATAACCAAGCTCGTCGATGGAAACGAGATCGTCAACGGATTGACCATCTTAAAAGTGGGTTACCCAGCAGGCACAAATTACGTTGTTCCTTATGCCGGTGTCAATTCTGCCAACGGCGATGCGCTTTATGCAAGGAAGGATGGAAGTCTTACGAATGAATTTTCTTCCAATGACCTCGTGACCCTCGGTACCCGTTATGCACCACGATTTGGTGGGTTTACAAATACCTTCTCTTACAAAGGTGTTCAGCTTTCAGTCTTCTTCTCGTGGGCTCAGGGAAATAAAGTATACAACAATGACCGTACGAATGTTGAAAATCCAACGTACTATGTTGATAACCTTGCAAAGTCTGTGTTGAATGCATGGAAGAAACCAGGGGACATCACAGAAGTGCCAAGAATTCAAACAATTGGGGGATTGACAACAAATACCTTTCAGGCACAAACTTCCCGATATATAGAAGATGGTTCATTCCTCAGGTTGAGAAATGTTATGCTTTCATATAACCTTCCAGACAAATGGATCTCAAAAGCGAAACTGAGAAATGTTAGAATTTATGTACAGGGTCAGAACCTTTGGACGTTGTTCAAGTTCCAGGGCTGGGATCCGGAATTGGCTAGCGGTACGCTGACTGGTGCGCAATATCCTGCGCTTCGCACGGTAATGGCTGGAGTTAATATTGGTTTATAAAATGAAAGTGAGCAGATACATAATAGCATTGGTTGGATCAATAATAATGTCGTGCAGTAATTTCACGGACATACAGCCTGATCATGCACTTACGCCAAACAATGCGTTCAAAACCATGGACGACATTGAACTTCACCTAAATGGTATTTATTCAGGGTTTCAAGGCGGTGGTTATTTTTCGTCGGCATACGGCACTCTTCCTGATATCATGTCTGACAATCTCGCCGAAAATGTTGAATCACTTGGAAACTTGAGGAGCACGGCAGATTGGTTGTATGTTTCGAATGACGGAACAATATCAAATGTCTGGGCTACGCCTTATAGTATAATAAATGACTGTAATATCCTTCTGAGTAATGTTGATAAGTTTAAGGAAACAAAGACAGGACAGCGTAACCGGTTAAAAGGGCAGGGGTTGGCAATTCGCGCTCTGGCTCATTTTGATTTGCTTCGATATTTTGGCCAGAGTTACGATCGAAATTCAACGGCGCTTGGCGTTCCGATAAAGACCGTGGCAAATCTTGATAAACCCAAGAGAAGCACGGTGAAAGAAGTTTATGATCAGATCTATGCAGATCTAACGGCGGCAAAATCAGCCATGAGTTCAATGGATGCATCCATTAATTCATCGGTTGACCGAAGCCGGATTGATGGAATAGGAGTCGACGCAATTTTTGCCAGGGTTGCCTATTATGCCAAAGATTACACCACGGCAATAACCAAAGCGACAGCGGCTATTAATAACGGCGGGCAACTTGGACTTGCAACCATTACCGATTTTCCATCGATATGGTCTTCTGAAGCAATCGCCAATGAGGTGATATGGTATGTAAAATTTCAACCCGGCGACGGTTACGCAGCGGGTGACGTATATTTTGCCGTGAATGACCGAGTTTCATTTAAACCGTCCCAGTCACTCATATCAATCTATAATGCAACAGATGATATCCGGTACAAGAGTTATTTTTCGAAGACCACCGCCAAGCGTCCGGGTGAAATGATTGTTTCAAAATATATTGGATTAGCGGGTGATGGGCTTGTAAACTGGAAAGCGTTTCGAATGGGAGAGATTTATCTTATCCGTGCCGAGGCATCTGCGAGAACAAATGGGGAAGTAGCGGCTTTGGCGGATTTAAATCAATTGAGGACCCAGCGGATTGCCAACTACGTTCCAGTGACGTTGTCAGGGCCAGCGCTTCTTACCGCTATAGAAACTGAAAGACGTAAAGAACTTTTCCTGGAAGGGCATCGTTGGTTTGACCTTAGAAGGGCAGGATTGGGAATAAACAGAGGTAGTGATTGCAAGGCTCCTGCGACATCTTGCGCCCTGTCGTCCAACAGTTTCCGATATGTGTGGCCGATTCCACAGGATGAAATCAAAGCGAATCCAAATATTGCATCTCAACAAAACGACGGATATTGATCTGAAATGAAGAACTTGAAAGCAAATATTTTAACAGGATTAGCAGCGCTGCTTTTTACCACCTGCAGTGAAGAGCCTGATAAGTTTATTTACAAAGGACCCGACTTTGTATTTTTTGATTCCAAATCCCAGATCTCTATTTATGAGAATCAGAAGACGGTCCTTTCAATTCCTATCAAAGTAAGTTTGCCGCAAAAAAGTGCAACAAAAATTACCTATCAGGTCACGGGTGAAAACGTCTTGCTGGGATCAGACTACAAGGTGCAGACCGCTAATCCTGTGGAAATAGGAATTGGAACGTTCGGTTCAGTAATCTCTATTTTGCCAGTTGACAATGCAATTATTCAACCCGAGAAGCGAACTATTACCATCAAAATCCTGAGTGTGGATAATCCGTTGCTGGAGCCCCAGGTCATCAAAGAAGTTGAAATTGACATCCTGGAAGATGATTGCGCACCGACAGTGCCAAGAATCTCGCTTTGGTCTGGAGGCAATGTAAATATTCAGGGCTATGGGAGTTCAACCGCAACCGGGACTGCTGAAGGCGGTGCTGGCGGCATATGTGGAGGATCTCTTTTGGTAACGGGAAAATTTTTCAGTGAATCGAACCCATCAACTGCCATGACCATCATCATGACGCAGAATCAAACTGTTACAACCAAAGGAACCGCATCAGTGATAAGATTCCCCATGTTTACGGGCAGTACACAATATGACTACGAAGCCGGTGGCACCTACGACGAACTATCGAAGACTATTACGCTTAATTTCACAGTGTATCTCCATGCCGACGGTACAACAGTGACTTCGGGTACTCACATTATTACACCAAAATGATTACCGATCGGTTTTTTTTCGTATCAAGACAGTATCAATGACTTTTTCAAACTTCAAACTCATCAGCAGCGTGAAAGGCCTCTTTTTCTTATTATTTATAATTCCTATCATCGCTGTTTCTCAGACTCGGCAGCCAACGTTGCAAGAGATTAATGCCGACTATCAGGAATTGCGGAAAGCCGCTGAGGTAAGGATATTGAATTACCTGAAAAATAATCCCCAGGAGCGGGTCGTGAATTTCAAAAACGGAGGTGTTCGTTTGCTGGTGAATGTAAATGCAAATGGTGTTCCGGAATATATTAAAACATTTAACGCCCAGGAGGCCGCAACGCTCAATGTTCCTGCATTACGGACGGGGGGAAGTCTTGGAATAAATGTGCTGGGAACAGGAATGAAACTCGGGATTTGGGACGGTGGTCCGGTTCGCAATGATCATGTGGAGTTGGTTGGCAGGGTAACACAGGCGAACGGCACTGGTGCATTCAGTGATCATGCTACCCACGTGTCAGGAACGATGCTGGCCAGCGGAGTTAATCCAGAAGCAAAAGGGATGGCGCCGGAAGCAACGTTGATTGCCTTCGATTTCGACAACGACGTAAGCGAAATGGCAAATCAGGCAAGACCTGATCAGACCTCGTTAATCTTATCGAATCACTCTTATGGATCGGTATGTGGATGGGATCAATCGGCAAATGTCTGGAGGGGTGACCCAGCAGTAAGTAATTCATTCGACTACCGGTTTGGATTTTATGATGCATCGGCAGCACAATTTGATGCTATTGCGTTCGGAGCTCCTTATTATACCATAGTAAAAGCGGCGGGAAATGATCGCGGCGATAGCGGCACTAGTGGACCGCAAGCTCCAGATGGACCTTTTGATTGTATACCAACGAACAGCGTGGCGAAAAATATTATCACTGTTGGTGCTATACAAAACCTTACCAGCTATACACAGCCCTCTGATGTGCTGCCAACCAATTTTAGCAGCTGGGGCCCGACAGACGATGGACGCATCAAGCCGGATATTGTGGCTCCAGGTTTTAATGTGTTCTCCCTAAATGCTAAATCGCCTACTGGATATGAATTTGAGAGTGGAACATCGATGTCGACGCCAGCAACGACAGGCACATTAGCGCTTCTTCAACAACTTTATAAAAGTCTTAATTCAGGGAATTACATGCGCAGTGCTACGTTAAAGGCACTGGTTTTACATACAGCACGCGAAGCTGGCAGCAGCCCTGGGCCAGATTATTCCTATGGCTGGGGATTGTTGGACGCTGAAGCTGCTGCAAAAATTATCATCAACAAGGACAACCAGAATATTTTTATCAAAGAACAGGTGCTGATAAATGGTCAGACCTTCGAAATTGATTTGGGCACACCAAAAACAGGAACAAAAATCACTGCCACCCTTGTTTGGACCGATCCTGCGGGGACTCCACCACCAGTGTCTCTGAATCCCACAAATAAAATGCTCGTGAACGACCTCGACTTGAAGTTGGTCGATGATGGCAATAATACCCAGTTGCCATGGACATTGAATCCAGCAACCCCCAATGCCGCGGCCGTAGCAGGAGATAACATTCGTGACAACGTTGAAAAAATCGAATTGGCAAGTTCGCTGTCAAGAAACTACAAACTACGTGTCACTAATAAAGGCACGTTGCAGGGAGGATTACAAGCCTTTTCATTGATTGTGGAGTATTCTTCTTTGGTTGACCCACGGACTACTTACTATTGGATTGGAAATGACGGGGCATGGAGCGATGGATCCCATTGGTCCCTTTCAAGCGGTGGTGCTGCTGCCAATGCAGTTCCTGGTGCCAATGACCGTGTGGTATTTAATGAACAATCGTTTACCGCCACGTCTACCATTACCTTGAATGCCGATCAGAGTTGTTATTCATTGCGCTGGTTTGGCAATCAGTTCAATGTCGGCTTCTCGCTGAACGCCCATACACTCACGGTCGGCGAAGGGCTGACACTGCTATCCACAAAAATAACAACACCGACGACGGGAAATATAAATTTTAACAGCGCAGCCACAACAGCAAATGCAGTTGACCTCAGTTCCAATAATCTCGACAAGTGGTCCCTATTGTTTAATGGTGACTCTTCCTGGGCGGTGACAGGTTCGGCTACCGTTGATAAAATTACCATCGCTCAGGGTTCCGTTGGATTTAACGGAAGCTCAATACACCTCAACCAGCTGGTTCCGTCAGGTGCCGGAGCAAAGTCAGTCTCATTCACAACATCTTCCACTCAGGGAGCAGCGGGAAATTTATTGGTTGACTTTACTGGAATGACGGTGCAGTCGGATATTTCGAGTTCAATCGTGGGATCGCCGGCAACGACCCATACCGTAAATCTTTCGTCTGCCAACTACCAGGGAATTTTAAGTTTAAATGGCGGTGATATTTCTGTTACGGGTACAAATACTGTAAGAAGCATACAAGGAAATGGTATAATTCGCTTGAATGGATCCTTGCTTGTCTCCAATCTCAATCTTACCGGAGGATCCCAAATGATATTACAGCAGGGTTCAACGCAGACGTTTACCGATAAAATTACTTTTTCCACTTCGTCTACCAGTCGGGTAAAGATCCTTTCGTCAGGAACCAATGCAACGTTTGCTCTCAGCGATTACTTTAAAATATGTTTGGACTTCGTCGATGTGACGAATGTGGATGTGACAGGAACGTCAATTGTGAATGCCGGGGCGGGCAGCACCTTAACAAATTCGGCAAACTGGCTGAAGGCAAATTGCACTGATATTCTGTTTCCGGATTTTGCAGTAACCTATACCTGTATCAAATCATCTACTTATTTCACTGACAAAAGTTCTGGATCGATTACTTCGCGTATCTGGTCATTTGGTGATCCTGCTTCAGGTACACAAAACTCTTCAACATTGGTGAGTCCGTTGCATTATTACACTTCAGCCGGACCATTTACCGCTACGTTGACAGTTACCGGTCCTGCCGGGTCACGCCCGCTGTCAAAAACTATAACACTTACAGCGAACGACCTGGCCGAAAACACTGTTGCGCTTAATGGCACCAGTCTTATAAGCACCGTTGTGGCGAATAGCTACCAATGGCTCAAAGACGGGCAGCTTGTTTCAGGAGCCACTTCGCGATCATATGGTTTTGGTGGCACGTCGGCAGTGTATTCAGTCCTCACGTTCAGCACCACCTGCAATAAGCGTTCTGACCCCTATACGCTCACAGGTGTTGAAGATTCTCCTTCAGTTGCGGGAACCAAAGTGAAAATTTACCCTAATCCAACCGCAGACATTCTTCAGTTGGAAAGTGCAAATCCGATCACGGCGGCGTCGATTATGGATGCGGTCGGACGCGAATTCAGCATGGGGTTGGAAGAAGTAAGTAAGGGTCGTTATCGGATGAATGTGTCTTCAATACCTTCAGGATTGTATGTACTAAAAACACTTGTTCAGGGTAAGGTTGATCTTCAGAAAATTATTATTCGAAAATAATTGAATAGCCGCCAACGACTCACTCAGAGTTTTATCAAATAATTTTTCACATAGTCGGTTGTTCCTTCTTCCAGCGTATGGAACGCTTTAGGGTATCCGATCTTTTTTAGCTTGTCCATTTTTGCTTCAGTAAAATACTGATACTTATCACGGATGTCGACAGGCGTATCAACAAAATCAATTGATTCCGGTTTGTTAACCGCCTTGAACACTGCTCTTGTGAGGTCAACGAATGTGCGTGCCTGACCAGAGCCCAGATTATAAATGCCTGAATTCTTGCGATGCTTCATCAGAAAGTAGCAGACATCCACGACATCTTTAACATAAACAAAATCACGCATCTGTTCACCGTCTTTGTATTCTGGGTTATGCGACCGGAATAATTTCATCTTGCCTGTTTTCTGGATTTGATTGAATGCATGCCAGATCACGGATGCCATGCGACCTTTGTGATATTCCCTCGGACCGTAGACATTAAAGAATTTTAGTCCTGCCCAAAACAGTGGCGTTTCTTTTTGCTGCAATGCCCACACATCGAAATCTTGCTTGGACTGGCCGTAAGGATTTAGTGGTTTTAATTTTGGAATGAGCGACTCATTATCATCATAGCCTTCTTCCCCTAATCCATAGGTCGCGGCTGAGGAGGCGTAGACCAAAGGAATCTGGTACTTTATACACCTTGTCCAAATATCTTTCGTGTACTGAGTATTAAAACGATTAAGAAGCTGAGTATCGAATTCTGACGTATCGGTGATGGCACCGATATGAAAAATAAATTCGACCAGCTCAAAGTTTTTGTCAAGCCAGGGAAGCAGATTGTCGCGATCTACCCGCTCCTGAATCCGAAGGTCATCGAGATTTTTATTTTTGACAGGCTCGTCAAACGTATCAACAGCAATGATGGTATTGAAATTTTCCTGATTGAGTTTGGCGATTAACTCACTGCCGATAAAACCTACGGCCCCTGTAACAACGATCATCTTGATTTACTTTGCTGCAAGTTAATGTATATTTGCCCTTGTCCGCACGCAGTCGCTTAAGCTTTAGCACAGGCGCCTTTTACGAATGGGTGCATGTCCATGTCGTGGCGGTGGCGCCATTTTTTTATGATATACGTCAGCAGAAAAGAACATTTTAACGCAGCGCATAAGCTGTCTAATCCTGCCTGGAGCAAAGAAAAGAACCTCGAGGTTTTCGGTCCTTGCGCCAATGAAAACTGGCATGGACACAACTATGATTTGATCGTGACCGTGAAGGGTGATCCCGATCCAGATACGGGATTTGTGGTGGATCTTAAAAAACTCAGTGATTTAATCCGTACCGAGGTAACAGACAAGGTAGATCACAAGAACCTTAACCTTGACGTTGATTTCATGAAGGGAAAAATGGCTAGCACTGAAACATTAGCCATGGAAATCTGGAAGATCCTTGCGCCAAGGTTAGCGAACATAGCTTCAAAAGCAACGCTTCATTCAATCAAGCTTTATGAAACTCCCCGCAACTATGTGGAATATTTTGGTTAACGATTAATGCCCAACTCCTAATCCCTATTTCCTTTGCGTTACTACATCATTGCTGGCGAACGATCAGGTGACCTGCACGGCAGTAATCTTGTCAAGGCCTTAAAAAAGCTTGATACGACCGCAGTGTTTCGCGGCTTCGGTGGTGATTATATGAAGGATGAGGGTGTTGACCTTGTTGTTCACTATGAGCAGATGGCGTTCATGGGTTTTATCACTCTCATTGCGAACTACGGTACCATTCAACGTATGTTGAAATTGTGCAAGAATGATATTCTTCAATTTAAACCCGACGTTGTAATCCTAATTGATTATGGAGGCTTCAATCGGCGCATCGCAAAATTTGCGAAGCCGCGAGGTCTAAAAACCTTTTACTACATTCCGCCAAAGATCTGGGCCTGGTATCAGAGTCGCGCGAAAGAGATCAAGGCTAACGTAGATAAGCTGTTTGTTATACTGCCATTTGAAAAAGCATTCTATAAAAAATATGATTGGGAGGTTGACTACGTTGGCAATCCTGTTCTCGATGCCGTTAAGTCTTTTCAACCTGATGCCGGCTTTTTGGCGAAGCATGGATTCTCAGCCGACAAACCAATTGTTGCGCTTCTGCCAGGAAGTCGCAGAAAGGAACTGAAAAGAATGGTGCCCGTGATGGCGGAGGTGGTGAAAAAATATCCGCAATTTCAGTTTGCGGTCGCGGCGGTGGATGGATTGGATCCATCGTTGTATTTACCGTTAAAGGAGCTGCCTTCGGTGCGATTTGTGACCGATGACACCTACAATCTCCTTCAGTCAGCGACTGCTGCGATTGTAACATCAGGTACGGCAACTCTCGAAACGGCGCTGTTCAACGTTCCGCAAGTGTGTGTTTATATCGCCGATTGGCTTGAATTCAAGATCGCACAGGCGTTAGTAAAGGTGCAATTCATTTCTCTCGTTAATCTCATTGCAGATAAAGAAGTTATTCGTGAATTGATTCAGGAAAAAGCGACTGTCGAGTCTATTTCAAATGAGATCGGAAAACTGGTTTCAGACAACGCGTATCGAAGCAACATTCTGAAGGAATACGACCAAATCTATAAAACGCTGGATACAGGATCAGCTTCTGAGAATACAGCCAGACTAATGACCAAATATCTTTCAGAGTAGCTTTAACGTTGCTACGTCTATTACGTTAGTTAGATCTTCTAAGCTACTTTCAGCTTGCTATACCGTGACTTGCTGAACTTATCTTCAGCATACGCTCTCGTGATCACCAGTTTGTCACTGGTACGGTCAGAAGGTAACTCAAACATGGCATCGTTGATGATTGCTTCACAGATTGAGCGCAATCCGCGTGCCCCTAACTTGAATCCCATCGCCTTCTCAACAATAAAGTCAAGAGCACCTTCTTTGAATTCAAGCTCAATGTCTTCCATCTCAAAAAGTTTCTTGTACTGCTTTACCAGTGCGTTTTTAGGAT
>JBBRON010000060.1:0-15029 GCA_038229375.1 Cytophagales bacterium | reverse complement strand
GTTTTTAAAGGTGATGATAGGAAACAGGAATAAATTTCCTTTCCAGTTAAAAGATTTGAAATACAAATTTTCGCTCGCTGACCATCCCTGGATTACCGGAGCAGAATTGGGAGTAATTGATATTAAACAACAGGACAGCACAGAACTTACAGTGCCAATGCGCATTTCGTTTTCCCACATTTTTAAAAGCATCGGTCCGCTTATCAGCAAAGGAGGAAAAGTGAAATATAAATTAAGAATGGATTTGAATTTAGTATCGGAGAGCAATGCTATAAAAAACAGTAAGGTGACGGTGAAGGATGGCGGTACACTAAAGGAATTAATAAAGATTGTAAGAGAACAAAAGGAAAAAGAAAAACAGATTAAGAAAGACGAAAAGCAGAAAGAAAACAACTGATGCTAAGAAAAAAGATAATTCAAAGTGAACTTTAGCAAAGAGATAAAATAATTAAGGCGCATCTGAATAAAAGGTCAATGGAACATATTTATAAATAAAAATTGTCTTATGGAAACCATGAAACATGATATGCCGGGTCACGACCATGCCATGATGGGTGATAAAAAACAAGGCACACAATATACGTGTACTATGCATCCTGAAATTATAAGCGATACACCGGGCAAATGTCCTAAGTGCGGAATGGAGCTTGTGCCCAAGAAAGGCGAGACTGATCATAAACAAATGGTCATCACTTTTCACGAAAAAATAATTTGGACGCATTTAACTAATGTCTTGCTAGGTGTATTTCTCCTCATGGCTCCTATTACATTTGGTTATAAAAGCAGCGAGATGATTTACAGTGATGTTATCAGTGGAGCATTGCTAATTGTGTTTGGTTTGTTATCTTCAAACCCATTCCGCCTATGGGCTCCGTGGGCTGCTTGTTTTACAGGGATCTGGTTGCTGTTTGCTCCGCTTATTTTTTGGGCACCCGATGCGGCATCTTATTTTACCGACACGGTAATCGGAATGATGGTAATTGCACTTTCTGTTCTAATTCCAGAAATGCCAGGCATGATGGCCATGATGATGAAAATGCCACCCGGCCCAGAGACACCTCCAGGCTGGTCGTACAATCCATCTTCGTGGTTGCAGCGCACACCCATTATCATATTGGCATTTATAGGATTTTTCGCCTCACGTTATCTTACTGCCTTTCAATTAGGATACATTGATCAGATATGGGATCCGTTTTTTGGCGAGGGTACTGAAAAGGTTTTGACATCAGAAGTTTCTAAATCATTTCCTATATCTGATGGGGGACTTGGAAACTTTGCCTACACAATTGAAGCGTTAATGGGATACATGGGCATGTCTAATCGTTGGCGCACCATGCCTTGGATGGTAGCGATTTTTGGCATACTGGTTATACCACTTGGCGTGATTAGCATAGTACTCATTATTTTACAACCTGTTTCAGTCGGCTTTTGGTGTTCGGTTTGTTTACTTACAGCTGTTGCTATGGTTGTTATGATTCCGCTAACGCTAGATGAAGTGGTAGCTATGATTCAATTTATAGTTAAACGAATAAAAGAAGGAAAACCTTTCTGGCGTACTTTCTGGATGGGCGATACCATTGAAGGCGGTGGTAAAGATAACAGGACACCAAGTTTTATTGGTTCGTTAAATAAAACAGTTCCTTCCATGATGTGGGGAGTTAATATTCCATGGAACTTATTTTTATCAACAGCGATAGGCATTGGGTTAATGTTCACACCCTTTCTATTTTCAATACAAAAACCTTTCGCAAATCACCTTACCACTATCGGAGCCTTGATTGTAACCTTTACAGTAATTGCTATGGCTGAAGTAGGCCGCTCCTTACGGTTTTTAAATATGGCATTTGCACTTTGGCTCATTGTAGCAAGCTTTATAGTAAAAGACCCATCCGGCAATGCATTGTGGATAGCATTAGCTTCCGGTGTTCCACTGATAGGGTTGAGTTTTCGCAAAGGCAAAATCAGGGAGAGCTATGGGACTTTTGACCGTTACATCGTCTAAATCATGGTGACTACAAGTAAGTATTAAAAATGAAAAGTAGAATGAATTTCATAGGTAACACTCTCGTTCGATAGTTATAATTTTTTGTAATTAAAATATACAGAGATGAAAAAAATTAAAGAAACTAAGAATTCTAGATCCATGCTAGGCCAAAAGGAAGGTAGCATGTTAGATCTTAAAACAAATGAGGATTTCAACAATGTACATCCTGATCATGATGAAAATGGTTTAACAGGAGCCAACTCAGTCGGACGCGATAAAAAGCCAGCACGTAAATCAAAGCTCAAAAAGAAGTGAAAAGTAAATTTGGTTTCATCCAAAGATTCAAACACTCTTTCCGGAATTTTATTAAAAATGAAAAGGCAAAATGAAACTTTTAGTAGGTAACGCTTTCCGATATTAATTAACCAATCGTTCATATGATTGAAAAAATAATATCATGGTCAACGCACAATCGCTTTTTTGTTTGGTTAGGGATACTCCTCATCATTATAGGCGGTGTGTTTGCCGTACTCACTACACCAGTAGACGCTATTCCTGATCTTTCTGAAAACCAGGTGATCATCTATACGGAGTGGATGGGGCGCAACCCCAAAATCATAGAAGATCAGGTTACCTATCCGTTGGTATCCAACCTTCAAGGGTTGCCAGAGATAAAAAGTATCCGAGCAGCTTCAATGTTTGGGATGAGTTTTGTTTTTGTCATTTTCAACGATGATGTAGATATCTATTGGGCGCGTTCACGCGTACTTGAGCGACTTAACTATGCTCAAAAGTTTTTGCCTACTGGATTGACTCCTTCGCTTGGTCCTGATGGTACAGGAGTAGGACACGTTTTCTGGTATACACTTGATGCCCCTGGTTTTAATCTTGGAGAGTTACGTGCCTTACAGGATTGGTATGTCAAGTTCGCTCTTCAAAAAGTAGAAGGAGTCAGTGAAGTTGCTTCGTTTGGTGGTTTCCAGAAACAATACCAGGTTACTATCGATCCATACAAGCTGGTATATTTTGATGTTCCGCTCATGGATGTGACTAAAGCCATAACCGGAAACAACCGTGATGTGGGTGGAAGTATTTTCGAAATGAATTCTACCAGTTATATGATCCGTGGATTGGGCTATATCACAAGCATTGACGATATCAAAAACATTTCATTAGGGACATACAAATCTGTACCTATAAAAATCTCGGATGTTGCTACAGTGCAAATGAGCAGTGACTTACGATTAGGGATAACAGAACAAAATGGTGATGGGGAAGTAGTAGGTGGTATTGTAGTAATGCGCTATGGTGAGAACGCTAAAGAAGTTATTGATAGGATTAAAGTACGGATAGCCGATGTCGAAAAGGGTTTGCCATCCGGAGTAAAGTTCAAAGTTGCTTACGATAGAAGTGATCTGATCGAAGCAGCCGTTGCAACGCTGAGTGAAGCGCTGTGGGAAGAGATACTCATCGTTTCTCTTGTGGTGATGGTTTTTATTTTTCATTTCCGCAGTGCGTTGGTAGCCATCATTACCATTCCGCTTTCTATTCTTATCGCCTTCATGATTATTCGATTTGCTGGCATAAGCCTCAACATCATGTCACTGGGAGGCGTTGCCTTGGCAATTGGCGATTTGGTCGATGCAGGTATTGTAATGACCGAAAATGCCTACCGCCAACTCACCCAGGCAGTTGTTAAACCTCAATCTGATTCGTGATGGAAAAGGAGCGCATTGGCCATACGAATGAACTTCCGGAAGAACAACGGATCAGCATCATCGAAAAATCTTCGCGTATGATCGGCAGAGCCGTGTTCTACTCTATACTCATTACGCTGATTTCATTTTTTCCGATTTTATTCCTTACAGGTCAAGAACAAAAATTATTTTCTCCTCTTGTTCTTACCAAAACTTTTACGATGATCGGTTCAGCGATTGTTGCACTCTTTATTGTGCCGATGTTGCTGCGAACATTAATGAAAGGAAAGCTTAGGCCCGAAAGTCGAAACATTATTTCCAATTTCTTTATCCGTTTGTATAGTCCTGTACTGCGTCTATGTCTCCGTTGGAAGAAGATGGTAATAGCAATTGCAATCATCATAAGTCTCGGTTGCATTCCTCTACTGTTGCAGATGGGTTCTGAATTTATGCCGCCCTTAGATGAGGGCTCACTCCTTTTTATGCCTGTTACACTTCCTGATGCTTCCAACTCCGAAATCAAAAGAATCCTTCAGCTACAAGATAGGCTTATCAAAGAATTTCCTGAAGTAGTGAATGTACTTGGCAAAGCAGGAAGAGCTTCCACGGCTACCGATAACGCGCCCTTAAGCATGATCGAAACGATCATCATTTTAAAACCAAAAAATGAATGGCGTGATGGGATGACAAAAGAGAAACTCATCGCAGAACTAAATGAAAAAGTGCAGATACCTGGCGTGACTAGCGGATGGACTCAACCTATCATCAACCGGATCAATATGCTTTCCACCGGTATTCGCACGGACGTGGGTATTAAAGTTTACGGACAAAACATTGATAGTATCTATAACATTTCTTTGGGTATTGAAAAGGCGCTCAAGGGAACTGAAGGTCTTGCTGACTTATACGTAGAACAACTTACTGGAGGGAAATATCTCGACATAAAAATCAACCGGGAAGAACTGGCAAGGTACGGTCTTAGCACTGACGAAGTAAGCATGCTCATTGAAACGGCTATTGGCGGTATGAACCTTACCAACACCGTTGAAGGAAGAGAACGATTTACAGTAAGCCTGCGGCTAGGACAAGATTTCCGCAATGACCTTTCGGAGATAAAACGTATTCCAATCCAAACTGCAAGTTACGGCACAATTCCTCTTTCGGCTGTAACCGATCTAACCATTTCAGAAGGCCCACCAATGATCAGTTCTGAAAATGCAATGTTACGAGGTACTGTACTCTTCAATATCCGGGGCAAAGATATGGGCAGTGTAGTGAAGGATGCAAAGAAGAGAATTGAGAATGAATTCAAAAAATTACCAAAGGGGTACTTCATTGAATGGAGTGGACAATATGAAAATCAGGTACGTGCTCAAAAACGATTGATGATCATTATTCCAATAACACTACTGATCATCTCATTCGTATTGTATTTCACTTTTAAGTCAGTAAAAGAAATGGTGATTGTACTTTCAAGCTTGCCAGTGGCGCTTATAGGTGGGGTGTACTCCATGTATTTCTTCGATGTTAATTTTTCCGTAGCCGTGGCAGTTGGTTTCATTGCTTTGTTTGGAGTTGCTGTGGAGACAGGTATTCTCATGATTGTATACCTGAATGAATCCATACAGAAACTAGCACAAAGCAAAGGTAACTCTCCAGACAAAATTAGTAATGACGATATAAAGGATGCTGTATTTGAAGGTGCAGTGTTGAGGGTAAGACCCAAATTGATGACCGTTATGGCGGATATGGTTGGTCTGCTTCCAATACTACTAGCTACCGGAACGGGTAGTGATGTAATGAAGCCCATCACCATTCCATTCGTGTTTGGTCTTATTACTTCTACACTATTCGTGCTCATTGTATTGCCTGTAGTCTATGAAGTTGTGAAGGAACGTGAACTAAAGAAGAACGGTAAACTTCAATACATGGAAATTAAGGATTGATCATTAATGAGCAACTATGAAAACTCTTAAAAGAATTGAGACATACCACGCAACCTCCGAAATGGAATTTAAAAACCAAGTAAAAACGAGCACGTACGCTTCAACATCATGAGCGTACTTAAAAATTATATTGTAATCAGTCTCATAGCTTTTACAGGCACACTAAACCTGCGTGCCCAGGATACTGTCCGATTTAGTCTGGAGGAAATTATTAATAAAGTCGAGGCGGAATATCCACTTGTGTTACAATACGATTCGCGTATTAAATCTTTGCAAGCTAAAGCGGATGGCAGTTCAAGTTGGATGCCACCAACACTTTCGTTCGGACTAAATTCGTTTCCCTACCAATTGGATATGATCAAACGAAAAGAAGATCCGATGAATTGGGCAGGGCTCATGTTTTCTGCCGAGCAGATGATCCCCAACTCGGCCAAACTGCGCGCTAAAGGAAGCTACTATTCTTCCCTGAAACAGGTGCAGCAAAATAATGAGGAATGGACAAAAAACATTTTGCGTGCCCAGGTTCGCATACTATACAATCAACGAATTGTTGCCGAGCATAAGCTTGGCCTTATTGCAGAAAACCGGGAGTTGTTGAAGTTGTTTATCAATATTTCAGAATCCCGATACACGTATAACCAAGCTGATCTCAGTACAATTTTTAAAGCCAAAGCCAAGTTGAAGGAACTTAATAATATGGAGACGATGGCGAATGCCGAGGTTACCGAAAGTAACATCGGTTTGAATACATTATTGAATCTGCCAACAGAAACCCCCTTTACAATAGACACCGTTGTGGTGTTCAATAACTATGATTCAATAATGGTTGTTCAGGACACTGCTTCTGTTCAACGTAGCGACATAACCAGTATGACCAGCAGCATACGCTCAATGGAATTAAACCGGAGTTGGATGGCAACGGGTAGCAAACCAGACTTCGGTTTACGAGCCAGTCACATGAAGATGTTTGGAATGCCCAATCAATTTTCCATCATGGGTATGGTCACAATCCCAATCGCTCCGTGGTCATCAAAGATGTATAAAACTGAAGTTCAATCTATGACGTATGAAATTAGGGCTATGAACCTGGAGAAAGAGAATATGAAACTGATGGCTACGCGGATGATCAATGAAAAACTTGCTATGTTAAAATACGAAAGACAACAATTTGATAATTATCAAAAAGACATTAATCCTTTATACAGAAAAAACATGGATGCGAATCTTTTGGCCTACAAACAAACCACTGGAAACTTTTTTGTGCTGCTCGATGCCTGGGATATGTTGTTCATGAAACAGTTGGAGCAACTTGAAAAGCTTGGTCTTTTGCTGAGGCTTCAGGCAGAGTACGAATATGAAACAGAAAGATAATAATGACCAGAACGCGTTTACATATTGCATGGTTCATAATTTTAGCGGCAGCGTGTGGAAGGCATGCCCCTGAAGATCATACAAATCATACGGGTCATGACAGCACGAAAGTCAATGAGGCTATCCGTATGATTTCGCATTCTGCTAATCAGGTTGTGCTCTCATCACAGAAAACCATAAAGCTATCTCAAAATCCTTCTAAGCAAACAGTAACAGCCAGCGGATATATTGCTTTTGATGAGCGTAGGAATAATAAAGTAGCTATTAGAACGTCAGGAAGAATCGAAAAACTTTACGTAAAATATAATTACCAGTTTGTAAAAAAAGGAGAACGAATTGCAGACCTCTACAGTCCTGAACTCAATACGTATCAGGAAGAGTATTTATTTCTGTTAAAATCCGGAGAAGACAGTCTTGCTGCAAAAGCCAAACAGAAATTAAAACTTCTTGGACTTTCGGAAAGCCAAATACAGCAAATTGAAAAATCAAATAGCGTAACACATGCAATCACCATTACCTCCCCTATTGATGGCTTCATCAGGTTCTCTCTAGAGGGTGGTTCTTCAGAAGAGATGAAATCACCACCGTCAACTGGCATGGGTGCGATGCAAGAAGCTTCCTCGTCAAGTACGGGAGCTTCGGTAGTTTCAACAGGACAGATCAGAGAAGGCATGTATGTAAACAAAGGTCAAACACTATTTGTTGTCAATGATTTCAGACTGGTATGGGCGCTTCTTTCAGTTAACATTTCATCACAGGTTCAACTTAAAAAAGGGGTGCCCGTAACGTTATATTCTGAAGTACAAAAAGATTCGATCAACGCAAACATTGATCTCGTTGAGCCAGTCTATGAGGATAAGCAACGTTTTGTACGGGCAAGGATATATCTGGATAATCCGGGGCGAATCTTTAAGATCAATTCATTTATAAAAGGTAAATTTTCTGTTCAGGCAAACGCGCTCACTGTTCCATTGTCTTCTGTTTACGATTTAGGTTCTCGCAAAATTGTATGGGTAAAAACGGGAATTACTTCCAGTGGAGTTGGCCTATTCGAACCACACGTGGTGACAGTAGGAATGACCCTGGATAACAGGATTGAGATTATCAGCGGACTGAAAGGTGATGAAGAGATTGCATTGGATGCTGGCTACATGCTGGATAGTGAAAGTATTTTAATTGAGAAACAATGAGACTGTACACTATCATACTGGCAATTTTGATGTTAACGTTCTCGTGTAAAAAAGAAGAGCATCAACATGAGGCAGCGGAATATTATTCCTGTACAATGCATTCTTCTGTGCGTTCGAATAAGCCTGGAGCCTGTCCGGTGTGTGGAATGGGGCTTTTGAAAGTGAACAAGAAAAATGAAAGTACTGAAGGGCATGACTCTACAATGTTGACCCTTAATAATGAGAAACAAATTCTTGCCAATATCATCGTGGATACCGCGAGGCTTACGATGATCGCCATGCAAACCACCTTGACAGGAAAAATATCGGCAGACGAAAACAAACTGACTACCATTGCATCACAAGTACCGGGGAGAATTGATCGTCTGTTGGTTCGCCAGGAAGGTGAGCATATCGTAACCGGACAAGCTCTTTACAGTATTTACAGCGAAGAATTGCTGGCCGATCAGAATGATTACCTGTCAGCGCTTCAACAACGCAATAAATTTCCCGGGCAACAAACAACAGTGGATGCGCTGATTCAGGGCGGACGAAAAAAATTGTTGCTGTGGGGCATGACTGAATCGCAGATTAAAAAACTTGAAGCAAGTCACCAGGCATCTGCTCTATTAACATACCATAGTGCACATACTGGTTTTGTTACAAAACTACTAGTCAGTGAAGGTGAGTACACGCAAATAGGTACACCACTTTTTCAGATTGTAGACCTTAGTTCTGTTTGGGTAGAGACGCAGGTATATTCGAATGAAATAAATTACTTTAATGAGAAAACTGAGGCATCAATTAGTATCGAAGCGTTCCCACAAAAAACATTCAAGGCAAAGATGGTGTTCGAAAATCCTGCCATGGAAGAAAACTCAAAAATAAATCTTGTGCGTTTTCGCATAGATAATAATAACAACGCGATAAAGCCTGGCATGATGGCGCGTGTTACGATCAATCATCATCCCAAGCAGACACTTGTTGTTCCTAAAACAGCTTTGTTAATTGGTCGCATGACGATGGTTTGGATTGAGGCTATGCCCGGTATGTTTGAAAGCCGAGCGGTTGTAACGGGAATTGAAAACAAACAATTTGTTGAAATACTTTCGGGATTAAAAGAAGGTGAGCGAGTGGTAACCTCTGGTGCTTACCTGCTCAATAGCGAATTCATTTTGAAACAAGGTGCAAACTCCTCGATGGGTGGGATGAAGATGTAATAATTAGTTCAAGCAATTAACATGATCAACGCGGAAGACATTAAGCAAGCAGTCCATAGCAAATCACAAAGTGATATTCTTTCTATATATCAGTCCGACACTGAAAAAGGATTGTCACCCGAAGAGGCATCATTACGATTGAAAGCACTCGGGCGAAATGCGATAGACGAGGAAAAGAAGAAAAGCCTTTGGCTGATTTTTCTGAGTCAGTTTACGAATGTACTCGTGTACCTTTTAATTGTTGCAGCAGGATTATCTTTCCTCTTTAAGGAATGGCTTGATGGCGGTGCAATACTAGTCGTGATTTTAATCAATGCGATTATCGGTTTTTATATGGAGTACCAAGCAGAGCGTTCCATGGCTGCATTGAAAAACCTGTCCATACTTTCAGCTAAAGTTGTTCGTAATGGAACAACAACAGAGATAAATGCAGAAGAACTTGTTCCTGGTGATTTAATATTTCTTGAAGCCGGTGACATGGTTCCCGCTGATGGCATGATTTTCCACTCTTCACAGCTTCAGGTGGATGAGGCTGCATTGACTGGCGAATCTCTCCCTGTAGAAAAGAAAGACGGGCAACTGGATGAAGGAACTATGCTGGCCGAACGAACGAACATAGTATATAAGGGTACTTTCATTACGAAAGGAAATACGCGCGCGCTTATTACGAGCACAGGTATGATGACCGAGCTTGGTAAAATTGCAAGCTTAGTTCAATCAGCAGAACAAGCTGCAACACCGCTTGAGAAAAAGCTGGAGCAGTTCAGTAAAAAGCTGATCATCGTAACGATAGTTTTAGTAGTCATTATATTTTTTGCTGGTCTTTTAAACGGAAAGCAAATTCTGGATATGATGGAAACGGCAATCGCTTTAGCTGTAGCTGCCGTACCCGAAGGCTTGCCCATTGTAGCCACATTAGCATTAGCGAAAGGCATGCTTAAAATGGCAAAGCATAATGTAATTGTAAAAAGACTTTCGGCAGTAGAAACATTGGGCGGAACCGATGTGATCTGTACCGATAAAACAGGAACACTGACACAAAACAAAATTGAAGTAAACCTGATCGTAACACCCACCGGAAAATTTGATACAAGTAATTCAAAAAAAGGAGATCGTAAGGATACTTCATTTGAACAAATCATAAACTCAGCTGTATTGTGCAATACAGCTTCGCTCGGCAACAATGAGGAAGAATCCGGTGATCCGTTGGAAGTCGGCTTACTAAAATTCGCCCGACAACAGGACGCAATCATTGAAACGCTACGGAAAGAAAACCCCTTGGTAAAAGAAGAACCTTTCTCTTCAGATACAAAGATCATGGCCACCTTGCATCGAACTAACGATGGGCATCGGGTATATGCAAAAGGAGCAGCGGAAGAACTCATTAATCATTGCACTCGCGTAAACGATCAAACAGGGGAGCATGAATTCAACACAACACTTAAAGCTACCTGGTTGGCAGAGTCTGAAACATTGTCTGCTTCGGGACTTCGAGTACTTGCTGTTGCGACTAAAACTTCTTCTGCGGAGGAAAAGACGCTGGCAGAGGATTTAGTTTTCCTTGGCCTTATTGGTATGATCGATCCGCCACGCGAAGAGGTTTTCGCTGCCGTGAAGGAATGTAAGGCGGCAGGCATCAAAGTTATCATGATCACTGGCGATCATCCTTCGACCGCGCAAAATATTGGACGTAAGCTGGGCATCATCGATGAAAATGATACCCGCGTGATGATCGGCAAAGACATGAATGAGTATGCACGACTTAGCGAAAGCGAAAAAGATTTGTGGCTCAGCACATCGGTTTTCGCCCGTGTTAGCCCACAACAAAAACTAGATTTAGTCAGTGTACTACAGGAGCGAAAACACATCGTAGGTATGACAGGAGATGGTGTGAATGATGCACCTGCGCTTAAGAAATCAGATATAGGAATAGCCATGGGCTTACGCGGAACTCAAGTGGCACAAGATATAGCCGACATGGTGCTCAAAGATGATTCTTTTTCATCTATCGTGCTCGCCATCCGGCAAGGCCGCATCATCTTCGAAAACATACGGAAGTTTGTCATCTTCCTCCTATCCTGTAACATGAGTGAATTGCTAGTAGTCGCATTAGCCGCGGTATTGAATTTTCAATTTCAGCTTTTACCCTTACAGATTTTATTTATTAATCTCATCACTGACCTTCTTCCTGCATTGGCACTAGGGGTTACGGCTGGCAGCACTTCAATTATGAAACAACCCCCTCGCAATAGCGAGGAATCGATCATCGACAAGAAAAGATGGATTGCTTTGATTTATTATGCCGCAGTAATAACGATCACAACCGTAGGTGCTGTTTTCATCAGCCGCTATACCACGCACAATACCGAAGCATGGAATCCAAAATTAAGTAATAACATTTTATTCTTCACACTCATCATCTCTCAATTGCTTCACGTGTTCAACATGAGTTCAACGGGTAGCGGAAAATTTTTTAAGAATGAAGTTTTTAAAAATAAGTATGTCTGGTATGCCATTGTCGCATCTTTAGTCTTGATGTTCATAGCCTATCAGATACCGATTGTACAAAAGACGCTGCATTTAATTCCGATGTCTGGTGTAGATTGGTTAATCATAATCGGGATGAGCTTTTTATCGCTCATTATCATACAGATTTCAAAGGCATTAAAAATCATACAGCAATGATGAAATTAGATATAGTCTTATACATTACGACTTTTCGTCCTATTGTAATTTACATTCCAGAGGAAATAGACGTAATCAGATCCCTTGAAATTATTTAAAAACCTCCTAATTTGATTTTTTAGAAAACTATATAAACAACTCTTAAACTATACAACTATGAAAAAATCAGTTTTAACAATTGCCATCCTTACATCAGGATTATTTGTCTCTTCAGTTTTGCTTACCGGGTGTGGAACCAAGAAAGAACAAACCACGCAGGAAGACCAGCAGATGAAAAGTGATACAACGAAACAACACGATGGGATGGAAATGACCTATGCTTGCTCCATGCATCCGGAAGTAACAGGCAAAGAAGGTGACACCTGTTCGAAATGCGGTATGAAATTAGAACTTGTAACGAACACAGACACTACAAAGGCTCATGCTGAACATCAGCATTAAGAACAAAAAAATGCTGAATTGAGATAAATAATAAAGCTATGGAACAATCCCATGATCAACAATACACCTGCTCGATGCATCCAGAGGTGATTAAGAACGAACCTGGGAAATGTCCCATCTGCGGAATGAATTTGATTCCGGTTAAGGCAGATAAAAGTGCACACGAAGAACACAAAGTACATCATACTCAAAAGCAGAAAGCAGTATCATCGGAGAAGGGTGATAATACTGGTTCCTACTATTGCCCCATGCATTGTGAGGGCGATAAGAAATATGATAAGCCAGGCAATTGCCCGGTATGTGGAATGCACTTGGCCAAGGAGCAAAAGTTTGAATCACCGGCTATTGAATACACATGTCCAATGCATCCTGAGATTATTCGTGATAAGCCAGGCAATTGCCCGATATGTGGAATGCACCTTGAGCCGAAGAAAGTGGAGAAGGATAATGCATCGGAAGAAGCAGTGTATAAATCGATGCTGAAGAAATTCTGGATTGCTGTATTTTTCACCTTACCTGTATTCATCATATCAATGGGTGAGTTAGTGGGACTTGACATTACTCAAATTGCAAGTCGAACTGTGTGGGGATGGGTCCAATTTATACTCGCAACAATTGTTTTGTTTTATTGCACACGGGATTTCTTTGTGCGTGGATTCCAATCAATCATCAATCGGTCTCCCAACATGTGGACATTAATATCGTTGGGCGCTGGTTCTGCTTACTTATTTAGTATAGTGGCATTAATATTCCCTGAGATATTTCCAGATCAGTTTAAAATGGATGGCACTGTTCATCTCTATTTTGAAGCGGCAACGGTCATACTTACGCTGATTTTGTTGGGACAGGTTTTAGAGTTGCGTGCACGAGGCAAAACGAATGGTGCGATTCGCGAACTTTTGAATCTTGTACCGCCTGAAGCAACTGTTATCCGTGATGGTCAAGAGCAAAACATACCATTGGAACATGTAGTGCTCAATGATATTCTGAAGGTAAAGCCAGGTGAAAAAATTCCAGTGGATGGTGAGGTTGTCTCTGGAAGAAGTTCAGTAAATGAATCCATGATTTCTGGTGAGCCTTTACCTGTGGAGAAAAATGATGGCGATCCGGTGACGGGTGGTACTGTAAATGGAACAGGTAGTTTTACAATGAAAGCGTTGAAAGTCGGATCAGATACGTTGCTTGCACAAATCATAGAAATGGTCAATAAGGCAAGTCGGTCGAAAGCACCTATTCAAAATCTGGCAGACAAAGTTTCAGGTTACTTTGTTCCAGTAGTGGTTGGAATTGCAATCGTAACATTTGCGGTGTGGGCAATCTGGGGACCAGAACCCGCTTATGTTTTTGCTTTTGCAAATGCAGTAACAGTATTGATTATTGCTTGTCCATGTGCGCTCGGTCTTGCAACACCAATGTCTATTATGGTTGGTACAGGGAGTGGCGCAAAAGCTGGTGTCCTTTTGAAAGAAGCAAAGGTAATTGAGGAGATGGAAAAAGTAACGGTGTTGGTAATTGACAAGACGGGAACGATTACAGAGGGGAAACCTGCATTGAAATCCGTCACATCTGTGAACAGCACAGTATCAGAAGATGAGTTACTCAAACATGCTGCATCGCTCGAATCAAACAGTGAACATCCATTGGCAGAGGCAATCTTGCAAAGTGCAAAGGAGAAAAATATCAACCTCAGTCCGATAGAAAATTTTGGATCCGTTACGGGACATGGCATTACAGGACGCATCGATGGAAAAGAAATAGCGGTTGGCAATGCAAAGTTAGTGGAGTCATTCAATGTAACGATGGAAGCATCTTTTATGGAAGAGGTTAAGCAAAAGCAGGCGAAGGGTGAGACCGTTATGTTCGTATTGCTCGATAAAAAGATGGCTGGATATATTTCAGTTGCTGATCCAATTAAGGCAAATTCGAAAAGCACGATTCAGGAATTACAGGCACAAGGAATTAAAGTCTGGATGCTAACCGGAGATAATAAAATTACAGCCAAAGGTGTAGCGGATGAGCTTGGCCTGGATGGCTTTGAAGCTGATTACTTACCAGCCGATAAACAAAATAAGGTAATCGAATTTCAAAAAACTGAAATCGTAGCAATGGCGGGTGATGGTATTAACGATGCGCCTGCTTTGGCTCAAGCGAATGTCGGAATTGCGATGGGTACCGGTACCGATGCGGCTATTCAAAGTGCAGGAATTACGTTAGTGAAAGGTGATCTTCAAGGAATTCTTCGAGCACGAAAACTAAGTAGTAATGTGATGCGAAATATTAAGCAGAACCTATTCTTTGCATTCTTCTATAATGTTGTCGGGATTCCAATAGCAGCGGGATTGCTCTATCCTTTCTTTGGAATATTGTTAAGTCCTATGCTCGCTGCATTAGCCATGAGTTTAAGTTCCGTTTCTGTTATTGGAAATAGTTTAAGGCTTCGAACGCAAACACTTTAAATATGAATAATAGCAAAGAGCATTGGGAGAAAATCTACACAACCAAGAAAAGCCACGAAG
>JBBRON010000059.1:0-15222 GCA_038229375.1 Cytophagales bacterium | reverse complement strand
GTTACGTCTTTGGCCTCGACCGTTCCGTACCCGATAACCACGACTTCCTGGAGAGCTTTAACATCAGAAGCCATCGATACGTTTACGCTCGACTGCGCTCCAACGGCAACCTCACTTGTAGAATAACCTACAAATGAAAAAACGAGAGTTGCGTTGTCTCCAACATTGATTCGGTAATTACCATCCGCATCAGAAACAGTACCATTGCTGGTGCCTTTTTCCAGGATGTTAACTCCAGGTACGGATGATCCATCATCAGCTGATGTCACCTTACCGGTTACAGTCCTGCCTTGTGCCATCGCCATGGTAAAAGAAGCGGCGAGGAACAAAACTGGCAGGACCCTTCTGACTAGCAAGTAAAATTTGGTCATACAGTGTAGTTTGGGTTACTAATTGGGTTTAAAAAGTTGTTAAAACTTAACAATTCAACAATTATATACAATAATCGTGGAAAGTTAAGCGATTTTCGACACAAATAATTTTCGGAAACGATACCGCAATCGTTTGCAGTAACTTTAAATTTATGTTTATACCTCTTCATGCTGACCCGTTATTGTTACTGACCCATGAAGATGGGCGGTGTCATCTGCGACCAAATCGCTAAAAGTTTGAGAAAAGTTCGATCAACAATGATGAATTGCAAATTCGTGATATATCCAGGGGTTCTTTTATGGGCACACGACTTAATATTGCGGTAAATCAAGTATATTTCTGATCGAACATTTTAACATACAATGAGATTCAATCAAGTTACAATCAAAGATATTGCCCGCGAACTAGGAATATCACCGTCAACGGTTTCGAGAGCCCTGAAAGATCATCCAGACATCAGTTCGGAGACAAAAAAGGCAGTCCATGCGCTGGCCGAAAAGCTGAATTATCAGCCAAATATCGTCGCCTTGAGCCTCCGCCAGAAAAAAACGAACACAATTGGGGTTGTAATCCCTGAACTCGTCCACTTTTTCTTTTCAACCGTCATCAGCGGAATAGAGGATGTAGCTTATCAGGCTGGATATAGCGTAATTCTCGCACAGTCAAATGAGTCATATGAACGGGAAAAAACGGATATAAAAGCCCTTTTTAATAGCCGGGTGGACGGAATGCTGATCTCTTTATCACGTGAAACAAAGAACTTTGACCATATAGAGTCAATCATCTCAAAAGGTGTTCCGGTAGTGTTTTATGACCGGATGTACAGTAACCCGACAACAAGCAAAGTGATCGTGGACGATTATACTGGTGCCAAGGAGGCCGTTGATCACCTTATTGAGCAGGGATATGAGCGAATTGCCCATTTGGAAGGAACTTCGGGTCTTTTAATCTCTGAAGACCGCAAACGAGGATACCTGGATTCCCTAAAAGAACACAAAATCAAGGTGCAAGAAGACCTAATTCAGGAATGCCCATCCGGCAGTCAGGAAGATGGTAAAAAAGCTACCGAAAAGCTCCTTTCTATGCCAAATCCACCCGATGCAATCTTCGCCCACAGCGATCCCATAGCAATGGGAGCCATGATGGCCATTAAGGCAAAAGGCCTTAAAATACCCCAAGACGTTGGCTTAGTGGGATTTAGCAACTGGTCGTATGGATCGCTGATCGAGCCTGCGCTCACTACTGTTGATCAACCAGGGTTCGAAATGGGGCAGGAAGCAGCCCGTCTCCTCATCCGCCAAATTGAGGTCGGCGATAAAGATCAGGGTGACCCTCAGCCTGAAACGAAGATCCTGAAAACGAAACTTATCATCCGGGAATCATCGATCCGGAAAGGCGTGAAAAAATGACGCAATCGTTTTCTGAATTTCAAAGTGGGTTTTTTTGAGTTAGGTGTATCATTTACACTTTTTCTAAACAGGTACTATGCAATCAGCTTTAAGTCGGACACTTGGAGAACTCCAATCATTTCAAAAAACTGAGAACGGCCTCGTGGGGCAGGCATTAGGTGGCCACTTCAGGGTAAAAGTGTTTTCTGAATCGGTCTTTCAGATCAGTCTCTCCCCTTCAGGAACGTTCGAGGATTTCTCGTATGCAATTGAATCTGTTCCTTTGACACTCGATTCGTTGGTTACAGCGGATATGGCCGATCGGCTGGTAATAAAAAGTAAGAACGTTGAGCTTACCATTTTTAAAAATCCTATCTCTTTTGTTTTTAAAAATTCAAAGGGTGAGTTGTTAAACAAAGACGAACAAGGGCTTGCAACGTCGTGGATTGGTGATCAGGTAACAACCTACAAGACCCTTCAGAAGGGCGAGCGATTTATTGGCCTCGGAGAAAAGACCGGACCATTGGATCGAAAAGGTCATGGGTATCAGAACTGGAACACCGACTCGTATGGTTATCATTCGGGACAAGATCCATTGTATTGCACCATGCCCTTCTATATCGGCATACACAACAATCTTCAGTACGGAATCTTTTTCGATAATTCACACAAAACATTTTTCAATTTCGGAGCATCTAACAATCGCTTTTCAAGTTTCTCAGCAGATGCCGGTGAGATGAATTATTATTTCATACACGGCAATTCTGTAGCTGAGATAGTAGGGCATTACACCTGGTTAACTGGCAGAATTCAACTTCCTCCCAAATGGAGTCTTGGATTTCAGCAATGTCGTTACAGCTATTATCCTGATAAAGAGGTGTTGAGTGTAGCACAGACGTTCCGCGATAAAGAAATCCCTGCTGACGCTATTGTGCTTGATATCCATTACATGGATTCGTACAAGATCTTTACATGGGATAAAAAGAATTTTTCAAATCCGAAATCATTAATCGATAACCTTAAGTCTCAGGGATTTGATGTCGTGCTGATGTGCGATCCGGGAATTAAAGTTGAAAAAGGCTACGATCCCTATGATGATGGCATCAGGAAAGATGTCTTTGTAAAATATCCGGATGGAGAAAATTATACTGGTCAGGTTTGGCCAGGCTGGTGTCACTTTCCTGACTTTACGAATCCGGTCACGAGAGATTGGTGGAAAGACAAACTTAAGAGTTATTCAGATCTCGGAGTACAAGGTTATTGGAATGACATGAATGAGATCGCGACATGGGGTCACATGCTTCCCGAAAATCTGGAGTTCGATTATGAAGGTCAAAAGGCAACGTCGCGCAAGGCACGAAACCAATATGGATTTCAGATGGCCCGCAGTACCTACGAGGCGACGAAGAAATTATTGAATGGAACAAGACCCTTTAACCTAACCCGTTCTGGCTATTCAGGGGTGCAGCGTTATGCGGCAGTGTGGACAGGTGACAATGTTTCCTACGACGAGCACATGATGCTTGGTGTGCGCATGGTGAACAGTTTAGGTCTCACCGGAGTCGCCTTTTCAGGCTATGATGTCGGAGGGTTTGTTGGCGAGGCAGGCACGAAGCTTTTTGCACGTTGGATGTCAATTGGGGCACTTTCTCCATTTTTTAGGGTCCATACGATGATCAACACCAAAGACTCTGAACCATGGTCGTACGGCGAGGAGGTCGAAGGAATATCCAGGAATTATATCCGCTTCCGATATCAGATATTTCCGTACCTGTATTCGCTGTTTTATGAGGCATCTAAAACGGGAATGCCCGTTCAACGTTCACTTGCTTTGGACTATGCCCACGATGCACGCGTGTACGATCATCAGTTCCATCATCAATACCTGTTTGGACCATATATCATGGTAGCGCCGGTTGAAAGCAATAAGGAATTCGTTAAAGTTTTTTTCCCGGAGGGCGATTGGTACTATCTGTTTGACGGAAAGAAATATGAAGGGGATCAGGAAGTAATATTGGAATGCCCGATACACAAACTTCCTGTGTTTGTAAAAGGTGGTGCGATTATTCCCATGCAGCGGCCTGTGCAAAACACAAAGGAAAAAGTGAACGAATTAATTCTTCATGTCTGGAAAGGTTCTTCAGCATCCCAGTTTGAATTTTATGAAGATGACGGATCCACATTTAAGTATGAGTCGGGTGATGTCGCCATGCGAATGGTTCATTTCTCACCATCAAACTCAATAACTATTGAAAAGCAAGAAGGAACTTTCACTAGCCCATTAGTAAAAGTTCAGTTAGTTTGGCATGGCTTCGACGGCATCTCTTCGATTGACGTTAATGGTCAGTCCAAAAAAGTCGAAGCAGTAACGCAATCGTTCTTCCTTCCGTTAGAAAAATATGATCCTATCAATGATCCGGATAGCATGGGGGAAGAAACTGTTCAAGTGTCTTATTTTGATTATTCATCCGGAAAGATTCACGTTAAGTGGTGATAAGGAAACAAAGTATCATCATCTCTGCCGTCCGTGATTTGAATAGTCCTGCATTGTGCGCTCAGGCCTTGACCATAGCTTCTTTTGAGCCTCATGTGAGCCATATCAGCTGCGGTTTGGTCTTCCTTCACAGAGTGACCGTGAGGTCACCGTGGGGTCACTGTGGTTTGACCGTGCTCTGACCGTGCTCACATCGTTATTTTCTTGCTTTTTAGGCTAATTATTAAGGTCGATGCCTAAAAAAGTGCGAATTTAGGGAGAATATTAGGTTTTATGCCCCCGTCTTTGGCCGATTACCAACCTGCTGTTTCTAAATACATAAGTTACGAAAAAGTGATGAGCTGGTTACGCAAACGTCAATAAGAATTATTTTATCCATTAGGTATCAACATGATTCACTTAACTCTTTCATTCAAAATTAATTCCTTACGAGTTTGACCTTGTCAGTTAAAAATATAATCAAAAGATTGGTGTGGGGGCAATTCGAACTTGCCTTTCACTTGATGTATATTTTAGATCCTTACGATTTCAATCTCATTGTTAATTGTTTCATGGAAGCCGAAAAGTACACTACTTACAACCCATTATTAACAAGCAAGGATCAAATATTAACGCACCCAACACGATTGCAATATCTATTTAATTTAAGACATTCGTCGGCGAGGACTTCACTATAATATCTATACATGAGTACACCTATTGCGAAAAAGCGGCTTTCATTACTACAAATCTTCAACATGAGTTTTGGATTCTTTGGGATCCAATTTGGCTTCGCGTTGCAAAATGGAAACGCGTCCCGCATTCTTACCACCTTTGGGGCCGACGTGGAGCATCTCTCCTGGTTCTGGCTAGCGGCACCATTAACTGGTATGATTGTTCAGCCGATTATCGGATACTTTAGTGACAGGACATGGACCGCCCTGGGAAGAAGAAGACCTTATTTTCTTGCGGGATCGATACTCGCCTCGGCAGCACTTATCTTTATGCCTAACGCCGCAGTGCTGGCATACATATTACCGCCCCTTTATGTTGGCGCAGGAATTCTGATGGTGATGGACGCATCGTTTAATGTGGCCATGGAACCCTTCCGCGCATTGGTCGCTGACTTACTTCCGACCGATCAAAGAACTCTTGGTTTTTCAATTCAAACATGTCTCATAGGACTTGGTGCTGTGCTTGGCTCATGGCTTCCCTTCATCTTCGCTGAATTTTTTGGACTTGAAAAATCTACAGACATCGCTGGAGTTATTCCGTTCAGCGTCACGTTATCTTTTTACATTGGAGCGATGGTATTCCTGATGGCAATCATCTGGACCGTCGTGACCACAACAGAATTTCCACCGGAGGAATATCAGAAAGAGCCTGAGCAGATTGGACAGAAGAAAGGAATGGCGCAGATAGTTAGCGACTTTGTCAAGATGCCGAAGACGATGAAGCAACTGGGAGTTGTTCAGTTCTTCTCATGGTTCGCACTCTTCTCAATGTGGGTATTCAGTACGTCGGCAGTAGCTACGCATGTTTATGGATTATCATTGGAAGATCACACGTCGGCGAGATTTAATGAAGCTGCTAACTGGGTTGGGATAATTTTTGGCGTCTACAACGGCGTGTCAGCTATTTATGCATTATGTCTTCCTGTGATCGCGGCAAAGATTGGCAGAAAGCTAACGCACTCCATTTCCCTTGTTGCCGGCGGCATCGGACTTATATCGATCTATTTCATTCATGATCCGCAAATTCTTATCTATTCAATGATTGGTGTTGGAATGGCGTGGGCAGCAATACTTGCGATGCCATACGCGATCCTTGCTGGCTCTATACCGCCTCTCAAAATGGGAATCTACATGGGCGTCTTTAATTTTTTCATCACTCTACCACAGATTATCAATGGAATCATTGGCGGACCAATAGTGAAATACCTATATGGCTCACAGCCAATTTATAGCCTTGTCACCGCCGGTGTTTTCCTCTTGATCGCGGCCATCTCGGTACGATTCGTTGAGGACAAAGACGATGTGGTCGCCAGTCCCATAAAATAGCCGTCTTTTTACCCTAGCAAATCCTGGATTTTATTGAACTACTGACAACATCTTTATATTTTAACGCACCTATTTATTTCTCTCTGATATGCAAAAAATTCTATTGCTCCTCGTTTCCCTCCTAATCATTGATGCCTGCAGCTCCGGGAAAGCAGCCCTGAAGAAAGGGGACTATTATGAGGCTGTTTTGGAATCCATTAACCGGCTTAGGGGCAGCCCCCAAAACAAAAAAGCGATCGCCGTTCTGCAGCAAGGATATCCCCTATCCATAGAATATATCGAAACGAATATTCAAAACGGGATCAGCGCAGATGACCCAAGAAAATGGCGTAACGCTGTACAAGGTTACGAACAGATCAATCACCTCAATGACCAGATCAAGACTTCTTTGGGCGCACTGCAAATCATTACCAAGCCAGCCACACGTTTCAAAGAACTTGCTGATGTCAAAGTCAAAGCGGCTGAGGAAAGTTATCAAGAGGGTATTACGTCACTAATGAAGAATACCCGGGAAGATTCCAAGCAGGCCTATTTTGATTTCAAGGAATCCGCTTCCTATGAACCAGGATACAAAGAGACGATAGAGATGATGACCCAGGCTGAATTCAATGCAACGCTAAGGATAGCCTATGAAGAGATCAATGCCTCACGGATCAATTACGGAACTTTTCAGCCTGTTATAAATTCAGTGCAACGGCAGTTTCTTTCATTCAAGCCTGTCTCCCAAAAAGACACTGTACCGCCACATCAACTTGTTAGAATCATTTTCAACGGTTATACAGAAGAAAGATTGCCAAGAATCACTACCAGTGTAGAGGAAGTAAAGAGAGATATTAAAATCGGAGAGAAAAAAGGTCCTGATGGAAAAACGCAGGACGTCATGGAGACAGTTATTGCTAAAGTTACCTACTTCCACCTTCAGAAGCAGGCTACCAGTACAGCAATGGTTACTATTACAGAGGTTTCTTCTAACGCTGCACTTCAGAATCAGACCGTCTTTGGCCCTGCCGTGTGGCAATATGATTGGGCGACATTTACGGGCGATGTGCGAGCCCTCAGTACGGCCCAACAAAATCTCACCAAGTTGCGGCAAACATTACCACAGGAACAGTATTTATTCAATCAGTCCATGTCTAATCTTCAGAATAATCTAGGTAATGAGCTCAAATCGTTTTACAGGAATTACTAGGGAGTAGGTATTATGCTTAGGGCATTGGGAATGCAAGCTAAACGACATTTGTATCATTTGGTTTAAACTATTTTTGTGCTTCTTAAGTTATACAACATATGAAAGCACTATTTCTTACCATTGCATTGATTACGGCAGGTGCGGTAGTCAGCAATCAACAAACAACAGCAAAACCCATGGATACGAATTCTTCTGCACTTCAAAAGGCCACCTTTGGTGGAGGATGCTTCTGGTGTACGGAAGCTTTTTTTCTTGATCTGAAAGGTGTTACCAAAGTTGAGTCTGGTTACTCTGGAGGAAAAGTAAAAAATCCATCCTATAGGGAAGTGTGTACTGGTACGACGGGACATGCGGAAGTGATTCAGATAACCTACGATCCAGCAGTAGTCTCGTATTCTGATCTCTTAGAGGTTTTTTGGAACACGCATGACCCAACTACTCTTAACAAACAAGGCGCCGACGAAGGCACACAATACCGCTCGGCAGTTTTTTATCACGATGAAGAACAGAAAAAAACGGCTGAAGCCTATAAAAAACAGCTCGAAACTTCACATGTGTATTCCCGTCCAATCGTTACAGAGATCACACCCCTGACAAATTTTTATGTCGCTGAAGACTATCATCAAAACTATTTTGCCTTGAATCAAAATGCCGGCTACTGCCAGTACGTGATCCGCCCGAAAGTCGAAAAGTTTAAAAAACAGTTCAAAGCGAAGCTGAAATAGGCTTTTTCGGGCTGGTGAAAAAAATAATTTACTTTCTCATCAGGAATGAAACCTACCCCGTGGTAGTCCGTTATATTACCTATAAGAGAAAATAATCTCTCATAGGTTTAGGTTTAGGTACAAAAAGACCCTGGCAGGCGGCCAGGGTCTTTTTGTTTTATATCCTGACTAAAAGTAACTTTTCAGAAACCTAATCTTTATGTGCCGATTAATGGCTTACAAGGGAACTCCAATTGTCATTGACAATCTCCTTTACAAACCGAAAAACTCACTTATCAATCAAAGTCTTCACGCAAGGGAAATCGAAGAGCCGCTGAATGGCGATGGCTTCGGACTCGGGTGGTACGTGCCAGAGGTCAACAACGAGCCGGTAACGTTTGTGTCTGTCAATCCTGCATGGAGTAATCGAAATCTCCGGAACCTAGCCCCAAAAGTGAAAACTGATTGCATGGTTGCGCACGTACGCGCTGCCAGCGTGGGTGAAGTTTCTGAGTCAAACTGCCATCCCTTTCAATACAAGAATCTCTTAATGGCACATAATGGTGGCATTGAAGAGTTTGGTTTAGTCAAAAGAAAACTAAGAGAACCGCTATCAGACGAACTATACAACTGGATAAAAGGTCAGACCGATTCGGAACATATTTTCGCCTATCTATTGACCTATCTTTTTGAAAATCATAAAACTATCAGTACGGACGCTGTCGCCGATGCCTTTGAACATACATTCACTTTTATAAACAAACTGATGGCAGACGCTGGTATCAAGGAAGCTGCCTACCTGAACATGGTGATCACCGACGGATTATTCATTGTTGCAACCCGATGGGTTAGCGATCCTAAAGAGGAGCCCCTGACGATGTATCATTCGGAAGGAAGCCGCTACGTTGTGGAGGATGGCGTAACACGTTTGGAGGCCCCGGCCGATAACGATCACGCAGTGCTTGTTGTTTCTGAAAAGCTTACCGATGGTCCTGAATGGACACTGATACCCGCCAATCACCTTGTGATGGTAGAACAGAATTTGAATGTAAGGATAAGGGCGATAAAGGTATAAAAACCGGAAAATTGAAATTTGATCGTTCTTCTACCGGGAGAGCCGCCTGACGTCAACCTTGACATCGAGAGTTTGATTACCTGAACTGAAAATAATTCCTTTAATAGGTGCCACGTCCTGGTAGTCGCGCCCAACGCCAACAGTAATATGTTTATCCGTTGGATGAAGATTGTTCGTCGGATCGAACTCCACCCAGCCAATGTTGGGGAAATAGACGGATACCCAAGCGTGTGAAGCATCCGAACCGACAAGTTTCTCCTTCCCTGCCGGTGGAATCGTTTCAATGTATCCGCTTACATAGCGGGCGGGAAGTCCAAGATTTCTGAAACATGCTATCATCACATGGGCAAAGTCCTGACACACTCCTTTTCGTGCTTTCAAAACATATTCTACCGGAGTATTGATTGTTGTGAAGCCTGGTTTGAATTCAAAACTGGCATATATTTTTTGCATGATGCGATTGGAAGCATCCCATAACGAAGCTCCATGTGTAAAGCAATCCTGGGCAAAGCTCTTAATTATTTCACTAGAGGGAATATATTGCGAGGGAAGCGTATACGCCATCAACTCATAATTGATTCCAGCATTGACGGAAAGCAGGTGTTTTGCCTCTTCCCATCCAATGGTTGAAACACTTGCCAGCGCAGAATTTACCCTGCTATCAAGGATAACTTCGCTGCTGGAGATTATTTTAAGATGAATATGTTCTTTATAAGTAGAAAAGAAAAGCAAATCATTTCCGAAAAAGTCAACGCGTTTTGTCAGTTCATCTGGCACTGGAGAAATCTTGACATCAAATGAAAGGCATTTCTGTCCATGCGTGGTTATTGGTGCCAGACACAACCGGTTATGGCACACGCTTACCGGCTCTTGATACGTATACTCTGTCGTATGCTGAATTGAGTATTTCATTAACCTAAACTTCCAATTTAAATCCGTCTTGTAATCCCTGATATTGATAAATAGTGTGACTGAAGTAATTGGCTGTCAGCTTTACGGACAGAGTCGATATCCTTTCACTCATCTCTGAACAGAAACTATCAAGTTCGTCCCGGAAATTTATTTCCGAATTCAGAATTAAAAATTTGTCAACGGTGGCCAACCGTGCCTGACTATAACATGAAAATACCAGGTCTGCGATATCGCTGGATGCTCCTGCCCCTCCCTTCGGAAGCTGCTCAATGAATTTCTGAAGTTGTTCCAGCTGTGATAATATGGAAGTTGGATTTTGCTTATTAAAGAACAGCAAGTCCAATACGGGGCCAATGTCAAAATAGGTGCGGTATACAGAGCGATAACTGGAAAGATTCTGATTGCTGAGAAGCAGTGCCTCTAAAACATAAAACTCTTCGCTTTCTTCGTATTGAAATGTGAGAAGGGAACGATACTGGGTTAACTCCAGCGAAATCTCTTCGATCAGCTGGCCGATCCGATACATGATCCAACCTTCGCCTCTATACATGCTCTGGCGATTCATTTCAAGAAACGAAAGGAGGCTTCCATTGAGACGGTCGAGTAAACTAAATACATGTCTTATGCCCTGAGGTTCAACAAGAGCAAGTCTCCGCTTCACCGTCTCGATGTCGTCTATGATTCGCCAGTTGTCAATCGGCCACCGGTCCCGAACGGAGTACATGGCTTTCAATAAATTGCTAACGGTAAAAGCTATTCCACCACTTTGATCAGGATTACAGATCAGTTGGTGAATTTCTGCCAGGTGATCATCGACTAACGTATCTGACTCCTCTGTTTCCAAAAATCCAGGATAAGTTGCAGTGAGGTGCGTAATGGTTTGAAGCAAAGCCTTCTGCCCATCTGATTCTTGTCCGTCATTCAAGTATCCTGTTTGACTTAGATTTCTTAACACAATTCTTATAAAGCGGGAAGTTCGCAGCACACGCTGTGCATAACGGCCCACCCAAAACAAGTTCTCCGCCGCGCGGCTTGGAAGAACTGACTTGCCCTTAATATCTGCGTTCTGCAACAGTGGCACCCCACTATTCCGTATCGGAATCTCTAGCCACGTATCCTTGGAAATTCCACCGTCCTGATTTGATATGTGAAAGCCTCCTTTTTCGGAAGAACATCTCGTAAGTCCACCGGGCATAATTTCGTAACCACCTTTGGATGCCACCATAAACGTCCTCAGAACAGTGTAACGTGGCTCCAGTTTCCCGTTTTCAAAGACCGGCGAAGTTGAAAAATCGACCTCTTCCTGTCCCACATATAGGTAAGGCTGAGATTTGATTTTATTAATCACTGCCTCACGTTGTGCTTTTGAAAGCTTTCGACCAATCACGGTATCAGAACCCAGCGAGCGGTCAATTTTCTTTATCACCAATTCACCAATATGCTCTACTACATAATCCATTTCTTTTTTCTGTCCGCACCACCACGTGGCCATCATTTGAAATATCGGCTCTTCATTTAAAAAATACCGGCAAACATTATGCAAAAAAGCCATCAGGCCGGCGTTCTCTAGTATGCTGCTTCCCAGAGGATTAGCAACGGTCACATTTCCCTTACGGATGGCTTCCAACAAACCCGGTACACCGAGTTGGGAGTCTTCGCGCAACTCCAGTGGATCGCAAAAACTATCATCTACCCTCCTCAAAATGACATCAACTTTTTCAAGGCCTTCTACTGTCTTGATCCAGACAAATCCATTTCGGACTACAAGATCTTCGCCCTGAACAAGTGTGAGTCCAAGATAGGATGACAAGAAAGCGTGTTCAAAATACGTTTCGTTCCTTGGCCCTGGTGTTAACAATACAACGCGCGGTTGTTCTTTGCCTTGAGGAGAAATATCCCGGAAGGACTGCATCATATTGTTAAAGAAACCCCCGAGCTTCGTGACATTGTGATCCTTGAATAACTCAGGGAGTACCCGACCCAATGCGCTTCTGTTTTCAAGGGCGTATCCCATTCCTGAGGGGGCTTGAGTTCTATCTCTTAATACCCAAACTTTCTCATCCGGGCCACGGGAAAGGTCAGCGCCATAAAATATCAATTGATTGGCCCCAGGTATTTTTATCTGATCACATGCTCGCAGGAATCCAGAGTGAGCATAAATCAATTCGGGGGGTATTATGCTTTGCTTTAATAATTTACGCTCGCCATATAAATCCTCAAGGAGTTTGTTTAGCACAAATGCGCGCTGCCTCAATCCTCTTTCCATCGTGCGCCAGTCAACGGAAGAAATTAATAAGGGAATCGAGTCCAGTACCCAGGGTCGATTTAGTCCGGCAGGGTCTCCATATACATTATAGGTAACACCGTTTTCCTGAAGTAGTTTTAGCAATTCTACTTCCCTGTTTTTTAGTTCAACTGGCCCAAGCGACTCCACGTTCTTCATCATCCGCTTCCAGTGATCCTTGACATCTCCTTCCAGGCCAAAACACTCATCAACTTGTGATTGATTAGTAAAATAATCAGAAGTGATAGTTCCTATGGGTATCGAATTATTCTCCATGCAAAAATCAGAATTGACGAAGGTCTAGCGTGTTTGGATATTCAGGGCTTACTTTGATCGGCTGCAAATCAAATTTCTTTGGTATCTCATTCTTTTCCAAATATCTCGAAACACCTGTATAGACGGCCGACGCCGTGACAGCTCCCTGAGTGTGTCCTTCTTTCCAGAAACGGCTTATTCGGCGTCCTTCGGCTTCATAGGAATTAACAGGGAAGCTATCATAATTCCGTCCACCTGGATGTGAAACATGGTAGGTGCATCCACCAATTGACCGGCTGTTCCAGGTATCAACGACGTCAAATACAAGCGGTACGTCGCTACCAAGTGTGGGATGCAGCGCCGACGGTGGGCTCCATGCGCGATAGCGGACCCCCGCGACATATTCACCTTTTACTGACGTCTCCACAAGAGGGATAGGCACTCCATGGCACGTGATCCTATACCGGTCATAGTTAAAATTCCTGACCTTCACCTCTACTCTTTCAACAGACGAATCAACGAATCGTGCGGTACTACCACTCGCAGACTCCTCACCTAGCACATGCCAGGGCTCCATTCCCATTCGAAGTTCAAGCTCAATGTTCTCAACTTTTACTTTGCCATAAAGCGGGAATCTAAATTCAAAAAATGGTTCCAGCCATTGAAGCTGAAATGGATAACCTGCCTCTTGCAAGTCTCTCATTACTTCTTCAAGATCTTCCTGGACGTAATGAGGAAGCATATACTTGTCATAGAGGGTTGTACCCCATCGTACCAGTTTTCTTTTAAGAGGTTTCTCCCAAAACCACGCAACCAAACACCTTAGCAAAAGCAATTGAACAATGCACATCTGCTTATTGGGCGGCATATCAAATGCCCTGAACTCAAGTATTCCAAGTCTTCCCGTTGAGCTATCCGGAGAGTATAGCTTGTCGATACAAAATTCTGCACGATGTGTATTGCCGGTAATATCAATCAGAAGATTTCTAAAAATTCGATCGACTAACCAGAAAGGAACTTCTTTATCTTCAGGCAACTGACTGAACGCTATCTCCAATTCATATAGCATTTCCTGACGCCCTTCATCAACACGGGGAGCCTGGCTGGTGGGACCTATGAACTGAGATGAAAACAGATACGACAATCCAGGATGGTGTTGCCAATACGTAATAAAGCTTCGCAATAAGTCGGGTCGGCGGAGGAGTGGACTATCGGATGGTGTTATCCCGCCAATGGTAATGTGGTTTCCACCGCCCGTGCCCGTATGCTTTCCATCAAGCATAAATTTTTCGGTGCCGAGGCGGCAAAGTCTTGCCTGTTCAAATATTATGTCATAGTTATGAACAAGCTCTTTCCAGGTTCTTGCAGGATGAACATTTACCTCCAATACACCGGGATCGGGAGAAAGTGAAAGCTTGGTTACGCGATTGTCACGCGGCGGCTCATAGCCTTCGATCACGACTTTTAGATGTAACTTTTGGGCTGCTGCCTCAATGCTCGCCAGTAGGTCCAAGTAGTGCTCGGCATATTGAAGCGGTGGCATGAAGAAATAAATTCTACCTTCTCGTACTTCGAGACACAAAGCCGTCTTGATTGTAAACACCTGAAATTCGGGTGTGATTTCTTCCTCATTTATTTTCTTGTTGAGGGTGCGGTTTGATCCAGCCTCCTCCTTGTCCTTCTCCTGTTCTTCATAGGCATCCTGTAAAAATTCTCTTGGCAACTCTGATGGGCCAAAAGGTGCATTATACCGATCGTTAACTATTTTATGAAATGATTCGAATGCCGTCAATTCTTCAAATGGACTACGCTCAACTGGCTTCTGCATTTTAGTCTTCGGCAAATACGGCAATGATTTAAGAGGGAGCCGCAAGCCAATGGCAGAGTTACCCGGAATAAGAATCAAGCGGTTGTTTCTAAATTCCCACTTACACGAGATCCATCGGTTGTTCCAGAAATTCCATTCCATCGGAATCACATATCCAACAGGATTACCCAAACCAGAGGCAAGCAATTCTGCTAACTTCTTGCGCTCAAGCGGATCATTAAGGTTACTCTTGTAGGGATCAAGGTTTGCTGGCACTTTGGCCTCTTCCCACAAGAAAAAGACCGCATCTTCAACAGCTGGATGAACATGTTCTTTGGGGATATTTAAAAAATTGGTCAGCTCGTTAGCGAGTCGCTCAGCATCTTGTATGGTGTAGTTGGAGGACTTTTCGCCAAGGTCTAGCAGGGCTTCATTTGTCCAAATAGGTAAGCCGTCATTTCTCCAGATTGATGAGTATTGCCAGCGAGGTAATGGCTCACCCGGATACCACTTTCCCTGTCCTTTGTGAATGTATCCGCCTGGGCCAAAAGAATTTCTGAGGCGCTGTATCAACTGTGCTCCCAATGCGCGTTTATGTGGTCCGTCGGCGGTAGTATTCCATTCTTTTGCTTCCATATCGTCGACAGAAACAAAGGTGGGTTCACCGCCCATAGTCAGGCGAACATCGCCACGCTTTAAGTCT
>JBBRON010000058.1:0-15316 GCA_038229375.1 Cytophagales bacterium | reverse complement strand
TTCTATCTCGAGTTACTAGATTTCGTGCAGAAGGGGGAGTTTTATAGGAGTGTGTTTGAGTTGGGATGAAATGGTAAGGGTGATCGGTGAACGGTAATCGGTAAGAGGTAATCGGTGATCGGTAAGAGGTCTGCCCTTCTCCTTGACGCTAAATTAAATTGTAAGGAAAACAGGCGGGCTGATTTGCTTTTGGAAATCGATGGGAGGGTAATTTTGGTAGTGGGTGATCGGTAATCGGTGATCTGTAAGAGGTCAACGGTAATCGGTAAACGGTGATCGGTAATCGGTACGAAGGGTGATCGGCGATCGGTTGATTAATTATTTCGGTTTAACAGATGATGATATTATGGATTACGTTAAAGACTTTAGAGATCTGGAAGTCTACCGGTATTCCCGACAAGTATCGAAAGAAATATTCCATGTCTCAAAAGGATTTCCTAAGGAGGAAATGTACTCCCTAACGGATCAGGTCGGAAGATCATCCAGATCTGTTGGTGCTCAGATTTCCGAGGCCTGGGCAAAAAGAAAATATCAAAAACACTTCATCAGCAAGCTATCAGATGCTGACGGGGAACAACTAGAAACCCAACATTGGATTGAAACCGCACTGGATTGTTCATATATTTCAAATGAAGGGGCAATTGGTCTATTAAAACAATGCCACTCAATAGGGAAAATGCTGAATTCTATGATTCAGAGATCATCTACCTTTTGCGACCCCCTCAATCGATAACCCACCGATTACCTCTTAACGATCACCGATTACCCCTTCCTCTTACCTCCTGACCAGCCTCACAGACATCTCCGAAGGTGTTAAAGCAGTCCATCATCTAACGGCGGGGACGATTCAGAACATTCGTTCTAGACAACGGATAATTTGAGGTTAGCAAATAACCTCTTGGAGACATCCTGAGAAAAACTTAATTTAAAAGTAATGTAGCTTTTGCTTACTGGGCTAAACAATCATTGAATCAATCTCCTATGAAACACTTCGTCATACTACCCCTCCTTTTGGCTTGCGTTTTAACCAGCGCTCAGAACATTTTACGGGTAAATAACCTTGGTGCCGCTGCCAGTGCGAAATCGAACTAGATTCTTTAAAGCCAATCCAAGTTGAAAAAGCTTCTCGCCATCTTGTTTTTCCTGATTTCAACTTCGGCTTTTGCTCAACTTCCGCCGTCCGGCCTGAAGCTTTGGCTTAAAGCCGATGACCTCGTCCTCGCTGACAATGCTCCCGTGACCAGCTGGAACGATGCTTCCGGTTTGGGAAATAACTTCTCGATTATCGGATCACCGCCTCCGGTTTTCAAGGCCGGATGTCCGAGCGTGCTCAATGGAAAACCCTATATTACCTGGAACGGGACAACCCCGACAAGTGCATTCCAAAGGAGCGACGTGCTTGGTATGGCCCCAAACACGCCACGCACATTTATAGCCGTATATCGTTTGTACAATCCTTCCATGAGATCATTCGTGATCGAGCAAGGAGATTTTACCACTCCCGGTACTTATTATGGCCCGGATGCCAACACCTGGCTGACGGCAGGAAACAAGTTCGGCACGTACGCCACCAATAGCAGTTATGACGCCAATCTTTCCACTGACAATCAATTTCATCTTCAGTACCTGACGGCCAATACAATGACCATTGGTGCAAATATCAACAGTGATACAGAATACAGAATAGATAATAATTTTCAAACCCTCACACAACGTTCGGGCAGCGGAACCTATCAGTCTTTTGCCAGTGCAAATGAAATGCGTATCGGCGGATGGGTTGAGATTTCCGAAGTAATCGTTTATAATCGTGCATTGACGGCAATTGAAAGGGGTGACATTGTCACCTATCTTCAAAACAAGTACGGCAGTTTTCCGATCGCTCCGCCGCCTTCACCGCCCACTATCAGTTCGTTTACGCCGGACTCGTCTCCTGCCGGTAGCGTGGTGACCATAACCGGGACGAATTTTACAGGAGCGTCCGACGTAAAGTTTAACGGTGTAGCGGCAACCTCATTTACAGTGATTTCGCCAACCAGCATCACGGCGACAGTTCCTGCGGGCCTAACAGTTGGACCCGTTACGATCAGCGTACAATGTAGCACGGCTACAAGCGTCAACAATTTCACACCACCTTATGTACCCTTTGGCAATACGATCACTTGCAATGGCACGACTGATTACGTGACTATTCCCGATAACCCTTCACTGAGACCCTCAAGCCAAACACTCAGCACCTGGGTTAAATTCTCAGCATTGCCTTCGGGTGGTTTTGGCCCGCTGTTATCGAAGGTGCTCGGTTCGAACATAAATGATTCGTTTGTAATTTGGTACCTGAGTGGCACACTCCGCGCTCAGGTGAATGACGTCTCAGGTTCGAATACACCGGTTCAAATCTCCTGGACCCCTGTCCTGAATCAATGGTATCACATCGCATTCAGTTTTGACAACACTTCGAAAGCACAAATACTCTATTTGAATGGCGCCCCGGTAGCTTCCAATACAGCCATTGCCGGCCCACAGTATGACAGCTCTCCTGTGCGAATCGCTGCCGACGTTGACAATGGCACCGCGTATGTTTCTCCGGTCACGATGGATGAAGTCCGAATCTGGAACGTTACACTGACGCCGAGTCAAATACTGAGCACTATCAATTCAACGCTCGCCGGCAACGAAACAGGACTTGTCGCTTATTACAAAATGGATGAAGTAGGCCAGGGTTCAGGCATCACCGTAAATAACGGCGCATCAGCAACAGGGGCATTGCTCAATGGAATCACAGTGGGAACGCCATGCAACACACCAATATTCACTATTCTCCCTTCACCTACAATTACACTGTTTAGCCCCTCATCCGGAATTCCAGGAACGTCCGTTACGATGACAGGAACAAATTTTAGCCCGGTTCCTGCCAACAACATTGTGAAATTCAATGGAACGACGGCAACCGTTAGTGCTAGTACAACCACGAGCGTCACAACTTCTGTTCCTGCAGGCGCAACATCCGGAACTATTTCTGTAACCATTGGCTGTTTTACAACCTCAAGCTCAGGAAGCTTTACTGTGTGCACGCCGCCATCAGCACCTACAGTCACTCCTGGTTCATCGTGTGGGACGTCGACTGTTGCGTTAAGTGCATCGGGCGCAATTGGGGTTCAGGAATATCGTTGGTACGATACGGCCTCCGGCGCAATTTCCCTTTCTTCCATCGCGAATTTCACTACTCCGGTGTTAACGGCGACCACACTGTATTACGTAAGCATTTACGAACCAGCAGGAGGTTGTGAAAGTCCGAGATCATCGGTCTCGGCAACTATAAATTCGAAACCCGCTCAGCCGAATATTACCGGAACTACGAGCTTCTGTACAGGTGACAGCACAATTCTCTCTGCCCCTGTTGGATTTACTTCCTATGCATGGTCGGACGGAGTAACTACTCAGACAAGAACGGTGTCGACGGTAATCACCGTTACTGTTAATGTTACCAACGCCAGCGGTTGTCAGAGCATAGATTCTCCTCCCGTCACTATATCGTTGTTGCCTGTTCCGTCTCAACCGACCATTTCGTTAAGCAGTCCGAGCACATTTTGCCAGGGAGCGAGTGTGACGCTGAGCGCATCTGGCTTTACATCCTATCTGTGGTCTGACGGAAGTACAGTGCATCCGCGTGTTATGAATACTTCCATTGCAGCGCTTACATTGAAAGTAACAAACAGCAATGGATGTCAGAGCATCGCCTCACTTCCTATAACTATAACAGTGAATCCATTACCTGCACAGCCGGTGGTCACATCCAGCAAGCCTCCATCCGTTAGTACAGTGGTTTTATGTCAGGAAAATAATGAATCAACAACGCTTTCAACACCATCTGGATTTGTAACATACGCCTGGAGTACGGGCCAAAACACTTCTTCCTTTACCACCAGTCAAAGCGGTTCGTACGCAGTATCGGTGACGGATGGCAAGGGATGTACAAGTTTGCTGTCATCGGCGATCATCGTCAATCAAACGTCATGCACACCGGTAATCACAACAATTACAGTGAACGCGCAAATCGAGGGTGCCGCAAGTCAAAATCTTATTCCCTTGATCACCACCCCCGGTACATTGAATGTTTCATCCATACAAATCCTGACACAACCTCCTAGTGGAGCGTTAGCTTCTATCGATGCCAACGGAATACTTAACGTGAATTACGCTGGTGTCCATTTTTCAGGAACTGAAGAAGTTACGATCAAAGCCTGTGATATTAATGCAAGTTGTGCCACGGGAAAAATTACTATTGAAGTTCAGAGCACCGATATTGGAGTCTACAATGCGATATCACCCAATGGAGACGGTAAGAACGAAACCTTTTTCCTACAATATATCGAACTGATCCCCGAAACAACAAACAACAAAGTCATCATCTTCAATCGCTGGGGCGATGTAGTGTGGGAAGGATCCAATTATGATAATGACAAAGTAAAATTCATTGGATTAAGTAATAGCGGGGATGAACTTCCAGCAGGCACTTACTACTATCGAATTACTTTTGCCAGTGGGAAGCAGTCAAAGACGGGTTTTATCTCCTTCAAAAAATAATAGGCAATGTAGAAATATAAATCTAAATAGGGTTTTGTGGACTGCGACGACCCACTCAATCGATAAACCACCGATTACCGATCACCGATTACCCCCTTCCTACCGATTACATCTTGCCATTTACCTCTTCCTCACTCCCCTCACAGCCACTGCCGTCCACGGATCCTCCGGCCAGGAATGTTTTGGATAGCGCATACGGAGCTCTTTTCGCACATCGTGATAGGTTGTTTCCCAAAAACTTCTTAGATCCTGTGTTACCTGAACAGGCTTGTAGCCCGGTGAAAGGAGATGTAGCAGAATTTTAATGCGACCATCATTTACTGTTGGGGTTTCCAATAGCCCAAACATCTCTTGAAGGCGCACTTCCATAACGGGTGATCGCGCATCCATAAAATACTGGAGTGCAATCATTGATCCGCTGGGCACTTCTATTCGGGTCGGCGTGAGTATGTCTAGTTTATTTTGCAGATCCCAGGGAAGAAGACTTTTAAGCATCGAATGGAGATTCAACTTTTCGAGTTCTGACTGCTTGTAAATAGTTCCCAGATATGGTTCAAGCCATGTCTCGAGAGTGTGAAGTAAATATTCTACACCTAGATTAGGCCATTGATCCTCCGGCCTCCACTTCCTTACACTTTGAACGCGCGATTGTATTAAATCACATTCTTCATTCCACCCTATCACTTTCAGGCCTTTTCTGCGAATGATTTCGAATAGAACTTTATTCTTTTCTTCCTGATCCAGCTTTTGAACCGGTTTGCTTTCCAGCAACAGTCCTCCAACTCTTTTTTCAAGAGCAGCGGTGACCATGCAACGGTCTTCATCCCAGCGCATGGTTGCTTTTTCGTCGGCTAATTCTATAAGATCGCTTTCACTCACAGGCGCTGCTAAAAATATTTTGCCTTCACGATCGCCTGCATCCAATTGTGTAACGCAAAGCCACGACTCATGAATTAACGGATCGTGTTTTGGCAAACGGGCAACACGACCATTGGACATTGTGTATACATCACTTTGCTTTCCCTGTTGTCGTGCAATCCGTTCGGGGTACGCAGCCAATGTCAATCGTCCAACTTCATAAACGGACGGAGCAGTATTGTCAATTCCTGATAAAAGAAGCTTTCTCCAATTTGCGGCGAGCCGCTCGATACGTTCCAATGAATTTCTGTCCGCATCAATACGTTCACCCGCTCGCCACTTTCGAAGTACTTCTATTCTTAGTGAAAGGTCTGCTCCCGCGTCTTTTGATAACGGGTCGCGTTCTTCAAGAAGCGCAGCAATATCGGCGGCGAGTCCTTTTTCTGTTTTAGAAATTGCTCTCAACAACATGTGAGAGATACGTGGGTGGGTGGGCAATCGCAGCATTTCCTTACCGCGGCCGGTTATCCCATTTTCATCCATCGCGTCAAGTTGGGTAAGCAGTTCCTTTGCCTGACTTACCGAACCCGAAGGCGGCGCAGTAATCCAGGTAAGTTCTTTCATATCTTTTACTCCCCATTGTGAGAGTTCCAACAGAAGGGATGCCAGGTCCGCTTCAAGGATTTCAGGTTTTCTGTGCGGAAGTAAATTCCGTTGGATTGCTTCGGTCCAGAGACGATAACAAACACCCGGGCCCAACCGACCGGCTCGGCCTGCGCGTTGATCCGCTGCATCGTTGGTTACGCGAACCGTTTCCAATCTGGTAAGGCCACTGCGCGGATCGAACCGTGGCACACGCGATAAGCCGCTATCGATGACAATATGAATGCCCTCAATGGTCAGGGATGTTTCTGCAATAGAAGTTGCCAGCACAATTTTGCGTTGTCCATCATCCCTGGGAAGAATAGCGTCCTGTTGTTGTTTGAAAGGAAGATCACCAAATAATGGATAAACCTTTCCGGCTATGCCATCTTCATTCAACAACTGCTCTGTACGACGGATCTCACCCGCACCTGGAAGAAATGCAAGTATATCACCTTCGTCTTCGCGAATTGCTTTGTGAATTGCCTGCGCCATCCTTAACGATGTCTGTGTATCAGAATCAGTAGTAGAATATTTTATTTTAATTGGAAATTGCTTGCCCGTGGACGTAATTACTGGCGCACCGCCAAGCAATGAAGAAAGAAGCAATCCATCAAGCGTCGCGGACATGATGAGTATCCGCAAATCATCCCGCAACACATTTTGTAATTGAAGACTTAACGCGAGTGCCAGATCAGCCTGAAGGCTTCGTTCATGAAATTCATCAAATATTAAAAGACCAACTTCTTCAAGACTATTGTCCGACTGAATCATGCGGGTAAGAATCCCTTCGGTAACAACTTCAATTTTTGTTTTGTTGGTGACCTTCGTATCAAACCTGACCCGATAGCCAATCGTCTCCCCTGCTTTCTCGTCCCTAAGATCTGACATACGCTCTGCCACGGATCTCGCAGCGAGTCGACGCGGCTCGAGCATAATGATTTTCTTTCCTAACAACCAGGGCTCGTCGAGAAGGTGCAATGGCAGAATAGTTGATTTTCCCGCACCCGGTGGAGCTTGTAAAATTACAACCTTAGTGTCCTGGAGCTTTTGTTTCAACTCTGGAAGAATGTCGAGAACAGGGTAATCCACGCGGAGGTTAAAGTTCAAAGTTCAATGTTCGAAGTTCAAAGTGCAAAGATGAAAGATGAAAGATAAAAGATGAAAGATGAAAGATGAAAGATAAAAGGCTCACTGAACGATACGAAAGCCAGAATGGAACACATCTGCAGTAATCTCATTTGGTGGCAATTCTATGCATATCGTAAATGGACTCCCCCAACTGACAATCATGAATAAAGTAAAGGTCTCTGGACACATGTCAATAGCTCAATTTTACATGGAGCACCCCATCCATAAAATCAAACCCTGGATCCAAAAAAGCCCATTTCTAATATTGCGTTAATTTCCTTATAATAACACATTAAATCTTTTCATTTTGGGAGTTATCCTTGGTGTCCTCTTTCACTTCATAGGCGGTTTCGCGTCCGGAAGTTTTTATCTGGCATTCAAAGGTGTAAAGAAATGGTCTTGGGAAACTTACTGGATCGTCGGTGGTTTGTTTTCATGGCTGATTGTGCCGCCACTTGCAGCTATTCTTACCGTTCCTGGTTTTGCAGAAATTATTAAGGCAGCTGATCAAAGAATTTTCTGGCTGACGTATTTAATGGGATTGTTCTGGGGCGTTGGCGGCTTAACTTATGGACTCGGTATCAGGTTTCTTGGAATGTCGTTGGGCAATTCAGTGATACTGGGCTATTGTGCAGCGTTCGGTTCATTGATTCCCCCGATATTTTATAATTTTTTTCCACAGGAAGGAAAGGTCACATTCTCTCAAATGCTGGCAAGTCCAGGGGGGCAAATGGTCTTGCTGGGGGTCTTCGTCTGCCTTGTCGGAATTTTTATCTGTGGTCGCGCAGGCATGATGAAAGAAAAAGATCTACCACAAGAAAGGAAGGAAGAAAGTGTAAAAGAATTTAACCTTGTAAAAGGTCTGATCGTCGCAACTATTTCAGGGATCCTGAGCGCCTGTTTTAACTTCGGAATCGAAGCCGGAAAGCCAATGGCAGAGGCGGCTGTCATTCAGGGTTTCAATCCTTTATTCCAGAATAATGTTACGTACGTAGTGCTACTCTGGGGCGGACTTACCACAAACATGATCTGGTGTATCATTCTGAATGCAAAAAATAAAACCTTCGGTGACTATACCAACGCGAATTCACCGCTGCTGAAAAATTATCTCTTCTCTGCGTTCGCCGGAACTGTCTGGTTTTTACAATTCTTCTTTTATGGAATGGGCGAAAGCAAATTGGGCAATGGCGCCAGTTCCTGGATCTTACACATGGCTTTCATCATTTTTATTTCCAACATGTGGGGCTTTGTTCTAAATGAATGGAAAGGTGTTAACAAAAAGACATTTATCACTATTATTGCCGGAATACTAACGATCGTCGCCTCGGTATTCATCGTGGGTTACGGAAATTCTCTTGCGTCTTAAATTATTAATGAACTATAAAATATAATTTCATGTCAAGCATTACAGCACAAAAATTTAAACACGTAAGTTACCTTTGGGATGAAAAGAAAGCGGCCGAACTTGCTGGTGACGAAGTAGGATTGCTCATTTACAGATCAAACCTGTTGGGCGCTGACCTACGTCTTACCAATTATGGTGGTGGCAACACCTCGTGCAAGGCCATGGCGAAAGATCCGCTCACTGGAAAAGAGACAGAAATCATGTGGGTAAAGGGATCCGGTGGCGACATTGGAACCTTGAAACGCAGTGGATTGGCTGCTCTGTATGTCGACCGCCTGACGAGTTTAACGAATGTCTATCGTGGGATCGAATACGAAGACGAAATGGTTGAACTGTTCAATCATTGTATTTATGACCTCGCTTCAAAAGCGCCTTCCATTGATACTCCCCTTCACAGTTTCCTTCCATTCAAACACATTGATCACCTGCATCCTGATGCTGCTATTGCCATTGCAGCCGCAAAAGACGGCAAGAAAATTACAAAAGAACTTTTCGGCGGAGCCATCGGCTGGGTAGAATGGCAACGCCCCGGATTTGATCTTGGTTTGAAGTTGAAACAATGCCTTGATGAAAATCCTGGCATAAAAGGAATCATGCTCGGATCACACGGACTGTTTACCTGGGGTGATACAGCTTACGAATCATACATCAATACCCTTGAAGTCATCGAAAAGTGTGCCGCCTACCTTGAAGAAAACTATGGAAAACGCCGCCCTGTGTTTGGCGGTGCTAAAATAAAAAGTGTGGCAAAGGAAACGCGTCTCGAACAGGCATCGCAGTTAGCTCCTGTACTACGAGGCCTTTGTTCGTCGAACATAAAAATGATTGGCCATTTTACCGATGACGACCGGGTATTGGAATTCATAAACTCGAACGATCTTGATCGCCTCGCTCCCATGGGCACAAGTTGTCCAGACCATTTTCTCCGAACCAAGATCAGTCCGCTGGTGCTTGATCTAAAACAGGAAGAAAATCTTACAGATCCAAATGCCTTGAAGGAAAAGCTTAAACCTGCTTTTGAAGCCTATTGCAAAATGTACCGTGACTATTATAACGCGTGCAAACATCCTAACAGTCCGGCAGTGCGCGATGCAAATCCCGTCGTGATTCTATATCCGGGAATCGGAATGTTCACATTTGCCAAGGACAAGCAAACTGCCCGCGTAGCATCTGAATTTTATACTAACGCCATCAACGTCATGAAGGGCGCTGAAGCTGTTTCAGAATACACTTCGTTGCCACGCCAGGAAGCGTTTAATATTGAATATTGGTTATTGGAAGAAGCAAAATTGCAGCGCATGCCAAAACCAAAAGCGTTGTCAGGAAGGGTGGCATTGATTACAGGAAGTGCCGGCGGAATTGGAAAGGCTATCGCAAGAAGATTTGTTCAGGAAGGGGCTGTTGTTCTTTTAAATGATAATGATGCGAACCGTTTGAAAGAAGCGGAAGCGGAATTCAAACAACAGTTTGGCAACGACTCCTTTGCATCGACGGCGCTGGATGTGACAAACGCACAGCAAATCACGGGGGCGATGAAGGCTGCTGCTCTGGCGTTCGGAGGCGTCGACATTGTTGTCAACAACGCTGGCCTATCGATCTCGAAACCATTGGAAGAACACACGGAGAAAGATTGGGATCTATTGTATGACGTGCTTGTGAAAGGGCAATTTTTAATAACACAGTCATGCGTAAATGTGATGCGAAAGCAGGCCATGGGTGGTGATGTAATCAACATTGTGAGCAAAAATGCATTGGTGAGCGGACCAAATAATGCAGGTTATGGTTCTGCAAAGGCCGCTCAGTTTCACCTTAGTCATTTGAATGCCGCTGAGTTAGGGAAGGATCACATTCGAGTTAACGTTATCAACCCCGATGCCGTTATTGCCGACAGCAAAATATGGAAGGGCGCCTGGGCCGAAGGGAGAGCTAAGGCCTACGGAGTAACCGTTGAAGAACTCCCTGCATTTTATGCGAAGCGCTCCTTGTTGAATGAGATCATCCTTCCTGAGGATATTGCCAATGGATGTTTTGCATTGGTCGGTGGCTTGTTGAATAAGTCAACCGGCAACGTAATAAATGTTGACGGTGGCGTGGCAGCGGGATTTGTGAGATAAGTTAAAGAAAGGACGATGGCACGCGTAGGATTTAAAATGCAGCTTCTCAAAGGCAACGAGGAAGAATATAAGAAACGCCACGATGCCATTTGGCCGGAACTTCAAGAGTTGCTGAAAAAATCGGGTATTAGCAACTATGTGATCTATCTGGATGCACCAACAGGAGTTTTGTTTGCATCAATGGATGTATCTGACAACCATACGACCGCAGAAAACAGGCATCATCCCGTAATGAAGAAGTGGTGGGATTTTATGGGTGATATAATGGTTACAAATCCTGACCGTTCACCCGTAGCACTCCCTTTAAAAGAAGTATTTTTCCTACCTTAACTCCCGGCCCCATGCGGATTGAAAAAGAAAAGATTGCAAAACACAATAGCACGCTGGCCGAGTTACATCATAAAAAATTAACGGCCCTTACATTTGCCATTCCCCCTGCAGAGTCTATAATTAAAAAACTAAGTGACTTTCAGGTGGCAATTCCCAGCTGGGCGTTGGGCACTGGTGGTACGCGCTTTGGAAGATTTGCAGGCACTGGTGAACCAGGAAGTCTTGAAGAAAAAATTGAAGACATTGGCGTACTTCACTCATTGAATAAGTCGAGTGGGGCAATCTCCCTTCACATTCCATGGGATATTCCGAAAGACTACAAGAAAATTCAAAGGCTAGCTTCTGAAAATGATATTCGCTTCGATGCGATGAATTCCAATACCTTTCAGGATCAGAAAGATCAGCAGCACAGCTATAAGTTCGGATCGCTACAACACGTTGATAAAAAAATCCGTGATCAGGCTATTGAACACAACATCGAAGTTATAAAACATGGTGTGGCCCTGGGATCGAAATCCATTACTGTTTGGTTATCCGATGGATCCAGCTTTCCGGGTCAATTAAATTTCCGCAAGGCCTTTCAACGCACCCTTGATAGTTTGCAAAAGATCTATGCGGCGTTGCCTTCCGACTGGAAAATGTTTGTGGAATACAAAGCCTTTGAACCGAATTTCTATTCCATGACCGTTGGCGACTGGGGTCAGTCGTTGTTATTTACCGCCAAGTTGGGACCAAAAGCCTACACATTGGTAGATCTGGGTCACCACCTTCCCAATGCCAACATTGAACAGATTGTTTCATTGCTGTTGATGGAAGAAAAATTAGGCGGATTCCATTTCAATGATTCGAAATATGGAGATGATGATCTCACGGTGGGAAGCATCAATCCCTATCAGCTGTTCCTGATCTTCAATGAGCTTGTGGAAGGAATGGATGCACGAAAGATGCGTCACGCCAGTGATCTTGGCTGGATGATCGACGCATCTCACAATGTCAAAGATCCGTTGGAAGATCTATTGCAATCTGTGGAAGCCATTATGATTGCCTATGCGCAATCGTTGCTGGTGGATCCAAATGCTTTGGACGACGCCAGAGAGCATAATGACGTGACGCTAGCTCAGGAAATTTTACAAGAAGCGTACCGCACCGATGTACGACCTTTGATTGCTGAAGCACGGTTGCGATCCGGTGCTGCTATTGATCCGCTTGGAATGTTTCGGGAATTGAAGGTTCGGGAGACTCTGATTAAAGAACGAGGAAGGGGAACTGTGGCGACGGGGCTTTGAGTCTTAATCGGTGATCGGTAAGGTAAAAGGTGATCGGTAATCGGTGATCGGTAAGAGGTAAGAGGCAAGAGGTAATCGGTGGACAGTAAATTGATAGATGCTAAACGTTATTGCAATATTTGACATTGGGAAGACAAACAAAAAGATCCTTTTGTTTGATGAGAACTACAAGGTAGTAAGCGAGCGATCAAAACAATTCGAAGAAATAAAGGACGACAACGGTGAAGACTGTGAGGACATCGCTGCTATCACACTCTGGATAAAAGATACAATCGCGTTTCTTGAACTAATGGAGAATATCAGGATTGAAGCATTCAATGTATCTGCTTATGGGGCGAGCTTTGTTAATCTGGATGAAAATTTCAAGGTGGTCACTCCCCTGTATAATTACCTGAATCCCTATCCTCCTGCACTCTTGAATCAATTTTACGACACGTATGGCGGTGAATTAACGCTATCCAAGCAGACTGCGTCGCCGGTATTGGGCAATTTGAATTCAGGAATGCAGTTATACCGACTCAAACACGAACGCCCGCTGTTATTTAAATCCATACGGTATTCACTCCACCTTCCCCAATATATAAGTCACGTCATCACCGGCAAGACATGCACGGAACTCACCAGCATTGGCTGCCACACGCACTTGTGGGATTTTGAAAAAAACGCCTATCACAGTTGGGTTTTGCAAGAGGGAATTGATGAAAAATTTCCTGCCATATTAGCCTGTGACGAAGTGGTATCCGTTCAGCTCAATAAGAGAAAGATACTCGTTGGCGGTGGACTCCACGACAGCTCTGCCGCACTCATCCCCTACCTGTCAACATTCAATAATCTATTTATATTGATCTCAACCGGCACATGGTGTATCAGCCTCAATCCATTCAACAATTCAGCGTTGACAGAAGAAGAACTACAAAAAGATTGTCTTTGCTATATTAGTTATCAGGGTAAGCCTATCAAAGCGTCAAGGTTGTTTGCGGGCCATGAGCATGAACAGGAGACAAAAAAGCTGGCAACACATTTCAAAAAGGAGAAAAATTACTACACGACTTTGAATTATGATCAATTCATCGTGCAGGGATTGATCAAGTCAAACGGATCGGCGCGAAAAGAAATCCAACCCCGCGTTGTCGGCATAAAAACCTCTGTTTTTGGGTCACGTGACCTGGCATCGTTCCAATCCTACGAAGAAGCCTATCATCAACTAATGATGGATATCATTGATATGCAAAAGGCGTCGACTGAACTCGTATTGAGAAATACGAATGTGAAGCGAATATATGTCGATGGAGGATTCAGCAAAAATTCACTTTACATGAACTTGTTGGCAGCAACTTTTCCTGAAATGGAAGTCTTTGGTGCTACAGTGGCTCAATCAACGGCGTTGGGGGCGGCACTGGCCATACATAAACATTGGAATACGTTGGAGATTCCTAAAGATATTATTGAATTGAATAAGTATGGCAACAGTAAATAGAGAACATTGTTCCAATATGTGGTGTTTTCAATGGTCTCCCCCTGAGAAGTAAGAGGCAGTTGGTGATAACACCAACTGCCTCTTAATTGGAATACGTTGGAGATACCTAAAGATATTATTGAATTGAAGGGATACACCAAGAGTCAGTAAGCACCACTAACTGCAGGCAAAAAGAGGTAAGAGGTAATCGGAAATGTGGTAATCGGAAATCGGGTAAAAGGTGATCGGTGATCCCCACCCCGACAATTAAGGGATTTTTATCCCTTGTCGACCGCGAATATCGTTTGCAACAACACATTCGCTCCATTGGTCATATCTTCCGTTTTTGTAAACTCCTTTGGCGAATGACTAATCCCACCTAAGCTCGGCACAAAGATCATCGCCATCGGTGCGATCAATGACATATTTTGCGAATCGTGAATAGCTCCACTGGGCATAGATTTGGTAGTGAACCCGAGGTTTTTCGCTGCTGCGTTTATCTTCTCTTTAAGCAGTTGATCAGCAAGCGCTGGCCTTATCGTAAACTGCGGCTGAAAACTAATTTTGGTTTTGGAATCAGCAGCAATCACTTCGGCTCGTTTTTGAATTTCCGCAAAGAGCATCTCAACCTTTTCGATCGATATGTCACGAACCTCCAAACTCACTGTAACTTTACCGGGAATTACATTGCTCGCACCCGGAAGTGCAGCGATTTTACCAACCGTGCCTACCTGCCTTCCAGGCACACTATTGATGACTTCATTTACCGCGATCACAAACTTCGACGCCGCAAGCAGCGCGTCCTTTCTCATATTCATCGGCGTGGATCCTGCATGATTGGCGAATCCCTCAATGATCACGTCCCAATCCATCATTCCAACAATGCCTTCCACCACGCCAATCTGAATGTTCTCGCTTTCCAGAATGCCGCCTTGCTCAATATGCAACTCCAAAAATGCCTGGAGATCGCCTTTTTTTCTGATGCAAGATTGAATGTCGTCCGGATTTCCGCCGATGGCTTTGATCCCTTCCGCCATCGTTAGTCCACTTTGACTTATTTTTTTCAGTCCTTCTGCCGTAAGCAGGCCAGTCAATGCTTTACTTCCAATCGTACCTCCCTCTTCATTGCCGAAAATGATTACCTCTAAGGAATGATCAGTAACGATCTTATTCTCATTCAACACTTCGATAACTTCCAATGCGCTAATAGAACCCAGGGTGCCATCGAAATTGCCACCATCAGGCACCATGTCAATGTGCGAGCCGAAGGCAATTGGCTTTAACGATTGATTTTTCCCTTTTCGTTTTCCGACAATATTTCCACCTGCATCAATTGAAACCTCAAGACCGGCTTTCTTCATTAGGTCCATAAACCAAGTCCGGCCATCAATGTCACCTCTTGTAAATGCTACTCTGTATCCGCTGCCATTGGCATCTCTTCCAAATTTTGCCAATTCAAGGATGCGGCTTTCAATTCTCTGGCCGTTTACCTTGAACTTTTTCGGGTCAATGA
>JBBRON010000057.1:0-16230 GCA_038229375.1 Cytophagales bacterium | reverse complement strand
TGGTCAAAAAGAGGATACCATTGAAAGAGCAACCTTTTTCAGGCAGCAGTTGATTATTTATGGGCTGTTGTTAATTATACTCATAGTAATGATAACTTCATGGTTCATCTATCGAAGCGCCCAAGCCAGTAAAATAGCCAACCAACTTCTTGCATTAAAGTCGCTGAGAGGACAGATGAACCCTCATTTTATTTTTAATGCGCTGAATTCAGTTAACCATTTTGTTGCTCAACAAGACGAAAGAACAGCTAACAGATTTCTTTCAGAGTTTTCTCAGCTGATGAGATTGGTGTTGGAGAATTCTCAGCAAGACTTTATCTCCCTGCACAAGGAACAGGAGATTTTATCGCTATATCTGAAATTAGAACATTACCGTTTTCGCGATAAGTTTGACTACGACATCGTGCTGGATGAAGAAATCAATGGAGACGCAATTGAGGTTCCCCCCATGCTCATACAGCCTTATCTTGAAAACGCTGTCTGGCATGGATTGAGGTATCGAGAATCGAAAGGGAAATTAGTCCTTCGCTTTTATAAAGAATCAGAGAATCTTGTTGTTGAAATTACAGACGATGGCATAGGTCGACAAAAGTCGGCTGAGCTAAAAACGGAGAATCAAAAAAAGCATAACTCCACAGGACTTAAAAACATACAGGAACGTCTGATAATATTAAACAAAGTATATAAGGCGAATTATCAGGTGGCGATTGAAGACTTACCAGAAGGAAGAGGAACGAGAGTGAAAATTTTTCTGCCAGTCACCAGTAAACAAAATGTGGCATGAAGGCGGTAATCATCGATGATGAAAAGGATAGCCGGCTGATACTCGCGGGCTACCTGGAAAGGTATTGCCCTGGGATAGTTGTTTATGGATTCGGTGAATCTGTTTCATCGGGTATAGAAGTGATTAAGAAGTATAATCCGGATATTGTGTTTCTCGATATCGAGATGCCCTATGGAAATGGATTTGATCTGCTTAACAAGATGGGCAACATTACGTTTGAAACAGTGTTTGTGACTGCCTTTGACAACTATGCTATTCAGGCTCTTAACCAGAGTGCGGCCTATTATCTGCTCAAACCAATCGACATTGATGAATTGATAAAAGCCGTTGAGAAGATCAAATCGGAGCGGTTAGTAGAGAATTACACCGAACACTCGCGTGTGCTATTGGACAATCTGCGCTCCGGAAATTCGCAGAAGATAATGCTGCCGACTTTGGAAGGCTTTGAGATCCGGCCAATCAATACAATATTGTACTGCGAGGCTGTTGATAATTTCACAAAATTCTATTTTGAATCAGGGACACCGCTATTGATATGCCGTACGCTAAAATATTTTGAAGCAGTATTAAATGAACATCGGTTTGTCCGTATTCACCGGTCGTATGTTGTGAATCCTGATTATGTAATTCGATATTCAAAAGGTAAAGGCGGATCAGTTACTATGAAGAATAACCAGGAACTGGAAATATCGCCAAATAAGAAAAAGGATTTTCTTGATTTATTTGAAAAATAGATGAGGGTGAGACTGTTTTCAACCACTTAGACAGATGAGTTTTTGCTACCTATGTTACTATGTGGTTAATTGCACCGATAAATACCGTTTCTTTTGGCCTCATCTCTCAAACACAACCCCTACTTCATTAAGGGTATCCTGATTGCTCTAGGCGGTGCCGTTTTATTTTCAACAAAAGCTATTTTTGTCAAGCTTGCCTATCGCGATACGCCAGTAGATGCCGTTACGCTTCTGTCACTCCGCATGATTTTTTCACTCCCCTTCTTTATCATTTCCGCATTCGTTTCATCCAGCAAAAGCAGTAACGTGAAGTTCACGACAAGGCAATGGATACAAATTGCGATGATTGGTTGTCTGGGGTATTATGTAAGCAGTTTGCTGGATTTTCTTGGCTTGCAGTATGTAACTGCAGGAATTGAGCGATTGATTCTTTTCATTTACCCGACTCTTGTATTATTAATGTCAGCAGTATTTTTCAGAGTTAAGATAAAATTCATTCAATGGATGGCGCTGCTAATCACCTATTCAGGCCTTATGTTGTCCTTCTTTGGCGAACTGGATTTTAATTCGTCACGCAATGAGAATTTCTTGCTTGGATCTCTATTTATTTTTATATGTGCGTTTACCTACGCTGCGTACATTGTCGGCAGTGGGAGATTGATTCCCCTGGTTGGGGCTGGAAAATTCAATAGCTATGCTATGAGCTTCGCTGCTGCGGGTGTGTTGATTCATTTTTCCATTACAAGTGATAATTCACTGTTCGATTTACCGAAGGCTGTTTATACCTATAGTTTTTTTATGGCTATCCTGTCAACGGTCGTTCCCTCCTATCTGGTTGCGGAAAGTATAAAGCGGATAGGTTCCGATAACGCCGCCATTGTTGGCAGCGTCGGACCTGTATCAACGATTTTGATGGCTTATTTCTTTTTACAGGAATCAGTCTCGGTATTCCAGTTAATTGGAACGATACTAATTCTGCTGGGGGTTTTACTGATAGGACGACAGAAGTCTGTAAACGGGCCAATAACTGTCAAAAACCCACCTGTTATCGAAGGTTAAACTTATTTTATAAGTTTAACCGCAACTGCGTTTGGCCCCTTTTGTCCTTGTTCAACACGGAAGGTTACACGGTCATTCTCACGGATCGCATCTTGGTGATCCTTGATGTGTGTAAAAATGCTTTCCTGTGAGTCAGTGTCTTTGATAAATCCAAAACCTTTTGATTCATTGAAGAATGTAACAATTCCTTTCCTGCCAACTTCCACTTCATCGGAAGCTTTTCTTCTGGGCACTCCAGTTTCAATGCTGGAAGCATTAACGGTATTCTTACGTTTTAAAGGATCTGGTGGGGTGGAAGAGAAATTTCCATACTCATCAACGTAGGCGATCATACTGTCGAAATCGGTGCTTCCTGCGTTCGCTTTTCTCTCCTCTTTGCGCTGAGCTTTGTCTTCCTTCTTTTTTTGTTTTTTCTTTTCTTTTTCTTTCTTATTCCACGTTTCCTGCGATTTTGGCATTGGCTAAAGTTGGTTGTTGTGCTGTAAAGTTAAATAATTGCAGGCGACTTTTCGCCTCACTCCATCAAGTAAACAGTTTAAAAGTGACAGCCGTCAAAATTAGCCCGTAAACACCAAAATTTAAGTCCGCTGTGATTTGTTAAAGCGTACCCAGGGCGCTATCCAGGTCGTTAATCAGGTCTTCCACATTCTCAATACCAACGGAATAACGAATCAGACTTTCAGGAATTCCCAGCAGCTTCCGCTGGTCCTCCGTGAGCTCAACGTGGCTTGTTGTTCTCGGTGGACCTGCCAGAGTACTCACCGAACCAAGACTGGCAGCAAGGTGAACCAGCTTTAGCTTTGGTAGGAATTTCTTCACTTCATCGTAGCCCCCTTTGATTGAAAAACTCATCATTCCGCCGAATCCAGACATCTGAGCTTTGGCAATCGCATGCCCGGGATGTGTTTCAAGGCCCGGATAGAATACGTCGGTCACCTTGCTATGAGCTTTTAAATGCCTTGCAATCTTAAGAGCGGAAGCATTCTGGCGTTCAATCCTTAGTTCAAGGGTTTTCATACCCCGTGAGATCATGTATGCCGGATCAGCATGAAGGCTGGCCCCATTGATTTCGCGGAAGCGGAATACCTTTTCAACAAGTTCCTTTCTACCACATAGCAATCCACCCATAGCATCAGAGTGTCCACATAAAAATTTAGTGGCACTGTGAATCACGAGGTCCGCGCCGAGTCTTAAAGGGTTTTGATTCACCGGCGTTGCGAACGTACTGTCCACTACAACAATGGCCCCAACTTTTTTAGCGGCGGCAGAAAGTCGTTTGATGTCCACTACCTTAAGGGTAGGATTGGTAGGGGTTTCGAGATAAACGAGATCGCATCCTTTTGCGATTTCCGACTCGACCTGGTCATGATCAGTGGTGTCACAAAGCTTTACGGTGATGTTATAATGTGGAAGAAATTCAAGAAAGATTTTGCTGGTGCCGCCATATGTATCCTTAATTGACACAACGCGTTTGCCCGGCCCCAAAAGAGCAAACAGTGTATTGCTAATGGCTGCCATTCCCGTTGAAAATGAAGTTGATGCTTCTGCCCCTTCCAGTGCACAGATCTTTTCTTCCAGTACACGAACGGTGGGATTCGTATTGCGACTATAAATATATCCTTCTGCTTTTCCGGTAGCAACTTTATGCCATTCATCCAGGTCCTTGTAAGCATAGGTTACACTGTTGACAATGGGCGGTGTCGTTGCGCCTTCAAAGAAGCGTTCGGTTTCACCACCCCAAACGGCAGCTGTTCCTTTTTTATGTTTTGAAAAATCCATGTCTATGATCTCTGTTGTTAGTATTCTGTTAATGTGTCGTCTCCGTTGGAATAATTCTTGTGAAAAGTACTCAAAAGAAGTTCTCGATAAAACTATTTTACATCTGAACAGTTGTCTTGCTGGCATCCATCCGAAAAGTAGGCCCCTATAGAGCCTATGAGCCGCTAGTAGACTCATTTATTTTTTCAGCTTGGAATTAAATTCTGTGATACCTATTTTCAATGGAGCGTTCATCATCGGAATCGCTTTTAAAATTTTCACAAATGATTAACAGAAGAAAATTTCTACTAAAGTCAGCGGCCGGAACGGCTGGACAAATGTTTTAAAAAGTAATCCCTTATCTTCCATAGCTATAAAGTAAACCTTTCATGCAGCATTTATATTTTACGATGATCCTTCTTGGGTTTTTGGTAAAATCGATTCATTTTTGAAATAGAAAGCACGGCATTAACCCTGATAATATGACCTTTGAAGAACAACTTATAAGAGAAAAAAGAAATCTTTTGATTAAAGCCAACGGTGGTATTGCGTTGCCGGCCGCCGGCACCATTTACTGGTTGGGGCTTATGATAGCTGGAATTTATCTGACTCCCAGGAACTGGTTTCCAATTGCAGCTTTTACCTCCGGATTGATATTTCCACTTGGTCTTTTACTGGCCAAGCCATTAAAGTCAGATATAATGATAAAGTCCGTGTTTAATAATCTTCTGCTACCGGCATTTACTTGCATGCTCATGTTCTGGTCACTCGCTATTGCAGGGGCTTCAAGTGATATAAGCTTCTTCCCTCTTGCCCTTGCCATCGGAATGGGAATCCACTGGCCGATAATTGGATGGATGTATGGGGGAAGAGTTTTTATCTGGCATGGGATAGTACGGGCAGTGGGCTGTGTGGTGCTTTGGTATCTTTTCCCCGAACAACGCTTCGTTATAATTCCTGCGTTTGTAGCAATGGTTTATTTCATTACAGTTTTTGGAATCAGGCGTGAGGTGAGGCTGGCGATATTAGAGAACGCGAAGACAGAATGATGGCACGACGAGAAAAAGGATTATTTGAGCATCTCCATTTTATGATAAGGTTTCCTCAAAATTTCCCACTCGCCGAGCCGGAATAATAATAGTACACTGGTGCCCCGGAAAAAATAAGTGCCAATCCAATGAAAGCCTGCCCTGGCTGATTAACAATTGTCACGCAAACCAGCATTAGGCAAAAAGCGGAAAACAAAAATGGAAGCACGGGATATCCGATCACACGATAAGGTCGCGGTGCATCGGGGTCTTTCTTTCTTAGGATAATCACACCGAACGCTGTTGCTCCATAGAAGATGAACGAAGCAAAGACCAAAAGATCAGTGAGCTGGTCAAAACTTCCCGACCAGATCAATACAATTGACCATGCTCCCTGCAAGATGATAGCTTTGGATGGTGTGTGAAACCGGGTATGAATTTTACCAGCATTCTTTAGGAATAATCCATCTCGAGCCATAGAATAAAACACCCGCGCGGATGTAAGCATCGTACTGTTTGTACAATTGAATGTGGTAAGTAGAATCAAAACTGAAAGGATAACTTCACCGAACGTTCCACTTATGATTCGAGCCGCCTCAACCGCTGCAATTTTATTTCCCGACTGGTTAATAGCTTCCAGCTGCGCTATAGGAAGTATGTAAACATAAACAGCATTGATGACCAGGTATAACAGAACGACAATAATCGTTCCTGTTGCTAATGCAATCGGTATGTTCTTTTGTGGATTTTTTATTTCTTCTCCAATATACCCTATACAGTTCCATCCTTCATATCCCCAGAAGGCACTGATGGAAGCTGCAAAGAATGCAGCAAACAGTGTCCAGCCTTGCGGAACATTTGGGCCGGGAGTAAAATTACGCATGCTACCCTCTCCCGAAAAGACTGCAGCTATAGCAAACGCTGCGATCGCAACTACAATTCCAACTATTAGATACCGACTTATTTTCTCACTTAGCAATACTCCCCTGTGATTCACATAACTAAGCGAGACAATAAGCAATGACGCAATTACTTTTACGCTGATGTTGGTGCCAAACGAACCGCCAAATGAAACACTGATGTCCGGCATTGGAAGCAATGCGTTTACTGATTCGGCAAAGATGTAAGCCAATGCTGCGATCGTGGCAGTCTTCATTACGGTAAAATTTCCCCATCCATAGAGAAATGAGAAAAACTTTCCGTAAATCCTTTTAAAGTAAACGTACTCTCCTCCTGAGTTTGGCATCATAGAGGCCAGCTCCGCATTGCTAAGGGCGCCCATCAGACTTATAGCACCTGCTACGAGCCAGCAAAGGAGAATTAATACCGGGGAATGAAGCTCCGACGCCATCGGAGCAACTTTCTTGAAGATGCCGGACCCAACTATAACACTTACGACAAGTAAGATAGCCGATGTTCGAGAGATGGTTCTCTTTAAAGGCGGCTCAATCATTCTTACAGAAAGGACAAGCCGAGACCAGGCGCATTGCTGTTTGGGGAAAGATACCCATCCTCCAAAGTAAATCCTTTCTCTACGATATCCCCTGCAAGGTCAAAACTTCCATCCAGATCAAGATAGCGTGTATGCGGACATGCAAATGCGACATGCAATGCAGCAGTGATGCTAACCATGCTCTCGTCATTGCATCCCCAGAACAATTGAATATCGGATGCTTTTGCAATGTTGGCAATCTCAAAAGCGCCATTGATTCCACCGCACTTCATCAACTTCACATTAAAAATTCCAAAAGCCTGTTGCTGTGAAAGCTTCAAGGCTGCCCGGGCATTCTTCAACGATTCATCTGCAGCGAGTATCCTTCGGGTTTCCTTTGGAAACTCAAGGAGTTCCTCCTCCCTGCCAGGGAGAAACGGTTGCTCGATCAATTCAATGTTGGTATGCTTACTCCGATGTAGAAATATCTTTAACTGGTCTGGTCCATAACCTTCATTGGCATCTACGCGAATGGTGAAATAATTACCAAATTCTTCCCGAAGTTTTATGATCCTTTCGGCATCCACTTCGCAATCCAGGCCGGTTTTTACCTTCAGTACATGGAAACCTGAACTTTTGTATTCCTGAGCATCTTTTAAAGTTTCCTCAATATTCTTAATACCAATAGTAACAGAAGTCTGAAGTTTTTCATGATGCCTTCCGTAGAAGTCCACGACTGGCAAGCCAATGTACTGTCCAAATGCATCGTGAAGCGCGATGTCGATGGCTGCTTGTGTTCCCGGAAACCTGGCAAACTGATTACGACAGTTATAAATGTGAAGCTGAAACTGCCGGATGTCTTTGCCGACGAGTTGCTGCACATATTCTGACTGAAGGTTTTGTAGCGTTTGCGACGTAGTTTCTCCCACGACATTTGGATCCGGATTAGCCGCCCCAATGCCTTTTACTCCGTTAGAAAGAGTTACTTCAAAAAATATATTTTCAACAGCAGAGATAGTCTCGCGGGCAATGGTATAAGGCCTCCTGAGAGCTAGGTCCTTGCGATACGACTTGACGGATGATATTTTCATGGCAATGGTTATAAAAGTGATTTCTTTGTTGTTAGTGTATGAATAACCGGGATGATTTTTTCACATCCCTCCTGCAGCGGAAGTAGCACAGGGAGCTTTGTTTTTTGTTCGTAGACTTTCTGAAATTCAAAGGCCTCGTCCCTGGTACAACTTTCTGTATTCAATGCAATCGCAATCACATTGGATCCCAACAATTTAATGAGTTCTATTTCGGATTCTATGGAATGAATTTTTCCCCATTGGTGAATATGGTCGTAGTAAACTCGTTTAGGTGAATGAACAAGAATTACACTCTTTGCATTTCCGGAGATCAGCAACTCAGAGCCACATGGACCGGAAGGGTTGCGAAGGCCTGACTGCCCTTCCAGCAGGATCACGTCAGGATTAGTTTCCTCATCGCACGTCAGGATCGCGTTTTCAAGCTCGCCGGATACAAAATCATTAAGAGTTGAGTCGAAGATGAAACCGTATTTGCCACCTTGCAGCCATCCGGTTTGTCCGGTATAAATCATCTGCGCGTTAATCTTTGCGCTTTTGCAAGCGTTGATGACCAGTCTGGTGGTGGTTCGCTTTCCCAAAGCGCAATCCGTGCCAATTACAGCGATCACCGGAGTTTGCAGTTTAAGAATATCACCTGTCCAGAAATGAAGGTTTTCACGTTTCTTCGGCTTCCTTACGTCAATGAGTTTAACTCCGTTTTTCTCAGCAAGGGCAGATATATCAAGCCTTTCAGAAAGGTATTCGTGAAGGCCGTTTACAATGGAAAGCTTGTTTTCTATCGCAGCCTTTACAAGTCTGATCATATTATCAGGAAACACACCACCGAGTGTGGCGACGCCAATTATGCAAACCGTTGGCTTTACCGACAGTGCAGATTCAACATCCTTGAAAACCGGGATGTTTCGTTTTTTGCCATCAAGCACTTCACCTGCATCCTTGCCGGCATGCTCATGGTCCACGATGCCAACAATGGTAAACCGCTCACTTTCACGGATTAAACCATGAGCAGTTTTAGCTTCACCTGAAGCCAATAGACCGGCTGTTATTACGATAGCACTCTCCATTTTTAATCTGCTTTTTTGTCAAAAATAGGAGTAAAAATCTTATAATTGCCTCATCATTGAAATAATAAACTATAATTTTGTTACATTAAGGTGAAATGTTCTGAGATGATTGATGACTTGGATAAACAGATTCTCAACCTGCTGCAGGCAAATGCCAAGCTAACCATTAAGGAGCTTGCGGAGTCTCTTGGATTGACAGCCACTCCGGTTTTCGAGCGCATCAAACGAATGGAACGTGACGGCGTGATTAAAAATTATGTTGCTCTGGTTGATCCGGAAAAAGTCGGTCGGGGCCAAACTGTGTTTGTCAACATCCGCATGCCACTATATACGGCTGAGAATGTGGCAAGCTTTGAAAAACATATCAGCAGACTTCCGCAGGTGCTGGAGTGCTACCACCTGGCCGGAACGATTGACTACCAACTCAAGGTCGTGGTAGAAAATATTAAGGAATACGACAGCTTTCTCCTGGCAATAGCGAGGATCCGGATTGTCAGTGTGGATAGCAGTGTTATTGTACTACATCAGGTTAAACAGGAAACAGCCCTACCATTATGAGAAAATTTCTATTAGTTTTTCTATTGTTTCCATTGGTAACAATCGCTCAATCCAACTCTGAAAAGATCACCCGTATCGATTCGGTACTCACCTACTTGCATAGCCGGGAACTATTCAGTGGTACTGTCTTGATCGGCGAAAAAGGAAAAGTGTTGTTTAAAAAGGCATATGGCATTTCCAATCCAAAGACAAATACGCCCCTCGCGACGACATCGTCTTTTAACCTGGCCTCCGTGTCCAAGCAGTTTTATACTATGATGACCATGATCCTGAAAGAACAGGGAAAGCTTCAGTATGATGACAAAGTGCAAAAATACCTTCCCATATTCCCCTACCCATCGATTACCATACGGAATCTTATGAATCAGACTTCCGGACTCCCTGAGTACTTCGATATCGCTATGCGGAATATGACGTTGCTGGATACTCTTACCAACCAGCACATGCTGGACTTGCTTGCCTATAAAAAACCTCTGTTGAATTTTGAGCCGGGTGAACGTTGGCAATACTGCAATACCAACTACACTACATTGGCGTCCATAGTTGAAAAGGTCTCCGGCACTACCGCTGACAAATTCTTTCAGCAATCTATCGCTGGTCCGTTAAAGATGATAAACACCTATGTTTATAACATCAAAATGAAATCGTACCCACCATCAAGGGTGTTTGGAATTAAAGAGGAAGGTGGAAAACATGTGCTGAACGACCTGGTCCGTCTCGATGGAATTGTTGGTGATGGAAATGTCTACTCCAGTGTGGAAGATCTTTACAAATGGGATCAGGCGCTCTACACTGAAAAGCTGGTAAAGAAGTCTACTTTTCAAGAGGCCCTTACACCTGGAAAACTCAACGACGGAAAATCAACCCAGTATGGATTTGGATGGTTCATCGAGGAGCCAGGAAAATCCGTCAACCACACTGGTGGCTGGGTTGCGTTCAATACTATTATTTGCCGTTACATAGACAAGAACCAAACCGTCCTTGTTCTGGATAATTCAACGAACTACCGGGCTCCACGAATGGTGAAAAATATCTGGGAAGGTAAAAAAATAAAACTTCCGAAGACACTTTTGATTGCGAATGTAAATCTGATCGATGGCACAGGTTTGCCGGCCTATGCGACCAGTGTCCGCGTAGTTAATGACAGGATCAGCGACATCGGTAACCTCATTCCATTTAAAAATGAACCCATTACAGACGGAATGGGATTGATACTTTCACCGGGTTTTATTGACAGTCATAGTCATCACGACTGGGGACTCGACAAGTTTCCGGACGTAGTAGCAGCAACCAACCAAGGTGTAACAACAATCGTCGTTGGTCAGGATGGTGGCTCTTATCCTATCGATACAATTAAAGCGGCGTTGAAGATCCAGCCCATCAGTGTGAACCTCGCTACGTACACAGGCCATGCAACGTTGAGAAGGATGGTCATGAAACAACGACTGTTCAGAGCCGCGAGGCAATCAGAAATTGATTCGATGAAGTCAATCCTGGCTAGCGAAATGGACAAGGGTTCATTTGGTTTGGGATCCGGTCTGGAGTATGAGGCGGCGTTTTTTTCTCATACGGATGAAGTGATTGATCTTGCCAAGGTTGCCAAAAGCAAAGGTGGCAGGTACATCAGCCACATCCGGAGTGAGGACATGAGTATTGACGAATCCATTGATGAGATAATTGAAATCGGTCGTAAAGCCGACATACCCGTACAGATCTCCCACTTCAAAATAGCGATGCGCAGCAAATGGGGTACCTCTCAGCGGATACTCGCGAAACTTCAGCAGGCACGCACTGAAGGTATTGACATCACCGCTGATGTTTATCCTTATACGCGATGGATGTCAACGCCGCGGGTGTTATTCCCTAAAAAAGATTTTGAAAGTCCTGCAAGCGCGTTATTTGCCACTCAAGAACTTTTCGATCCTTCGTCGTCTGTCATGGTCGAGTATTATGGACATAAAGAATACGAAGGAAAGACCGTCACAGAGATTGGCGCAATGAACAACGAATCTCCCTCAGCGGGATTATTGCGGATAATTCGTGAGACGCAAAAGGGCGGCACCATTGCCGCTGCGTCGATGAGCGAGACCGATATTTCAAATTTTTTAAACTGGGATCACACCAATGTTTGCTCCGACGGAGCGATTGAGGGGCATCCAAGAGGCTATGGAGCATTCACACGATTCCTTGGCGTATACGTCCGTGAACAGAAGCTTATGCCGCTGGAAAAAGCAGTTTATAAAATGACTGGATTGACCAGTGAGCATCTTGGCATCGCTGAACGGGGAATTGTCACGCCGGGATATTTTGCAGACCTGGTATTGTTCAATCCTGCCACGGTAATTGACAACTCAACAATTACCAATCCTAAAGCCCTGTCCAGTGGAATAGAAATGGTTTGGGTGAATGGAGAGCTTGTATTTCAGAATCAGAAAGCAACCGGTAAGCACCCAGGGGTATTTGTGGCCAGACCTTAATTTGGAAACTTTGAAAATGGTAGCGTTAAATTGAGTTCAGGTGATTTAGCGATAGTATGCTGTAGTCGGGAACTGTTAAGAATAGCAATTTTTTCGTCGATTAGGATCTCAAATTGGATGCTGCTGCTTCATCGAGAAACCAAATTAATTCGCCTGAATCCGGTTTGATAAGCTGAGCTGGATACTCATCAATGTTGGTTGGATCCTCGATGATGTGCTTTACCGCTTCCGCTTTGCCTGATCCGTACACCAGAAATCCGATGGTATGGGCCTGATTAATTAATGGTGCTGTAAACGTAATCCGGTCCATCTTTACTTCTTCAATGTAAAGACCCTTCATTAAAGAAGCCTTCTCGTATAAAACCGATGTATGTGGAAAGAGTGAAGCTGTATGTGAATTATCACCAAGTCCCAATAGGATAAAATCAAACCTGCAGTTTCCTCTGAAGTGTTTTATCATTTTATCCGCGTATTCCATTGCGGATACTTCAGGAGCCAACGCAGTGTTAATGGGAAACACATGATCGCTGGCAATCTTTAACGGATCGAAGAGTGCCTTCCGGGTCATGAGAAAATTGCTGTCCGGATGGTTAAGCGGAACATTCCTTTCATCCCCAAAAAAGAAAAACACATTTCTCCAATCAATCTTACGGTTATAAATGTCAGATGCTAATAGCTCATACAGTTTTTTCGGTGAGCTTCCTCCTGACAATGCAAAATTGAACTGCCCAGTTTTACCAATTGACTCCTTAGCTTTCGCAACAATAAAATCTGCCAAAGCCGCAAGCAATAGCTCTGGATTTTTATAGACTTTAATCACCTACTTCTTATTTTTTAATGGAAGAGTAAACCAATGGAAACCATCTTTTGCAATCAGTGCCTCTGCCGTTTCGGGTCCCCATGAGTCTGCGGGGTAATTCGGGAAGCTGATGCTCTTCTTGCTCGCCCAGGTATTAAGAATAGGCATCAAAAGATCCCATGCTGCTTCCACCTGATCTCCGCGCATAAATAATGTCTGATCGCCAAGCATGGTATCCAGCAAGAGCGTCTCATACGCTTCCGGTGTTTCACCCTTATACGTTCCGCTGTAATCGAAGATCAAATCAACTGGATTAAGGATCATATCAAGGCCAGGACGCTTTGCCTGAACCTGAACGCGGATACTCATCTCGGGCTGAATACTGATGATCAATCTGTTTTGTTGCCAACCTTCCACAGCTTCTGTTGGGAAAATCATGTGGGGAACATCTTTGAATTGTATTGTTATCATAGATGACGCCTGTGGCATTCTCTTGCCCGTACGTAAGTAGAAAGGAACTCCATGCCACCTCCAGTTGTCGACGAAAAATTTAATAGCGGCGAATGTTTCTGTATTTGATTCGGGATTGACACCCTTCTCATCGCGATATCCTTGTACTTCTTTTCCTTCAACCCACCCTTTGCTGTACTGCCCACGCACGGTATTCTTCTGAATATCTTCCGCTCCAAACTTGCGCATGGCAAGCAATACATCAACTTTTCTATTTCGGACTTCATCAGCTTGAAAACTTACTGGAGGCTCCATCGCCACCAGGCAAAGCAGTTGAAGAATATGATTCTGTACCATATCGCGCAATGCGCCCGCTTCATCATAATAACCACCTCGGTCACCCACCCCCAACTGTTCCGAAACAGAAATCTGCACGTGATCTATATAATTTCTGTTCCACAGTGGCTCAAGTATTGAATTGGCAAAGCGGAAGGCAAGAATATTTTGTACAGTCTCTTTTCCCAGGTAATGATCAATGCGGTATATCTGTTTCTCTGAAAAAATATTATTTAGCAGTCTATTCAGTTCTTTTCCCGATTCAAGGTCATGGCCGAATGGCTTCTCAATAACTACTCTACTTTTTTCAGGATTGGCAGCGAGTTTAAACTTGGCAAGATTTTGAGCAATCGGCGTAAAAAAGCGCGGTGCAACGGCGAGATAGTAAATTACGCAGGGTTCCACCGTCCATTCATCACCCAGTTTTTTTATCCTCTCACCTTGCTCGATGTAGGTCTTTTCATCAGCAATATCGGATATCTGAAAATAAACATTGGTTGCAAATTTTTTCCATTTCTCAGCGTCGGCTTTTCCACTGCGGGAGAACTTGTTGATATCATCCAAGAGTAGCGCGCGAAACTGATCATCGGTCTGCTGGGTACGTCCCATTCCAACAATGGCGAAATTCTTAGGCAGCCATCCGTCAATAAATAAATTATACAGTGCAGGAACGAGTTTACGTGATGTAAGATCGCCTGTTCCACCAAAAATAAAGAAGATGGTTGGTTGAGCGGATTGAGCCGGGTTATTAGGTGCGTGCATTTTACTTTAGATAAGTTATCAGATTACTTAACAAACCACTGAGTATGAAATACTCCTTCCTTTCCAATCAATTCATAGGTATGGGCGCCAAAGAAATCACGTTGCGCCTGAATTATATTGGATGGCATTCGTTCACTCTTAAAAGCATCGAAATAGCTAAGCGCCGCAGCATAGGCAGGCATCGCTATTCCCGAATTGATTGCCGTTGATAGAATTGATCGTGTTGCCGGTAACAACGTACTTATTTTATCAGCGATGCTCTTATCGAGTAACAAATGAGGAAGCCCTGCGTCTTTTTTATAGGCCTGGTGAATATCTTCCAAAAACGTCGACCTGATAATACATCCCCCACGCCAAATCAGTGCAATGCGATCCATCTTGAGTTCATACTTAAACTCTGTAGAGGCCTGCGTGAGCAGGTGCATACCTTGTGCATACGCCAGTATCGTTGAAAAATAAAGTGCTGCTTCAAGTGATTTAAGAAGTTCTTCCGGAGTGTCCTGAAGTTTTATTGGTTCGGCACCATAGAGTGCAGCAGCTTTCGTGCGAACAGCTTTGTATTTGGATAGATCCCGCATCGAAACGGCCGTGTCAATCACCGACAGTGGCGTTTGGAGATCCATCGCGACCTGTGATGTCCACTTACCAGTACCCTTTGACTTTGCTTCGTCCTTGATGTCGTTGATCAGCAAATGATCAGATCCTTTCTCTTTAAAAGCTAGAATATCGCGGGTGATATCCATCAAAAACGACTGCAATCTTCCGTTGCTCCAGTCTTTAAAGCTGGCATGAATCTTATCATCAGAAAGTTTCAAACCTTTCTTCATCATCTCATAGGTTTCAGCTATCAATTGCATGATACCGTATTCGATTCCATTATGTACCATCTTTACGAAATGCCCGGATGCACCTGGACCAATGTAGGTTACACAAGGTTCTCCATTTACTTTCGCAGCGACTGATTCAAAAATTTTCTGCACTACTTGATAGGCTTCTTTGTCTCCGCCAGGCATCATGCTTGGACCTTTTCTAGCGCCTTCTTCTCCACCAGAAATTCCCATTCCAAAAAAATGAATGTTTTTGGACTTTAAAAGGTCTACTCTCCTATTGGTGTCTGTAAAATGAGAGTTACCTCCATCAATGATCAGATCTCCCTTGTCAAGCAGAGGCGTCAGTTCTTCGATAACATTGTCTACGATCTTCCCAGCAGGCACAAGCATCATAATTGCGCGGGGCGTTTGGAGACTGTCAACGAATTCTTTGACGGAGCTGAATCCTTTCACATTAGGCTTGCCGGACTCTTTGCCGAGTGCATCAACCTTTTTTTCGTCCTTGTCGTGGCCGGCGACCTTATAACCGTGATCAGCCATGTTTAATAACAGATTCCGACCCATCGTTCCGAGTCCGATCATTCCAAAAACATAATTATCACCTTTCATTTCTTGTGGATTAATATTTTATAGATTTTCTAAAATAGCTTTTGTCTTGTCGAATCCTTCATGCTGGTACGCCGGTATTCCTAGCCTTGCTGCTGCGGCAACCAGCATGGCACGGTCATCGAAATATATACAGTTCTCTGCTTTTGTATGAGCAATCCCTAACGCGAGTTGAAAAATTCCAGGATCAGGCTTACGCATTCCTACTTCACACGAAGAAACAAACGCATCAAAGCAGTTCTTCAAACCGAATTTATCGATCCTGTAATCATTCATTTCCTTGCCTTCATTATTAATTGACATGATCCGATGATAGCTTTGCTTTTTCCAGGTACTAAGCCATGCAATCATTCCCGGCAATTCCTCCGACTGGGCCATCATGAATTCCTTGAACTCTTTATGGGTGAATTTACGAGGCTCTGTAAACACGACGGTATCGAGATACTGATCAAGGGTAATTTT
>JBBRON010000056.1:0-16258 GCA_038229375.1 Cytophagales bacterium | reverse complement strand
GTTCAGGCAGATCAATCTGAAAAAGAGACTGACTTTCTCATAAAATGTTCGCATCAGAATTCATTTATAAAAGGAATAGTCGGTTGGACTGATCTTCAATCACCCGGCGCTCAGGCAAGACTTGAATATTATTATCAGTTTCAGGAAGTTAAGGGATTTCGGCACGTTGTTCAATCAGAACCCGATGACTTCCTTTTGCGTGAGAATTTCTGCAACGGCGTGGCAAAGCTTGAACAATATAATTTCACCTTTGATATTCTCATTTACCCTCAGCAATTGAATTCAGCTCTGACGTTCATAAAAAAATTTCCAAATCAAGCGTTTGTCATTGATCACCTCGCTAAGCCATTTATAAAGAATCAACAGCTTAAACCATGGAAACAACAATTGCAACAGGTGGCTATGCATGAAAATGTTTTCTGTAAAGTTTCTGGAATGGTAACAGAAGCGGATTGGAAAACCTGGAAAGTCACTGACTTTAAACCGTATCTTGAAACGGTGCTCGAGGCCTTTGGCTCTAAACGAGTAATGTATGGATCCGATTGGCCTGTGTGTTTACTGGCTGCTGGTTATGACGAACAACTGGCAATTATAAAACAGTTTATTGATCCATTGTCATCGTCGGAAAAGAAGGGAATATTAGGTGACAATGCTGTGAGATTTTACCATCTTTAATACATTGGCGAACGTTAACCGATACCGATCAACACCTCAACGACCACATGGATCTTCATTTAAAAGATAAAGTAATAGTAGTCTCAGGTGGTGCAAAGGGCATCGGCAAAGCAATCTGTCTGCAACTTCTGGAAGATGGAGCTGTTCCGGTGGTGCTGGATAAGGATGAGGTTGCTGGAAAAGAACTCACCAAAGAATTTCCAAGGATACATTTTATTTCTATTGACCTCAACGATGCATTCGCCTGCAAGAAGTGTATTGAAAAAGCTGAAAAAACGCTTGGACATATTGACGGGCTGGTAAATAATGCGGGATTCAATGATGGCGTTGGGTTGGAAAAAGGGACTCCTCAGAAGTTTATTCAATCACTTCATTCCAACATCGGTCACTTTTATTACCTCGCCCATTATTGCCTCGAATATCTAAAGAAGACAAAAGGGACTATCGTGAACATTGGCTCAAAAGTGGCGCTGACCGGCCAGGGAAATACTTCCGGGTATGCGGCGGCGAAGGGAGGCATTCTTGGACTTACCCGCGAATGGGCTGTAGAACTCCTTCCCTACTCCATACGCGTGAACGCCGTGCTGCCGGCAGAAGTGTGGACACCATTGTATGAAACATGGATCAACTCATTCGCTGATCCGGTAACAAAAAAATTGCAGATTGAAAGTAAAATACCGTTGGAAAATAGAATGACCACACCCCAGGAAATTGCCAACATGGTAGTGTTTCTTCTATCTGACCGATGCAGCCACGTCACCGGTCAATGGATAAGTCCTGACGGTGGGTATGTACATCTTGATAGATCCTTATAAATCATAAACTGATGCCAATAGCTCCTATTGAAAACCCAGTAGTATCTCCCGAGTCATCTGAGCATTCGGGTACGTCCTACGTGTTTCCATTCATTCTCGTCACGAGTCTTTTCTTTTTGTGGGGATTAGCAAATAGTCTCAATGGAACGTTGGTAAAACACTTTCAGACAGCGTTGACTCTCGGTCGTTTCCAGGCGGGCCTTGTTGATTCAGCGTTTTACATCGGCTATTTTGTAATGGCCATACCAGCAGGACTGGTTTTGAATAAGATCGGCTATAAAAAAGGTATTATCATCGGACTTCTTCTCTACGCAGTTGGAGCGGCATTATTTTATCCCGCCGCAGAAGTACGTGTTTATGGTTTTTTCCTTGCAGCATTATTCATTATCGCATGTGGACTGGCATTCCTGGAGACGGCTGCCAATCCCTATGTAACAGTCTTAGGTGAACCAAAAGGAGCTGTAGCAAGAATCAACCTCGCTCAGTCATTTAATGGTGTAAGTACAATCATTGGACCGATTGTCGGGAGCTTGTTAATTTTTTCGTCAACTGAATACACAAACACGATGCTTGAGGCCATGCCTTTTGCCGAAGCGGAAGCAATACGTGTCGCTGAAGCTCATTCTGTACAGATGCCTTATGTATTTCTCGGAGGTCTTGTATTGCTTGTTGCTGTTTTGTTCTCGCTTGTGAAGATGCCTGAAATATCGTCTGGCGCAAATGGCACGATGAAAGGAATATTCAGACATAAACACCTTATCTGGGGAATTATCGCTCAATTTTTTTATGTTGGTGCACAGACATCTATTTGGGCGTACATCATTGATTTGAAAATTTTCCTTTCACCAACTGACGATCTGTGGATTGTGAAAACAATATATCAACTTTCCGAGGGCATGACGCCGACTCAGATCGCAAGTTATCACGCATCATTCGGTTTCATACTCTTCATGACGGGGCGCTTTGTTGGTACATGGTTACTCACGAAGTTCAGCGCTAATAAGTTGTTAAGCGCATATGCTATTGCCTGCTTGGCACTTTTAACATTCGCTTATGTCAACACGGGTATTGCTGCCGTTGCCGCTTTGTTGGCAACCTACTTCTTCATGTCAATCATGTTCCCAACTATCTTCTCACTTTCAATTAAGAATCTTGGAAATCAAGTAAAACTTGGTTCATCTCTCATTATTATGGCAATCGTTGGTGGCGCTCTACTCCCACCGTTGACTGGTTTTGTTTCCCAAAGCGGAATGCAGAACGCACTTATTGTACCTTGGGTAGGGTTTCTTTTTATTCTCTACTTTGGTTGGAGGGGATATCGTGTTGCGGGGGGAGAGAAATCAGAAGTCGGGAGTTAGTAGCCAAGAGTCATCACATTAAACAAAGTAAATGTTGCGTTATTGCTTTGCCCTTGACCTCGTAGATGACCTCAAGCTCATTGACGAATATGAAGCCTACCATAAAAAAGTCTGGCCTGAAATTATCGCGAGCATAAAAGATTCTGGCATCAAGCACATGACAATCTATCGGACTGGAAATAGATTGTTCATGATCATGGAAACCAGGGACAATTTTTCATTGATTAAGAAATCTGAGACGGATGCCGTCAACGCAAAAGTGCAGGAATGGGAAAAGCTTATGTGGAAATATCAGCAATCATTGCCGAACGCAAAACCTGGAGAAAAGTGGGTTCTGATGAAGAAGATCTTTGAATTGTAATCCCTCTACTTTGAAACTAGAAATTTAGAATTTTACGTCTCACCATCTCCATTCCCACACTTGCCTTCTCGGCAATAAAGAATAGGTTAGGTGAATTTCGCAACTCAGGAACTTTTGGATCGACAATAAACTTAGGGACGTTCTTGTCAACATAATCGATCAATCCTGCGGCAGGATATACCGCCATCGATGTACCCACCACCAGGAAAATATCAGCCAATGATGCCACCTCCGCCGCTACCTCCATCAGCGGAACAGCTTCGCCAAACCAGACAATATTTGGTCGTAGCTGAGAACCTTTCTCACACTTGTCACCAATCTTTAACTCCCACCCGTTGATCGGATATATCAACGATTCATCCAGTGTACTTCGCGATTCAAATAAGCTTCCGTGAAGGTGAATAACTTTTGACGAGCCTGCCCTTTCGTGCAGATTGTCAACGTTTTGCGTCACGATTGTCACATCAAAATCTTTCTCTAGCTCGGCGAGTATTTCGTGTCCGCGATTGGGCTTTACTTCAAGTGCTTTTTTTCTTCTTTGATTATAGAAATCAAGAACAAGGAGCTTGTCTTTTCTCCAACCGTCCGGTGTGGCCACATCCTCTACCCGATAACCTTCCCACAATCCACCCGAGTCTCTGAACGTTGGTATGCCACTTTCCGCGCTTATTCCTGCACCTGTCAGGGCGACAAGTCTCTTTGACATAACGTTATCGTTATCAGTTAACCGTTATCTTTTAATCATTATCCGAAGCTCCAACTCAACCTTAAACCTCTCACCACCGATTACCGATCACCGATCACCGATTACCGATCACCGAATACCGATTACAGATTACTGATTACCAACAACGGAGACTCCGATCCCCTGCAATCCAACCAGCACCAAGCACCAATCACCAGCTACGTCTATTCCACTTTCGGCTTCTTCACAACTTTAGCCTTCACCTCACTTTTCGGCTTCGAAGTCTTCGCGGCCCTTGGCTTCTTCACCTTCACCGCCTTCTCAACCTTAGCTGGCTCTTCCTTTTTCTTTGCGCCAAACCGACCAAAGCGTCCTCTTTTCTCAGGAGCATTTGCAGCCAGTTCAACACACTCCTCAAGAGTAAGTGATGCTGGCTCTTTACCTTTCGGGATCTTAACGTTTTTGGTACCGGCCTTGATATAAGGTCCAAAACGACCGTTCAAAACTTGTATATCTGGATTTTCAGGGAATGCCAGAATAAGCTTGTTGGCGTCCGCTTCTCTCTTTGCCTGTATCAGTTCAACAGCCCTCTCAGGTGTAATGGTATAAGGATCCTCTCCTTTTGGAATTGAAACAAATTTCTTATCGTGCAAAACATACGGACCAAACCTTCCTATGTTCGCCACCACGGGAGTTTCTTCGAACACACCCAGGTCCCGGGGCATCTTCATTACTTCCAAGGCCTGTTCGAGCGTAATGCTTTCTATAAATTGTCCTGGTCGTAAACCGGCAAACTTTGGTTTTACATCATTGACACCGTCTTCTACATTCTCTCCTATTTGCGCATAAGCACCATAGCGACCCAATTTCACGTACACCTTTTTACCAGTCTTGGGATCGATACCCAATTCACGAACCTTATTTTGAACGGAGGATCTTTCCACCAATTCCGTGGACGTAACTGTCTTGTGGAAGGGCGTATAAAACTGCCTGATCATCTTCTGCCATTGCACCTTACCATTTGCAATCTCATCAAACTCCTGTTCAATATTGGCTGTGAATGAGTAATCAGTAATGTCGGGAAAGTGCTCAACTAAAAAGTCGTTGACCACCATGGCAATGTTTGTCGGAAAGAGTTTATTCTTCTCAGCGCCGGTGATCTCTGTTTCTACCCTTCCGGAAACTTTATTCTCAACAAGTGTGAGAACCTTGTACTTGCGCTCCTTTCCTTCACGCGCTTCTTTCACAACATATTCACGTTTCTGAATAGTTGAAATTGTTGGCGCATAGGTTGAAGGCCGGCCTATACCAAGTTCCTCAAGCTTCTTAACGAGAGTAGGCTCTGTATATCTGGCTGGGTGACGGGTGAATGTTTCCGTAGCGGAAAGTTCTGTTAGCGGAAGGTCCTGGCCAATTGTCAATGGAGGCAAAACTTTGCTATCATCATCCTCGCCTTCACTCTCTTCGTCGTCCTTCGATTCCATATAAACCTTGAGGAATCCTTCAAACTTAATAACCTCGCCTTGCGCGGAAAGCGTACGGGGGTTAGTTGATATCTTAATAGTAGCGGTTGTTCTTTCCAGTTCTGCATCTGCCATCTGCGATGCAATAGCCCGCTTCCAGATCAGTTCATACAAACGCTGACCGTTGCGGTCCGCTCCTGCTTCGGTGGTTGAGAAATCCGTTGGGCGTATCGCTTCGTGAGCCTCCTGAGCACCAGACGATTTAGTCTTATACTTTCTGGTCTGAATAAATTCATTTCCGTAAGCACTTGCGATTTGCTTCGTTGCCCCGGCCACGGCTTCATCCGAAAGGTTGACCGAATCGGTACGCATATACGAAATCTTACCACCCTCATAAAGTTTTTGCGCCACCATCATGGTTTGCAAAACAGAAAAGCCAAGCTTTCGCCCGGCCTCTTGCTGCAACGTTGAGGTCGTGAACGGAGGTGCCGGCGATTTTTTCGCAGGCTTCTTAATTAAATCGCCAATGGTAAACGACGCACCGATACATGAATCCAGAAATTCCTGTGCTTCTTGCTCGGAACTAAATTTTTCCCCGAGTTCTGCAACCAGCGATTTGCCTTTGCCCAGGTCAAAGATTGCAGAGACCTTAAACGAAGACTTCGAATCAAATCGTTCAATCTCACGCTCGCGTTCTACCACCAATCGAACGGCCACCGACTGAACTCTTCCAGCTGATAAACCCGTCTTAATTTTCTTCCAGAGAATAGGTGATAATTCAAAGCCAACAAGACGATCAAGTACCCGTCGCGCCTGCTGTGCATTAACCAGATCAATATCAATGCCGCGGGGGTTTTGAATTGCATTAAGAATGGCGTTTTTGGTTATCTCCGTAAACACAATTCGTCGTGTCTTTGAGTCAGCGAGGTCGAGCACTTCTTTCAAGTGCCAGGAAATGGCTTCTCCCTCACGGTCCTCGTCGCTTGCCAGGTAGACCATTTCGGCTTCTGCTGACAGCTTTTTGAGATTCGCTATGACGTCTTTTTTCTCTATACTGACTTCGTATGTTGGCTCGAAGTTATTTTCGACATCAATCGCTCCATTACCCTTCCGCAAATCACGGATGTGCCCCATACTGGAACTCACTTTATAATCCTTTCCCAGATAACCTTCTATGGTCTTGGCTTTCGCGGGAGATTCAACTATCACAAGGTTCTTTGCCATCAAAAATTATTACGTTGAGTACCCGTTTACAGCCGGGCAATGGCCCCAAATATCACAATTTTTTAAAAAATCAATTTTCAATGGACGTATTTAGAGATAATTTTAGGTCCGTATCCGATTGTTTACATGATCAAATGACAAAAATAATTTTTATCCTTCGTCATGCACAAAGTGCTGGTAAACAGAGCGGCCAGCATGATTACGACCGCATACTTACACCTCATGGACAGGCGGAAGCACGGGCGCAAGGAATAATTTTTATTGAGAAGAACTATTTTCCTGATTTAATCCTCTGCAGCGCATCAACTCGCACTCGACAGACGTTGGCGCTGTTTAACGAATCTACTATGATACCTCCTGAGAAAATCCAGTTTCGGGAAGATTTTTATGATGCGTTAATGTTTCATTTACTGGATACAACTGAAAAGCTGCCCGACGATATTAGTAAGGTGATGTATATCGGACATAATCCCGGCTTATCGCTGTTCGCAAGTGACCTATGCGCGAACTTTATTGACCTCGCCACTTCACAGTTAGTCGCCTATGAATTCAATACCGAAACCTGGAAAGAACTCAACGGACCAGGTAAGGAAATTTTAAACTTAAAATCGCATCCAAACTAGTGGAAGATCCTATCGAAAAATTTGATATAAATGGCCCTGGAACTGAAGGAAAAATTTTTGGACTTCCTTACTCAATTGAGCTATCAAAACTCGTCATCATTCCTATTCCCTGGGAGGCTACCGTGACGTATGGAACAGGAACAGCAAACGCCCCGGACGCTATTCTGAAATCATCTCGCCAGATCGACTTTTTCCTTCGGGAAATTCCCGATGCCTGGAAACTTGGAATTGCCATGCTGCCGGTCCCAATAGAAATAAAAAACGAGAGCGACCGGCTTCGGCTTTTGGTAGACCAATATCACCTTGCCGAATCAAACAATAGTGAACAATCCTCTCTCATCAGCACCAAGATCAACGAGGCATGTGAAAGTCTTAACATTTATGTTAATAAGACCACTCAAAAATATTTAGGCGAAGGTAAGATGGTTGGTCTTCTTGGTGGCGATCACAGTACTCCGCTCGGATTTATTCGTACGCTTGCAGAAAAGCACGACCGTTTTGGAATACTCCATATCGATGCTCATGCTGACCTGAGAAAATCGTTTGAAGGGTTTACCTACTCGCACGGATCCATCATGTTCAATGCATTAAAATCATCATCCATCAGTAAGCTCGTGCAGGTTGGGATCCGGGATTTCTGTGATGAAGAATTTAAATTGATACAGAGAAGCCAGGGAAGGATCAAAACATTTTTTGATGACGATCTCAAAGTAAGCCTGAGTCAGGGCAAGTCGTGGGAAAGTTTGTGCGCTGAAATTGTTCGGGATCTGCCCGAGAAAGTTTACATAAGCTTTGATATTGATGGGCTTGATCCAAAACTTTGTCCCCATACCGGCACACCGGTACCAGGAGGTTTGGAATTTTATCAGGCTACATTCCTCATCAAAGCTGTAGCCACCAGTGGAAGAACCATTATTGGTTTTGACCTAAATGAAGTTGCACCGGGGGGCGATACCGATTGGGACGCTAATGTTGGTGCACGCATCTTGTGGCAGTTGTGTAACTGGATGGGTGTTGGCAGGACATAGTTCTTTCCACTTTCATCTAATTATTCTATTTTGCCCTGCTTAACTGTACCGACATGAGTGAATTAATTGCTTCAATAGCCACCGGCGTCTGGACACCGGTTCTCTTTTTGTTGATATTCGGAGGATTTTTTTTCTTTCTCTATTCGCGATTCATTCACTATCGTTATTTCTTTCATTCAATTGCAATTCTTCGTGGTAAATACCACAATCCAAATGATCCTGGACAGATTAGTCCGTATGAAGCGTTGTCAACCGCACTGGCTTCTACGGTGGGGATGGGTAACATTGCCGGTGTTGCAGCAGCCATCAGCATTGGCGGACCCGGTGCCCTGTTCTGGATGTGGATCACAGCGTTTGTGGGAATGTCAACCAACTTTTTTACGAGCACTCTTTCGGTAATGTACCGTGGAAAAGATTCGGCCGGTATTATTCAGGGCGGACCGATGTATGTTATTCGCGAAGCGCTGGGAAAGCCATGGCAACCGTTGGCGGTTTTATTCTGCCTATGCTGCATGATCGGTTGCCTCCCGATTTTCCAGGCAAATCAGCTCACTCAGGCGATTATCGATATCGGAGTTGATTCGGAAGAAGCCAAGGCTATGTCATTTGGGTTTCTTGGGTTTGAAATCAATACATTGAAATTTATCATTGGCCTTGTACTTACCGTTATCTCTGGATTGGTGATAATAGGAGGCATTCAACGCATTGGAAGCTGGGCTGGCAAGATGGTGCCGTTAATGATTGTGATCTACTTCTTTTCAGTGCTTGCCATTCTAATCGTAAATATTTCGGAGGTACCACATTACTTATGGATGATCATCACCGATGCTTTTGCGGCAAATAATTATCATGGCCAGCCAGCATTGGGTGGTCTCGTAGGTGGACTAATCGTTGCGGGTGTAAGAAGGGCATCATTCTCCAATGAAGCTGGTATCGGAACTGCGCCAATGGCATTGGGCGCCTCACAAAGCACCGAGCCGATCCGTGAGGGGCTTGTATCAATGTTAAGTCCGGCGATTGATACGCTACTTGTATGTTCACTGACGGCACTTGCCATTCTCGTGACGGGTGTTTGGGAGACTTCGGGAGCCAGTGGAGTAACCCTTACCGCAATGGCATTTCAATCATCGCTCCCTGGCGTTGGTAAATACTTACTGCTACTTTGCGCATTCTTCTTTGCAATCACATCATTATTCTCCTACTCCTACTACGGAAGTAAAGCATTGGGTTTTCTTGTTGGAGTAAAGGCCGCCAGATATTACAATTACTTCTACCTGGCAACGATCGTCATAGGCGCCGTTGCATCCATGACCGATGTAATGAACGTGATTGACATCGCCTATGCATTGATGGCAGTCCCTACTATGATTTCCGGATTACTCCTCGCTCCAAAAGTATTGGCCGAAGCCAGGTCGTACTTTAGTAGAATGCAGGCGAAAGGGGAATTGTAGTCGAGAGTTTGCTGATTTCAACCTGATTTCAACCTGACTTGCAAAATGAATTAGCCAGGGCGCTTTCAACTTTCAAATCAATTAACCACGGTCGAAGGCACTTCCTTCGCCTCTGTTTTATAAGGGTAATCAAAAAGTCCATGCTCTTTGATCGCCGCCTCCACCTTATGAGGCACGAACTTCTCCCAACCGATCTCCCCTTTCCGGATCATCGCCAGCACATTGTCTGAAATAATGTGAAGGTTATTCACGTTGGCATCCTTGATATCCTCCAGCTTGTTATTGTCGATGAGATACTTGAATAGATTTTTGGTATTGTCTGGCAGTTGCGCCTCAAAATCTTTCAGGGTAAACAATTCATGTGAATCTTTCTTCCATGCAGGATAGATATACAGTTTCACATTGGTACCAAACAGAGAGGCAAAACTTTCGAGCAGCCCTCCTCGCAAATTGGAATAGGTCTTCTCTTCAAAAACTTTTTGCAGGGCATAAATACCCATAATGATTCCAATCTTGTTTCCTTTTGTGGTCTTTGATAAATAATCAACCAGACGATAATATTCAAAATAGTTTGAGACAAGCACTGTTTGCCCTAATGAACAAATTATATCAGCACGATAAAGAAAATCCTTTTCATCAATTTTTCCGTCAGCTCCAAGGTCGGTAAGGGTCAGTTCCGAAAGCATCACAATTTTCGAACGGTCTACATCAATCTCAGTCTTAAAGTGCCGCCGTGACGCCAATAACATATCAACATTCACATGTGTCACTGGCCGGAAGCGTCCGCGTAAGACGAGGACATTCTTTTTATAAAGTGCTTCCGATGGCTGCATTACGGTTCCGTCCGGCCCAAACATCGCAGCCTTCGTCAAACCGTTCTTCACCAGCTTCAATGCCATCAAGCGATTATCCACGTGCTTAAAGTCAGGACCGCTGAGGCGAAACATATCCACCTCCATACGTCGAGTGGTGAGGCCATCAAGCAGCGACAACATAATATCCTCTGGGCTGGTAAGGAACATACAGGCAAACAGCAGGTTTACCCCCAGGATACCGAGCGCGAATTGCTGCTGAAGCGGGTCAGTATCATGCATTTTTACGTGCACCACGCAATCGTTAAACTCTCCTTTAGAATGGGTCTGGAACCGAAGCCCCATCCAACCATGACCCTGATTGGTCCTTTCATAATTCAGTAACTCTATTGTATCTGCGAACGCAAAGAATTTAACCTGTTCCGCTCGGTGAGGCAGACGTTCCAACAATAGGAGGTATTCCTTTTCAAGCATCTTGATCAACCGGTCCTCACATACGTAACGCTCTCCCTGACCATAGATCGCATCGGAGAATTTCATATCGTAGGCCGAAATTGTCTTTGCGATCGTTCCCGATGCGCCGCCGACTTTGAAAAAATTCGCCGCCACTTCCTGGCCTGCCCCTATCTCGGCAAAGGAGCCGTAAATAGACTTACTCAGGTTTATCTGGAGGGCCTTCTCTTGGGTCGTGATTTTCTTTTGCTCTTCCATAATGCAGATAAAAAAATGGGAATGGTCAAATTTAAGCTCTTCTTATAATCATTAATAGAGAGTTGCGAACTTAATTAGGTCACCCTAAAGTAACAGTCTTTTGATTATTTTGGTTTAAGGTCTATTTTGCCCGCAAATCAAAAACCTGCTATGTCCAATCGTGGTAATTTCTCAAGTCGATTAGGGTTTATCCTCGCCGCCGCCGGATCGGCGGTTGGACTCGGTAATATCTGGCGATTTCCCTTCCTTGCGGGAACAAACGGTGGAGCTGGATTTCTATTTATCTATCTGATTTGTATACTTACGCTCTGTGTTCCTGTGATGATCGGTGAGATTGCCATCGGTCGCAATGCCGGAAGTGATGCTTATGGATCCTACAACAAATTGGGTGGTGGCAAATGGGGCTACCTGGGTTACTATGGAATTCTCGCGGGAGTAATCATTCTCTCGTTTTATAATGTGGTTGCCGGATGGGCATTCGGATATTTCATTGAAATCACTTTTGGCGACCTGCTTGTTCACAAAAACGTTGGGCAGTTCTTTGGTGAGTATGTAAATAATATCCCCCCGATCTTTATCTTCTCCCTGGCGTTTATGGTGATAACAGCGTTCATTGTTGCCAAAGGAATTTCCAAAGGAATTGAAGCGGCTAACAAAATCATGATGCCTGGACTATATATCATTCTGATTGTCCTCATCATTTACAGTCTCACCCTTCCAAACGCAATGGCAGGTGTCGACTTTTACCTGATCCCGAAGCTTGATCAGATAAACATTAAAACACTTTTTTACGCATTGAGCCAGGCATTCTTTTCTTTATCGCTTGGTATGGGCTGCCTAATCACATTCGGATCGTATGTTACCAAAGATCAGAACATTGTTAAATCTGCCGCTATAATATCTGTCGCGGATACGTCAGTAGCCTTCCTGGCAGGGCTGATGGTATTCCCTCTTGTTTTTTCTCTTGGTGCAGAGCCAGGCCAGGGCCCTAAACTGATATTCGTCATTCTTACTCAGGCGTTCCAGAGTATGGGACCAGTCATGGGAAGAATTATGGGAGGCTCTTTCTTCCTACTGATTTGTTTCGCTGCCCTCACATCAACTCTTTCACTGCTGGAAGTGCCAACAGCTTTCTTTGTAGATACTAAAAAATTTCCACGAAAAGCAGTGGTATGGTCTCTCGCCGGCCTGATCTTCGTGCTTGGCCTGCCGAGCATGTTCAGTCAGGGCATCGTTCCTATGCTGAACAAACTTCCCGTTCATAACCATCCCGATTTCCTTTCTTTTGTTTCTGACTTATGCGACATCACACTGATTTCCGGTGGATGCTTTATGTGCTTCTTTATTCGCAACAAATGGAAGGTCACCAGTCTTGATAAAGAGTTGGCAATTGGAAACCCAACCTATCTTGGATCGTTTCTTCAGTCATACATCAACTTTTCAATATCATGGGTATGCCCGGTAATACTGAGTATCCTCACCACACTGGTTGTGATTGATAAATTTTTTGGATTGGAGTGGTTGTTCGGATAATCGTTAACCCTTGTTGGTTAATCTTGCCACTCCGCCACAAACAAATTAGTATCTCTCGTTCCTCCATTATTCCTGTTAGAAGAAAAGATCAATTTCTTTCCATCAGGTGAAAACATGGCGAACGAATCGAACACTTTATCGTACGTGATTTGCTCAAGGCCTGTTCCATCCTCGTTGATCATGAACAGGTTGAATTCAAATCCGCGGGTTCCTTTGTGATTAGAACTGAAGATGATCTTCTTGCCGTCAGGATGGTAAAACGGCGCCCAGTTTGCCTTGCCGAGATTGGTAACTTGTTTTAAATCTGTGCCATCTGCATTACAAACAAAAATCTCCATAGCGGTTGGCGCCACGAGTCCCTGCTTCAGATAGTCCTGATACTCTTTCTTTGCTTCCTCAGTTTTGAAACGCGACGCACGAAATACAATTTTCTTTCCATCCGGTGAAAAGAATGCACCACCATCGTAGCCTAGTTCATTCGTGATTTGCTTCACGTTTTTGCCATCAATATCCATCACATATAAATCAAGGTCGCCATTACGAGTGGATGTAAACACAATCCTGTCTTTCTTTGGTGACACCGTCGCTTCAGCATCATATCCCGGAGAATTCGTAAGCTGCTTCACGATCTTTCCATTCAGGTCGGCAACGAAAATGTCGTAGGTATCATATACTGGCCACAGGTATTTGCCACCAGGCTTTCGCTCCGGCTCCACAGGACAATCCCTCCCTCCCAGATGAGTGGAGGCATATAAAATTGTCTTATTGCCTGGAAGAAAAAAAGCACAAGTGGTCCGTCCTAGTCCAGTACTGATCATCTCTGGCTTTGTTTTACCAAGATCCACCCCTTCCGTTTTAGTGTAGAAGATCTGATCGCAGTTCAATCCCCATTTCTTATTGTTGGACTGAAAGCTGACCATTTTACTATCGAAACTCCAGTACGCTTCGGCGTTGTCCGCACCAAATGTCAATTGACGCAAACTCTTAAAATGCTTCTCTTCGGGATAGCGAAGGGAATCTATATCAGACCCGGACGTAATATGGCTTGATTTGAATGAGAGCAATGCGCAGCTCATGAGCACCAGGATACCAATGAATTTCATATTAACTGTTATTGATAAATTTTTAACCAAATGGTGGTCAAGTGCAATTGGATGCAAGTTATGTACCACCGGATCAATGAAATACCCGCCAATGGAAAATTTATACCGCCTTCGACTTGGCAGCCTCTTCTTCTTTCAGAGCTCTCCTAAGAATCTTTCCTACGTTTGTCTTCGGCAACTCAGCACGGAACTCAAAATGTTTGGGTACTTTATAGTTTGTAAGATTCGCGTGACTGAATGCCTTCAACTCGTCCTCGGTCAGGCTCGGATCCTTCTTCACGATAAAGACTTTTATCGATTCCCCGGATTTTTCATCCGGTAAACCAATAGCTGCCACTTCCAGAACTTTTGGATTGGAAGCCAGAACATTTTCAATTTCGTTTGGATATACATTGAAGCCTGATACTTTAATCATATCCTTTTTCCTATCGACAATTTTGAAAAAGCCATCCTCCGACATAATGCCAATGTCGCCGGTACGGAACCATTCATTGTGAAAAAAAACACCATCATTGTCCTTCTGCCAATAGCCCCGCATTACCTGGGGACCACGCGCACAGATCTCTCCTGTCTCTCCCTGTGCTAATTGTTTTCCATCATCATCGAAGATTCCAATTTCGGTACTGGGCATTGGAAGTCCAATGGTACCCCTTTTATGATTACCGTCCAGCGGATTACAGCAGAGCACAGGCGATGTTTCACTAAGACCATAACCTTCAACAATAGGTGTGCCTGCTATCTCCTCCCATTTATTGGCGACAGCATCCTGAACAGCCATCGCTCCCGCGATTGCGCCATGCAGATACGAGAAATCTATTTCTTTGAATTTTGGATTGTTAAGAAGTCCGTTAAACAAGGTATTAACACCGGTTATAATCGTGAACTTATGCTTCTTGAGTTCTTTAATAAACCCCGGCATGTCTCGTGGATTGGTTATTAAAACATTTTTCACTCCTGTTGAGTACATCAATGTTCCATTTACCGTGAGCCCGAATATATGGTACATCGGCAATGGCGTGATCATTATATTCGCCCGACTGGCTTCAAGGTAAGGCTTGAACCAATGCGTGACCATCATGTTGTGAGCGATCAGATTCCGGTGAGAAAGCTGAGCACCTTTTGCCACTCCTGTAGTACCACCGGTATATTGAAGGACTGCAACATCCTCAACATCAATCTTTGGCTTATCAAGTTTCAGTTCACCACCCTTTCGTAATGCCTCCTTAAATGAAATTGCTTTTGGTAGGGTGTATGCCGGCACCATCTTCTTTACCTTCTTGACAACAAAGTTAGTAATGGGTCCTTTTATGGGTCCCAACATATCACCAATTCTGGCAATGATCACGTGCCTTGCTGGGATCTTATCAAGAATAGTTTCAAGATTCGATGCAAAGTTTTCAAGGATTACGATTGCTGAGATTCCCGCATCCTTGAACTGATGTTCCATTTCACGAGGCGTGTATAATGGATTTGTATTTACAGCGATCAAGCCGGCTTTGATTGCGCCGATGAATGCGATGGGAAACTGAAGGAGATTAGGCATTTGGATAGCAATGCGATCTCCCTTTTTTAGTCCCAGGTCTTTCTGAAGAAATGCAGCAAAGTCATTGGATAGAGAATCGATCTGACCGAACGTAAGCTCCACTCCCATATTCTCGAAGGCCACACGCTCTTGGTACTTTCTACTCGATACCTCAAAGAGTTCGACAAGTGATTGATACTCCAGCGGTCCGATTTCATGTGGAATGCCTGCAGGATACTTGCTAAACCAGGGAAAGTTTTTTGTCATATCTCACGAAGATCATTAACATTCGTTTGTTATGCAATAACCCCTGGCATCTGCCATTGTAATAAAAAAGCCCGCCCTGAAAATATCAGGGACGGGCTAATCTAATAAAGTTGCTGTAGAGGAAGGGTTCGAACCTTCACGGGGAAGTTAGCTGCAGGACAGAGAAACAACTTTAGTGGTCAATCCATTATCCTGCGTTTGTCCTTGGCTCCCCACCCCCGAGACAGGAGGGCTTGTCTGCCAGTTTCAACACCCTACAATTTTTAAGAACTAATTAGGCTTGTTTGCCTCCCGACACCTATCGGGATTCAACACCTACAATTTTTAAGAACTAATTAGGACCTGTTTGCCTCCCGATACCTATCGGGATTCAACACCCTACAATTTTTAAGAACTAATTAGGACCTGTTTGCCTCCCGATACCTATCGGGATTCAACACCCTACAATTTTTAAGAACTAATTAGGCTTGTTTGCCTCCCGACACCTATCGGGATTCAACACCCTACAATTTTTAAGAACTAATTAGGCCTGTTTGCCTCCCGATACCTATCGGGATTCAACACCCTACAATTTTTAAGAACTAATTAGGCTTGTTTGCCTCCCGACACCTATCGGGATTCAACACC
>JBBRON010000055.1:0-18852 GCA_038229375.1 Cytophagales bacterium | reverse complement strand
TCGCGAGCTATTAGGGACTTTGTGTGCTGTAGTTTGTTTCGGCGAGCGAAGCTCTCCTTCGCGAGCTATTAGGGACTTTGTGTGCTGTAGTTTGTTTCGGCGAGCGAAGCTCTCCTTCGCGAGCTATTAGGGACTTTGTGTGCTGTAGTTTGTTTCGGCGAGCGATACTCTCCTTCGCGAGCTATTAGGGACATTGTCTGCTGTAGTTCGCTTCGGCGAGCGATGCTCTCCTTCGCGAGCTATCACGGACTTTGTCCGCCATAGCTCGCTTCGGCGAGCGAAGGCGGAGAGGGCGGGATTCGAACCCGCGATACCCTTTCAAGTATACACACTTTCCAGGCGTGCTCCTTCAGCCACTCGGACACCTCTCCAAAAGGCCACAAAGAAATGGAAAATAAGGGAATTCACAGTTTTGCGTGTGACTTTTCGAGAGGCGAGGGTTTATTCTAACCGTTAGTCTAATAAAAGCGATTTTTTTTTCTAATAATTTGAGATTTCTTGTTTGGGAATCAACAAAAACTTTAATTTTGGCCACTTCAAGACTTAGACTTAAACCTTAAACCATGAAAAAACAATTCGCTATTCTACTTTTCCTAGGAGTTCTCCTCTGCGGATCGATCGCCACGATCGCGCAGGATGCTGATACTACCCAAGCAGCATCGACCACTACTGCGGCAGTGACAGAGCCTGCAGCAGACGAGGTAGCTGCTCCTGCCGAAGAGATTTCTTTCCACCAAAGATTAAAAGAGAAATTTATCGAAGGTGGCCCTCCCTTTATGTGGCCTATTCTTATATGTATGATCTTGGGATTGGCTGTTTCTATTGAGAGAATTATTACTCTTAATATGGCCACTACTAATACTAAAAAATTGCTAAGTCAAATTGAAGACGCGCTGGCAAAAGGTGGCGTGGAAGCTGCTAAAAAGATCACTACCAGCACACGTGGACCTATTGCTTCTATCTTCACTCAGGGCCTGATGCGCGCTGGCGAGGGAATCGATATGGTTGAAAAATCAGTTGTTTCTTATGGTGGAGTTGAAATGGGTAAATTGGAACGCGGTCTGATCTGGATCTCTCTTTTCATTTCACTCGGACCCATGCTTGGTTTCTTTGGAACTGTTGTTGGTATGGTGGAAGCATTTGACGCGATTGAAGCAGCTGGTGACATTTCACCCCAGGTTGTTGCTCACGGTATGAAAACGGCCTTGATTACTACGGTAGGAGGTCTTATTGTGGGTATGGTGCTTCAGGTTATGTATAACTACCTCGTATCTAAGATTGACGGGCTGGTGAATACAATGGAAGACGCATCAATCACCTTGGTTGATATTCTTGTTAAGAACAAATTATCTAAATAACATAATCATGTTAGATATAGGCCTTTACGCATTCTACGTACTTCTCATCATTGGTATAGCAGTAGCCGCTTTCTGGCCGTTGGTTCATGCTGCCCAGGATCCGAAGTCTATTGGCAAATCTGCCCTCGGCATCGGCACACTTGTACTCATATTTGTTATTGCCTACCTGATGTCTGGTGGTGAAGTTACTCCCCAATATGAAACGCTCGGTGTTCACACTGAGTTTTCATCGAAGATGATCGGCGCTGGCATGATGATGTTTTACATAGTGCTGATCGGTTCTATCATTGCTATAGTTTTCGCTGAAATCAGTAAATCTTTGAAATAATGCCACGCGCAACTCCTGAAATACCAAATGCATCAATGGCGGATATCGCCTTTTTGATGCTAGTTTTCTTCCTGGTAACTACCAACATCGCAAATGATCGGGGGTTGAGTTTACAGTTGCCTCCTCCTCCTGAGGCACAGCCTAAGGATGAGGTAAAGATTCAGGAACACAATTTGTTTAAAATTCAGATCAACTCGTCTGATGCGTTGCTTGTCGAAGGAAATCCATTGTCAGACATTTCGGGCCTTAAAGATGATATTAAAAAGTTCATCCTTAATAACGGTGCCAATCCTGAGTCATCTGATTCACCCGAAAAGGCGATTGTATCTTTCAAAACTGACCGTGGTACAAGCCACAAAAAGTTTGTGGAGATTTTGGATATCGTACAGAATGCGTACTATGATATTTATGCTGAACAAGCTGGAGTTTCAAATTCGAGATTCCGCGAAGCAGCATCAGATTTTAGTCAGCCTTCTAACAGACAGATTTATGATAAGGGAAGGCTTGGAATACCGATGAACCTGTCCATCGCAGAACCTACCAAGGTTGGTAACTAACTTAACGCAATAGTATGTCAAAGTTTAAGAAAAAGGCCCAAGTAAAACAGGACATCCCGACATCCTCTATGCCGGACGTTGTATTCATGTTGCTGTTCTTTTTTATGGTTACTACTGAAATGCGTGAAACTTCTATCAACGTTGAGCAAAGGATTCCCAAAGCAACTCAGCTCCGAAAAATTCTTCGTAAATCTCTGGTCGCTGACATTTATATTGGAGAACCTAAGAAAACTGAGCAATTCGGTAAAGAACCTAAAATTCAGGTTGATGATGTGTTCATAGAGCCGAAGGATATCATTCTTTGGGTAAGTCGTGCTAAAGATAACCTGGATGAAGCTGAACGCGATCAGCTTACCGTTTCTCTTAAGGTGGACAACGAGGCTAAACGTGGTATCATTGCTGATGTGGAGACAGAACTTCGAAAAGCAAATGCACGTAAGATCATGTATACAACTCTTGAAAAGAAAGCTGCCGAACAATAGAATTCTTTAATAATTTGAGGGAAGCCTTCCGAAATTTCGGAGGGCTTTTTTTTATGCTTCTGAGCTATCTTTCAATTACCTTTCCTTTGTGATAAGACCCGCGACAACAACCCAGCTTAATGATCCCAGGACGATCAATGGCTGGTGTATGTACGATTGGGCCAATTCGGTTTATTCTCTCACGATAACGTCAGCAATTTTTCCGATCTATTATCAAGCGGTTACCACTGGCGAGAAGGGTAATGATATTGTCCTTTTTTTTGGATTTCCGATCGTCAATTCAGTGCTGTACTCGTACGCTCTCTCCATTTCTTTTCTTCTGATCGCTCCTTTACTGCCTTTGTTGTCTGGTATGGCAGACTATATAGGCAACAAAAAGATATTCATGAAGTGCTTTGTCTACCTGGGGGGATTATCCTGTATGGGACTCTTCTTTTTTACAAAGGATAATGTAGAATGGGGGATCATCTGTTCCGTATTGGCCAGCATTGGCTATGCAGGCAGCATTGTGTTTTATGATGCATTTCTCCCTGAGATTGTTACCGAAGACCGATTTGACTCTGTCAGCGCAAAAGGTTATTCGATGGGCTATTACGGGAGCGTGATCCTTTTAGTGATCAATCTCGCCCTTATTACCTGGTGGGATACGTTTCATTTTGAAAGCGTGAACGCAGAGATTTTTGGCCTATCAGTAGGCCCAAAAAGCTCCCTGATGGTAAGAATTGCCTTCCTTATGGTTGGGGCGTGGTGGATCGGCTTTGCGCAATTGACGTTCATCCGTCTTCCTGATAATCCCTTCGGACAAAAGCCGTCGGGCAAAGTTATCTTCAATGGTTATCGTGAATTGAGGAAAGTTTGGAGGACCCTGCGCGACTATGTAAATCTGAAACGTTTTCTGTTTGCTTACTTCTTTTTCAATATGGGTGTTCAAACTGTAATGTATCTAGCTGCCACATTCGGGGCAAAAGAACTAAAGCTGGCGGATGGAAAATTGATCTTTACTGTATTATTAATTCAATTGGTGGCTGCGGCCGGTGCCCATTTGTTTTCGCGGATCTCTGCAAAGCGCGGTAACAAGTGGGCCCTGATGACGTTGATTGGCATTTGGATATTTATATGCATCCTTGCCTATTTCACGACAAATGAATTTCAATTTTATGGAGTAGCCTTTCTGGTGGGTATTGTAATGGGAGGAATACAGTCCTTATCGCGCGCTACCTATTCGAAACTTATCCCCGTCAACTCGATCGATCACGCATCCTACTTCAGCTTCTATGATGTCACGTTTACCCTCTCAATCGTCTTTGGGACGTTTTCCTACGGTCTTATCGAACAGATCTCCGGAAGCATGAGAAACAGTACACTTGCTTTGATGGCGTTCTTTATTATTGGAATGGTATTGTTATCAAGAGTTACTGTTACAAGTGACCGTCGGTAACTTCGCAATGGACTGCAACCCGGTTACTTTCTTTTTGGGCAACCAAAAGAAAGTGACAATGGTACACTGAACTCAAATTAAAATGACCGAGCAACCAGTGGTTGAACACCATTTTGGATAACTTGATAAAGTATGACTAGTAACGCAAGTGCTTCACCGTCGCACCATTGTTAATCAACTGCTTAAGCGAGTCAATTCCAATCTTTAGGTGGAGGTCGACGTAGCTCTCAGTAACAACTTTATCACTGGCTTCAGTTTTTACGCCATCGGGCACCATTGGCTGATCGGAAACCAATAAGACAGCTCCCGTAGGAATTTCATTATAGAAAGCGGTAGAAAATATGGTAGCGGTCTCCATGTCAATGGCCATCGCCCTGATTTTAACCAGGTATTCCTTAAAGTGTTCATCCCATTCCCACACACGCCGGTTGGTGGTGTAAACGGTTCCCGTCCAGTAATCCTGGTTGTTATCGCGGATAGTAGTTGAAATGGCTTTCTGCAGGGCGAACGCTGGCAGGGCAGGTACTTCAGGGGGGAAATAATCATTCGACGTTCCTTCTCCGCGAATTGCGGCAATAGGAAGGATAAAGTCACCCAGATCATTTTTCTTTTTCAATCCACCGCATTTTCCGAGGAAAAGGCATCCCTTGGGTTTTACCGCGGAGAGACAATCCATAATTGTTGCGGCGTTTGGGCTCCCCATCCCGAAGTTGATAATAGTGATTCCTTCTGCTGTGGCACTTAACATGGCTTTGTCTTCGCCATGAACATCAACGTTATGCCACTCGGCAAACTTCCTTACATAGTTATCAAAGTTGGTAAGGAGGATATAATCACCAAAGTCCTTGAGCGCCAGACCCGTATAGCGTGGCAGCCAATTACTTACAATTTGTTCTTTTGTTTTCATTCTATTGATTGAAATCGGTTATTCTGATTTTTAGGAGGAATTTGTCCAAACAACTCTTTCCTGTACATTAGCAAGCATGACTCCTCTCAATCTGCCGGCGTATGACTTCAAAGTTAAGAAGAGTGAGGGAAAAGTCTGGATTTTTGACATAATGCGCAAGAAATTTGTCGTACTCACTCCGGAGGAATGGGTTCGGCAGCATTTCGTCAGCTTCCTGATTCAGGAACATCATTATCCGAAGGCGTTGTTTAAGATAGAGGGGGGCCTTACTTACAACAAGCTACAAAAGCGATCGGATATCCTGATTTATAATCGCGAAGGCAAGGCCTGGATGCTGGTGGAGTGCAAGTCACCAACAATAAAACTTAGCCAGCGCGCCTTTAATCAGGTTGCAATCTATAATATGACTATTGGCGCAAAATACCTGGCAGTGACCAACGGTATGGTGCATTTTTGTTGCGAGGCTCCCATGCCTGGACAAGCAGGGAAGTTTTTGGAGGAGTTTCCGGAGTTTGTGGGTTAGCCTGCGAAGTGAAAATATAATAAAAGCAATGCTGATGCCGTCATTAATACCAGCGTAATCATCCCTAGAATATTGGACCTTCGTCCATTCGTAAATTCTCCCATTACTTTTTTATTATTAGAAATGTGTATCACAATTGCGATAATAATCGGTGAAGTGAGTCCGTACAATATCGCCGAATAGATAAGCGCTTGTATCGGACTGATGCCGATGTAGTTGATACACAATCCTACAAGAAGTGATATTATAACCACAAAATAAAATGGTTTTGCTTCGGCAAATTTTTTATCGAGCCCTTGTTCCCAGTCAAAGGTTTCAGAGATAATATAGGACAACGACCCGCACAGCACAGGAATCGCCAGTAACCCTGTACCAATAATACCCAAAGCAAAAAGATAATATGCGGCTTCACCGGCGAGGGGTTCAAGAGCTTTCGCTGCTTCCTCTACCGTGCTGATTTGATGAATACCACCATTGAAAAGCACGGTTCCCGTTGTGAGAATTATAAAGAACATAACAACATTTGAAAACAACATTCCAAGATTGACATCGAGTTTCATTTTTCCAATCAGATTTTTATCTACAATCACGTGCTTCTCACGGTGCTTCATATCTTCCGCCTCCATAGTTGCCTGCCAGAAGAACAGATACGGAGAAATAGTGGTGCCCAATACTGCTACCAGTATACCTATAAACTCTTTATTAAAACGAATATCCGGAACAACTGTATTCTTAAGAATTTGCATCCAATCCTGTTTCGATAGAAATGGAACGATCAGGTATACCAGTAGGACTGTACATAAATACTTTAAAATGCGTGAAATTTTCTGATAAGGCCAGTATATAATAGCTGCCATCAGAATTGCAGTAAAAAAGATACTAAAATAGAGCGCATGGATGGATGGAAAGATGAGGTTGGCAACCGCTCCCATTCCAGCGATGTCGGCTCCGATATTGAGGACTATTGCTGGAAAACTAAAGAGTACCATCAGGTAAAGGATTGGTTTGGGATAGTTTTTTTTTAATGTTCCAGTCAACCCTTTTGCAGTGACCATACCTATCCGCGCACACATTTCCTGTATCGAAGCCATAAGCGGGAACGTGAAGAGGGCAGTCCACAGAGTAGAGAGGCCGAACTGGGCGCCTGCCTGGGAATATGTAGCAATACCGGAGGGATCATCATCACTGGAACCAGTAATCAGGCCCGGCCCAAGAATTTGCCAGAACCTCTTTAATTTTGTGATAACTCTTTTTCGTTTGGTCACTTTTCTTTTCCTAATTTGAAATTGCCTCCCACGACAATGTTTGATTGTAGAAATAGAAAGTGTTGGTTGGCGCTGTCTGCTGAGGATTTTGTGGTGCGTATATCCGGCATATTTATATATCCGGATTTCAGTTCACTTTGAATAAAAAAGTATTCAAAGAATGTAATATTCAATCCAACGAAACCACTGATGCCATAACCGGCCAGGTGAAATTCATCATAACGTTCGTTGCCAAGAAGGGTCGTATTGGTTTTTGGTAGCAATGCTCCCATTCCGATACCTTCGGTAATGTTAAAATCTATGTTAGGCAGATGAAATCGTCTTAGATTTAAGATGTGATCAAATCTTCGAAGCTCAACATTGATATAGTTAAGCCCGTCCGTATGTTCAAATTGAAGGAAATCAGTTACGAGAGGAATAGTACTGTCGGCATAGACTCCATCATAGACGGTGTTGCTGTTTTGAATATTGCCATTAATTTTTACCATTTGATCCTGTTGCATTACATATTTCATGTGATCAAGGCCAAGCGAGATGTTCCAGTTGTCTTTAAAAAAATAACCTATTCTGAAATTTGTCTGTGGAATCGTGATCTCGTTAGGGGTAAGGTAAGGATCCAATCCAATCTTGTTTTGGTTATCTTTTGCCACGACTTTGGATAAGTTAAAATCGTAGTTGTTTCCTCGAAAGTGAATATCAGAATTGGTGTACCAATCACGGTTCCAACCCCAGTAGATAAAAAATTGACGTTTGTAGTGTTTGGTCGCAAACGAACTTTGGTTTTGATCCTGAGCGTTTGATGTGATAAAAGAAAAGATCCAAAGTAAAGCGAAGAAAACAAATTTCATAAGTGGTCAAATTATCAGCCATTAGAATCTACAAAATTAGGATTTCCTGAGGTAAACCGAAAGGAGTCTTCGGCTTTGAATTTGCTACGGAGGCGCTGAGACAATACGAAGATCAGATAATGACCGGCGCACCTGAGGACCTGCAATCAAAGTCGATGAGTTTCTGGTTAATGTGCTTTCGCGCTTCTGCGGTAAAAATTTCTCATGGAGATTTCTTAACTTCACAACTGCTTGGAATCTAAATGCGCCCCACTGTGAACAAACGATCCTTCCTTAAAATCTCGTCAGCCTTGGTTACTGGAGCAGCATTGTCACCACTGGCGAGCTGCCAGCCAGGTGAGAAACAAAAGAATTGGGCAGGAAACCTTGAGTATAGCACCGACCGAGTATTCAATCCAGGCACCGTTGGGGACATTCAGGATCTTGTCAAGAAGTATGATAAACTGAAAGTACAGGGTACGCGCCATTCATTTAATAAGATTGCTGATAGCACGGAGAATCTCGTGTCTCTGAAAGCCTTGGATCAAATAAGAATTGACAAAGAGGCGATGACGGCCGTCGTGGGTGCCGGGGTGAATTATGGACAGCTTGCGCGTCGGCTTTACGAAGAAGGATACGCGGTTCATAATCTTGCATCTTTACCACATATATCCATAGCTGGAGCGTGCGCCACAGCGACGCATGGATCCGGTATAAATAATGGTAACCTGTCAACGGCAGCTGTTGGCCTTGAATTGGTTAATGGATTGGGCGAGATATCAATACTCACCAAAGAAAAGGATGAAGAGCAGTTTTTGGGCACGCTAGTTGGATTGGGTGGCCTTGGGATAATTACAAGGACCGTTTTAGCAATTCAGCCTACGTTTAATGTAAGGCAGGACGTATTTGAAAACCTTCCACTTGAGCAATTGAAGGAGAATTTTGAGGCAATAATGGGTGCAGGCTATAGTGTCAGCTTATTCACTGACTGGCAGAAAAAAAATGTTAGCCAATTATGGATCAAGCGGAGGGTGGAAGAAGGAGCTCTTTATAAGATACCAGGGGAATTTTTCGGGGCAAAACTTGCCACAAGAAACATGCACCCTATTACTGCGTTGTCAGCGGAGAATTGTACAGATCAAATGGGCGTGGCGGGTCCCTGGCATGAACGACTGCCGCATTTTAAAATGGACTTTACTCCAAGTAGTGGGGTGGAACTTCAATCGGAATATTTCGTTCCGCTTGAAATGGGATATGAAGCATTGCTTGCTGTAGAAGAGCTTGGCGCCGAGATATTCCCTCATCTCCTTATTTCGGAAATAAGAACAATTGATGGTGATGACCTCTGGATGAGCACATGCTACAAACGACCTTCTATGGCCATCCACTTTACGTGGAAACAGGACTGGCCTGCGGTGAAAGCTTTACTACCTAAGATTGAAGAGAAACTTGCCCCATTCAATGCACGACCTCATTGGGCAAAATTATTCACCATGCCACCTGCAAGAATTAAAGAACTCTATGAAAAGTTGCCGGACTTTCAAAAGTTAATGACTCAAAGTGATCCGAAGGGAAAATTCAGAAATGAGTTTTTGGATACAAATATTTTTGGTGCATAAATGAATATTGCAAAACTTAAATACTGGCTGGTAATAGTCGTTCTGTCATATGGATGCCAGAAAAAAGACGACCGGAAGGGGTTGGTGTTGGCAACAACGATCGAAACATCGCTGAAAAATTATACCCTGGCAAAGTGGTATCCTCAATCAATTGACACAGTCTATGGCGGCTTTCTCAGCACGTTCACCTACGACTTCAAGCCGACAGGTGATCATGACAAAATGATTGTTACGCAGTCCCGCCATACGTGGACCAATGCTAAGGCGTCCATCCGTTATCCGGAAGATAAATACTACGCCAGAGGAGCGAAGCACGGATTTGAATTTCTACGCGATATGATGTGGGATAAGCAATTCGGTGGATTTTATCAGTTGGTTGACCGGCAGGGAAATGTAAAAGGTGATTCCTCCAAAACGGCTTATGGAAATGCGTTTGGTATTTATGCGCTAGCTGGATACTATGGAGCCACAAAAGATTCATCAGCACTTAATTTGGTAAAAGAAGCTTTCAGATGGCTGGAGAAGAACAGTCATGATCCGATTCACAAAGGCTACTTCCAGCATCTAGAAAGGAAGGGAACTCCCATTCAGCGAAAGTCTGATACACCATCAACATCCGACCTCGGGTACAAAGATCAGAACAGTTCAATTCATTTGCTTGAAGCATTGGCCGAATTATATGCCGTGTGGCCCGATCCCCTTGTCAAAGAACGATTGAATGAAATGCTGGTGCTGATACGCGACACTATTGTAACTCCGAAGGGATACCTGACACTTTTCTTAACACCCGACTGGATACCAGTAACGTTTGCTGACTCTGCTAAGGAAGTTATCGAGAGACATCATTCACTGGATCACGTTTCATTTGGTCATGATATAGAAACAGCCTATTTAATGCTGGAAGCTTCACACGTGCTTGGATTGAAGAATGACACAACCACTATACGGATTGCAAAAAAAATGGTGGATCATTGCGTCGTGAATGGATGGGACGCCACCATCGGTGGATTTTACGATGAAGGTTACTATTTCAAGAATAGGCCCGGCATGACAATTACTCACGACACCAAAAACTGGTGGGCACAGGCGGAGGCATTGAATACTCTGTTGCTCATGGCAGAGTTGTATCCCGACGATGCAATGGGATATTATTCAAAATTCGAAATGCAATGGAAGTATATTGATACCTACCTGATCGATCATGAAAATGGGGATTGGTTTGCAGGTGGCACGGACAAGCAACCTGAGATGAAAACTGCTTTAAAAGGACAAATCTGGAAGGCTATCTACCACCAGTACCGCTCCCTTGCCAACTGCATCGATATGCTGCGTGGTAAATCAGAGTTGACTTCACATTAATTTTCTGGTAACAGGTGTTCAGCTTTTCGACTTTCTGATGATCGGTATTCCGATCCATAAATGAAGTATAGAATTTTTTGCCGGGCTGTCATTTTGCTTGATTGCGTACATTATACCGTAGTAATGCATCAGACCAATGGTAATGCGATTTTGATAGGTGACACCTGTTGTGATACCTGCATCATATTGGTGCATCGCGTCTTTACTGTCAGTCGTTAAAAAGTCACCGTTGCCATCGGTTCTACCGCGATCCGTACTGCTGGTGAGAATCATAAACTGAGGTCCAAAATTGACGCCCAGAGTATTTGAGAAATGGTAACTAAGGGGTGCCATGATGCTAATGTAGTTGGCTGTTCTTTTTACTTCGGAGTTTATTAGTTGAGCTGGGGCTGGACCGGGTCCTGGATAGTATAAGGAGAGGGTCGCTCCTCCGCTATACTTGAAGAATATCTTTGGGTCAATTGAGAACTTCTCACTGATTGGGAATGCGGCATAGACACCGAGACTGTAGTTTGGCGATGGGTCTGCCGGACTTACTCCGCTATAGGTAGACAGAGTACCACCCACGGCGATGCCCCACTCGGTTGATGGTTGCTGTGCAAAGCAGAGTGTCGTTGGCAACATCAATAGCACAAGGAATAGATTGGGCTTGTTCATATTATAGGTATTCGACGATTTGTCTGATATTCTCCAGTTGTAGGAAGTTTATATGAGTAACATTCGTTTCGATTTTTTCATGTCCCCAGGTTAGGTGGTATGGAATATGAATTGCGTGACCGCCTATTGCCAGCACTGGCAGGATGTCGGACTTGATGGAATTTCCTATCATCATGAATTGATCAGGTTGCACATCCAGATGGCGGATGAGTTTTCGATAATCAGGCTCAGCTTTCTCTGACATGATCTCAACATGGTGAAAGTAATTTATCAAGTCTGATTTTTTGAGCTTTCGTTCCTGATCCAGAAGATCACCCTTTGTTGCAACCACTAATCGGTATTTGCCTTTTAGCGTATTCAAAACGTCTTCCACACCATCAAGTTTTTGAATAGGCTTCTCGAGAAGTTCCTGACCATACTGGATTATTTTTTCAATCACATTCAATGAAATCGTTTTGTCTGATACCCGGATGGCTGTTTCGATCATAGAAAGCATAAAACCTTTAATTCCGTATCCATACAACGGGATATTTTTTATTTCGGTCTGGAGTAATTCGCGGGCTACACTGTGCTGTGGCAGATATTCTTCCAGAAGTTCGAAGAATTTGCGTTCCGTTTCCTGAAAAAATATTTCATTATCCCACAACGTATCATCGGCATCGAAAGCGATTACTTTCAATTTTATTTTCCGGTCGGTCATGGTAAAATTATCAGGAGAAAGTTCTAATTTAAGAAAAACAATTCTTTTAATAAATTTATGAAAAGATCAATAAGTCTGGTATTGTTTTGTTTGTGTGGAGCAACCCTTCAGGCACAAAATAAGCCTGCGCGTCTCATTGTCCGGGGAGATGATATGGGCTATTCACATTCGGGAAATGTGGCAATTATTCAGTCGTACAAAGAAGGGATTGAGTCATCAATTGAAGTGATTGTTCCATCGCCATGGTTTCCGGAGGCGGTTAGGTTATTAAATGAGAATCCGGGAATTGATGTGGGTGTCCATCTGGCGATTACCAGTGAATGGGACAATATTAAATGGAGGCCATTGTCAGAATGCTCCAGCATTGTTGACGCGGATGGATATTTTTTCCCGATGATTAATCCAAATAAGAATTATCCTGGACAGTCTATTTCTGAGAATCAATGGAAAATCGGGGATATCGAAAAGGAATTCAGAGCTCAGATTGAATTGGCTATTCGAAAAATTCCCAGAGTAAGTCATGTTTCCGCTCATATGGGTTGCACCAATATCAATGAAGAGGTACGCACACTTACCCGGAAGCTGACCAGGGAATATGGAATTGATATTGAGTTAAGTGATTATGGAGTGCAATACACGGGTTACGCCGGCCCTGCCAAGACTTCTGAAGAGAAATTACGAAGCTTCCTGGCAATGTTGGATAAACTTGAGCCCGGCAAGACGTATCTTTTTGTTGATCACCCAGGTATCAACAATGAAGAATTACAGGCAGTATCGCACATAGGTTATGAGCAGGTGGCCATGGACCGGCAGGGGGTTACTGACCTTTTTACTAATGAAAAAGTAAAAGCCTTCATTAGGCAGAAAGGAATCCTCTTGTTAGGGTATAAAGACCTTATTCCGAAAAATAAATAGAATTCGAAACTTAGAATTGATCGCCTGCTATCGGTGCCGAATTTCTGTTTCTAGTTCTTTTTCGTAAACAGAACCGTTTTTCCATCAAACGTCAGTTTGAATCCTGTTGAAAGTCCGGCGCCGTCTAGAACAAACTCCACCAGTTGATCTGAAAATTCCCGGACCTTAAAAATACTGTTTTTGTAAGGCTCAAGATGTTGGGGAGGGGCCGAGGCAAACATCAGCTCCTTATTACTGATCACCACGTTCATCGTGGTTCCGTTTAGTTCATATTGACCCGTCAAGGTTTTGAGGAAAGCAGGATCACTTAATTTGGCATCCGCCTTTCTCATAAACACAACTTCTTTTTCGTCAAGACTTACTTTTACATTCTGAATGCTTCCCTGCGCGTCCGTAGTAAAGACCAAAGACCATTTTCCATTAACTTCATCATCGGCGGACACGAAACGATCATAATGATAATGATGCAGCGGCATCGTTGTATTATGAAAATAGAAACCTAACCCTTCGTTGGATTGAGTTATCTCCATGACGCCGTATGCCGCATCTTGGTACGTCCCTTTGTAGTCGCTCAGAGCGTGAGATGGCTTGGTGTTAGGTACCTTATCAGTGTCAGGTTTCTTTCTGGCCTGCCTATCGGTTTCTTTTTCTTTCAAATAGTCTTTTAAATTTCTTTCGCTCCAGGGCGTGTCGCCAAGTTTCAACAGCTTATCGTAAACGACGCTGGTGATGATCGACGGCAATTGACCTACATGCGCGCCGTTGGTAAATACGATGACGCCTACGCTATCAGCGGGCATAAATGAAATTTCAGAATAAATTCCTCCGATGGCGCCTCCATGACGAGTTTTGTAATGCCCTTTATAACTGGAGGAGCTGCGGCCCATTCCATAAATGGAGTTCAGGTTTTCAAAATATTTGTCAGGGACTGATCCGGGCATGCTTGCAGGCTGCATGGTGTCACGAATGACACCAGCAGGTAAAATCTGCTTCCCATCAAACTTCCCCTGATTCATCTGTGCGACCAGCCAATGCGAAAGGTCATTAATACTTGAGATGATGGATCCGCAAGGTCCAACTCCCTGAAACTGCATATAGTAAGGGTATGGAAGAAGAAGTGAAGTGTCTCTTTTCTCATAGTATGGTCTCATGAAATCAGGCTGCTTGATCATGTCTTCAGTTAAGAACATGGAGTGACTCATTCCAAGCGGCTTGAAAATCCGATTAGTGACAAAATCTTCCCAGGTTAGCTTTGATATGTATTCAACGACTGAACCGGCGGCGCCATACATTAGATTATTGTAGAGATATCCCGAACGAAGTGGAATGCTCGGCTCAAGATATTTTATCCTGTCAAATAATTCCTGCCGGCTGAAGTCGGACTTGTACCAGATGTTATCATGACGCGAAATACCGGTTCGGTGTGAAAGCATATCGCGGATGGTGACGTTGGCAGTAAGTTCCTCATTGTAAAACTGAATTTGTGGCACGTATCCTCTAATGGGCTTATCCCAATCCAGCTTGCCTTCGTCGACCAGTAATCCAATAGCGGTCGCTGTAAATAGTTTTGTGTTGGAAGCGATTTGAAACGACGTATTTGGTGTTACTGGCAACTTTTTTTCGAGGTCCCGGTAGCCATAACCTTTCGCATAGACAAGCTTTCCTTTTTCAACTATCCCGATTCCACAGCCTGGAACATTCCAATCTTTAAGAATTTTTTGAATGGTTGCATCAAGGCCTTTGAGGCGTTGCTCAACGGCGGTGTTTTGTGCGTTCGCACAGACAACGGTTATGAAGAGTGTCGTTACAATGGCAAGTAGTCGAAGGGTTTTCATGCAGATGATTTTCAGGTGATCAACAGCTAATTTATTAATTTTTCTTATGGATTCTAGGACCTGCCGAGTCGGGGCTCATGTTTTTTAACACCTAAATTTGTATTGCGTCGATTCCACTGGTATCCATTGTTTTAATTTCCTGAGCCCATAGGAACTTTTCAAACTATAATTACTTTTATGAATGGCCTTTGATCTCAGTGCTGAGAGTATTTCTATTGTCGTGTTTGTTGCCCTGTTATTGGGAATGGCGAAGACAGGTGTCCATGGGGCGGGGATGCTGTCTGTTCCTTTGCTTGCGATCGTATTTGGTGGCAAGGCTTCCAGTGGTCTTATGCTTCCAATGCTTGTCCTGGCGGACGTGTTGGGTGTATGGTATTACCATCGCCATGCTTCTTTCAAACACCTTAAAATCCTTTTTCCCTGGGCCGCAGTGGGCGTAATTGCTGGAAGTTGGGCAGGTAATTACATCCCGGAAGATACGTTCAGATTGATCATGGCAATAACCATCTTCACAAGTCTGGTAGCAATGGTCTGGCTGGAGCTGGGAGGAAGAGATAAGGTCCCTGAAAGTGTCTATCTCGGAATTGCCGCGGGGTTTCTTGGCGGCTTCACTTCGATGGTTGGCAATCTTGCCGGTACAGTAATGGTTATCTATTTTCTGAGCATGCGCCTTCCAAAAAATGTATTTATTGGCACAACAGCATGGTTCTTTTTGGTGGTCAATTGGTTTAAGGTTCCCTTCCATGTTTTTGTTTGGCATACCATCAATGCGGATGCCTGGTTACTGGCGCTTGCGTTGATTCCTGCCATTGTACTGGGTGCTTACTTCGGTATTGTTCTGGTGAAGAAGATGAGTGAAAGTGTTTACAGATGGTTTATTGTGGGAATGACGTTGGTGGCCGCGATCGTAATGATTCTGCGATAGCGTGTTACAAGGTGGGACAGATGTCGCCCAACCGTTGAGGAGATTTGTTAGCGCTGGTCATTTCGGAAGTTGACTCATATCCATAAACACCACATTCCAGCGATGTCCATCCAGGTCGGCAAATCCACAGCCATACATCCACCCTTGTATTTCGCCTGGTTTACCAAAAAGCAATCCACCGGCATCAACTGCTTTTATTGCCATCTCATCTACTTCCAGTCGGCTTTCAGCGTCAAAAGAGAGGAGTACTTCTGTTGCCAGGGTTGTGTTTGTAACCTCGTTCATTGTGAATGACTTAAATAGTGGTTCTTCGAAGAGCATGACGACTATTTTCTTACTGCCCACTACGAGGCACGCTGAGGTGTCGGTGTTGCCAGGTCCGGTATTAAAGGTGAATCCTAATTTTGTAAAAAATTCTTTTGACTTTTTTACATTTTTGACAGGAAGGTTGAGCCAGAATTCTTTGGTCATGATGTTTAAGTTTAAAATTGGCGTGGAAAATGAAGGCTTTGTGTTAATGATATCCGGTAACAAATTTCACGGTCACAAGAAGTTGCCCCACATGTCGTTGAATATGTTCGGCAGCGTGAAACAGCAATCCAATAATAGTTGAGGGGATCTGTTTACGGCCGATGCCACGCGGCTGAAGCAGTGTGTTTTCGTTGGTCTCTTTCAATTGTATCAGCGCACGATCGACCTGATTACGAAAAGCTGTTACCAGGTCAGCAACAGACAAATTAGCGGGGACGCCCTCCAGACTGAGATAATTTAATTGTTCCGGAGTTAGTTGTTGTGGAAGTGCATAGGTAAATAGCCTGTCCAGCACTCCTTGAATGTGTTGCAAATGAAAACCAACGGATGCGAGATTTGAAGGTTTGATCCATAATTTGTCCTCGGGAAATCCTTTGGTAATATGTTCGATTTCTTCGCGCGCCTGAAGCAGCGCATGGGCTACTGGTTGCAAGAGAGATGGAATCCCTTCGATCGGTCCACGCATCCATACTTCAGGCTCTTGTAATGGCATTATTTAAGTTCTACCTTCTTGCCAGTCTTCACCGCCAGGAATATTCCATCGATGATCTTCAGATCTTTCAAACCTTCTTCACCATCAACGGGCACGATCGGTTGCTTGCCCTGTAAGATAATGGCCGCCATCTCATCCATTTGTACCGTTTGATGAGTAACATGAGGATAATCCAGTTCCCCAAGATGGGTGCGGGCTTTGATAGGTCCATAACCAGTAGAAGGTTGCATTTCTGCGAATCCTTTTTCTCCATTGACGTAAAACTTATCAAGTCCATTCATGCTATAGGTGGAAAGACATGAGGCGATGGCTCCGCCTGGAAATCCAAGTTGGAATGTGATTGTTTCGTCAACACCTTCTTTGAATTTGACGGTGTCGGTTTTCGTTTCTTCAGCGGTGACCCAAATGGGTTCTTCACCAATCATGTATCGCGAGCCGTTAATGGCGTAAATACCGATGTCCATCATAGCGCCGCCGCCAGCAAGGGCTTTATTTAATCTCCACTGTGTGGGGTCACCAATTTTGAAGCCGCAGAGTCCCTGGAAGAATAATATTTTTCCGAGTTCTCCGGCTTTTCTCATGCGCACAATCTCCAATGTTTTGGGTTCAAAGTGCATTCTATACCCCACCAGTAATTTTACATTTGCTTTTTTGCAGGCATCTATCATTTCCTTTCCATCTGCTGCATTGATAGCCATTGGCTTTTCACAGATCACATGCTTTCCGGCCTTGGCCACCCGAATCACCTGGTCTTTATGCAGAGCATTCGGAGTGATCACGTATACAGCATCAATATCCTTGTTGTTCTTGATTGCATCGAAATTGTCATAGTTGTAGCAGTTCTTTTCCAGAATTCCATACTTGGTTTGCCAATCTTTTATTTTAGAGGGAGTACCGCTGATAACTCCTGTTAGTTTTGCCATCTTGGATGTAAGCATAGCTTCCGCGACACGGGATCCATAGCTTCCAAGTCCTAAAATGGCTACTCGCAAAACCGGTCCCTGGTAGGGTACGGGTGACGGTTGATATAATTCCTCCAGATCAAGCGAGGGAATAAAAGGGAGGGTAAAAGCAGAGGCGGTTATTTTTTGCAAGAAGTCGCGACGGGTTTTCATAGGCTTGTACTTTAAGTAATAGATGATACAATATACTAAAATCTTTTTGCCGACTGGATCACATTTTTACAGCTGTTAACGGTTGCGAGGCGCAGGTCCAGAGATGGCCTTGAAGACTTTTTCAAATCATCCTCTAAACGCCAATAGCCAACCGTCGGGATATTTGAGAAGGAAAGGATTACTGGCTGTTGGCAATCAAGATACCATAGTTCGCTTTACAAAAACATAATGACAAGTCGCTGCTTTAAACCAATTTGGTATAATTGATATTGCCACTTGCAGTTGAAATTTCTTAATTTGAATTCTGGAATTCAAACAAAAGTTATAGCTAATGAAAATCATCGGCATATTGTGTGGTGTGTTCTTTACTTTCCTCGCAACCGGTCAACAAATCGTCCGCCTGAATTCACCGGATGGGAACATCCTGTTTTCGTTTCAAGTTGCCAATAACAAAATGGTCTACAGTTTCACCTACAAGAAGCAGCCGGTCATCACCGCTAGCCCATTGGGACTTTTGTTTTCAGACGGTCGGCTGGATGGCAGTAACCTGATTCTGAAAAAACCTATTTACCGCGATGGCAACGAATCATATGACCTCGTCGTTGGCAAGACCCGGCACGTTTTAGACCGATTCCGTGAGGCGCTCATTCCACTTGAAGAGCGCATGGATAGAAAAAGGAAGATTAACCTTCTGGTCAGGATATTTAACGATGGTGTCGCATTCAGATATGAATTTCCACGGCAAGCCGGATGGGATTCATATACGCTGAACGATGAACAAACAACCTTTAATTTCCAGGGTGACCCGAACGTACTGGCGCTGACATTACCCAACTATACCACATCCCATGAAGGGCTTTATACATCTGTGCCGTTCAGTAAGGTTAAGCCTGACGCCCTTATGGACATACCAGCTTTGTTTACGCTTCAGTCGGGAACTTACGTTGGTATCACCGAAGCAGCCTTGCTGGACTATGCGGGTATGTATCTCTCTAAAGTAGACAACCAGCTAACGACT
>JBBRON010000054.1:0-19363 GCA_038229375.1 Cytophagales bacterium | reverse complement strand
CTGATTTTAGAAGCAACCTAATCTATGATCAGATCATTACGGTAAAAAAAACAATGAATGTGGAATCAATTGTTCTTGCTTCCATATTGAGTTTAGACACGATGCTTCCGGTCTTCTTCTCTAGAGGAATTACCTACCATAATATCAAATTCACCTGGCGCCACTAACCTGCCGATGGTTTTCGATTTGACTTTTTGATGGGCTTAAAATGAAAAAACTAACCAGAAGTTAATTCTGAGTCGCTTTAGTCGGATTGTTATTCAATTGTGACCCGCCGGGCTCACTATCAGCTCCCTAATTTTTTTCTTCGACCTGACTAATCCTTCTATACACAAACGAATGATAAATATGCCGTCTTGCGAAGCGCGCAGCCGAATCCGCATTCACTAATTTCTGATAGGTGTTCTTTGGAACATCGAGGTATTCATAGCCACTGCCATCAGCAAAGAACAACGTCAGGGTTTGAGCTTTGTATTCAAAATCACGGATACCCGAAGTGGATGTTGTCTGTGTGTACTCTTCAAGATTTGCCTCAGCTGTTTCAGGAGATATGCTGACAAGAAAATGGTAGGCTTCAATGATCTGCTTGCTCTTCTCTTCCGCCACCAGCTTCAGCTCATGATTGTCTGAAAATTTATCAGGATGCCAGTCTTTCATCAACGTACGATATATGGTCTTGAGGTCTTTCAGTTCGGCAGTTTTATCGACGCCCAGCAGAATTCTTGAATCCGAGACTTTCTTCATTTTTGCGGGCTTTTGGCTGTTTTCTTAAATTAAAGGTGCAAAAATACGGAAATAAGGTCACAATGGCCACGAAATCACAAAGGTTTGTCGTGGGTAAATCGTCAGTCGTCGGGCACCGGTTGAGCGTGCAGCAGCTGCATCATCTTGGCATGGTGAATGGAAATCACCGACCACGGCACAAAAAAAATCAATTAAAAAGGAAGCGGTTCAATCTTTCAAACTATTGAATAACGCACACACAGCACAAACAGCCACAGCTGACTATAACAAGTGAGAAATTCATTCGAGAAATATTTTAGGAACGCAATTTGGTTTGCCAAAGATTTAGTGTTTACGCAACGAGTTTGTCAAACCGGACCAATATTGCTTAGCCACAAATTCAACCTCCAATTCAGTCGGTCCTAAGTGTACTCGGTCACCTGTAACTGGACAATAAGGGAAAATGAAAAATATCGCATCCTTTCATTCATTAATTGGATCAACGGGACTTAGTAAGCTTGATGAGCATTTTGATGCTTGTAACCACTTACTCCGTACCAGGCTATTACAAAAAAGCAAATGAGTGGCACAACATAAGCAAGTTGAATATTGGTTTTGTCTGAAATAAGTCCCATTAGTAATGGAAAAAAAGCACCGCCCGCGACGGCCATCACAACGAGGTCAGGGCGGTGGTGAACTTACTATCAAATCTTCTCCCCAATCGTAATCCCCTGCAACGCCTCCTGTTTATTAAACGGTTGATTATATAGTCTCTTTCCAGTGGCCTTGAATAACGCATTCGCTACGGCACCACCTGTTGGCGGCAATGCTGGCTCGCCAAGTCCTGTAGGATCAATACCATTGCTGACAAAATGAATATCAATTTCCGGAACTTCTTTCATTCGTATCAGGCGATAGGAATTAAAATTCTTCTGTTCAACGGCTCCATCTTTGAAGGTGAGATTGCCAAACAATGCATGTCCCAACCCATCAACCACTCCACCCCTCACCTGGTGATTCGCACCCGTTAGATTCACTACAATTCCACAATCGGCAATGGCGTGAATCTTCTGTAATACGGGCTTGTTGCTTACCATCTTCACTTCAGCTACCTGCGCCACATACGACCTATGTGAGAAATAGACACTGAATCCTTGTAACACATCTTTCTTCTTACCCCAACTGGATTTCTCTGCGGCCATTTCTATAACTCCTCGCATGCGATCAATATCATATTTGATCGCACCGACAGGAGCCTTCTTCGCTTTATCAAGGAGTGCAAGCCGGAATTGAATAGGGTCCTGTTTTGCCAGTGCTGCCACTTCATCAATAAATGATTGTTCGGCAAACGCCAGGAAGTTAGTTATCGGTGCGCGCCATGCACCAGTGGTGATCGCGGATTTATATTCAATAGAGTCGATCAGCAGATTATCAACCGCACCGGAAGGGAAATTATCTTCTCGTGTTGCGTTCCCTGAATTGATTCCTACCCCACGAAGCTTATATCCGATCAATTTATTGTCAGCATCCAGCGCCGCTTCAAAACGATAGCGCACCGCTGGACGATAGCTTCCTCCCATCATGTCGTCTTCACGTGTCCAGATAACTTTCACCGGTGCTTTGATGATCGATGATAATTCTGCTGCTTCTACAACATAGTCTGCTTTCAGGCGACGACCAAAGCCACCACCCAGACGTGTAATGTCAACGGTGATCTTATCAGGTGTAATACCCAAAAGCTTGGCAACTTCATTTCGTGCCATGTCCGGTGTCTGCGTTGGACCGACAAGTTCAACTCCATCTTCACGTACATGAGCAAAGAAGTTCATGGGTTCCAGCGGACTGTGTGAAAGGAACGGGCACTGATACTCACGCACAAGGGTCTTTGCTGCAGATTTAAAGGCAGCCTCTACATCGCCATCCTTACGCCGGACAGTAGATTCCTTTGAGTCAAGAAGGTCCTTAAATAATTTATCGTGATCCGCAGTGCTTTCAATTTTTGTGTCCAGCTCATATTCTATCTTCACAACCTTTCTTGCCTTGCTCACCTGCCAGGTAGATTTTCCGACAACGGCAACGTTGTTTTTAAATTGGACGACATCCACGATTCCGGGCATGGCTTTCGCGGCAGCGAGATCAACTGATTTTATCTTCGTTCCAAATGCCGGAGGTCGCTGTATCATGGCAAACAACATTCCTTCTCGAAAGAAATCTAATCCGAAGAGTGGTTTGCCAGTAAAAAGTTCCTGGTTATCTACGTTATGTATCGCCTGCCCAATGATCTTAAAGTCTTTCTTGTCTTTGAGCTTAACGTCTGTTGGAATAGCGATCGCTGAGGCTTCAGTAGCGAGTTCGCCGTAGGTAAGTTTGCGGCCATCGGAATGCGACACCATTCCATTGCTCGCTGTAAGTAAGCTAGAAGCAACACCCCACCGTTTGGCAGCAGCTTCAACAAGCATGTACTTTGCGGTGGCTCCAGCTTTGCGAAGGCGTTCCCATGAATGAGGAATTGCTCCGCTCCCGCCGGTGAGTTGGCGTTCAAATTTTTTCGTATCAAGAGGTGCCTGTAAAACTTTCACTTTCGACCAGTCGGCCTCGAGTTCTTCCGCCACGATCATGGGGAATGATGTCTTTATATTTTGTCCCAGTTCCGGGTTCGGAGAAAAGATCGAGATGATATTATCCGGTGAGATGGATAGGTAGGCATTGAAGTCGATGTTTCCTGCCGCGACATTGGCGGGATTTAGCACTACCATCGGAGTGGCGGATGATTCTCCCCACTGAAATCCCAGGAAGAGACCACCACTGACGGTACCGGCAATCTTTAAGAAGTCGCGACGGTTTGTTTTGAGTTGGATTTCCATAAGTTATTTCATTTTGGATGAGGCGAGAGCAACGGCTTCGTGTATGCGATGGTACGTTCCGCAGCGGCAGATGTTGCCATTCATCGCTGTATCAATGTCTTTATCACTCGGCTTTGGATTCTTTGCCAGCAGTGAAGCAGCAGTCATGATCTGACCTGCCTGGCAGTAGCCGCACTGTGCGACATCGACTTCCGCCCAGGCTTGTTGCACGGGGTGGTCGCCTTTTTCAGACAATCCTTCAATCGTTGTGATTTTCTTTGTCCCCAGTGATGATACCGGAGTGACACATGCGCGGGTGGCGACACCGTTGACGTGGACGGTGCAGGCGCCGCATTGAGCAATGCCGCATCCGAACTTAGTGCCTACCAGTCCGAAATTATCGCGGAGCACCCAAAGTAAAGGAGTGTCAGCTTCTACATCGGCCTCGTAACTTCGGCCGTTGATCTGCAACTTGTATTGAGCCATGGTAAAGTGGTTTTGAAAGAGACGAAGGTAAAATAAAATGCCCGGTTTCGAGAGTTTGTTGAATGGATTTCCGCGCAGCCTGTGAGAGTGGGGATGAGAGGCTGGGTTGGATTGGCAGTGGTTGGGATCGGGCCATATGAGCGGCACGAGGCGTCGTGAGTTGTACCAACCGAGCCGAGAATTTTAGGGAATTGTGGATATATTAGGGAAAGTATAAGGCGTTGGTTGCTTAACGCCAGTTGGCTGTTATTTTTCGCAGCAGATTATCATGAAAGAAAAAATAATGGTGGCACTCATTTTGCCATGTGAGGCGAGAGTACAGTACTCAAAGGACCAATGAAAACCGTAGCGGCCGTGACATTACTATTTGTGACAGCGTTGGGTTTTGGGCAAACCGTTGTAAATGACAGGGTGGTTACGAAATTCACATTAGATTACCGGCCGGCGATCATAGAATTAACTAAACACAAAAATAGCATCTCATCAATAAGAACGCCCGGTGGAAAAATAATACTCGGAGGCTTGCCGCCAGGTTACTACAGTTTTATCATAAGTGGGGATGGGCAATTGACAAAACGGACAGATAGTACTTTAATTAAGGAGGGACAGCTACTGGAACTAGACGTTACTTTCAGCGGTCTTTGCCTATATGACCATCCTGCAGAATATATTCCAATGTGCCCTGAAAGTCACACCGACAACATTATTCCAATTGTTTACGGACTTGTCGGCGCAACTTCAGGTTCAAAAAAAATGAGGTTCATTTGGGAGGTTGCACAGTGACTGATTGTGATCCAAAGTTTTTTTGTGAGAAACATAAAATTGAGTTTTAAAAATTGACTGCCAGCAAAAATGTTTATGCCACCCTCAGTTAAAGGACTCTTTACCGTTTTCGGTTTTTGTTTTTTGTTTTACCCTTCTTGGAGCCAATCAGATTCAACACAAATTGGTAAGCCCACGATCGTTCATATTAGCACACAAGCGCTCGGAACAATTGACTCGATTTTACTGGATGTCGATTTCACTGTCCTTTCTTTGGTTTCCACAGATCTGTTCGACAATTGGAACGAACCTGAATTGCGGGTTAAGTTTGGTAAGAAGGCCGTTCTGATAGTAGTCGCTCGGCAGGACAACGAGCAGAAGACAAAGTTTGTAACATCCTTCTATCGAAATTTGCTTTCTACAGGCTCAAAACAGGCTGCCTATGATCTGGCAATCAAAGAAATTGACGGTACAGTGGTGATCAAATACCTTTTGATTCTAAATGAGTAGCTGGGCCAGGGACGGTGAAGCTCTTAGAAAACCCACCACTTCGTATTCACGTTAGCTGCTCTATAAAAACAAATTAAAATAAATATGACTAATACAGTTTTTATCTTTACTCTCTTGTTATTTCATTGACAGGATAATGCAAACAACGAAAAACATTTTACTGGTAAGACCTTCAAACTTCATTTTCAATTCTGAAACGGCAGCTTCAAATGCTTTTCAGAATGATGTAAATGAAAGCGAAGAAGCGACTAAACAAAAGGCGCTTCAGGAGTTTGAACAATTTGCAGCAACGCTAAAATCAAAAGGCGTTAATGTTCATGTTTTTGACGACACACAGTATCCCGAAAAACCCGATGCAATTTTTCCTAACAACTGGGTAACATTTCATTCTGATGGAACAGTTATTCTCTATCCGATGTTTGCACCCAATAGGCGTCACGAAAGACGGCAAGATATTATTGATTCTATAAAAAGGAATTTCATAATAACCAACGTACTTGACCTTTCGAAATACGAAAAGGACAATAGATTTTTAGAAGGAACTGGAAGCATTGTATTTGACCGCGAAAATAAAATCGCTTATGCGTGTTTATCCCCCCGGACAGATAAGGAACTTTTTGTCAGAGTTTGCGACTACTTGCATTGCAAGCCGGTTTACTTTCACTCACACGACAAAAATGGAAAAGAGATTTATCACACAAATGTGATGATGTGTATAGCTGAAAAGTTTTCAGTCATTTGCCTCGACAGTATTACCGACAAAAAAGAAAGAGAATTAGTTTCTCAATCACTCAAAGACACCGCTCACCAGATTATTGACATTTCATTTGAGCAGATGAATAATTTTGCAGGTAACATGCTTGCCCTTCAAACTAACAGCAACAAGAATATTCTGGCTTTGTCGCAAAGTGCGTTCGACGGCTTGACAACACTTCAGAAAAGTGAAATTGAAAAGTATTGTGAATTGGTTCCGCTTTCAATCAAGACAATTGAAACGATTGGTGGCGGTAGTGCGAGATGTATGATTGCTGAGCTGTTTTTAGACCCGACGGGGCAATAACAGCGACCGCATTCGCAGTAAACTGGAGATTCAGCTTGTCTTCCAGTATGCGCGATCTGCAGGAAGTACTTGAATTTTCCCTGCAGATCTCACAGTCTCTTTTCCGCTTCAACGTATCACCGTCACCCTTAAAAAAGTCGCTGGTATTGAAGTGGTATTCTTGTCAGTGCTTTTGTTTTGGCTGTTAAACAGATTCTCTAATTCAGTTTGCAAATCGCCAGCCTTCCCGTTCTTTTCAGCCGCATCGAAAGCATTCATTGTGGGACCATAATAGTTTTTAAATTTGCTCACGAGCTGTGCTGGTGAATAAGAGGCATTGAACGTAAACGTTTCCTTGCTAAAAGATATATTTTCTTTTGGGATCCCAGCGCCTGTAAAACGTTCTATGACGTTGCTCTCTATTCCCCACAACATCGGACTAATGAAACCTTCTGGCGGTGGTGGTGTATAGGCAGAACTTATTTTTAATATCTGCGCCACCAGAGTAGGATCTCCTGGTATCCAGTTTCCCATCACGATTTTTCCACCCTTGCGTGTCACGCGGACCATTTCCCTGGCAACATCCAGAGGTCTTGGCGCGAACATAGCGCCGAAAATGCTAACAACAACATCAAAGGTCTCATCTTGAAGTTCACTCAAGTTAGAAGCATCACCTTCCTGAAAGCTGCAATTGGTAAGGCCTTCTGCTTTTGCGCGTAGGTTGCCGGCTTCAACGAGATTCGGTGCGATATCAACCCCCAGAACATGAGCAGCAATACGCGCTTCCGGAATTGCCGTAGTACCATCGCCACAACCAAGGTCGAGAACATGATGTTCTTTGGTGATTCCTAATTTGGACACGAGCGTCACACCGCTTTCGCGCATGGTGTTGGCGATTTGGGTGAAATCACCCTTTTCCCATAATGCTTTGTTTGGATTGATAGTCATCTGTTTTTTTGGTTTAATTGTAGACAATTCTATTTCTTATGCGCGATACGGAGACATAAGCTCCTGTTCCCTGATGTCAGCAATATCTCGCTAAAAAGATAGAACAAAAATAAGGTATAGACCCCTGGAAGCAGTATATCAATTTCGCATCCTCCCCGAAGGGTTTCGGTTCAACAATATGCATATTCGATGGCGGGCTCCAGCGTAAATTTGTAGTTTTAATTTTTTAATAGCCTACAGCGTCAAGGGACAGCAACATGTCCTTTCGCCCTTGTACTCACTTTGACCTTTATACAGAAAAACGAACTCCCAACCCTTTAATTAACATGCAAAGTAAACTCATTGATAATTTCCCTTTTGTGTCATACACAAAAACCCCATATGACATTAGCGAAATGGAGGTTCGGTCCCGGCTGTTTTTTGAATGGATGAACACCCGTAGAACCGTTCGTGATTTTTCGGATAAATTTATCCCTGAAAATATAATTGAAAACATAATTCTTTCCGCATCCACAGCACCTTCAGGCGCACACAAACAACCATGGACATTTTGTGTGGTAAAAAATCCTGAAGTGAAAAAGCAAATCCGCATTGCAGCCGAAAAAGAAGAAAAAGAGAGTTACGAAACAAGAATGACAGATGAATGGCTTAGGGATCTGCAGCCTATAGGAACTGATTGGCATAAACCATTTTTAGAAACCGCGCCATATCTTATTGTGGTTTTTAAAAGAAGCTATGAAATAGAGAAAAATAGTTACAAGCACCAAAATTATTATGTAACCGAAAGTTGCGGTATTGCTTGCGGTTTTTTGCTTGCTGCAATTCATGATGCAGGTTTGGTTGCATTAACGCATACACCAAGCCCAATGAATTTTCTTTCGAAAATTCTAAGCCGGCCTGAAAATGAGAAACCGTTTTTACTAATCCCAGTTGGTTATCCTGCGGAAGAATGTTGGGTTCCGGACTTAAGAAGAAAAAACATTTCCGAAATCTGCGTTTGGATCTAGAATGGCGAAAGAGAGATATATTTTGAGCTGAAACCTACAGCAGCTCATCCACGAATCAAAAGTGTAAATCTAAACAGTTTTGAGTTTAAGTTGCTTCTGTTAGTATAGCCAATTTTAGTGTTTCAGATCGCTACCTTGGGCAGATGGAAGCCGTTAGTGTTCATTGTCTAACAACACTTGCTAAAAGAGAAAAACATTCAGGTAATTGAAATGATACCACCGGCATTAAACACCAACCTTGGTGGCAAAGGTTTACACGATGGACAGCCTGCCGTTAGTGATTTCGTTGAAGCAGTTTTCCAACAAATGAAAGATGGCAAAACTGAACTTACATTCGGATTCAGCGAAGTAATGGCAAATGCAACACCAGATGTAATAAAGGTCACGTTTAATAGAATGAACCCATAAACGTATCTGCCAGGCAGCTTAGCGGTTAATGGAATATTGTTCTTCAAATCAAGTCTTTTGGTAGACGTCCTACCCTTCCGGTAGCCCCCAAAAAAAAGTCAAGCTTTGCAAGACTAGCTGGATTGAGTTTTGTCGTTCTCACGACAAGTTTGTCAGGAACAAATGCTGTACTTTATGAGTTGTACAACAAGCCGATATTTAATCATGAAACTAGTTATTAGCCTCCTGTTAGTGTTAAATCTTGTAGGAGTTAGCTCTGCACAGACCTTACGTACCGCAAACTACGGAAGTATTACAGGTGCAATTGGCAATAGCCAGGGCAGTATTTCAATTGACTACTTTCATCTTTGGAGACTGGGGACATCTAAAAAAATTGAGATTGGCTTTGGTACGCGATTTACCTCTTACTTTGGCAATAAGCAATATTACTCCTCCGCTCCCGCTTCTCTGGCAAGCGACGTTAAAAAGACCGATTCCATTTTACTGGTATCCCCGCAGGTTAATGCCCTTAATGTTGCCATCAGTCTCGGTTACAGGCTATCTCCAAAGATTGGTTTAGGCTTTAACATTGATGCTTTGGGATTCACCGTTGGTTCAAGACAAAATGGAACTTACTTGAATGGAGCGCAAGGCGGCTCTACTTCAGCTAAGCCAACATCTTTTAATGTTCTGCTGGTGGGCCATAATGACAGGGGCACTTTAAATTCTGAATTTTATGCCCGCTATTTCTTCACAGAAAAATTAGCTTTAAAAGTAGCCTATCAATACCTATTTACTGAGTACACAACCGATACAAAAATTCAGACCACTCCTGAAGCGAACGACCGGTTTAGAAACACGGCGAGTTTATTTAGTCTGGGAATTACAAAACGGTTTTAAAATACCTTGTTATGAAAAAAATGATCTTTGGATTACTTGCCGTTATTGTAGTATGCTGTGGGTCGGAGGATGCAACTCCGACCACACCCATCAACGATACGTTTGACCCCACAAAGGCTACTTTGCTACGCCAAGGTGTCCTAATGGGTACTGGTAGCTACAATGTGAGTGGGGTGGCGCAACTGTATAATGCTAATGGAAAGCCGGTGTTGCTTTTGGATAATTTTTCATCCAGTAATGGTCCTGACTTACGGGTATATTTAAGTACAACCTCGGGCGCTACTTCATTTGTTAGCTTAGGAAAACTAAAGGCGACAACAGGAAAACAGTCTTATGAAATACCGGCTGGCACAGATCTTAGTGAGTTTAAGTTCGTATTAATCTGGTGTCAGCAATTTTCGGTATTATTTGGAAAATCCGAAACCAATTAAAATGAGGTATTTCATTGTTGCTTGCATTCTTTTTGTTTCAGTAAGTGCGCAGGGGCAGTCCTACATACCCGACGCTGCTGCAAAAGTAAATTTTAAAATAAAAAACTTTGGCTCAACGGTAGATGGTTCATTTACCGGACTAAGAGGAAAACTTGAATTTATTGAAAGTGATTTTCCCGCTACTAAATTTGAAGTTACGCTTGATGCAAAAGCAATTGATACCGGCATTGGTATCCGGGATAAGCATTTACGTAAGAAGGATTATTTTGATGTAACGCAATTTCCCGTTATTCAATTTACTTCCACTAAAGTAGTAAAGGGTAAAGCCGGTGAGGGTATTGTAAACGGTAAACTGACTATTAAAAATACCACAAAGGAAATTACTTTTCCTTTCACGTACACGATTACCAATGGCAACCCAAAGTTTAAAGGCGAGTTTCGATTAAACCGACGGGACTATGAGGTTGGAGGTAACAGCATAAGTTTGGCCGATGAACTAACGGTGATCCTTGATATAATCTTTAAGAAACCTTAGCAGTGAAAGAAAAGGATAAGGCATCTATTCGGATTATTTTCTTTATTATGCTGGTATCCTTCAAATTAGTGCAGGCACAAGAAAGGATTACTGAAATCCGGTTTGAGGGTTTAGCACGTACAAAGATGTCATTCCTGCAACAATACCTTACCAGCAAAATTGGTGAGTTATACGATTCAGCTATCTTGAAAAAAGATGAGCAGAGGTTACTTAATCTGGGTATACTGGCGGAAGTAAAAGCGATTATCAAATATGATGGGCAAGGTGTGGCAATATTGTTTTCCTGTGTTGAAATGATAAACACACTTCCTGTTTTTACGATTGGACAAACCGCAGGAACATTTTGGAGCAGAGTGGGTTTTCAAAGTCTTAATTTTAGTGGTCGTGGCGACAAACTCTTTGCCTATTATCAATATTATGACAGGCATTCGATTTATCTAAACTATTCTACTGATCGAATACGGAATTCAAAATGGGGCTTTACCTCTTCGCTAATTAAATGGGCCACCATTGAACCCCTAAATACATCTGACGGAATAATCAAGTTCAATTATACTAATTACACAGGATATGTCAGCGCAGTTAGATTTCTATCTTACAGAGAGACGCTTGATGGCGGCATTGGTATTTTTAGTGAGCGTTTTGAATCACGTGATATAGTGGCGGATAAATTTCCGTCCATTGTTCAGGGCGCCAAAGTGCTATCGAAAGTAATATTCAAAAGCAACCATTTAAATTATTACTCCTTTCAAGTCACTGGTTTTTATAACCAGTTGAATGTCGAATTTATCCATGCCCTGGATGAAGTGAGGAACTTTATCACGGTGTTTAATGACTTTCGCTATTTTAGAAAAATTGGCAATCGGTTGAACTTGGCAAATCGTGTGCGGATAGGAATCGCTACCAACGATTCCAATCCGTTTGCGCCGTTCGTTTTAGATAGCTACCTCAATATACGCGGAGTTGGCAATCGTGTAGACAGGGGAACAGGATCGTTGGTGGTTAATTCTGAAATTCGCTATACTATATTTGATCGAGATAAATTTGCAGGCCAGGGCGTTGGCTTTATTGATTTTGGTTCCTGGCGTAAACCTGGTGGGGATTTTGGTGACTTTGGCAAAAGAGAAAATATGCGCGTTTTTTCCGGCCTCGGTGTTCGCCTGATTTATAAAAAAGCCTTTGATACAATGCTTCGAATTGACTATGGCTACGACTATGATAAAAATGCCGGTTGGATTATCGGGATTGGACAATATTTTTAGAAATGCAAACTATACATTAACATGAGATTCATATTCACTACCGTAATACTCACCCTGACGGCCTACAGTCTGCCAGCACAAACTATCAATGTGGCGCAAGAGGCTTCAGCCATTTCGCCTCTTTTAATTGGTGAAAGAATTCCATCGATGAGCCTTTTAGATATAAACGGCAAGAAAGCAGATTTGCAAGAATTAGTAGGCCTGAAACAAACCATTATTGTTTTTTATCGAGGCGGGTGGTGCCCTTATTGTAATTTGCATCTTGCCGAGCTTCAGACAATCGAACCAGATATTTTAGCAGCAGGATATCAGATCATCGCCATAAGTCCAGATTCTCCCGAAAGCCTACGTGCTTCAGCAGATAAAAATAAGTTGAATTATATTCTCTTAAGCGATAGCGATGCTGAGTTGATAAAAGCATTTGGTCTGGCTTTTAGAGCTCCTGACAGATACACAGAATTGTTGAATAAATCTTCGGGTGGTAAGAATAACGGTGTTCTACCGGTGCCGGCAGTTTTTATACTCAACAAGCAAGCAGAAATTGTTTTTGAGTACATTAATCCTGATTATAAAAAGCGGTTGAAAGGTTCCCTATTGATGGCCGTACTTAAAGAACTGAAAGAATAACATTACTGATTTTAGTTTGTTCCTCTGATTGAAACGGGGAATTCATTTTTGCAAACTCTAAAAGCTACTTAAAACTATATGTTCATGAAATTGTACTCACTTGCGTTATTTACTCTATTAAGTTTGGCGACCGCATACTCTTCCATAGGGCAAACCAAACCAGACACGCTCAAATATTGTATTAAAGAAAACATCATCGGCGTAGGAGGCTTTGATCCTGTCAGTTATTTTCAAGGACCACCTAAATTAGGTAGCGCCGATTTAATTGCTGTAAGTGATGGCGTTACCTATCGATTTTCATCAGAAGAAAATAAAAGGAAATTTAAAGCTGATCCATCAAAATACCAACCGCAGTTTGGCGGCTGGTGCTCAATGACATTGGCGATGGGAAGGGCAACAACTCCTAAGTATGATAACTTTGTTATTCTCAAAAATAAGTTATACTTATTTGAACGCACGGTGTCTGTGAATGGTCGTGAGCTTTGGTTGAGTGATCCGAAGACTAACGAAAAAACTGCTGGTAAGAATTATTCCTTGTACAGAACTACTGGAAAAATAAACTAGCAGGTATCTGTGCTGAGAATTCAATTTCTACTTACCTTTTTGCTTATAGCTTCGTGTAGTAGCAGAGAGGAATCTTATACTATCCTTGGAAATATTGAAGATCCTCAAAATCAGATAGCGGTTACCGTAGCCTCAATACTAAACCAACACATGGATGATAGCGTTCAGGTTATTAGAGGTGTAGGATCAATGGCAAATCTTGACTCCCTTGAGAGAGGGCTGGCGGATTTTGGTATCGTAGATAATTACGCACGGTTTAGCGATCGGATATACACGGTTGTACCACTTTATCCCCAGGTGCTTCATATATTGTATAGGAGTAAAAATCATCCCTCCTCACTACAGGAACTATTTAGCTTAGGAAAAATCTTTGCGGGAACGCCGGAAAGTGGCACCTATAGGTTTGTTCATGAATTGATGGATGACCTTGGCATTGACAAGAACTCCTGCACGTTCGTGGATGTATTTAAGTTTTTTGAAGCCGATGTCATCTTTTCGTTTACTGATCTGCTCACTCTGGAAGAACTCCGGGATTTGGCTGGCTATCGTCTCTTTAGTATAGATGAAGTTGCCAAACTTGGGCAGGGATCTGTGGCAGAGGGAATCAGCGCCCGGCACCCCCAATTAGAACCGTACATAATCTCGCGCAGTCAATATGGTTCTTTCACAGAAACTGCAATCCTTACCTTAAAAGTAGACGCGGTATTAGTCTGCCGTTCGAATATTGATCCCAAATTTATTTACAACGTAGTCAAGATTCTCTCGGAGAATAGTCAGGAATTAAAAAAAATAAACCCTTTGCTTTACAAATTTTCCAGTGAATTTAATCCCTCAACCCAAAATTTTGTGATTCATCAAGGTACGCGTGATTTCCTGGATCGTCACGAGCCTTCATTTTTCGAGCGATATGCAGATTTATTGGGCGTCGTGGTTACTATTCTTGTGGCACTCGCCAGCTCGTTGTTTACCATTGCTAAGTGGCAACAAAATAAAAAGAAAAATAAAGTTGATGTCTACTATCAGAAATTGATGACCATTCGAAAGCAAGCGCGTGAGAGTATTTCGTACCAGAGCCTATATGATTTAAAGGCGCAACTTCAAGCTATGCAAGAAGAAACGGTAGATTTAATAGCACGTGAAAAGCTGGCTGCGGATGAATCATTTCTAATTTATTTAAATCTTTTCAGAATTGTTGATGACGAATTGCGGTTGATCATTTCAAATTTTTCTGAACATCAGATAAAGAATCAATAGCAGGATGTTAATTTTTTATTTTGCTCAACCTCGGGCGAAATTATTCCGTCTTCTTTCTGAAAATGCGCTAACCGTTGATCCGCCGTCAAATCATTGATTTCTCCTGAAACCTTTTCTCGCTCCTGCCGCATATATTTTACCTCGAAAAAGTAACGGCAACCTTTAATAAACTGATCCCATAAAAATATGCGACAGGCAGTTTAGCGATTAATATGAATTTGCCCATCACATCAAGTTTTGTTGTAAGCATGCGTAAGAGCTCAGACTTTTTTAGTAACTTAGACATATAGCAGCAGCAGATTAGTTATTTTGTCAACATTCAAAAAATGCGAAGGCAGAAAACCTAATATGCTGCATAAATTCGCACCTTTTGAGGACTCGACCTTAATATTTAGCCCAAAAACAAGGAAAATCACTACTTGACCACGGTCAGAGCACGGTGACCCCACGGTCACCTGACGGTGACCTCCCGGTCACTCAATAACTGAAGAGTAAGGAATGGCTGATGTCAAGTAAAGGAAGGTATATCCAGACCCTGATGAGACACTAAACACGTTCAGAATTGGCGCAATTGTCCCAATGGCAGTATCTTTAATTAACCAGTCCAACATCTCATGCCAAAGATTAAGAAGGCAATTGAAGCCGACCTGTCGGCCGTGCTGAGTAACAACATAGTGGTTCGGACATACCGCAACCAAATGGTAATTTCTAATCTGGTGCCGCCAAAAAAATCGAAGTCTGTGAAGCGGAAGAATGCCAACGATCAATTCAGAGCCGCAAATAAGTGGGCAAAATTCATATTGAAGCAGCCTGGCATGAAGGAGTTGTATGCGAGGGGAATCAACAGTAAACTGTCGAATTCGCACACAGTCGCCGTCCGTGATTACTATCATGCGCCTGAGATTCACTATATCAACGTACAAAAGTACACTGGCACCAAAGGTGATGAAATCCGAATTAAGGCTACGGATGATTTCGAAGTTGTATCCCTAACGGTCAATGTCAAAAGCGGAAAAGGTAAGCAACTTGAAAACGGTCCCGCCATGCGCTATGGTCGCAAACCTGCAATCTGGGTGTATAAAGTCACGGTAGCCAATCCTGATGTGAATGGAACAGTCATCAAAGTGACGGCGAGGGATCTGCCGGATAACAGTGTTATTAAAGAGGAGAAGATTGAGAGTAAAAAGTAGTCGGACTCCTCTGAATTTGTGACCCCTATTTTTCCGAAGTTTTAACCCCGCTCAACAGTTTCTCAATCTTCTTCTGGTGCATAGCCACCTTGTTGTTAATAAACTGAGCAATCTTGAGGATATCCTCTTCAAGCTTGATCATATCCGTCGGTCCCACCTGATCATATTTTGATTGAGATATGATCTCAGGCTGAAGAAAATAAGGATAGACATCCTGATAGACGCTGTTGAGTATTCCATTGAGCACTGTTGGTGTAAGCTTCTCCAGAAATTGTTGGTATACCTGAAGAAACTTTAAATAAAGAAAATCATCATTGGCAACCGTAACATCAAGGGCATCCTCTGATGAAAAAATAAGCTTATCGTGGAGAGTGGCATTTCGATTTTCAAATCCCTCATGCGGTTGGGTGTGTAGAAGGTCGTCGAAATCCCATGGGATTATTTCAAACCGATTACTGGATTTATTCCACATCAGGTAGAGTTCGTCGGAGTAGTCACCATTTTGAAATAAGTGATTGTAGGCAAGCCAGGTAAAGTAACCGTCCAAATCAAGCACCTCTCCCAGCTTCTGGTAAAGCTCCTCCCCTTTGTGTTTGCGAATGATCTCTTTATAAATGGACTGAAATTTTTTTCTGAACTCTGCGGCGTCTTTGCTGGATATACCATCATAGGCCATGTCGTCCATGGTTTCATTGTGCAATCTCCTGATCACTACTGTCGCGTTGCGCTCTTTCATTGCGAATTCTGCCGGAGGATCGAAAACCATGTAAAGACCTTCGGATTTATTGTTTATCAAAAGATTGGCGTAGCTGCTGGAGGGAATCGTGATATTCATATAGTCCAGCACCTTATATGAAATTTTATTCCGAATGTAATTCTTATCCATGTTCATACTCACGGCGTAGAATTTCTTCACGGAGAAGGTGTCATTCTGTTCATAGAAGATGGCTTTCTTATGCAGCTTTATATTCAGACTTTTCCTTCTAAGCTGGGAAGAACTTGTTCCGCGAATGTGAATATGCTCTGTTTTTATGCTGTCACCGTTCACTACGATCACGGGCACATTGAAACTGAGCTTCTCACTCCGTGACTCATGCAGCTGAGTGACCCTGGACTCAGGCAGTGAAAATGAAATCGTATTGGTTGGATTGTTGTGGGTTGGTTTGGTAAGGGTAAAGATGTCAATGCCTTGGCCGCTTGCGGCAGTTGCAAAAAAGAGAAAAATAGGCAGCGATTTCATAAAAAGCGGACAAATATGAAGTTAGTTCAATTTAGGAAGAAATCGCAATACGATCACGGCAGGTGGGAATCCGCATTTGTTTTTGCCACACACCGAAAATCTCCGTGTTCGGCAAAACAAATGTTGTGGCAATGACGAAGTCATTTCATTCTTCTATATTAGTAGTTGATTAGGAAACCAATAAAATTTACGACTATGCCTAAGTATGTAATTGAGCGCGAAATCCCCGGAGCAGGTAAACTAACTGCAGAGCAATTGAAAGGTATTTCACAAACTTCATGTGGGGTGCTAAGTAATATGGGCCCACAAATTCAATGGGTTCAAAGTTATGTTACCGATGACAAGATCTATTGCGTTTATAATGCACCAAACGAAGCGATGGTTCGGGAACACGCAAAGCAGGGAGGATTCCCGGCCAATTCGGTAAGCAAAGTATCAACGATCATTGATCCAACAACGGCTGAATAATATAAATAGCCAGGATGGCAGCAGCGCTGCACTGACGAGATGTTTTATTAGCCACGCTTGCCCGTCGAAGTCATTCAGGCCGGGATGACAAGGATGAATACACTATTACCGGAATGAAAGAATGAAATGGATGTTCTTCACATCAGACAGACACCGTAGTTGATTATTTCCAAGCTCATTGTATTCATGCGTGTAATCCCTTACCCGAAAGCCATCAGGAGCGTGGCAAACCTTTGTATGTCTTGTCGGCGTATTAATTAGTTACAAGCCTGCTTGCTTTTTCCATGTTAATCCGTGTCATCCGTTGCTGACCTTTTATAAATTAGTGTTACTTTTCACTGGTAGACGAACCTACTATTCCCTTAATCAAAACTCAACTTTATTCACTCACATTTTTTCTAATGAAAGCTACCAAAGACATCCGCATTGCTGTTCTAATTGACGCTGACAACATACCGTCAACCAACATCCGGGCAATGATGGAAGAGATCGCCAAGTATGGCACTCCAACATTTAAAAGAATATATGGGGATTGGACGAAGCCTAATCTTACAGGTTGGAAGAATGTGTTATTGGAAAATGCCATTACCCCTATTCAGCAATATGGTTACACGACCGGTAAGAATGCCACTGACTCTGCCATGATTATCGACGCCATGGATATCTTATATACGGAAAAGGTGGATGCGTTTTGTATTGTGTCGAGCGACAGTGACTTCACAAGACTGGCAACAAGGCTGCGCGAATCCGGGATGATGGTGATCGGACTTGGTCAAAAAAAGACACCTAATCCGTTTATTGTGGCGTGTGACAAATTCATCTACATCGAGGTGTTGAACATACCAAGTGAACGAACAAAGGAGATTGTTGAATCAGTCAAAGGTAAGAAAGACGAGAAGGTTGCCCTTAAAGAAACCTTAAAAAAGATTGACAGGGAAACGATATTCCTGATCTCTGCAACCATCACAGATCTGGCGGATGATAGTGGCTGGGCATTTCTTGGGGACGTTGGCAGTTTGATTCTGAAAAAACAGCCCGACTTCGATCCAAGAAACTTTGGCTTTGGAAAGTTGGCGCAACTGATAAAAAGTATTGGCAGATTTGAAGTGGATGAAAGGGAAACGGAAAAGAAAAGCATTAAGCTTGTGTACGTAAAAGTAAAGGCTTAGCATTAAAGTTTACCGCTATGAAAAGAATAATCCTGCCCCTGGTGCTGCAGATAATGATACTCACCTGCTGCCAGAAACCCAGTGACGATCCAGAAAAATTGAAAGCAGTTCTAAACGGCTACTTTGACGGAATCACAACCAAAGATTACCAGAAGCTAAACGATCTTACCACAGAAGATTTTATTTTATACGAAAATGGAAAGGTCTGGAATAATGACAGCCTGATTAAGTCTATCAGCCGCTATCCAAATTCGACCATTAACTATGAATTTGATAACCTAAAGATCAGTGTTGATCAGTTTTCCGGAAGTATTTCGTATTACAATCATGGTGAATTCATTTTGAATGATACGACACGCAGAAATATTAATTGGGTGGAGAGCGCTACGTTTAGAAAAGTGGGAAGCGAATGGAAGATGGATTTTCTACATTCGTCAGTGAGGAAGTGAGCGCTACTTTTTTGGCAACAGACTCATGATCTTTCAGGGTCAAATAACATATCTAACATATCATTTGATTTAAGCTATGGTTCAAAAGCCTATCGGCGACCCGTGTGTGGAAAAGGAAGACAGGTCACCCCCTGCGGGGGCTTATCGCCTTTATCACTATTCCTGTTCTATCAACAGGTCGCACCTACGGAGCTATTCTTCGTAGTAAATCCCCGTTCATTTTAATTGAATCTATTCACATGGTTCAAAAGCCCTATCAGGCGACGCGTCGGCAGAAAAGAAGACAGCTCACCCCTACGGGCTAATCCACTTAATAACTATTCCTATTCTACAAACAAGTCGCACCTAATGAGATATTGTTTGTAAATTCCCGTTCATTTTAATTGAATCTATTCACCTGGTTCAAAAGCACTATCAGGCGACCCGTGCGTGGAAAAGAAAGACAGGTCACCCCCCTGCGGGGGCTAATCCCCTTAATCACTATTCCTGTTCTATCAACAGGTCGCACCTACGGAGCTATTCTTCGTAGTAAATCCCCGTTCATTTTAATTGAATCTATTCACATGGTT
>JBBRON010000053.1:0-20048 GCA_038229375.1 Cytophagales bacterium | reverse complement strand
CCGATCTGTTTAATAATAATGTCTATCCGAAAGTTTACGAGATGGGTTCACTGGGTGCTTCTGGCGACCTCGCACCTCTTGCTCATTTATCGTTGCCACTGATCGGCTTGGGTGAAGTCACTCACGAAGGAAAAACATTTTCAGCACAGGAAATGATGGATCGTTTCAACTGGCAGCCGCTTCACTTTAAAGCCAAGGAAGGACTTGCATTACTGAACGGTACTCAATTCATGGGAGCATTTGGTGTGTCGTGTGTGATCAGTGCTCACCGAATATTGAAACTCGCAAACAAGATCAGCGCCTTGTCCCTTGACGTGTTTGATGGCCGCATAGAGCCCTTCGATAAAAAGGTTCATGTCATTCGTCCGCAGAAAGGTCAGGGGAAAGTAGCGGCTGAAATCAAAAAAATACTGGAGGGTAGTCCAATGATTACCCAACCCAAGAAACACGTACAGGATCCTTACTCCTTCCGATGCATCCCACAGGTACATGGCGCAAGCCTTGACAGTATTGAATATGTAACAGAAGTCTTTCTTGCTGAAGTCAATGGTGTAAGTGACAATCCAAATATCTTCCCTGAAGAAGACGAGATCATATCCGCCGGAAATTTTCACGGCCAACCCCTTGCGCTGGCATTGGACTTCCTGGCTATCGCCTTAGCAGAACTGGGAAGTATCTCTGAAAGAAGAACCTATCAGCTTATAAGCGGTTCACGCGACCTGCCCAATTACTTAGTGGCCAATCCTGGTATTAATTCTGGATTGATGATACCGCAATACACCGCCGCTTCGCTGGTGAGTCAGAACAAACAGCTCTGTACCCCTGCATCGGTGGATTCTATTGTTTCTTCCAATGGGCAGGAAGATCACGTAAGCATGGGGGCAAATGCAGCATTAAAAGCCTACCGGGTGGTAAACAATGTGTTTTCAATCCTGGCGATAGAACTTATTACTGCTGCACAGGCACTTCATTTCCGGCGACCTTTAAAAACCTCGCCCCAATTGGAGGAATTTGTGAATACTTTCAGGGCGATTGTTCCGTTTATGGAAACAGATCGTTTGCTTCACAACGATATGGTGAAGGCTGAAAATTTTTTGAAAGAAAGTTAGTTGTTCGTTAATTTTTACCAGTTAATCGTTGACAGAAAACGTAAATTTCAAGTTGCTACTAACGGATAACGATCAACAGACAACGCGTAGTGAATAAAAAAGAAGTGATAAAAAGAAATTTATTCATCTTAATAATATTTCTGGTGGCTGCAGGCACTGCCATCGCACAGCCCTACCCAAGCCGTCTTGGGCGCTTCCAGGTAGATCAGAAGAAGGGTTGTGCCCCGTTCACAATTACCCTTACCAATTTACTAGCGGGTGATTGTACTCCCGGTAAACCTTGTATTATGACCTACGAGGGTGCGGTTCAACAACAAAACCAGTTTACCCACACCTACACGACACCTGGCACGTATAAACTATCCGTCCTTTATCAAAGTATTGGCGTTGATGATATTACCATAACCGTGGTTGCAAATGTGCAGCCTAATTTTGAGATCTATTCTTGTTCGGGTAACAATGCTGAAATCAAAGTGGTTGATAATAACTATGAGCAGTACATCATTGACTTTGACAATGACGGAACTCCTGAAGCAACGCTGCCCTTCACCAATAATATTAGTACGCCTCCGCACAATTATACACCCCCCGGCACCTACACTGCGAGCGTTCGAGGACGAAATACCGGCTCAGCTGATAACTGTACTGCGAAGACACAACCGTTTACATCCCTGGCATCTTTACCAACGGCAACAATCAGTACGCTTACATCGATTGATGCTACCAGCCTTAAACTTGATTTCACCACTGCGCCAAATGTTTTATACAGACTTGAGATCGCAAGCAACAACTCAACTTCGTTCCAGTTATTGCAACTGGTGTATCAATTATCCACCCTCACTCTTACGAACCTCAAACTTGATGAGAATTTTTACTGCTTCAGACTAAGTGCATTTGATGTGTGTGCTGGTTCCGCAACGACTTTTTCCAATATTGTTTGCAGCGACAAGTTCAGTGTCACTGCACAAAGCGAAGTAAATCAATTGCTATTCCCTACTGCAAATCTCGGAGCGGTCGCGGTTTTCAATATCGTTCGTGTTGATGGCAGCAACAGTACTTCGATACCGATTCATACTACGACTTACAGTGATCTGGCCATCGTTTGTAAGACGCAATACTGCTACAGGATCACAACGAACTACATTGACGGAAGCAAAAGTATTTCCTTAGAGAAATGTGTTACCGCTATATCAACCAAAATACCAACAGCCGTGAACGATATAAGTTCGGTGGTGCCGGCGTCAGGCACTGGAGTTGATCTTACATGGCTGCAAGACCCGGCTTTTATTCCGAAGAGTTACACCGTTCAGCAATCTTCCAGTGGAGGCCCGTACGCATTCTTATCTTCTACACCGACAGCAAAATTTACAGATGTAGATTACACAACCAGCGGAAAATTATGTTATCGTGTCAACTATACGGACAACTGTGATAACATCAGTGCCCAGAGCATTGCGGCATGTCCGATACGATTGAATGGTACCATTGACAAAAAGAATGCTATTACATTGTTATGGAATTCGCCGAAAGGCTGGAAGAATGGAGTAAAGAACTATACAATTGAAAAGTATAACCTGCAGGGTGGCTTAATCGCCACCGTTACAGCGACCGATTCTACATTTGTGGATGATCAAACAGACCTTACGAACCAGCTCGTCAGGTATATCATTAAAGCAAATCCAAATGATGCGAGTCCACCGATTTCCATATCAAATAGTATTGAGTTTGTTAAGAATGCTAATCTCTATTATCCTACCGCTTTTACGCCGAACAATGATAATCTGAATGATCAATTCAGCGTATCGGGTCAGTATATTTCACGAATCAGCCTGAGGGTTTTCGACCGATGGGGAGCGCTGGTTTATGCCACCGACAAAAATGAGGCCTGGAACGGCACCCGGGAAGGAAAAGCAATGCCTGCTGGAACGTACGCATGGAAAGTTGAAATCACCGATCTGGCTGGCCGAACTTTCACCAAAGAGGGAATTGTGGCGTTGATGCTGAACTGATATTCCCGCCAAGACCATTACATTTGTAGCTCTTTAAAAAAGTCGGCTATGCTGGATATGATGAAAATGATGGGCAAGGTGAAGGAGATGCAGACGCGCCTGAAAGAAGCCCAGGATAATCTTGACAAAATCACCGCCATCGGCGAAGCCGGTGCGGGTATGGTGAAAGCGACTGTCAATGGAAAGAAAAAATTACTCAATCTCGATATTGATCCCACCATTTTGTCAGCCAAAGATCAGGTTTTGGTTCAGGATCTTGTGGTCGCGGCAGTGAACAAGGCATTGGAAGAAGCCGATATAAAAGCGAAGGAAGAACTTAAAAAAAGTACTGACGGAATACTGCCTAACATTCCAGGTATGGACTTTAGCAGTATGATGGGATGACAAACACGGCAGTTGTTATTCTCAATTATAATGGCAGTGAACTGCTTCAAAAATTTCTTCCATCCGTCATCCAACACAGTACCGGAGCACGGATCGTCGTCGCCGACAATGGTTCCACTGACAATTCAATTGAAATTCTTACAAAGGAATTCCCGTCCATCGAACTTATTTCAATCGGCGCCAACCTGGGGTTCTGTGGCGGATATAATTATGCACTTAGAAACATCAGAGAAGCGTATTCCGTATTACTAAATTCGGACGTAGAGGTGACCGCTGGGTGGCTGGTGCCCCTGGTAAATCAACTTGACGGGAATCCAAAAGCGGCAGCTGCTCAACCTAAGATCCTTTCCTATCATCAGAAGCATTTGTTTGAGTATGCCGGTGCCGCGGGGGGATTTGTTGATTCGCTTGGCTATCCATTTTGTCGCGGAAGACTGTTCTATTACATCGAGGAAGACCACGGACAGTACAATAATACTATGGAAGTATTCTGGGCTTCAGGAGCCTGTCTGATGATCAGGACAAAACTTTTTCAAGAAATGGGAGGATTGGACGAAGATTTCTTCGCCCACATGGAGGAAATCGACCTTTGCTGGCGCCTGCAAAGGGCTGGACATAGGATTGTTTATGAGGGAAGAAGCAAGGTTTATCATGTTGGTGGTGGCACGCTGGCCGTCTCGAATCCCTACAAAACCTATCTTAATTTCAAGAATGGACTAAGTCTAATTTATAAGAACCTGCCGGCGGGTGAACTGGCGGTTAAGTTTCCGGTTCGTATCGTGCTGGATTGGGTCGCATCGCTGAAATTCGCGCTTTCTGGATCATTTCAGGATGGTCGGTCGGTGATCAGAGCTCACCGCCACTTTTTCGGAAACTGGGGAAAAGAAATCAAGCGACGAAAGGCCACTGCAAAATTAGGCTACAGTAAATTAGCAAGTCAGTACCATGGACTGATTGTATGGGACTTTTTCATCTCAGGAAAAAGGAAATATAGCCAGCTAAAGCCTTAGTAATCAAGCGAATAATTGAGTGAAATGTTTATCGATCGAAAAATCCGATAATTCCAATAGCCTAAAAGTCGAGGAAAAAAAGATTAGAAGTCGATTAAAAGTCCAATACAGAGCTATTACTCTTGCGAAGGTGTTTCCTCATATTAAGGATAAATGCCAAACCTAAATAAATGATGATTGGAGAGCCCATTGTAAGAAATGAGGCATATATGAAGAATATTCTTATGCTGGAGGAGGCTATTCCCAATTTATCTCCCAGCGCTGAACACACACCAAAGGCGTGGTCTTGAAAAAAGTGTTGCAATCGTTTCATTTGCTCTTCCATGCCCCAAAACTTCGTTTACCTGAGTAAAATGCGCTTTACCGAAGAAAAAAACTATTTGCAAATATAACTCCTTTCAAGGCGCCTTAGAATGACTCACCTCTTTATTTTTTTGACTATTATTGCAAAAAAACAGCCATAGCGTTAGCTTTGCGACTCGTTTTCGAAAACCTTAAAAAACCACCAATGAGAAAAGTAGTATACTCGATTGTAATCATCGGCATGTTAAGTCTGACCGGTTGCACTCTTCCCCAAATGATCAAGCTGGCGAAGCAGCAGAACCTGACGGTGACACCCAATCCACTGGAAGTCCACAAAGACACTGTAGCTTATGAAATGGCCGCCAGTTTACCAGTAAAAATGCTGAAGAAAGGTACAACCTACACCCTCAACAGCTTTTATAAGTACGGAGATAAAGAAATAGCACTACCCACTATTCCATTCAAGGGGGACGATTATCCTAGTGCAGCTACTGAGCAACCAAAAATTACCAAGAGCTTCTCCTTTCCCTACCAGCCAGCTTACAAAGTAGGTACGCTCCAGGTAGAAGGCGCTGCACAAAAAGGTTCGAAGACAAAAACCACTCCACGTATGGATGTAGCTGTCGGTCTAATCTCTACCAGCAAGCTTGTTCAAAATTCATACTATGCTGCTTTTGCTGATCATGGATATAACAACAAGGAAGAAATCGAGCCAGTCGTAATTCCTGATTTCCTTTTCGCTCAGGGAAGTTCACAACTTCGCACGACAGAAATGAAGAGCGAAAAAGCAAAACAACTCGACGCTTTCATTGCTTCAAAAAACATCACCCGCACCGTAGCCATCACGGGTACTCACTCACCGGAAGGTCGTGAGCGTATCAACAACAAACTTTCTGAAGACCGCGCCAAGTCTATTGAAAAATACTATCGCGCTCAGATGAAGAAATATGACTACAAAGGAATGGCGGACTCTATCAAATTTGTACTTAAGCCTGTTGTGGATGACTGGAGTGGTTTCAAAACTGCCCTTTCTTCTTACGAAGGAATCTCTTCAGACGAGAAATCAGCCTACATGAACATCATCAATGGGTCAGGTTCTTTTGAAGATCAGGAGAAACAATTGAAGAAGTTAGCTGGATACAAAAAGGTTTTCAAAGATGTATATCCAGGATTGCGTACAGCAAAAACTGAGATACTTACTCTCAAGAAAAAGAAGACAGACGCTGAAATTTCTGTTTTGTCAAAACAAACTGTGCAAGGAACTGCTGCCTCGGATGCCCTTAGCTTCGAAGAATTGATGTATTCTGCATCACTCACTCCTTCCATTGACGAAAAGATCGCTATCTACGAAGCATCAACCAAAAAAGGTTCTAACTGGAATGCATACAATAACTTAGGTGCTGCTTACATCCAGTTGGCAATGGAAAACCCAGGCCGCGCGGCAGAACTTGGTGACAAGGCTTCTACACAATTGGAGCTTGCTGCGAAGATCAAGGAAACTCCTGAAACAAACGCAAACCTTGCAACGGTATCCCTGATGAAGGGAAATCCTTACAAAGCTGCCAGCTATGCTAACAAGGCTCTTAATGGCGCAAGCAATGATGTAGCTCGTGGTGTAAACGGTGTGAAGGGTGCTTCTGAAATCTACATCGCGAAATACGATGCAGCCGTTCGTTCAGAGTCTTCTGCACTTGCTACTGATGTCAATCTCTTCAACAAGGGTCTTGCACAACTCCTTTCTAAAGACTACGCTAATGCAGCAAGTTCTTTCGGCGAAGCAACCAGCAAGAACAGCAACATGGCAGTAGCCTATTATGGTGCCGCTGTTGCAGCTGCCCGCTCAGGAAATGCTGACCTCGTGGTAAGCAATCTGACTAGCGCGGTAAAGGCAGATCCTACAATGAAAGATAAAGCTCTTACAGACCTCGAATTCAGCAAGTTCGCTGCGACTGAGTCTTTCCGTAATGCTCTGAAATAATCTGAGGATTAAATCACATTAAAACCCCGTCCTCAATAAGGACGGGGTTTTTTATTTACATAAACCTGCCATATTCCCTACCGGCCGCCCGACAGGAAATTTTCAAATTTTCAAATCTTCAAACCACCGCCATTCAGATTTTCAAATTACATTTACACTCTATACAAACAATCGTATGCGAGAAATCCAGTTTCGTGAGGCCCTCCGGGAGGCATTGAGTGAAGAAATGAGAAGAGACCCGAGCGTCTTCCTCATGGGAGAAGAAGTTGCGGAATATAATGGTGCATACAAAGTAAGCCAGGGGATGCTGGATGAGTTCGGACCAGATCGTGTGATCGACACCCCTATCGCTGAATTAGGGTTTGCAGGTGTAGGTGTTGGTGCCGCTGCAAATGGCCTTCGACCGGTGATTGAGTTCATGACATTCAATTTCTCGCTTGTGGCGATCGATACTATCATCAACGCTGCCGCCAAGCTTTACTCTATGTCGGGCGGCCAGTACAGCTGCCCCATCGTGTTCCGGGGCCCTACAGGTAACGCAGGACAGCTTGGAGCCCAGCATTCACAGAACTTCGAGAATTGGTTTGCCAATACCCCCGGTTTAAAAGTGGTGGTCCCATCCAACCCCTACGATGCTAAGGGACTTTTAAAGACGGCCATCCGTGATAATGACCCAGTCATTTTTATGGAATCTGAAGTTATGTATGGCGAAAAAGGTGAAGTGCCAGTGGAGGAATATCTCATTCCTATCGGAGTGGCTGATATCAAACGCGCCGGTACCGATGTGACCATCGTATCGTTTGGCAAGATTATGAAAGTAGCATTGGCTGCAGCGGTAGAGTTGGAAAAAGAAGGCATATCATGTGAAGTGATTGACCTCCGTTCCGTTCGTCCGATCGATTACGCTACAGTGGTGGAGTCTGTTAAAAAAACAAACCGTCTTGTGATTGTTGAAGAGGCCTGGCCTTTGTCTTCAATAGCATCAGAGATTACCTACCATGTTCAGAAACATGCGTTCGATTACCTCGACGCTCCTATTCAAAGAATCAATAACTGGGACGCCCCGCTTCCTTATGCACCGACGCTGATCGCAGCGATTCTACCAAATGTGGAGAAGACGGTAAAGGCAGTGAAGGCAGTGATGTATAAGAATTAAAATATCTTTGTGACCTAACCCACAGGGCAAAGCTTCCGATGAACTGATTCATGATAATGAAACGGTTGAGCGGTATTTCATAACAGAACTTCATTTTCGTTTCAGCCCAACTTTAGGATCAGGCTCCCTTCACAAAACCAATCTTGAAAATTTCCTGAACTTGAAGCTGGCCTTCCGGAAGAAATTTTCCAACATAATCGATCGAGTATTTATCTATCTCAAGAGCGAGTTCCGACGAGATATGGGAGCTTGCATAGATCCCGCCCGGTGCTGAGTTTTGACGAAGCTGTTGCAGAATCTTTACAGAACTCCCTTCAACCTTTTTTCCGATCACTTCGCCGTCAGCTGCTAAGGTAACGGGGCCCGTATGCAGGCTAATCCTGATGTTATCCTTTTTATAAAAGTTAACAGCATTTAGAAGTATATGACAAAGTTCAATCACTCCCGACAATGAATTGTACGCTGCGAGGATGGATTCGCTGCTCAAAACCAGTCCAACAGGCAACGAAGATTCGGTTTCAATTTTGCGCTGAATCGCTTTCCAAAACGCTTCACTTTCCGAGGGCACCGCATTTGGCAAATCGGCCGCCAGAATGTAGGACACCGGCCGGTTTTTGTTTCTTCCATGATCTGGCGATTTGGAAGGAGATACTATCGACTGTGGCAAAACATTAAAATTATCCGGGTCTATCTTGAAAATATTATCAGGATATGGCCACAGCATGAGGGTATCGCGGGTGCCACCCTCCTTTCTTTCAAGGTCGCGTCCCGATAAGACTGTCAGTAAATGGGGTTTATTATGAGTGGCTGCACTCCGCAACACAGCGGAACCAAACAATATTCCCGATTGCAAAAAGAACAAATCGTCGTACCCGGCATATGGGTCGGTAGTAACAAACGAAACAGGAAATTTTTTAATCAACCTGTCAAACCTTTCTACCCATTGATCACCTGCAAACCGCACGCTGACTTCAAGAAAGTCAGCTTCCGCAAAGGGCAGAAAAATATTCACCTCGCCACCCGTTTCTTCAATCGCTTCAGCGAAAAGAATATCACCTCCGCAGGCCAGTGAACAATACCCGATCTTTATGTTCTGAGATGTTACCGTCCTGATCAAAGCTTCTTTCACTTTGCTCTCAATGCTGGCAGGGAAACGACTTTCCCTGCGGCCGGGTGCATCGATCATATGACCTACGAAGGCAGCAATGACCGGCGGCTTAAAAATCTTCAGCAGTTCATCCGGAACGGACATATAGTGGTTAAGGAGCCACAACTGATTATATACACTACCAATCTTTCCCCAATCAGTAAACGCCAGATCCCTGGCCATCAGATAATATTCTTTTGATTTTGTGCGCTCTTTAGAAATAAGAAAGGCCTCCGCGAGCGTGGCCGTCACCCAAAAATTGTTCGACGATCCTTCCAATAGTTGGATTACTTCAGATGCAATGCGTTGACCTTGTTTCGACTGACCTGAGATTACGGATATACTGGCTGCATTAATCCCTGTGTAGTAGCTTTTCGTCGATGTGAAGTTCTTTAAATAGGTATCCCTGGAAAGGACAGCATAATGCTGGTTTTTTGTCTTGATGAATAATTCTTTATAGATGCCACCAAGAATCCCGGCTGTTTCCGGGTCGTCCGGGAATTGATTGTAGACAGATTCCAGGTACTCCATGGCCGCTTCCGGCAATCCACACTTGGACATTGAAAGCGCATATAACTGTTTTGTGCGAAGGGATTCAGAATCCGGAAGAAGGAGAGCTGCCTTTGCCCTCGCTTCGAAATACCTTCCCTGATTAATTAGATCTTCAATATAAGCGATACCGTCGGTCATGGATAGGCTGCGATATTCAGTAGCAAAACCATCTAACGTGTTTAATAATAGTAGATGTTAATCTGGACCTTTTCCTTGCCAAAATCTATGTGTTCAATAGTAATCTTTTGAATATTCAGTCCAGTTCGTTGACGCAAATCGGCGATAAGCTGTGCCTGCTGTTCTGGCTTTATGTTGTCAAGGGAAGGATAATCAATGGTCTTCATCTTTTGGTTGCGCATGAGCCGGTTCCCATCCACTACATAAACCGCCACGATGATCATGATATTTAACGCAACGATTTCTATGTAGGTGCCCTTCATCACTGAGTTTATCAAACCAAAGGTCATGATGATAAAAAGATACGTCATGTCTTTCATGGATATTGTTTCAGTGCGAAACCGAAGCAGGGAAAACGCTGCCAGCAAACCAAAGGCGCTTCCAATGGAACCAAATCCACCTGTTTTTTCCAGCATGTATGCCAGCAGGAAAACAATAAAATTAAGAAGGAAAAAAGTAAAGAAAGAGTCTTTCTTCTGATAGGTGGTGTAGTAAACGCCGCGGATCAAAATAATCATTGAGACCATGTTGATCAGTAGTCGGAAAATAAAATACGAGGTGAATAACTGTGCCTTGTCCAAATTGGTAGTTTTTAGTCCGGTGTGAACCTCTCACGAACGCCTTTGCTAATGTAAAATGAAACGGTGAAGAATGAAAGGAATCGCAAAGAGCATTATTTTATTAATTCCTTGGTTTTGGAGAGTCCATTCTCCAAACCTTGTTTATATCATGAGCGGAAATCCAGATTGCTCCCGATCCGGCTCTTACTGCACCGCTGCCTGCTTGAGGACCAAATATGCTTTCTATTTGATTTGTCAACGGGTTAATCTTTATCAGGAGTTCCGTCTTCGCCCGGACCCATACATACCCTTCGCCGGCTGAAATATCACCACCCGTTCCTGGAACATTACACTCTATCGTTGCAACAACCTTATTTGTTTGAGGATCGATCCTGGTTACTGATCCCTCCAATTGGTTAAACGTCCAGACGGCTCCCTCTCCGACAGCAAGAAATCGCGGCTGCTTCCCCACTGAAATTGTACTAATGACCTGGTTCGTCGCAGGATCAATTCTTTGAACCGAACCAACGTCTGTCGATTCATTTTCTCCAGTGTTCGTGACCCATATCGAACCAAATCCAGCCATCGCTGCAAATGAATTTGGCTTCACCTGAATATTCGAAACGACCGCGTTTGTCATCGGATCAATCCTCGTAAGAATTCCTCTCCTATCTGTCAAAATCCAAACGCCATTCTCCGCTGCAACTATACTACCCTCATCATTGGCAATTGTCATCGGAATGGAGGCCACAATTTTATTATTGGTAAGATCAATTCTTAGGAGTGTTTTGTCGCCACAACTCATGACCCACACAGATCCAAAACCAATTGTGATTGCTGCACAGGGTTCGTTTACCTTTACGTCGGTAACCACCGTATTGGTGTTTGGATCGATTCGCTGAACGGCGTTCAACCCTCCATTTGAGATCCACACTGAGTTTTCTTCTATTTCGATCCAATCCGGGTAGCCTTCTAAAACAATGGATGTGGCAACTTTATCAATGTCTATCGTGTGGCGTTGAGAGCAGCCAACAACCAACACCAGGAACACGATTCCTGCAATGTCAATCGGATGGATTTTTGAATTCATATCGCTTCAACTGGTTGGAAACTGATCAGTCTCTGATAATTACTTTTTCTGATTTGCCAGAAGAACCTTCCACGCATCGTCGATTTTGCCGATTTTCAAATAATGTTGCGCAAGACTATGAACAGCCATTTCACCCTGCTTGATTGCATCCGTCAATTCAGGTGTTTCTACAAACGTAGCAATGACCTCAGATTCCGGAAGTCGCTCAACATTTGCCAGCCGTCCAAGATCATTACCTGTTAATATCGGGCTGTTCTTTATAGTATCGGGAATCTGATCAAATCCAATTCCAATATTCTGATTGGGTTTAGGCACTGTAAAAATGGAATCGCCATTCACCCTCACATAATAATCACTTCCCATACGCGCCACTGCGTCGAGCTTGAATGGATCAATACGGCCTTGCTCATCCAATACCTCTTCCTTAATATGCATCAGGAGCACTTCGCAAACCACCAGGCTGCCTGCCCCGCCGCCAGAGCCAAGGTCAATGATCTGATTTACTTTACATTCCATTGAAACTGGTGATTCACCCACCCGCGGAGGCCGAATGAATTCAGACTTTACCTCCGTCAGGCCTGCCTTTTTAAATTCATTTACGCCTGTCGGAAATTCGCAGCTGGTAAGAGAGGCCTGTTCAACAATCGAATAGCTGACAATGTTGATGACAACTTCCGGAATCGTTTTAACATTTTCATAGGTGTGCTTCGTTGTGCTATCACGACCCCGTCTTGAAGGCGAGAAGACAAGTATCGGAGGGTTTGAGCTGAATACATTGAAAAAACTGAAAGGACTAAGGTTGACATTTCCGGTAGTATCAATGGTGCTCGCGAAAGCAATAGGGCGTGGGATCACGGCACCCTGAAGGTATCCGTGCATCTTCTGCATCGGGATATCCTTAGGATTTATCGTCAGCATTGGCTGGGAGATTATTCTTTTCTTCGTTCACGACAGGCAACGATGCAAGCAGCAATACTTTTTTGGGAAGCTTTATAATTGCATGGACGAAAATAGATACAAGCATCAGAGGCAACAGGTAAGCTCCATATTTAAAGCGATGACCGGTATGCGAATATGACCAGGTTGAAAAATCCAATCCGGTTTTGATCAATGCTGCGGAAGCAATTATAATTAACACACACAAAATAATAAGTCCAACTACTCTCTTTAAAATATGTCTGTTCACCGCCCAACGGATAAACTCCGCTACTGCGACTGATATCACCATCACTATTGAGACTGTAAGCAATGTTCGTGGCCAGGTTCTCAAATAATGATATTTATAAATTATCAATCCAATTTTTCCCAGCAGGTTAGGCTTTGATAAAAGGAAACTATCCAGCACCGTAAGCCCTGCGATGATGGAATAGAAAAGTGCCTTGCGTTTAATCATTTCAATAAAAATAATTATTTGACTACTGACTACTGGCTACTGACTCCCCTACTTCGCTGCCAAAATTTTCCCAACACACTCCCCAAATCCAATCCTCACTCCATCCCTCTCACAATGTCCTTTCATTATAACTGTATCACCATCTTCCAGAAATTTCCTTTCGGAACCATCCGGCATGCGAAGGGATTTCTGGCCATTCCAGGTAAGCTCCAGCAATGAACCGTATGATCCTGGTGAGGGACCACTGATCGTGCCGGACGCATAGATATCTCCCACTTGAATATTACAACCATTTACAGTATGGTGAGCCAATTGCTGCACAGAATTCCAATACATGTACTTGAAATTGGTTCTTGCCAATGTAGTCGGCTCAGAAGTATCCGTTGTCAGCAACACCTCTAGCTGAACGTCAAAATTTTGTTTACCGTCGAATGCCAGATACGGAAGCACGTGCGGAATCTGTTCAGGTCCTTCCGATCGAAAAGGCTCGAGTGCATCAAGCGTAACGACCCAGGGAGATATTGTCGAGCCAAAATTTTTTCCGAGAAATGGTCCAAGTGGTACATATTCCCATTGTTGTATGTCACGTGCCGACCAGTCATTAAATAAAACAAAACCTACGATATGGTCTGCCGCTTCCCGAAGTGGAATAGACGTGCCAAGAGCGGTATTCGAACAGGTGATGAATGCCATCTCCAATTCAAAATCAAGTTTGCGGGTAGGACAAAAAGCAGGAGGTTCGGTTTCTGAAACTTTGATCTGTCCTTTTGGGCGACGTATCGGCGTGCCTGAAACAACGATCGACGATGCCCGCCCGTGATATCCAACAGGAAGGTGCTTCCAGTTTGGAAGCAACGCATTCTTTGGATCGCGAAACATAGATCCCACGTTGATCGCGTGCTCTTCGCTACTGTAAAAATCCGTATAGTTGGGAATGCTCACGGGCATCATCATCTGGATTTCCGACATAGGAATTAACGCAATTTCCCTTGCAGCAACGTTGTCGCGCAACTCATCATTGTCGTGTTGAAGTAATTCAGAGACTCGCTCCCGTACCTCTCTGACTTTTTTTCTACCTAAAGAAAAAAAGTCGTTCAAATATTTTTGATTGAAAACTCCAACGGGCAATCCCAATCCGTCCAGCAGTCCATGTTCATGGAGATAGACAAGATCCAGCACATAATCGCCAATAGCGACTCCGGCGACGGCTGTCAGATAAGTTGTTTTAAAAATCCCGAACGGAAGATTCTGAATTGGGAAATCAGATTCTCTTGATATTGCCACCCAACTCTTCAAGGCGGGACTATTTGATGGAATCATATACTTGCAAATTCCTATTATTGCAACAATCTTGCAAGTCTATTTACTGGCATGTCTTTTATGGAGTTGATAGCTATTTCATCCCTAAATCCCTGAATCCTGTTACCTCAAGAGTTTGAGCAACATATGAAGATACGGCTGGGCAGGTCGTTTGATGATTTCCATTCAGCATTGGATGAATCACCACCGGTAAGTATCCGGGTAAATCCCCGAAAGCCCGGTAAGATTTCAGGAAACATGGTGCCATGGAGTGACTATGGCAGATACCTTGACGAACGTCCGGTATTTACACTTGATCCGTCGTTCCATGCGGGCACTTATTATGTTCAGGAAGCAAGCTCCATGTTTCTCGAACAGGCCATTAAGCAGTCCGTTGATTTAAAAAAACCATTAAATGTATTGGACCTCTGCGCAGCACCCGGAGGAAAATCAACTCATGCTTTAAGTTTACTCTCACCCGAAAGTCTGCTGATCTCCAATGAAGTCATCCGAAGTCGTGCGTCTGTGCTGATAGAAAACACGCAAAAATGGGGGCATAATAACGTGATCGTCACGAGCAGCGATCCAACAGATTTTCAGCGACTCCCTGATTTCTTTGATCTGATCATTCTTGATGCACCTTGCTCGGGTGAGGGATTGTTCCGGAAAGAGCCAGAGGCCATCAAAGAATGGTCCTCTAAAAATGTTGAACTGTGTTCCCTTCGGCAGCGAAGAATTATAGGCGATGTCTGGTCTTCACTTCGACCCGGTGGCATAATGATTTATTCAACTTGTACGTACAATCAAAAAGAAAATATAGAGAATCTACAATGGCTTAGCGAGCAGGAAGACATTGAATTTATTCCGATCTCAACGCACAGATCGTGGGGCATCGAAACAATTGAACTGGGACCTTGTGTCGGCTATCAATTGTTTCCTCACAAATTAAAAGGAGAAGGATTTTTTATCTCCGTCATACAAAAAAGCAAAGAAGGATCAATGCGGCCGTTGAGGACAAAAAACCGGCTGAATTATCCTTCCAAAAGTCAGATCCTTGAATTTTCCGATTGGGTGCTAAATCCTGAATCTCATTGCTTCTTTCTTCATCACCAGAATGTTCGCATGCTGCCGGTCGGAAAATCCACTGAGCTACAGTTGGCGCTTAGCAGCCTGAATGTACTTTCGGCGGGTACAGCGGTGCTGGAGATCATGAAAAATAAATTTGTCCCTGATCATGCGCTGGCCATGTCTCTGATGATTAATAAGGAAAGATTCAATCAAGTTGAACTAACTAAAGCGGAAGCGCTTGACTATCTAAGCAAAAACCCACTCTCCATGCTGCCGGAAACAATGGGCTTTACGTTAATAACATATGAACAGATGCCGCTAGGATGGGTAAACGTTTTGCAAAACCGGTTGAATAATTTGTATCCGGCCAACTGGAGAATAAGAATGGGGCACTAGGCCCCACTCTAAACCAACCTACCCCAAAAAACTATTAGAAAAACCCACTTAACTAATAGACCAATAAACCAGTTTGTATGATCGCATCCGGCAAAGCGACTCCACTAAAGAATATACCTACACAAAGAACCTTTTCATTAGAACGGGCCAGTTGAATAGCAAGAGGAAGTGTGCTGACTGACAAGACAGCATATACCACCGTAAAGACCAGAGTAAGTCCCACGAGTATCCAGGCATTTGCCGTAAGGAATATTGCAGCCATACTAAGAATAATCACCACCATACCTCTGTAGAAAGATCGCTTCAATCCAAGTTGATTCACCACATTGCTCAACGGCAATGCAAGCACACCCGAAAGAACAAGGATCAACACCAGCATCCACTTTCCATCTACTCCAAGCAAGCGATCATATACCGGCGGAAATAAGTTGAACATAACGGAAGTCGCAAGACCCATTCCGATTCCCATGAGCAATATAAATGACCATTGGTTTTCGGTCGCGACCGATTTTACTACCGGCTCGGACTTTCCATTTTGTTTGAAAAGACTCAGGGAATTTTTGCTAAGGAAATATCCAGAGAGAAATACAATCAGTCCTCCCGTAACAAATGTGAGCGGCGCCCCGAGAAAATCTATAATGTTGACAATAACCGGTTCAAGAGCATACAACAAATTTCCAACGATCGTGAGCAAAGCCATCGCTTTAGACATACGTTCTATCGGAGTAAACAACTCAATAGTAGATAGCGCCGGGCTGGTAAAGATGCTCATTGCTATCAGCCATAAAATTATCAGTACTGGCAATACCCAGCGGAAAATTTCTCCAGGGTTGGTAAACAGCGTAAACGCTACTGCCATAAATACCATAGCGGCGAACGAAATCCCGAGTGTGATAATTGGAAGGCGGTGTCCGTTCTTCACTCTGAAACGATCTCCGATTTTGCCGGCTACAGGAGGAGTGACAATCAGGATCAGGCCTTGGGCAATTGTCAAAAACAATGCGAATTCTGTGAAGTGGAATTTTTCGAGCAGCTTGGGCTGATAATTTTGATACGCGATCCACCCGATTACAATCGATCCATAAAGAGCCGCGAGGCTCCACAACTGCTTCCATTGAATTGATACTGCCTTTTCATTCTGTGTCAGGGATTCACCCGGAGCCAACGCGATGTCCATATAAATTTTATGCCTTTTATGAACATACGAAGGTCGCGGGCACGCTGGATTTAAGGCCCCTTTCCTTATTTTTGCCCTCCTTTTAACGATTATCATGTCCCTGTCCACAAAATACAATCCAGCTGAAGTAGAAGATAAATGGTATGCCTATTGGATGGAAAAAGGCTTTTTTCATGCTAAGCCGAATCCCGGTAAGGAGCCATTCTGCATTGTAATTCCGCCGCCCAACGTCACCGGCGTGCTGCACATGGGGCACATGCTGAATAATACCATTCAGGACATTCTTGTGCGGAAGGCTAGGATGCAGGGCAAGGAAGCTTGCTGGGTGCCAGGAACCGACCATGCCTCTATTGCAACAGAGGCCAGGGTGGTTGCCATGCTGCGCGAGCGTGGAATCAAAAAATCCAGCCTCTCTCGTGACGAGTTTCTCAACTATGCCCTGGAATGGAAAGAGAAATATGGCGGAATCATTCTTGAACAGCTAAAGAAACTCGGCGCTTCATGTGATTGGGATCGTACCAGCTTTACCATGGATCCCGACTATTATAAAGCGGTGGTTCGTGTATTCGTTGACTTGTATAAAAAAGGATATATCTACCGCGGACTGCGGATGATCAATTGGGATTGTGAAGCAAAGACCGCCCTTTCAAATGAAGAAGTTCTCTATAAAGAAGATGGAGAAAAGGCAGTCCTCTACTCCGTTCGTTATAAGGTAAAAGACACTGAAGACGAATGGGTGACCATTGCCACACTTCGTCCTGAAACAATCATGGGAGATGCAGCGATTGCTGTGAACCCCACTGACGAGCGCTATAAGAAATTAATAGGAAAAAAAATACTCGTTCCGTTTATCAATCGTGAGATCCCTGTCATCACCGATGATTACGTGGACAAGACTTTTGGAACCGGTTGTCTGAAGGTAACACCAGCGCATGATGTAAACGACTATGAAATCGGATTGCGTCATCAGCTTCCCGTGATTGATATCCTCAACGACGATGGAACCCTGAATGAAAAGTGTGAACTACCAAAGTTCATCGGCATGGATCGCTTTGCTGTGCGAAAAGCTATTGTAAAAGATCTTCGTGAAGCCGGACATCTGGTGAAAGAAGAAGATTTCGTTACCCGTATTGGGAGATCAGAACGAACGAACAGTGTTGTTGAGCCAAAGCTGTCGCTGCAGTGGTTTGTGAAAATGAAAGAAATCTCCCATCGTGCCTACCGTGCCGTTGAAGACGATGAGATTAAATTACACCCGGCAAAATTCAAGAATACCTATCGTCACTGGATGGAAAATGTACGCGATTGGTGCATTTCACGACAGCTATGGTGGGGACATAGAATACCTGCCTTTTTCTATGGTCCTGGAGAAAATGATTTTGTAGTGGCGGAGACATTGGCAGAAGCATTGGCAATGTGTTCAGAGCGAACAGGAAAAACCCTAACTGAAAAAGATCTTCGTCAGGATGAAGATGTATTAGACACCTGGGCATCATCATGGCTATGGCCAACAGCGGTGTTTAATGGATTTAAGGATGATTGCTTTGATAAGGCCACGGGAAAGATAATACGGAGCAAGAATAAAGACCTCGACTATTTCTATCCGACACAGGTCCTCGTTACGGCACCTGAAATTTTATTTTTCTGGGTGGCTCGCATGATCATTGCCGGATATGAGTATATGGATGAGCGTCCTTTTGAGGATGTTTATCTCACGGGCATTGTGCGCGACAAACTGGGGCGCAAGATGTCAAAGTCATTGGGCAACTCGCCTGATCCATTGGATCTGATAAACCGATATGGCGCCGATGGAGTGCGTACGGGTATGCTGTTCAGTTCGCCTGCCGGAAATGATTTGCCCTTTGATGAGAAGCTCTGCGAGCAAGGAAGAAACTTCGCTAATAAGATCTGGAATGCTTTCCGTTTGGTGAAGGGTTGGGAAATTGAAGACAAGTCTGCTCCAATTGAAAACCAGGTTGCCATCAAGTGGTTTGAATCACGATTCAACCAGGCATTGGAGGAGATTAATGATCACTTTGCAAAGTTCCGGATTTCAGATGCATTGATGTCTGTTTATAAGCTTGTGTGGGATGATTTCTGCGCCTGGTATCTGGAAATTATCAAGCCCGAGTTTGGCAAGCCAATCGATGGAGAAACCTACAGAAAGACCGTGAGTCACTTTGAAAATGTATTAAAGCTTTTGCATCCGTTCATGCCTTTCATTTCTGAAGAACTTTGGCATGAGTTCTATGAAAGAAAGGATAAAGAGTGTATTATTCTTGCGTCCTGGCCAGAAGAAAAGGGCTATGATCCGGAATTGCTACATCAGGCAACATTATCATTCAGTATCGTCAGTGAGATCAGGAACGTACGAAATACCAAAGGGCTTTCGCCGAAAGAGTCTTTAGGTCTGTTTATAAAGAGTGATGAATCCAGCATCAACAAGTCATTTGTTGCCATCGTAAAAAAACTCTCGAACCTGAGTGACGTTGCTTTCACCAGGCAATCAATAGAGCAGTCCGCTGGATTTCTGGTTGGCACTACGGAGTTTTTCATTCCGATGGCGGGCAAGACAGATGTGGCAAAAGAGCGTGAGTCGATGGCTAAAGAGATTGAGTACCTGAAAGGGTTTCTTGTTTCCGTTGATAAAAAATTATCAAATGAGAAATTTGTGAACAGTGCCCCTCCGCAGGTTATTGAAGGAGAACGCAAGAAGAAGGCAGATGCGGAAGCAAAGATCAAATCGTTGGAGGAGAATTTGAAAAGTCTGGGTTGAGGCAACACTGACCTTAGGCAAATGACAATGTGGTTGTCCTGTAGGGACTAAATCTTTGTAGAAAAAATTGCGATTACCAAGGGATGTGTGATCGTAGACTAAGGAAATAGGTCACCCCTACGGGGTTAATTCCCTTGATCGCTATTTATGTTCTACTAACAGATCGCACCTACGGAGCTGTTCTTCGTGGTGAATTCTTAACCATGTTAACTGAATTATTCAGTCGGTCATAAAGCCCCATCGGGGCCACCTGTCCGTAGGAACGCGCCCGTTGAGCGAGGTGCAAGCCCCGTAGGGGCGACCTGTTAAAAAATTTGTCTCCAGTTTGTGTTATCACCAACTAGTTTCCGGATGGTTCATAACACTGACACCGAACATAGGCAAACGGCATGTGTGATCGTAGACCAAAGAAAACAGGTCACCCCTACGGGGCTAATCCCATTGATCGCTATTTATGTTCTACT
>JBBRON010000052.1:0-20084 GCA_038229375.1 Cytophagales bacterium | reverse complement strand
CATTCCTGCTTGTAGTAAATGCGTGGCGATGCTGTGACGTAAAGTATGTAACCCGATTTCTTTTTCGATCAGGTCTGCGTTTTCTGTTTGGTGTTGCAAATACTTTAAGCGCAGTATCATGGTTTGTCCGTCCATTCGTCTTGCTCTCATGCTGATGAACAAAGCTTCTGTCTTGCTTCCTTGTGTGATCTCTGGCCGTTGATCGTAGATGTAGTCTTGTAAATATTTCAAACTCGTTTTGCTGATCGGCACGAACCTTTCTTTGTAGTTCTTGCCTTTGCGCACGTGCAACATGGATCGATCAAAGTTGATATCGCCTACATCTATGTTTACGCCTTCGTTTCTTCTTACTCCACAACCGTAAAAGATAGCAAGCATGGCGCGGTCTCTCGCTTGTATGGCTTCAACTTGTGCAGCACTCAGGTTGTAGTGTGGCCGATGATAGTGTAACGATGTTTTGTACGTGGCCTTAAATAGCAGTTGTATTTCTTCTTCCGTTAATACGTGTATTTGTTTTGCGTCTGCTGCTTCATTCTTGATTTGCAATTCAGGAAGCGTAAGCCTTCCAACTTGGCGTAAGTAATCTGTAAATTTTCTTAATGCCTGTATATGTTTATTCAGATGGTTGTTGCTAAGTCCACCGCCTCTTCTTTGGTTGCTCCGTTCTTTCAGTTTATGATAGTGTTCTTTGATGTGCTTTACATCGAGCTCCTTGATGTTGTTTATATTTTCACCTTCCAGATAATGCAGTAGCTCGCGCACCTGTAAGGGCATGTTATACACGCTTACAGGTGCATAGCCTAACACGTCTAACCATTCTTTAAAACTTTGTTCGAGGTAACGGAAGGAAGGATTTGTTAACGATAATTTTTTCATGGCGCATACCTTTCTCTGGGCTTATTGAGCCGCTGTATCTAACTGCTTGGTTTTCTTTTTATTGAGTGGCTCACTTTTCAAGTGGGCTACTGGTGAGCCACTGAGCTGCTCAAGTATTTCATCCATCACCGTGGCAATGTGGTTTTGAAGCTTCATGTATTCTTCATAGCTCGCGATCTCATAGTGATAACCTTTGTGTTTCTTGCCATTCGCTACACGGATGTATCCGCTGTGATACAAGTACAGTTGATAGCGTTTGATCGTGCTGCTTGGTAAGCGTAAAAATCTTTTTGCCTCGTGGTTCGTGTAAGTTGTCCGGTTCTCTTGTGTTAGCCATGATTTCAGTTTTTCAAAATAGCTTCTCGTTGCACCGTTCAACTCGTCTGACTTGCGTAGTAAAATTTCCTTTATCAGTTTGTTAGCTTCTGCTACGTCTTCCAATGTGGTCTCGATAAATTCCTCTCCCGTTTCTTTATCGTATTGCTTTTCCCTTTGGTGCTGGTGGTAATAAGTAATCAACTCAATGAATGCTAAGTAATGCGCGTTTGTCCTTCTCGGTTTAAAAACTTCATCGGGTATCTTTAAAGATTCTGCAAAAGGGTTTCTGATCGGAACAGCTTGCAACATGCGTTGCATGTTTTGAAAAGCGTGGATGATCTTCTGTTGCTCTGTGGTGTCAATCTTTCCTGCGCTGTGTTTGCGCTGGTACTCCATTACCTTTTCATCCTGCTCTTTGCTCTCATCGATGTAAATCAAAAAGGATCTGTTCGCGTTATCTTCGTAGATGCTTTCCTTGGTAGTACATCCTCCAATACATACCGGGCCTTCAACTATAAGTTGTATAGATTTGGTTTCGCCTTTTGTATTCTTCACCGGAACGGTACGGATTATTTTTTTCTTGCTTTGTAATTCGCGTATCGGGAACAAGGCTTGTTCGGCTCCGTCAAGGTCTTCGATCAATACAAGTTTGTGTCTGAGGTCGTGTCTTCCAAAATAATAGATCGCTGCTGCTGTTAAGCTTGTGCTTTCCATCTTGTCTTCTTCTGGTATCAACGCACTTACCTTTTCCTGTAAATGTGTTTTACCTATGCCACTGCTTCCAAGGCTGATGATGTGTAAAGGGTTCTCACGCTTTCTACTGGTGAAGATTAAATACATTAACAACCTATTGTTTTCTTCTCCGATCACTCCGGCCTTGCCAATGTCTTCGCGTGTTCGTTCGATCAGGTTTGGAGCAGATAAGTATTGCTTTGCTTGTTGCTGTTCTTCTTCACTTAAAATTTTTCTCTTATCATTTTGCTGTGCGCCTTGCCTTTCGATTTCGTCAAGCCTGTATTGTTCGAGCAAATCCGTTAAGTCTGTTAATGCTGCTGTGATTACGCTCGTACCTATCTCTAATTTCTCTGCTACCTTTCTCACCAGCTTCTCGACTTGTGTATCGTTGTATAAATCCAAGTTGTGCCGTAAGCTTAAATGCTCGACCTGTACTTTCAATGTGGTGCGCATTCTGTCCAGCCCTTCAAGCCGGATTCCGCCCAGCACGGTGATTTCGATTCCTCCGTATTTGTAGCCGATGTGCTCGGCATTCGTAATATCAAGGCTTCTTTTGACTGTGGGCTCCATAAAATCATTGGATAATTAAATCTATTAGCAAAAATAGATAATGGACGTTATTATCCAATTAATTGAACCAGTAAATCCATTCAATGGATTCAAAAGCTATCTTTTGTCATATTTGTGGTGTATCAAGACCATAAAAATGAATATCGGGGATAAAATTAAAAAAGCACGGGAAGCTAAAGGACTTTCTCAGAAGGAAGTGGCAACCGCCCTAAAAATGGATCAAAGCCAGTATTCCAAGATTGAAAACGGCAAGACCGATCCCTATTTCTCTACCATTGAGAAGATCGCCAAAGCCTTGGGCATCAAAGTTTCTGATCTGCTTGTGGCTGATGACTTATTCAAAGATGTGAACTCGCTGGATAAAACACTGGTGGAAAAAGTTCAGCTTATCGAACAACTGGACGACAACGAAAAAAAATCAATCTTCTCCATCATTGATGGCCTGGCCTCTAAAAAGAAAATGAAGGATTCTCTTTCTAAAGTTCTTAACCAATAAAAAACCCAGCGCTCGGGCTGGGTCATTTTCAATTCGTTTTTGATTCTTCCGTTATTTCACAATACCAGTCTTTATCCAATTTCTTTAAACCATTAAAACGTTTTGCCCAATACTCATTTAATGTGCTGGAATCGGCAACGTAATAAACCTTTACTTTATCGTTCAATGCAAAAGTGATGAACTTACCCGTGCGTGGATGACTTTCCACCACAATATTCTTATAATTATTACCTGGAGGAGTAGCTATATCATAGTATTTTTGATACACATTACTAATGTATTCTACATAAGAATCGAACAGCTCTGAATCAGGTTTACCTAATTTGCGAACTAAAAATTCCTTCACCTCTGGCTTAATCTTTCTAAAGATTGAATCTTGCTCTGCCAACGAAGCTCCCCTGTTAAAAACCGGGATAGTTATATCCTTTTTAGATTCCGCGTCAAACACTTCAATACTATTAAAAATCAAATGGTTTTGGTGGGAAGATTCATCATATTCGGAAGATGTTCTTCTAACACCAATTGATACATCATATAAACCATCAAACTTTTTTTGCTTATTCAATTCATAAAATTCCTTACACAACTGATAGGAATCAATTTTTCTCTGCAAACAACCGAACATAACGATTAAGCTCAGCAACATGCCGAGTTGCAATAATTTGTCATTTTCTATTCCCATAACTTTTTCGTGCTTTTCCATTTTGCCTTCCAATAACTACCCGAGTCATTCAACCCGTTTTGGATTGCTCGCTGGTCAGCCGAAGCATCCCCACCCCAAGACCTGTTTTCAAACCATCGCATTACTGGATTTGAGTTTGTACTCGCCTGACCATTACTTTCTTTTGCAGACCACCAAGCATTCATATGAGCGGCTGTTCGAGAGGTCAGACTTAAGTAACTCATTTTGCCCATTGCATAACCCCATAAATAATTTCCTGCATCCGCAGAATTGTAACCAACGCCATTAATGATCGTCATTGGATTATAAGGTACACTTCCTGAATAATCCATCTTTGCCTCGCCTCTTGTGCTTGAGCCATTACTTTCAGTTGCTGCATAACTCCACCTTGAAAACACACTCTGCCCCTCAATACCGCTATCTGCGATTGTTTGATCTACATCCGACTGTGACATAAAATTCAATGTCATATCACCGGACTTAAGGCCTTCTTTATCAACATCTATATCATTGAAGGAAAAGTTTTGTGCACCTGTAAATGTTTCATTGCCGTCTTTATCAACTGTACTTTGTTGATTAAATCCTGTTATCTCCTCTTTACCATCGTCATGCATTCCAACATACGATCCGTTTTTAAATAACATCAGGCTATCGCCATTGACATCTATATATTTAATTGGATTGTTCGCGCCATACTGATAAGGATTCAAATCAAAATAACTGTCAGCAAAATTGTCAATGGTGTTAAATCTGCCAATCGTAGGATCGTAGTTTCTCCAACCATAATCAAGCCATCCTAAACCAAGTTCTGTTTGTTCTTCCTTGCCGTTGTATTTGTAATCATTAGGCGTACTGTTCTCTCTATTGTACGAGTTAAAGGTTAAACCGAATGGATAAAAATCTTGAGACGCGATTACCGGGCTTTTTATTTGCGTCACTTTAAAATCACCAAAGTAAACCTCCCTACGATCTCACTTAATCATTATTTAGATCAACAACTCCTTTGGCTTGAATGTTCGATATAAATTCATCACTATTCCAAAATCTACAATCGTCCAAATTATAACCAACTCGACCATCACGGTCTGCTTCATAACTTCTCAAAACAAAATTATCCTGCCTGAGAATGTCAGTCATCTTCAAATAGTTTTCTGCCCGAACATGTAATGCCCCATGGCTATTATATATTTTCCAACGTCCTTTTTGAGGGCCCTCATCAGTTCTTCTTGCGAAATGAACTATACCGTCGTAACTCCAATCTTCCGAAGATTTTTCATCACTACATTTAATTACCAATAAAACAGCAGCATTATTTCTTTCGGAATTATACAATACTGTATCTATGACTATTACATTCTTTTCATTATACGCTGGTGCATTATAAGGACTTTTCTTTTCTAGAACATATTCTTTTAGTTCCCGAATCAAAGATAATGTGTCGTTAGTATATAAATAGTCACTTACCTTTAAAGCACATCTATGCTCGTTTCTTGTTGCGAATCTTTTATTTAAAGATTCTGCCCTATCACATGAACTGAAAAGGCATGAAATATAAAATACAATTAATGAAGTTCTTTTCATTTATTCTATGTTAGTCCTTTTTTTTCCTTTCCTCCGTTTTTACAAAAGAAGATCCGTTCCACTCATAGGTTCCTGGCTCTAGTCTATTTAACATGCCTATAAATGAGGTAATGTTGTGTGAAACAGACGCCTTTGTATCATCAATTAAGGATCCGTCATTTTCATTAGCTCCTGGCTCAATTTCATTTGCCAAACCGAATCTGCTTTTATGCAAAATCTGTGTAATATTTACTCCATCTACCTTTTGCAAAAAACTTCCATTATATGGATCAAAATCATACACGCTTATTGATAAGCCCACACATTCTTTAGGATGCGCTTTTACATATTCAATAATTGCTTTCAGAAGACCTCTACCATATGCTGCACCTAAACTATGAGTTGCCAAAATTAGAGGCTCTGTTATTACGCCATCCGTCTTAGCAAGACTAGTAATGATATCCGCAACATCCTCTTTACCTCTTTCATAACCTTTGTCAAATCTGAACTCAGGATTGCCTTCGTTCCTTGGAGCCCCATCATAGAATCTTGCTTCCTCCAAATTTTCGTCAAAAGTCTTTGTGAAGGACTTCGCAAAATCATTAGTTACTACCCTTTGAACACCGCCTCCTAATTGATTGCTGATAACATATCTAGTTGCATGATCTTGCCAATAACCGCGAGTTCCGCCATCTCCTTTACTAAGACCGTTAATAAAAATTACAAGATTTCCATCGGGATCAATAGCATTAATCGGTGTATTGGCAGCATATGCATAAGCAGACATGTTAGCGTAGAGTTCTGCTTTTTTGTCCATCTTATGCCAACGCCCAATTTCTGGTTCATACATCCTCGCCCCATAATCAAGCCACCCAAGATTCAATTCATCCTGAAGTTCCTTACCGTTGTAAGTGTAATTATTAGAAACATTATTCTCTCTCTTATAAGAATTAAACGCCAACCCGAATGGGTAATAGTCATCGGTTTGTATCACCGGCGATTTGATGTGTGTCACTTTAAAATCATCAAAGTAGACCTCCACCGGACTCGCCGATTCATTGTTCAGGTAAGCATAAACATATCCGGCTTCATTGATCGGGATTGCTCCCGATTGAATCCATTCATGCGCGATGTCATTACCCGTGACTTTTGCAGCTGTAGTGATCTGCTTATACCCAAATGTGATGAGTTGAAAATTCCTGTCGAAAATAATCCAGTTCAAATATGCTTTTGGTGCGCCTCCATCGGTCTTTCCGGTGATGTTGTATAACCCGCCTGGAAATGAAGCAGTGCTGTTAACATAATTAACCCCGTCGATCACAACGTTTGTTGCGTGGGCGGCCACCTGCTGTACAATAGTCTGAAAGGCGGTGCCCGTCCAGTCCGACCGCGTAGGATCAAGGTATTTTGCATAGACCTCCAGATTGATTGTGTCACCGGGCATAACACTGAGTGACCTTGCCAATCCGTACTTCTCATAAGTTGAACCGTTTAGTCGCTCGGAATAGCCCGGACTCACGCCGTTGGTGTGATCGAACAGATCCGAATAAACGACTCGGGCGTCGCTATACCGTAAATATTGGCTATACTCGGCAACCTGGTTGGCAGTTTCCAGTGTGGCGGTGGTAATGTCGGAAGATTGCAACGACGTAAACGTCGTCCTCACATTTCCCAAATGATCCTTCAGATGGTATTGATATTCAGGCGAGGGAGCCGTCATCACTATTCTTCCCTCCTCGTGATTAATGAATTTTAATGTGTCATTCTCGTAAAAATACAGGCCCGCATAGTCGGTTTTCTTCTTCATGCTGAAGGAACCAGCTACTACCTGCTGCCCAACTTTTCTTCCCCCTGCATCATAGAAGTAGCGTATCGCATCCCCGGTAGGTTTCATCACCTCCTGCGGAAGGTTCAGGTGATTGTACTTGATCTGCGCTATCGCCTTATTTTTATCCACAACCATGTTTCCGTTGTCATCATAAAGATAGTCCGTAGAACCAATATTTCCATCAACAAAGCCCTTAGTCAGATCCCCAGCATCACTCACTGCCAGCAGTTTGTTTGAACTATTATCGCCCGAGCCATAGCTATACGTCAACTGATCCAGCGAATTGCCCTTGTCATCATGCCGCGTTAATGCCTTGATGTTTCCATTTAGATCGTAGGCATAGCCGTTTTCGCTAAAAGCATCATATATATTGCTCCAGGCCACCCCACTGTATTTCAAAAAAGTTGCCGCTGTAATTCGGTTCATCGGATCATAGCTGTAGTTATAGGCATTGGATTTTGTGGCCCCTTTTGCAAGACCCTTGTTCCAGGTCATGCCACTGATATTGCCATTGTACTGTGCCGAATTCCCGGCGGCATTGCCCGATCCCAAGTCATTATTATACCCAAGCCTCATGCCAAAAAGGTCACTGGTATCATCGTTGGTTAAGCCATTGTCATTGGTTAGTGCTTCGTTATTAACAGAGGTGAGCCAGCCCCGTATGTTATAACGGTAATCTATACTCTGTTTAAAGGCTGTTCCATTGGTCGAGTGCAGCTTTTTGTCCACCAGCTGCCCCAGCTCGTTGTATTCGTTTTTAACAAGAAGAACATTCGTTCCGCCATTTAAGCGGTGCCAGGTTTTTGTCAGCCGGCTCATATGATCGTATTCAAAGGTTCGTACTTCGTTGATCGAATCTTTCACCATAAACGATGAGCGGATATCCTGAATGGAGGCTACGCCGCTGAATCCCACTCCCGCCCGGAGCGCTGGCGCTGAGCCAAGCGTCGTGCTTGTCAATAATGTTCCGTTTCGATAATAACTTAATGTGTTGCCCACGCGCTGGATCTTCAGCACATCTCCCTCGCTGGAAGCAAAGTTCGTTCCGGGCTTGGCCACACCGTTCTCGGCGATGTAAGCACTGCCCTGGGAGGCAACAATCGAATACGCGATGCTGAGATATCCCTCGCTGGGGTCGCTGCCTGACACAGAAAAACCTGCGGCCCGCGGACCGTCATATCCCTGCCAGTTGAACTCTATCCATCCATCGGTATTTGCCGCCAATACCTGCCCGGAAGTTATCGCCGAGTTATTCAATCCTTCCACTGTGTTGGAAAGCAAACTGACCCACCACCTATCCTGCCAGCGCCACTTAAGATCTTCTCTCCGGTGGGTCGATTTCGTCTGCATGACACGACCCGGAAAATCATAGAGGTTACTCATCCGGTCTGTCCCTCCCTTAACATTATCATTTATCACCTGGATCGTCCGGTACTTGTCATCATAATAAGATACGCTCTTTAGCCATCCATTGTTTTTTAACACCCTCACCTTGGCGCCGGTTAGTTTGCCCGTCACCGACGATGATGGCACGGTGGGCAGTCCCGTCAGGTCAGGCGCATAATAATGATAGCTGTGATTGGTGAACATGCTTTTAAAAGCATAGTTGTCATAATAGGTTGCGGTCAATGGGTAAAAACTTCCCGTGAAGTTTGAAAGGTTAAAAACAGAAAATGTGTAGCCTAGCGAAACCAACTGTCCGTTATAGGATTCGCAAAACTTTGAAGTGCTGACCAGTGCTGACATGGCTGCCTGATCGATACCCGATGGATGGGTATAAATACCAGTAATGATTGGCCGGTTCAACGTGTCGTACTGTGTATAATTCCACTGACTGGATTTTCGCTGTTCGCCATCTTGCGTAAACACCAGCCTGTCGCGTTCATCGTAAACCATATACACCCATTCTGCTCCCGGCACTTTCTTTTTTATCATTCTCTTTCGTGCATCATACTGGTATTGAAACCCCCAGCTGTCGAGCTTCAGCCTGTCCTGAGTCTTTACACTAATCGGAGCACTTTGAAGAGTTACAGTCGTAACCACTGAATTGGTCATCCGCCAACGATACTGGCCTTCATCTGTACTTACCGCAGAATTGTTGACATAATTTTGGGTGCTTGTGGCCAAGTTCGTCCAAACTCCATTTACAAGTTTTTCCCATACGATCGTACTGTTGGCTCCCATAGGGCGCGATGGGATGGTAAAGCTGTTATTGACAATCGATACAGTTTCTATATCCTTAATCTCATGCTGTGGTGCATAGCCCACGGCCCAAACAGAAGGCTTTATCGTATTGAAGGCTTCCAGCACTGAGAAATCCAGGTAGTTCTGGTCAAAGGAATAGCTTGCACCAGCGCCCAGATTCAAAGCGTTGTTGGTGAGATCGGTAACCAGGTTGGTGACGGTGGTAATATCACTGTAATAAAAGCTGATGTAATTAACGTTAGGATTTTTAAAGATCGCAGACGAAACACTCGTAAAATGATTGAAGCCTGCCTCGATATAGATAAGTGCGCCGGAGCTACTTGGGTCCGGGAAGGCGCCAGTAAAGTTATTGTATGAAATGGTCATTGAGAGCAGACTGGTGTATCCAGAAAGTGTAAACATTGATCCCGATAACTTATTGCCAGAGAACTGAATTGTTAACATATTCGAAAGCGGCGCGGTCGAATAGGAAGTCGGAATGCTACCGGAAAATTCATTGTTATTCGCATAAAACTGCTGAAGCGAACTCATCCCTGAGATATCTGGGAGGCTGCCGGTAAGATGATTATCCGAAACATTGAGATAGAACAGCCCGGTGAGGCTACTGATCGTTGACGGAAGTGGCCCTGTAAACTTATTGTTCTGAAGGTATAGATACCATAGGTTCGGAAAATTTCCGATAAAGGCTGGAATCGCCCCAGTCAAGTTATTTCCATCAAGTCCCAAGTAATTGAGCGCGGGCATGCCGCCGATGTCTTCGAGCACAGTCAGGTTATTATTCGACAAACCCAGCTCTTGGAGGGCAACACAATTTTTAAGATTGCCTGGCACGGTACCGCTAAATGAATTAGCCCACATGTAGGCAGTCGTCAGGTGAATAAGATTTCCAAGCTCCGGCGGAATAGATCCTGTCAGGCCGTTACCATAAATAATCAGCCTAATGAGGTTGGTCAGATTTCCTATCGAAGCCGGTAGTGGTCCTATCAGATTATTGCCTGGGAGATTAATTTCGGTAATGTCGCCGTTCGTTACCGTGACCCCGGCCCAGGTTCCAAACTGCGCGCTTGTCGCCGATGCTGGCCAGGATGTAGGCCAATTGGTTTTGGTTAACCAGCCCGCGCCGTTCGTATTCAGATACAGATCTTTCAACGCATTGAATTCAACAATGTCTGCCACCAATCCTGTTTCGGTCGATGAACTAACAACACTGGTGTACGATGAATTTCCTACCGCATTCGTGGACCTGATCTTGTAGTAATAGGTTGTATTGATGACTAGACCACCGGTATCTGTATAAGATGTCGCATTGGCCCCAGCCGTTGCCACTTCCACAAAGCCGTTACTTGAGGAAAGTGAACGCTCGATCTTGAAGCCTGATTCGCCATAAGAGTTGTCGGTCCAGGTAAGTGTTATTGCCGTTGGACCGGTGGTGGAGGCTGCCAGGGTGATGGGCGCGGCTGGAGCGGACGTCGTTATCTGGAACTCCGGTGTATAGGCTGAATAAATCGGCGTAGCATTTGCGGCCCGTATTCTATAAAAATAATTCGTCGCGGCAGTAAGTCCCGTGTTGGTATAGCTTGTGCTATTGGCCGCCGTGGTGTTTACAACTGTAAAGCCTGTTCCTGTCGTAAGGGAACGCTCAATCTTAAAACCAGTCTCATTGGAAGAATTATCTGTCCAGGTGATTGCAGCGCTCGTCGTTGCCGTAGTAACCACCAGTAATGCGGTGGGTTGAATTAGAAAGGTTGTTCCATTCACTTCCGAAGAATAGGCTGACGCTCCAGTTGCGTTGAAAGCTTTAATCCGGTAATAATATTTCGTGGTGTTGGACAGTCCCGTATCAGAATACGAGTTGCTGTTGACCGCGATGCTGGCAATAGTGGAGAAGCCTGTGCCGGTAGTCAACGAACGTTCTACCTGGTAGCCTGTTTCGTTGGCAGAGTTATCCGTCCAACTAAGATTGATCCCAGCGGAAGATACTACTGTAGCCGCCAGAGCCGTTGGCGTTGATAACGCAGCCGTCGCATTTGCTTCTGCCGTGTAGGCAGATGATCCGGGGCCATTAATAGCCTTGATCCTGTAAAAATACTGAGTGCCCGGCGTGTTGCTGGTGTTTGAATATGACACCGTGTTCGCCGGCAGGTTGGTAACATTGGTGAACCCTGACCCGCTGGTAAGCGATCGCTCAACAGCAAATCCACCCTCGTTGGAGGAGTTGTCGATCCAGGTTAAATTGATCTGGACAGTTGAAACTGTCGTGGCAACCAGCGAAGTCGGCGCGATAATCTGTGCCATGGCAGAGGCTTCAAGAGAATATGATGAGGAGCCCGTATTCACTGCCTTCACCCGGTAATAGTACAAAACACCAGTTGATAGACCCGTATCCGAAAATGAGTTTGTATTTGCCGCCGTCGTGTTAATGGTGGAGAATCCCGTGGCTGTAGTCAACGAACGCTCAATTTGATATCCTGTTTCATTGGACGAGTTATCCACCCAGGTCAGGTTGACTCCCGAGGTGGAGACGGCTGTGGCTGTTAGTGAGGTAGGTGCCGTCAGCATGGCCGTGGCGCTAACCTCTGCCGAATAGGCCGATGAGCCTGTTGCACCAATAGCCTTTACCCGGTAATAATATTTTACGCCAGCCGTTAAGCCAGAGCTTGAAAAATTAACGGCATTCGGGCCCGTTGTACCAATGGATGCGAAACCGGAACCTGACGTGGTAGACTTCTCAACCGTATAACCTGCTTCATTTGTTGCGTTATCGATCCAGGTAAGATTGATGGCGGTGGTTGAAACCGCCGTTGCTGTTGGCGAAGTTGGGGCAACCAACCAGGCAGTTGCATTAACTTCCGATGTGTAGCTGGAGGAGCCCGTCGCATTCACTGCCTTTATCTTATAAAAATACCGTACACCTGCACTTAGCCCGGTATCGGAAAAAGAACTTGTATTTCCAGCTGTGGTTGTTACTACACTGAAACCTGTAGCAGTTGTCAGCGAGCGCTCAATTTGATAACCTGTTTCATTCGAAGAGTTGTCGGTCCAGGTTAGGTTGATGCCAGTGGTAGAAACGGCTGTTGCAGCCAATGCTGTTGGTGCGATGAGTAGCGTAGTTGCACTCGCTTCTGACGTATAGGCAGAATTAAGCGTTCCGTTGGTGGAGCGAACACGAAAGTAGTATTTTACTCCTGGCGTGAGGCCCGTGCTGGAATAGGCGACAACGTTGGCAGCCGTTAGATTGATTTGGGTAAATCCAGTTCCCGAAGATGTTGAGCGCTCAACCATAAAACCAGTTTCGTTGCTTGAATTGTCCGTCCATGTCAAATTAATCACCGTGGTTGACGTTGTGGTTGCGACAAGCCCGCTGGGCGCATTTGGCTGGGCAAACGCAGCCGTTGAGACCATGAGCAGGAATAAAACAGTGACTAAGTGACCCTTTGTTGTTGTCATGTATTTTTTCAATTCGATCATATCGATGGCGTTATTGCAGCACCTGGCTCGCAGTGACAAAAAATTCAATCGTACGTATTCCTTCCTTGTTCACCAGAAGTAGCTTCACCTTTGTTCCGCTTGCGGTTTTCTTAATGGTGATCGTACCACTTTTCTGTGAGCCCCCGACTTTGTAGCTCATCTCTCCAGGCGCTGCCAAATTTGTCCATGTGCCGAATGCTTGTTTAATTTTGAAACGACCTTGGACCTGTCCCTGCTTATCTTTCCATACCAGGCTATCTTGCCCGTAGGTTATCAGTGTATTCTGATCCATTGATATCTTTCCCGTTGCCGTATCAATTGACTTTGCGGCAGTCCAGGAAATCTTTGATGAAGCAACATTCTGAGACATTGCCAGGTACCCTGTGAGGATAAATATGATTGTGAATGTGGTTTTCATATTGAACCGGATTAATTACTTGTTCCTGTAATTGATTTAACGGCTTCTGGAGGAAGCACCACCACAAGATTGTCAAACACATCGTAGACGTAATAGGTGCTGGCGTATTCGGTAGCGCTGGCTTTTACCTTTTTGCAAACGGTGTGACCATATTTGTCTACATACTCTTTGACATCATTATTTTTTTCATCATAAGTTCTAGTAACAACCAGCTCGCTGGCCGCATAAAAAGAAGCTGTTGTTACCTGACCGCTCGTTGCATCATAAACAAACAGATAGATTTCGCCAGCACCATTTAATTCATATCGCTTCTTAACAGTGTTGTCATTTGTACTGAGCGGGTTACTGTCGATCGGCTGCCATGCCGCGCCTGGAGCCCCTGATTTTTGAACTCTGTTAAGTGGAGAATTTTCATACACCACTTCCGAATAAGGCTTTGCATCATCAGCAATTTTGTCCCCCGATGCTGAATAAAATGTTTGAGCAACTCCCGTATAATTCCCATTGGCATCAATTACGTTGGATTTGAACTGCCCATCTGCACCATTCACGAACGGAAGATATTTTCGCTTTTCCCTGCCCAGTGCATCATAGGCCACTGGCAGGACCATGTCGAATTGTAAAGGCGAGCCTTGCTTAGTCACCGTCTGAATAGGTCGGCCAAGTCCGTCAAAATAGCTGGTGGTCTTCGTCACATCGGTGACTGGAAGAGCTCCGACGGTTGACTCATCCGTCACATTTGGTGCTATCAGAGAATAAGATGCCACTGAATTGAGCGACACCGCCGATGAGTTTAAATTGTAAAAATAATCCTGCTTTTGCACCACCTTGTGATAGTGATCCTTTGTCGCAATCAGTCGGGCAAGTTTGTCATAGATGTAGTAGATAATTCTGTTATTTGGATCGCTCTGGGAAGTAATGCCAACGAGGGGATCGTATGTGTACGTCGTCATCAACCCACCCTTTGGATAAAGTCGAAGTTCATCGAGATAAACGCCCGATACGCTCGAAAGAGTAAACGCGGAAACTCCGGTGATGGTCTTTTCAAAATACTTCCAGCCATCAGCGTCAGCCGCGGCAGCATCGTTGCTGGAAACAACTCCTGCGCTGACTGAAGGTGTTCCTCCCTTCGCCCAAAATGAAACTGTATATGTTTTCGAAGTTGTCAAGCCTCCTTTGCTGATCGAGTTATTGTAGAGAGTGTGTGCTTTTGCCCCTGTTTTATTTTCGGAACTGTTCGTAAACGTGAATAACCATCCACCCTCCCCTGTGCCGGATTCCTCGAAGCTCGTGTAGGCACATTGATCCATGGGAGCGTTTTGTATTGCGGCAATCGGATGAACGCCTGAATTGTTCCAGATATAAGAAGAAATTACGCCAGTCCTCGGTGTTACCTGCTTCATGTTTCCATTGAAAAAACTAAAGGTGGCTTCCCATTTGTAGCGGCTATCCCGCGTGACCGCACTATTCCCAAAAGAAGCTGGCGTGAATGCCGTTGTGTCCAATGGAGTTTGAACTTTTACTACATCAAGCTCTGAAGGGTAAAGCTGTATGCCATCACCATAATCCTCATACTTCAGATATTCGGCGCTTTGAATTTTTCCATAGCGCCGGTAGGTGCTTTCTATTGGTGAACTGATCAAATTTTTCTTTTGCATTTTAACCAGAGTTTTAATCTCCGGACTTGCACTGGATTCTGACCACGACCCCGAGCCACTCATACAGGTTTTGTAGTTTGCTAATATCGACAGCCTCGAATTGGATACTGCCGTGATATAGTTCTTCTTCAATATATTTAAATTGTAATAGTATTTTTGCCAGAAGGTATACTTGTCGATTGGAATTGACGCTTGAATGTAATCATACGTGCTCTTCAATTGGTCAGCATCAGATTGAAGTTGCAAATCGATTGCGGCCATTGCCGCTGCAGGGTCGCACGCCGGAGGGATTACATCACCCACATATATTTTTCTCACTTCATTTAATATGGTGTTTGCAGCATCGGTTACTACAATTCTCGTCGGCTGGTTATGCCTCGTGCTTGAATAGTAAGTAGTCGTTTTCTTGTAGGTTGGAGCAACGAGCGTATTAATAGCATCGTAAGAAAATGTCTCTTCAACGGATTGGACCTTTCTCTCGGCCTTCCATTCGTAAAATGTCGGGAAGTTTGAAGCTCCAATGGATGCACCCTTAACTCCATCTACTCCAACGGCCTCAAACGTATATTTTGTGGACTGAAGGCTTCTTGACAGCAACATTCCCGTCGAATTGAATATTGTTGTCTGTGTTGGGTTTCCTCGGTCAGGCTTGAATGCTTCCGGCGGAATAGGGTAATCTCCGGCATCAGGATTACAAACATTATAATCAATCACTCGCTGGCAAACATCTAGGCTAAGATTAGCACCTCCATTGAATTCATGAATAGTATAACCACCATCAACCTCATTGACCCTTACATAATTATAACCGATGTGATTCCCCTGGATAGAGCGCATAGGAAGAATTGAGGCGGCGGATACAAAAAAGAGATAAGGACCCGAGCCGGGAGTTGTAATACTCAAACACCCGCTGCTCGTTAGAGCGCTGTTAAGGATTCCACCCATATCCCTGATCTCGTGATTGAAGAATGGAGACATGTACGAAGGGCGACCATAGAGCACACCTTGTGGTTCATTGTTCTTCCGATAGCTAAAAGCCTGGACTTTCGCTTTATGTCCTTGTCCGTCGTCATAAATCACGCTATCAATTCGAAGTCCCCCCACCATCCTCGTCTCGAGAGGCGCGCCAAGAACCGTATAGAGTGTGTATTGAATCGGATAGTACTGCCCTGAAGTTGATTCTACGTAATAATTGTAAGTTCCTGCCGGGATTTGGAACAGACTTTGCGATTTGTCGGCTGGCGGAAAGTAGTCAACGTTGGAACTGGTATTGATGAGATGCAATATACCTGCACCCCGTGGGGCATATGGGAGCGTGCGAACAGCCTTCATAACCGTTGTCGCAGTCACTGTAAAAGATGATGTTGGCGACGTACTGGAATAGAGTGCACTTTTTGTTCCTATTAAATTATCTGTCGGCACCTCCCCGACCATTTTGTAAGCCGTACACATGATTGGATAGCTCGTGTTTGAACCCGACTGAACACTGAATTCATAATTTCCTGGAGGAACAACGAATGCGCGAAAACTGGTGGACGAACTTCCATAATCAATGTGGGTCGCAGTATTTATAATATGGATATTGCCCGAACCATTTCCATTTCCATAGGGCAGCGACGGCCTCGTTTTAATATAACGAGTGTTTGCGTCTACGGTAAAAGTAAGAGGGCCAACAGTATTAGTGTAAATTGCTGAGAGGGTTCCAATTGCTACAGAGTCAAAATGGACAACTGGAGTTAATACCTCGTGATTACTAAACACAAAGCGTGTGGATCCGCCGGTGGGGTATTGGATTTTCTCCAGGGACCCTGCCCGCATGGCGGGCCATGATGATTCCCTGTTTCCATAAGTACCACCAACATTAGTAAGGCCGTTATCAATGGAAAGGGCTGGCAGCATGGTGGCATTTCCAGTTGCGTTGTTAAAATATCCCCAATGGTCTGCAGCAAATGAGAGGGTGCGAGGCACTGATGCTTCGTCAAAATAACGGAAAATATGTGGCGGCTTGGATATTGAATTAGGGGGACAACTGTTTTCGGTCAACGAAATCAACTTAAGGCGCTTTTTATCAGTATGTATACCAAAGGAACTAGCGGGTGAAGAAAGGTAACCCAACAAGGAATGTGTGTTGTCATAGAAATATCCATAGGCGAATGCAAAAGATCTGCACGGCGTCCCTGAGCCTGAGGATATTTGTATTTCGGAAAGTGCCCGGCCAGCATTGACGCTTGTCGAATCCTGATCAGTATCAATGAGATTCAGACTTGCGCTTGACAAGTCCTTTCGCGCGCCGGTTGAAGGAATAAATGTCACCACGCCGTTATTCGCGAACTCAATCTTTGAAAGCCTGACAGCCGTAGTAATGTTTTTTACCAGATCGATACCATAGTCTGGTGACCCGGTTGTCGGTTTAGGAAAAAGTGATGTTGAATAAATGCCGTAAGATTCGGCGGCGTAGGTGAATTGAATAGAGAATTTCGTATCAGCCGAAACAATCTTGTTTAGAAACCAACTGCTCGGTGTCTTAGCATAGGTGATTCCACTGGTATAGGAATACGTCTGCGCATACTCAAGGGGGATGCCGTTGGTGCTGGAGTTATAAGCAGTCGGAGGACTGGCTGATTTTCCAAAGTAATATTTAACGCCGTCCGGTGTCGTCACCACAAAACCATAGAGAAACTCATCAGCAGTGCTGCAATTTAGATTTCCTGTAGAACAGTACAGAGGTCTTACTACAATATCTTGTTGAGGCGCAAGTGTGACGGTTGTATCCGCCCGGAAATAAAATTTGCCGGAGTATCCATTGAAATTGAACGTGAACAGGTCCGCTTCGCCATCACGCTTACCATTGGTAAAGTCATTCAACGCCAGACCGCCGCCTTGGGGTATTGCATTGTAGGGATCTGGCGCCCAATAAGCCGCATCATAAAGGTAATCATAGAAACCTCGTTTCGATATATACGACAAAGAAGGTCCGGCATCCGTTGTTATTTTTTCATCTGCCATGCCCCTGACGGTCCTCGTTATCATTCCTCCCGCGTTCAGAGACCAACCGGCGCCCACCCAACTCGCCTGCTCGTTCACTTTCAAACCCGACGCATGATAATCGATGCTTATTGGAACCTTCAATGGCCCCGTACCGATTTCATAAATCGGAATGCTGACATTCGGTATTCCGGTATGGTATCCGATTGGAATATCAGCCACTTTCCCAAGTGAAGCCGCAGTAGGCGAAGAAATATTGACGTTTTGGGGTCGAATTGTTTCATTTTGGGCAAATGACTCGTTGCTGAATGTGCTGATGAGGGCAGAAACTATCAGACTTCTAAAAACGGTGCGAAAAAATTTGCCCAGGTGCACTTTTGCGGATAGAAATGGTTCCATATTTTTATCAAATGATGTATGTCGGCTACTTTTTTAACAAAATGACTCACTTCTCAAGTGAAAAAGATTTTCATAGTCGACCGACAAAGAAAATTTTCTTAAGTTGAATGGGATTGCACTTAAACCCGAGTAAATAATAATGGTTCAGTAAATAAAGCGATTCAAAGCTTAAAGAATTTCAAAACCGTTAAAAACTTTCCGTTGAAAAACGACGATTGTCTTACATGCTAGTCAGATTCAATTGGAGTCTGAATTTGATCCGTTTAATTAATCTGATCATAAATTCGCGTATTGGCCAATTGGTTTTGTCGAAAAGATTCAAAAACCTTACATGGTGAAAATTGATGGGGTGAATTTCCTGCTAAAGGATTCTATGGTTACCTAATCTTACGGCTGGGTACGAAACTGATCCAGAATAACTCTCATCAATGCAGATCGTTTCTACATGTCGATCGATGTTGGCCTCAATAACAACATCTGCATTGCTAATGACACTTGAGCAAGAATGAATTGAAGATGCTGTTATAGCATGAAGGAAGAGGAGCCTAATTTCTTGACCTTACAAAAATTGACTGCATGAATACTAATGAATCGTCGCTAATAATTCCTATTCCCATGGCAGGACCTCCGTTAGCCGAGAAGTATATCCTATTACCATCGATATCGTAACTAAACCGGAACGCCCAGTAGTACAATTTGCCTTCATGGAACGTAAGTTTATCGACCATACACAATCCTATCATGATATCGCCGGTAAAGAGGCTGCCTTCTGTTGGTTTAGTCTTAGGATTATACTTAGTGGACACCCCACGCTGACAAAGGAAGGTGGAGTTATCGAATCGATAAGTATTCAGGCATTTCAGTAAGATGAAAAATATAGGTTAGAAAATGATTATGAGTGCTATCAATAGACAAAAAATGAAAATCGCTGCTTTGTCATTTGGAATGCTCAGGGCAGATGTGATTCTCGCGGTTCTCATAAATCACTTTTAGATGTTTACAATGACTTAGAGTAGTAATTGCCTCAATAGTTTAATCGTCAGAAAAAGAATATGTAGTCTGGCTAAAACTCACCCGCACTAAATCGATAATTTTATACTGACGTGGCCAAAGCGAGATATGCCCATTACTCAGCTCAAGCGGATCTGTGAGTACTTTGACACCCATTTGAGCGATTTCCTGAAGGGCGATGTTTGCGAGGCAATGCCTTCACCCCCTTTGTATTCACACCCGGCCACGTAGACGTAAGGGATAGGTTTTATCGGCTCATCGCTTTTGCATCCCACCATCAGGAGCGACAGTTTAGTAATTGCGGCAAAATTTAATACCTGCTTTTTCATGAATTGTACTAAAGTAGAATTACGATCGCAATTTATACAGAACCATGACAGGGGGTGATTTTGAAGAGGTGACATCATCGAAATCGCCCGCAATCGTTAGGCCAGATTTGCAATCCGGCCTCCCATGAAACACCCCCAAAGGGTTAGCGGATTTATAATCAATTCTCAATCCTCCCAGCTCCTCCTTCCTCTATAGGGAGCTATCAGCGCTCCACTCAGTCGATGAAAACACCAACCCTCATGCAAAATCAGTAATCGGAAATCAGCAGTCAGCAACCTTCGCTACCAACTACCGATCACCGATTACCTTTTTTACCGATCACCGATTACCGATCACCGATTACCTTTCTTACCGATCACCGATTACCTTTTTACCGATCACCGATTACCTTTTTACCGATCACCGATTACCTTTTTACCGATCACCGATTACCTTTTTTACCGATCACCGATTACCTTTTTTACCGATCACCGATTACCTTTTTTACCGATCACCGATTACCTTTTTTTGCCGATCACCGATTACCTTTTTTACCGATCACCGAT
>JBBRON010000051.1:0-21324 GCA_038229375.1 Cytophagales bacterium | reverse complement strand
CACTTGGGATGTGATTTCGTCTGACTTGACAACTAACGACCCCGAAAAACAAAAGCAATATGAAACGGGAGGACTCACTATTGATGATAGCGGTGCAGAAAACCATTGTACCATATTATCAATTGCAGCAAGCCCATTGCAGCAAGGCCTACTTTGGGCTGGAACAGATGATGGTCTTATTCATCTGACACGCGATGGTGGTAAAACCTGGACGAATCTGACACCGAAAATTTTAGGTCTACCAAAGGGATCTTGGATTCCTCAAATCAGAACTTCGACCTATGCCAAAGGCGAGGCATTAATTGTTGTCAACAACTATCGCAATTCTGATTTCAAACCCTATATTTTTAAAACGAAAGATTATGGACAAACATGGGAGAATATTGTAAATGAAAATCAAATAAACTCATTTGCCCTATGTGTTTTGCAAGACGTTCAGGAACCAAAGCTTCTTTTTCTTGGAACAGACAGTGGACTGTACTTTTCTATCGATGAAGGAAAGATATGGACAAAATGGACGAATGAATTTCCAGCAGGTGTGCCGGTTACAGATATGGCGTTGCAATCTAGAGAAAACGACCTAGTCATATCCACTTTTGGAAGAGGTGTCTTTGTGCTTGATGATATTTCTGTTATGCGCCAGCTAGCAAAAAATGGCGCTTCGTTCTTGGATAAGTCGTTACAACTTACATCGGCTAATGAAGGAGTAATTGTTAATTTTCAACAGCCGGCTGGGGAGCGATTTGGCGCCAATGCGCTATATGAGGGACAAAATCGGGCTGCAGGACTTGCGTTAACCTATATATTAAATAAACCAGCAGAAAAGAATGAAGGCGAAGCCAAATCAAAAATTAAAGAAGAAAATACTGACAAAGGAAATAAAGTGGATGTAGCTAAGGCTTCATCAGAAAAAAGTAAGCCTTCATTTAACCCAGATTACGCATTAGAGAATTGAAAAGGAAAAGAGACTGAATTTGATTGGTTCCAAAGACCTTTACACCACTCTCTTCTTTTCATGTTCAAGGCTAGTTTGAGAGTGAACTGATCACCTATCTTTTCAAAGTACGCTCCTATTGCAAAGGTTTTGTAACGCAAGGTTGATAGGGTATGCTGGGTCTTGCTTTGCAGAATAAATAGTCTGAACAGGGACATCAGATTGTAACTTAACATAGCAAATGTCAAGGCAGCTTCTGTAGCGTAAAAATCATTCAAGTTAAAACTGCTGAATCCAAAGTCATACTTTAATTCTTTGATACGGTTTTCTGCATCTGCGCGGTTTCGATATAATCTCCAGACTTCTATTGGTGATAGTTTAAGGGTGGTGAAGTAAGCGGTATAACGATATTGTCTATAGATACTTTCATCATCAAACAAGGTCAGTGTTTTTCCAATGGCATTGGGCCTGTCTTTAATCTTCTGTCTTACAACAACCATTCTTCGGGTGTGTTTCCAATTTGCTGCCTGATATTGCAGTTCTGATATTTCAATACCATTTTCTATAACAATCCAAGTTTGCTGTTGTGAAATAATCTGTTGAACTGGTTGGTAGAATTTTGCTGCTACTATATAATCAATACTTTTTTGCTCTAGATATTCAAAGATTTCATTGCTACAAAAACCACTATCTAAGCGAATCAGCCCAATGGTTTTGTTTTTTAATTTGGCTAATGTGTCTTCTAAAAAGGAAAGGAAGTTGTTGGAGGAAGAGGTATTACCGCTTCTTAACCACATGTTGGCTACTAGTTTTACATCAGCAATGAATGCAATTAACGGATGGTGAGAGGGACGACCTCGTTTTGCAGGATTATAACCTTTCTTGCTACCTTCTTGGGTTCCATAGCGCGTCATCACCGAGGAATCACAGTCCAGGGTAAAGTTGTCAAACTTCACATTATCAAATATCCAGGAATAGAAGTAATCACTTACGCGTTGGTTTTTAGCTTGGGTGAACTTACTAAAGAATCGCTTATAGGTATCTTGCCCTGGTGTGCGCTTCCAATTGAATATTTTGCTCAACGCCTTATCATGTCGGGTTACTTCTGTATGTAAAAAACGATTGGCCCCGCACCAAATGCTTATTATAAAAGCTTCAATAATAGTAGTGGCTGAAAAGCCTCGGTTAGAGCCAGATACAGGAAGGTCGGGTTGCACACTTACGACTTCCCTAAAACCCATTTTATCTAACATCTGACGCATGAAAACCATTCCACCCCATGGGGTGATTTCCTTATCTGTAAAGCCAATTTCAAATTCCATAACACTAAAATAGCTATTGCTACGCATTAGAAAATCCTATTGCGTAATCTGGGTTTAACTATGATTCATTAAAAGTAGAAGTGTTTTCGCTGAATGGTCAATTAATTAGAACTGTTAAACAGGTAGCTCCCAAAGAAAATGGAATTAATCGATGGACATGGGATATGGCAGAACGTGGTGTAAATAACCCATCGCGAAAAAAAATAGATCCTAAGTCTCCAGAGCCAACTGGACTAAATGTCTTACCAGGCAAATACAAAATACGTTTCAGTTTTGGTGGCAGTAAAGATTCTATTTACGTTTTAGTAAAATATGATCCCCGAGTTCGTTATGAATCTGGTGCTCTTGAAGCACAATATAAAATGCTAAAGGAACTGCTAAATCTAACTCGCTTGGCTGCTGAAGCTACTGAGCAGTTAGCCGATGCTAGTCAGACTATCGAATTATTAGAGACATCTTTCAAAGAAAGGAATGACGTTGATTTTAAAGCCATCAAAGATAAGAGCAAGGCTCTAAAAGATTCAATTAATAATTATTTTGATTTGATCCTTGGAAAGAAAATTGATCAGGGATTTTCAGGGGGAAAAGTAGCAAGCCTATCAACTTTCCTTTCTGTACCTAGCTTTTACATCCCAAGCTCTGTTAAACCAGGATCTTCCGAAGAAAGAGTTATGGATCAGGCTAGAATTAAACTTAATATCTTTCTGCTAAAATTTAACAAATTCTTTGAAATAGAATGGAAGGCCCATCAGGTTTTGGTCGAAAAACAAAAATGGTCTGCATTTAAAGGTTATAGTCCATTGAAAAATTAATTACTAATAATGACTGATTTTAACAATATAGATAATCTTCTGACTGCGTTCTACAAATGCATTTCTGGGGATAATAACTCTGAACGTGATTGGAATCTCCATTCTTCATTATACTTCCTGTCAGCTCAATTAATTATTTTGACGGAAAAGAGTGGACGTAAAGAAATTGAAGTTAAAAGCGCAGATGAATACGCTTCATTATTTAAGGGATACATTGGCGACCGCGCATTTTTTGAAATGCAAAAATCGCTTCGTATAGACTTATTGGGCTTGGAGTGGTTATATAACACAGACAAAAAGGAATAGTAAGGTGGGATATTCCGGAACCAACTACCTTCAATTATATAATGATGGTAACCGATGGTGGATATTAACAGTGATGTGGGGACGCAACGTAACGCGAATGACGAGTAGTTTACCAGTACTTTAAGCAAGACATATTAACATTTAAAGTTAATAGAATGAATAAAATCCTCTTAAGTGTCATCGCGCTTTCATCTTGTTCACAAGTAGATCTGAGCGAACAAACCAAAACTGAAATTATAGAAGCAGATAAAGTCATGAGTGGAATGGCAGCCAAGGAAGGTTTCTATAAAGCTCTACTCGCGTTTGCTGACGATAAGGTAATAAAGCCTGAAGAAGGACAATTACCCGTCATTGGGAACGGTGCTTTGACTGAGTATTGGGCCAAGAAGAAGGATATAAAAGAAATATCGTGGGAGCACTTCCGGGCGGAGGGGGCTAAGTCTGGTGAGATTGGCTACACGTTTGGTAATTGGAAATATCAATTGAAGGACACGACTTAGTATGGTGTCTACTATACGGTCTGGAAAAAGTAAAATGATGATACTTGGAAGTTTGTGATTGATGGAGGGCATAATACTCCCAGCCCTTGCATAAAATAAAAAAAACTAATTTAGGCCATACATCGCCAGTGTATACAGTAATTCTAAATGACTTTGCTGCATCGGCTCAGAATACGATGAGGGTCGACAGGATACAAAACCAGATCCGGGTTTGTCGGAAAACTTTCGTACCCAAGCATTGGCTCTTCCGAGTCCATCCATTGAGAGGGGGATTATCCCACGATTACCAATCTGCGCATAGGTGTAGGATGAGGATGCAGGAAGCCCCCAATTTCTCCCTTCCTGAGTGGCTTTACTATAATAGGTTCCGCCCTCTTCATAGTGAACAAAATCCACGTCTAACAAAGCAGCTCCCGTCTTTTCATCACTAGCGATCATTTGTTCATTGTCCTTGACGATTGGCTCTTCATCCTTGTTAAACCTAAAATAATTGGGAGCATCTCCGCCAGGCCATATTATTTTTCCGCCTGATTGGAGATATTTTCGGACAGCGCCTTGAGACGGATCCCGGCCAATGAGAGAGACTGGTATGCGGTCGAAGGCAAAAACAATCACACTTGGATTTTTATCTACGATCCTCGCTTCCATAAATTGCTGTAAGCGGATTGAATCGAGATGTTCAAATCCCTTCTCCTTAAAATAAGGAACAATTTTTGGATCAATAATCAAGTATTCATTGGCGTACTGACTTTTTGGAATTGGACAGAAAACCGCCAGGTTCGGCTTGGGGCTTTCTGAGATTGCGTATAGTTGACCTTCATCGTTGCCGACATAAGCGGTTGTTCCATCATAAAACGGTGCGGAATTAATTCGGCCGGAAGTTGTATACTGCCACTTCAATTTTCCAGTTGATCTATCGACGCTGTAAAGTTTATGGTCGCCCGAACCAAAAACTATTTCATCGCCCGCAATAACTGGATCAGAAAAGATAGTGCCGCCCGACTTAAACCTCCACTTCTCTTTACCAGTCATCAAATCATTGGCGCTTAAGACCAGCACATCCGACCATCCAAAATAAACCAAATCCTTCCCCACGGCCGGTGTAGTCATGGCCCATGAACCTCCATATCCAAATTTCCATTTCAGCTTATGAGTATTTATATTAACAGCGTAGGTGAATCCATCGCGTGAACCGATGAATAGAAGGCTATCAGCAAAACGAGGAGATGAATAAATTGAGTTTCTGTCCCATCCAGAAGAAGGTGAATCATAATGAGTTCCTTCCGTTTCATATTTCCAAAGTAATTTTCCGCTTGTAAAATCTATCACGTACACCACTCCATTATTGCTTGGCTGATAGACGATATTTGAATTTACAGAAGGAGCGGTTCTTATGCGACCACCTGTCTTAAATTCCCATTTTAATTTTCCTTGTGGTGATAGTGCATAAAGGTAGCTATCACCTGATCCAACCAATATCGTGTTCGATGAGGCAATTGGATCGCTTTGGAAGTACTCCCATTGAGACCAATTAAGGGGCATATCAGGTTTCATTTGAAATTTCCAAACTAGGCTTCCATTCGAACGATTGACTGCATAAATAAAGTTATCTCTACTTTGGCAAATCACCAGGTTTTCATAAATCAATGGTGAACTAGAAATACTGCCCTTAGTCTGGAATTTCCAAATCAATTCTCCGCTTTTCCTTTTTACAGCATATAGATTTCCATCTTCGCTGTTGAAGTAGACAGCATTTTCATCAACCACTACTCCACCTCTAATCGGACCATCAGCTTGGAATTTCCACTTGGCTGCAGGATTGAAAATGGTTGCGAATGACAGCAAAGGAAAAACAAAAAGAATAAAAGCCGACTTGAAAAGCTGTTTCATAAGGATTGAATAGTTAGACGATTGACGAGTTGCAAACAAAATAATATCATCATTATTTTAAAATCCCCCGTTTGTGTTGATTTATATTTAAGATCATCTGATTTGTTAGTTAATAATTTCTTTGCCAGTTTTGATATCATCAATCCATTTCCTTAAGTACGCCTTCAAATCCGAACCGGTTTCCATTTGATATAATTTTTCCGCAAGCTTGAGTGATTCTGATTTTTTGCCAACAGCATAAAATCCTCTCATCATTCCAAATATGGCACCAATATCTCCAGGGTATTTGTCATAGTTCATCTTAAATACATCAAAAGCTTCTTTAGTTTTCTTCCGTTGCAACAGGTTATTTCCATATGAACCCAACTGCAATTTGGAAGCCTTGGGCAGAGCAATTGTCATAATAGAGTCTGCACTTTTTTTATTGCCCGTTTTCTCGAGCAGGCCCCCGTAGGTAGACAGGGTCACAAAATTCTCCTCTCCAAAATAGTCGCTAATGGAACGTCTCGCCCATTGCAATCCTTCATCTAAGTTTACATCATTGATAAGACAATAATTGGCAGCTGACTGCATATTTTGCCAATAGACATAAAACTCGCCTGCATTAACTGCCCTTCTAAATTCCGCTATCTGTTCCTTCTTTAAATCAATTACAATCTTGAATGGTATTTTTATCTTTTCCCAACGCAAAGAAACTATTGCCGTGCTATCTGTTTCATCACTAAATTCATATTGCAGACGTTCTGTGCTTTCTTTCATTTTCAATACTGGTACTTCTGCGCGGAGCGCATCATCTTTCGGATTATAGTAAAAACTCCCCCACGCGGTGTTAAACTTGGAAAAAACAATAGTTGCCTTCTCTAAACCCATCGCTATAAAAAATCCATATTTACCTGCGGGTAACAATTTATTTTCAACATAAACATCAGTACTGAATTCAATTGTTGTATTTTCATTCGCACCGGCTCGCCAGGGAGCTGCCTTACTTGTCCCGTAATGAAAATCAACAAATCCTAATTGGACCAAGTCTCCCCAAATTTTACCGTCGCGACCTTTAACACCGGGTCGTCCGTAGTTAATTTGTATATCGGTAATTCCAATTCTTTCTGAAGTGGTTGCTCTTGGGCTGCCATTTTTATCATAAGTTTTGAATTGTCCATGAACACCAATACAGATTACCAAAACAAATAAAGTTATTATCAATTTTTTGAAGGTAAAGTCATTCATATTTTTGAGGTTTTGATTATCGAGTGGACCAGGTTTAAGCTCTTTAAAGAATCGTACTCACGTTTAAGCCTGGCGCAACCATCACTTCACTTCAAATTGCTTAAGAAATTTTTCTGAATTTACCTTCACATTCTCCGCAGGATTTAGGCTCAATGATTTCTTAAAACATTTTATAGCGTTTGCTCTGTCGCCCAGAGTGGCATAGCCCTCCCCTAGGCTGTCCCACGCATTAGCACTTTTTGGAAAATGCTCAGTAGTCATTAAAAATAGCTTAATGGCTTTATCCATATTTCCTTGTGCCATATAGGTATAGGCCTGTATGTTGAGCTCGTCCTCTCTGGCGTTCGTTAACGCTTCTGCCATAGTTTTTTCAGCCTCTGCCTTTTTACCCATTTTTTCCAAAAGTCCCGACTTGATCCTTAATGCGTTAAACGTCGGGGCAATGGCGCTGGTCTGCTCAATCCACTTCAAACCCTGTTCTAAATCGAAGTTATTTGTTAGGCAATAATTAGCCGCGCTAGTCCATCCTGCTCCAATAAATCCAATAGGCCCTTTCAACTCTTCTTTTGCATTGGCCACTACAATCTCATCAACCGCAAATTCAATTTTTACAGGAAATTGTTTCTTCTCCCAGTTTAAAACCAGCTCCGTAGAATTCTGGGTGAGATTAACAAAATCATAGGTGAGTAATTCCGTATGATAAGTGTTATCTCTAATTTGAATTCTCGCTCGCAATTGGTCTTGAGATTGATTGTATGAAAAACTTCCCCACGATCTGTAATCCTTTGACAAGATGACTTCACCACTATTGTCCTGATTGAGCACGAAAAACAAACCATACGTCCCGGCAGGAACCACCGTGCCTTCAATTATTGCACTGTGAGACAAGGTGATCATGGTGTTTTCGTTCGCTCCTGCACGCCAAGGTGCTGAAAGAACCGTACCTTGAACTGCCCAGCCGTATGGGACAAGTTCGCCCCAGACTTTTCTATTTTTTACCGAGGGACGTGAATACTTGACGGTTATGATCGAGATGCCTACGGTTTGCGAAGCCAACGCGCCAGGGCTTGGTGTGCGTGGGGTGGTTACTTGTGCATAGCTTTCAGCAAATGTCAACGTAATAATCACTAGGAACATGCCTCGGTAACTAGAATGTTTCATGATTAATGGGTTCGGGAATGTAAACGAAAATTTATCTAGTTCGCCGTAGGAGAACAACCATTTAATCAAAAATACCTACAACGTGTTTATAATAATGTGTTATTTTTCCGATAATTGATAGGTGGGCTAGCTGTCCAATTATTTTTTAAAATCTTGTACTTGAAGCGCATCGTACATATTGGCAAACGCACCTCCTTTAAAATATTGTTCAAAATAAAATCGCTTGAGAGCATCTCCACCCGTAAATTTTTCTTCTATTTCTGTGATGGTAATTTTAGCCAAGGCCTCATCTTTCGATAATCCTTGTTTAATGCTTGCTTGTGCTTGATCGCGAATGGATTTTAAAAGATCAATCATTAAATGGAGATACGTTTTGTCTGTCTGAACGTCACCGTGACCCGGCACCAGCGTGTTAAAATCCAACTGTTCCATTTTCTCCAAAGTCGAAATCCATTCGATTGGAGTGGTGCTCCCTCCATAAGGTGTAGGTCTTACTACTGCATCTCCAGAAATAATTATTTTCTCTTTCGGTAAATAAATCCACAAATCTCCTGGGGTATCACCTGCTCCAGGAATTATTCTTATTTCTCTTTCGCCTCGATATATTACCATCTGATTTTCAATGATAAGCGATGGCGGGGAATAGGTTGCGTAGATAAATGATTTCCTTTTGTTTGGAATATCAATTGCGGCCTGATTTAAATTGGCTACCACTTTTTCATAACCAGGATAAGCTTCTTTCGTGACTTCTTCAACAATCTGATTGAGTTGTGGTGCCACATCTTTGTAGCCAGCTTCGCGGTTCGCTTTTATAAATTTATCTTTGAAAAAATCTGAAAGGATCTTGTCCCGAGTAAATTTAGAAGAAATTATCTCTGCTCCCGGAAATGCCTTTAAGAATTCAGAATTGGCATAATTGTGATCATCATGGAAATGAGTTGTAATTAAATAACGCACGGGTTTGTTCGTGAGTTTTTTAATTTCCGAAATGATTAACTGAGCTGCGGGAACCATGCCCGTTGCATCAACTACAATCACATCCCTATCATTTATAATAATTGTGACGTTTCCTTGAACGGGCCAAGTGTAGGGATTGGGCGTCGATGCCACATAAATGCCGTCGCCGATTTTGCTGAACCTATAATCAAGGTGCTCAGCCAGTTTCTTTTGCCCAAAGCCTTCAAACCCATACAAAAAGCAGAGTCCGATGAGAACAAAGGGTGTTAGATGGGGATAAGGAATTCTTTTCAATTAGATTTCTTAAGCTTATCAAACTTTGAATCCTTTATAATTCGGGGGTAGACATTATCATCCATATCAATATCAGCAATTTCGTTATTGGGATTGATATTGATTTTCGCCACTTCTTTTTCCTTCACAAAGCTCTTCACAAATGTTTCTTCATTGAATCGCCATATATCAGCTGGAAGCTTTTCAGTCTCCGATGTACCATCTTTATAAATAAATTGTACAACGATGGGCATTGGAAGCCCTCCTTTATTTTTGAAGGTAACTTCATAAATATTTTTTTCGTTAAGACCAGCCCTAAACGCATTTTCATCTAGACGAGATCGAAACTCCCCATACTGCTGGTCTTTGGTTTCTAGCAATGTAAGTGGTCGAGGCGCCTGATTGAAAACATCTGCATCCTCGCCTAGTTCTCCCTCTTTGCTCTTCAATGATTTCTCTGGAACTTTCTTTTGGTCAGAGTATTTAAACCAACGCACCTTATTCACACTCATGTTCACTGCATCCGTTGTATAAAACCAACCGCGCCAATACCAATCAAGGTCAACCCCAGAAACATCTTCGATTGTTCTGAATAGATCGGCTGGTTTAGGATGCTTAAATGCCCATCGCGTAGCATATTCTTTAAATGCTTTATCGAATTCTTCTTTGCCAACCACCGTCTCCCTCAAAATATTAAGTGCAGTAGCCGCTTTTGCATATTGTTCATTACCTGCTTGAATTACTTGGTCACCTGCCGTCATTAACGGACGCTTTGTTTCTGACGATCCTTTCATATAAGGAATAATCGTTTTTGGTGGTCCCCATGAATGTGGAAATCCAGGATAATACTCTGCTTCTGTCAAGAACTGGCAGTAGGAATTGAGCCCCTCATCCATCCATGTACACTCTCTTTCGTCTGAGTTTACAATCATTGGAAAGAAGTTGTGACCCACCTCGTGAATCACTACTCCAATCAATCCGTTTTTCGTTTTATCCGAATACGTGCCATCTTTGTTTGGTCGTCCAAAATTAAAACAGATCATAGGATACTCCATGCCAATGGAGGGAGCATGCACTGAAATGGCCACAGGGTAGGGATAATCGATGGTGAGTTTCGAATAGTGTTCAATTGTATTTTTCACTGCAATGGTAGACTCTTGTTCCCATAATGGATTTCCCTCCTTAGGATAAAAAGACATCGCCAATGGTCTGTTATTTCCAATCTTCACGGCCATCGCATCCCAGATAAATTTGCGTGAAGTTGCAAACGCAAAGTCACGAACATTATCTGCCCTAAAATTCCATGTCTTTTTCGATGTCGATTTTGTTGATTCCGTAGCACGGGCTTCCTGCTCAGTGACAATCAGAACCGGCTTATCGAAAGTTTTTTTGGCTAATTCAAAACGCAGCTTCTGTTGAGCAGTCAGCACTTGCTCCGAATTTTGAAGCATACCAGTAGCGGCTATAATGTGATCTGCCGGCACCGTAATTTTCACATTGTAGTTCCCGAAAGGGAGGGCAAACTCTGAGCCACCTAAAAACTGTTTCGTTTGCCAACCCTCCACATCATCAAACACACAGAGACGCGGAAAAAACTGCGCCACGTGATAAACGTAATTGCCCTCCTCAGGGAAATATTCAAAGCCACTTCTTGCGAAATACTTCATGCGATCAACCAGATTAAAGTGCCATTTGACAGTCAGAGAGAATTTCTCTCCCCTTTTAATCGGTGAAGGAAGTTCCACCCGCATCATAGTGCCATTAACTCTATATTTTAAAGGGCTACCCGACAAATCATTAACCGCATCTATCTTATGGCCACCATCAAAATTGTAAAGATCGAGATTGCCTGCTACCCCCTTTACAGAAAGCGTATCGTTCATAGGGCTCGAGCTACTTACAAAGCCATCACTTCCTTTTTGATAAAGATTCTGATCTAATTGTAGCCAAATGAATTTTAATGTGGAAGGCGAATTGTTATAATACGTTGCCCGCTCCATACCAATGATAGATTGATTCTGATCATTCAACTCTACTTGAATATCGTAGTCAACAGTATTTTGCCAATAATCAGAACCTGGTTCTCCAGATCCTGTGCGATAACTATTCGGAGAAGGGAGTTGCGAGCCAAGTTGCTCAAATTTTCCTTTCCAGTTTGGAGATTGAGAAAACAAACAAATAGAGATGAATAAGAAAAATGTACTTGCAACAAATTTCATTTTTAGCTACAGTTTGATGTATTCAAAATACCACAGATAAAATGAAAAAACCAGTCACCCTTTTGTGTTGATTTTATTATCATAAGATAAAAAAAGAATTATCCGTTGTAACTGATAAGTTCTCTTGTCGTTGCTGATATCTTAAACCCACAGTACATCATGACAAGGATATACTGAACTGCAAACAAAATTAAAATAGAGCCACCCATCACTGCCAAGTTGAATCTCGGTGGGAAACCAATGCCCAGCAATCCTGCGCCGTATGTCGCACACAATTGGTTGGTTAAAAAATATGTTAAAATCAGCCCAGTCGCAATCGCCAGGCTGTTGAGAAATAAAAACTCATTTTGAAACAGGCCAGTAATTTTAGCTCGGTTACAACCAAGTGACTTCATAATTCCAATCTCCAAGCTTCTTTCTTGAATCGCAAGGCTCAACACCAACATGATTCCCATCAAAGCAACTACAACCGTGAAAATCCCCATGTATTGAATAACCACGTAGGTCGGGGCCAGGTGATTTTCCAATCCAACTAATACGGCAGCACTAGTTGCTATTTGCCTGACACTAATTCCGTGCCTCTCGAATGACGCTTTCAATTGCCGAAGTGCATCGTCCGGGGAATATTTATCGTTAATGCCAACAGTAACAATATTAAATGAAGTCAATGGTTCGTCTGCAAATCGATAGATGCCGGTCCCTCCGGGATCTTTGATCACACCTGAATATTTATATTCAGTGGCGCTTCCATCCCTGCGAGTAAACTCGATTTTCTCACCTAGCAAAACGCTTTTGAAATCATCGAACATTCGCTGGTTGATGTAGAAGCAATCCTGGCAATTCCTATCAAGTCTTCCGGTTAACACCAGCTGATCTTTAAAAATATATCCGGGGGGAAATGTTCTCAACAACACACTCTCGTCATAACCCTTTGCTTTCGATTTATATTGAATCATCTCACCATTTACATAAGCCACCTTGGTCAATAAATCCATCGAGTCTAAAAAATGAAATCTATCAATACGCTGCTTACCGAGGCTAATAATTATTGGATAGTCAATATTTGATAGTGTGTTGCTAAAATCTTTTTTGATTGAATATTCCAGATTGTTCCCCGTAAAAAATAAAGCAAAGCCGCTGGATAATAGTAAAATCAGAAGGAACGTTCGCATGCCATGGCGCCAAAGGCTATTCACAGCGTACTTTAGTTTAGTTGCCTGTATAATTCGCTGCGTTATCCGGAACAATAAACCGCTTGAATAGAATATTTTGTTCATGGCGTCATTTACCGAAGTGCGTGACACTTCGAAAAGAGAACTCCAGGAAAATAGTAGAGGGAGCGTTACACAGCTAATAATAACTATCAAGTGGTAGAATAAAGGTAATGGAGCACCAATAACCTCGAAATTTTGAATCATGGCAATGAAGCGATTGTACCCTTTTGCAGCAACCCAACCCAAAGGCATTCCCACAAACAGACCCAACGATAATATAAAAATTAAAACAAAAAGATACGACCAAACAATTTTTTTTGTAGACGCTCCTAATGCTTTCATAATTCCTACATGAGGTAGTTGCGGAAATATCCACGTTAGCAAAATGAGTGACAAAAGGACAATACCAAGCATTGAAAGCACTGTGCCAAAACTTTTTTGAAGAAATGAAATACCATCAACAATACCTTGATGGGGATGCTTGCCCCATTCTGGAATTACTATAGATGTAACGACTATGCCTTGGTTACTGAACCATTTTTTTATCTCCAGAGCCTTTTTATTGAGATCGAGTTGTGAAGGATTTCTAAAGTCCGTTTTGACTAGTAATCGCTTTTCCGGATTTTTAATATTCCCCTCAATATTGGCAATTCTGGTGTAAGCGTATACTACCTGCTCCATTTGAGCGGGGGCAAGACCAGGGTCATGTATAATTCCAGTTTTTTGTAAAATCAGTGAATCGGTATTGTCGATTTGAACGACGGCATTCTCTTCACTGCCGTCTATAAATAAATTGGCATTTTGTTCAATATAAATACCATCAAATTCCTCTGACTTATTTTCAATTAGTCGGAATCGATTATACATCAGCCGATTAAAATCTTTTACCCCGAAAAGTGTTATTGGCATCCACGACCCACTGTACCCTCTGATTCGACCTGCAATAGCACTGCGTTCCTCGACACCCGTTATTCCAGGAAAAGTATTTAGCAATTGGATTAATGAATCATTGGCACCTTTTACACTCACCACAATATCTGCCGGATAAGTCCCCGCAAAGTTCTCCTGAAAATCACGCGCAGATAGTACATAGCTGTAGATTGCGCTGCTAATGCCCCAAGTAGATAAACTAGCAGCCAGAATGCACAATAAAAATTTAGTCTTATTCAGCCAGAAATCATGGGCTAACTTAAGGATAATTGCTCTCATAGGTAGAGTTGCGATGATTTAATAACGCCATCAGTTAAAGTAATCACCTGATCTGCTTTTCGATTTTGAATGTTTTCGTGAGTCACCGTAACAATTGTTATGCCTTCCTCATTGAGTTGTCGAAAAATCTCATGCACCTGTTCTCCAGTTTTGCTATCCAAATTTCCCGTTGGCTCGTCGGCAACAACGATTGAAGGATTGTTAGCTAATGCGCGAGCTATCGCTATTCGTTGTTTTTCACCACCAGAAAGTTCATTGATGAATTTTTTGCGCTTTTCCAGTAGCAGTACTTTTTTTAAGAGAAATTCTGCTCTTGGCTTTCTTTCCGTTTTGGGGACAGCATTCACTAAATCCATGGCAAAGAGAATATTATCCAATGCGGATAAAGTGGGTATGAGTTGGTAGAATTGAAATACGATTCCAATATTTTTTCCTCGCCACAAAGCAAGATTACTTTCAGAAAGATCATTTAGCGATCGTTGATTAACTATTACTTTTCCTTGGTCTGGCCGATCAATTCCTGAGATGATATTAAGCAAAGTAGATTTCCCACTACCAGATTTACCGACAATAATAATATTTTCACCTTTATTCATTTTAAGACTTACATTTTTTAATGCTTCAACTTTACCCGCCTGGCTGAAGTAAGTTTTTGAAACCGCTTGTAATTCAATCATGATTTTGGATCAATCGATAAAGCAACAACGCTTAATTTCTAGCTGACTAATGTTCGGTAACCTTTTTAGCAGAGTCAAAAATATTGTCAAAATATTCGATTTTTATAAATTTGAATTCTTTGGTGAGAAAACATTTGGAAGTCGCTTTATTTGAGCCAAACAAATGCCCTTCCGTTTCGTACTCAATTGTAACCACAACTATTTCCTTTTCATGTCTGGAATCTTCAATTTTATACCCAATCAGTTTAGGTATTTGAGCAATCAACTGAGGAATAATTTTATCGGCCTTCGGCCTTCTAATTTCACCTATCGTATACGTTGAATCTAAATGTACTTTTAACAAATTGAAATCTCTTTTTTCAAGACTAGAAGTTAAGCCTTTGATGGCATTATCAAGTGCCTTATTACTTTGGCCGAAGATCGTAAAGGAGGAGCACAACAGGAATATTATAATCTTTATCATAGTTTTTTAGGTTTTCTTTTTTGAACGCAGGATTAAAGGAAGCAGCTATCACTTGACGTTAATTAAGGTTAAGAGCAATCAAAATAAGCCCAATGGGGGTAGTTGATCCTATTGTGGACAAGGAAATAGTGATTTCGAATCTTGATCGCTGCATGAGGAAAAGTAATGGTTGCATGAGGATGAGAAAATGAACTGCAATTAGCCGAAGAAAACGATCAATAATCTTAAGGAAAATTTATAACAACAACTTTAAGAGGGAGATCTTACAATAACATTTGAAATAAAGTCAACCAAAAAGTGGGCGATAATACACGCCTTCAGGTCTTTCGTTTTGAGATAAATGAGACCCAGCACAAGACCAATAACAAATGCAACAACGACGCCTCTGATGCCACCGGTATAATGAAGAAATCCAAAATATAAAGTTGGCAGAATAAAATATATAATCTTATTGCTGGATATTATTTGAAGTCTTTCTATTAAAAAGCCTCTGAAAAAAACCCCTTCTACAATTCCGGCTCTCAGAAACATCAGCACCAAAACAGAAACCGATACTTCTTTATACCGGCTTAAGGTGGGCACTTCTGCGAATCCTAAGTGTGCGAGTATTCCGATACTAGTCAACGCTAATGCCATACAGACAAGATAGCCAGCTACACCCCACAAAATTGATTTTAGCCAACTTTGGTTATGAATGCCAATGGAAGAAAGTCCAAGTCGTTCACCCTTTGTGATAATTAAAAAGAGTATAAGCATAAGCACGAAGACAGTGAGCTCACGAATAACAATAAATGTATTGGTGAATACCCCCGAAGGGTAGGCTTTACCAAATAAAAACAAAACAACAGGGCCTATAAAAATAATTAGGACAAAACCCGCGATGGTGTAATAGAGTTTAGAATTAGCCTTTAACATCGTTTAGTTTTCTATATAAAAAACTAAAGGACGACCTAAGGTTCGAACCCCACAATCACCCTTGTGTGTTGATTTAGCGAAATGGTTAAAGCCAACAATTAAAAAAAACATGATAACTTCATTGGAAGATTTTGACCGCTAGGCGAGTCGACTTTACGACCCAAGTTTCCAAATTTTTACGGATGTAATACTCTGGCTTTCACTCACTCCTTAGCGTAAGAGCAGGGTTAACTAAAGCTGCTCTTGCTGCCTGAAACATAACGATTAGCATGGCTAATAATACAACCAAGGCAGCCGTGATGAAAAAGACCATTAGCGACAGCTCTGTGTGAAAGGCGTATTTGGCCAGAAAGCCGAGCATTTAAGTAATATGCAATCGGTGACTCAATTATTTTATTCTCGAAAAAGATTTTAGTTCCGCCTTATACGTTTGCAAATTTTGAAAAGCCGATGGAGGTGTCCAGAAATTAATGACATTATCCTTGTTTAGCCATAAGTTCTTATTCCGGATGCACTCCATCTGATTATACACCACAATAGCAGAGATGATTAATATTATTGAAAGTGAAAATTGAAATATCACTAATGCTTTGCGCACTTAACTACCACCGAAGGAAATGCTCTTTCTAGATTTGAATACTGTTATAGGTTTAAATGAAGAAAGAAAAAATGCGTGATAGCTGCCAGAAAGTATTGCTGTAGCTATGACCATGCAGCCAATGTCATTAGCCAACTAGAGTTTGTTAACGAAAAATACAATTGTTCCTGAGTGAATTGATTAAAAAAGGCAGCAAAAGTTTTATAAGCAACAATGCAAAGCAGGGTGCAACCAAAGTCATTAAAGAAGATTCTGACAAGAACTGTTTAACCAAAGAAGATCGCTGGCCACCTGACATTTTTCTAACCCCAACTTCTCTCACCCGTTTCATGGTGATAGAGGTAGTTAGATTTATTAGTTAACTTAAGCAATGATGAGTATCAAAAAAGCTACTAATGTTAACAAGTAAATCAATTGAGAGCTTCCATACTCCGGCTGTGATCTTTGTCCCATGCTTATGTTTTAAATGTGGTTCAATTATTTATTGAAGTATCTTCAACTCATCTTTTGCCCGTTGATTGTTGGGCTCTAATTCCAATACCTTCTTGTAGCATTTAATAGCATTTTCTTTATCTCCTGCCATCTTATAGGCTTCAGCAAGGCTATCAAATGTATTGGCTACCGAGGGAAACAGCTGTGCATTCAGTTTAAGTAATTCTAATGCTTTTTCCTTTTCACCGCCTTGCAAAAATTCATAACCAAAAAAATTCAGGAAGCGATCATCATAGGGTAATCTGGCCTGCATGGCAAGTTTCTCAACATTGTTCTTTACATAATCCATTCCATGCTCGTTGATAACTTTATTCAATGTCATAACAAATGGAAGGTCAAGCGGTGGATAGGGTTCTCCTTTCGTAATAGAGTTTAATCTTGGAGCAAGGTCGTCGGCTGCTCTGCCCATATTTGCCATCACTACAATAGTGTAGCCTGTTTTTTGGTTATAGCTAATTGTAGAGTTCCACGCCTGGGTACCCCCGGCAAACGTACCTCTGCCATATTCTTTCTTCGAAGGCAAACCACTCGTTCGCTTCGCATCTGCAAATTTCACTAAGTCTTCCATGTTGGTATACATTCCTCCAGCAGGTGTACTGTTTGAAATATCGTCTATGCTCTTCTTATTGCCCTTGAAATCTACCATCGTGCCTGTCGCCCTATCGGCTTGCTTTCCTTTTTCCGTCTTTGTGAAATATATATTCTTTAAGCCCAACGGTTTTGCTATTCGTTCAACCAAGTTCAATTGAAAAGATTTCCCTGTAATTTTTTCGATGATCCCACCAAGAACAACGTATCCAGAATTAGAATACATATCGCTGGTGCCAGGTTCGTAAAGTAGAGGCTCCTGCTTTATTACGTTGAGTAACTGCGTCATGGTGAAATCCGAGTTCTCGATGTGTTTGAAATTTTGATCCATCAAATAATCGCCCAAGCCGGCTTTCATATCCAATAATTGCTGAACGGTAATCTTGTCCCCAGTTTCTTTTGGGAACAAATCCAGGTATTTACTTAGCTGATCGTTATAGTTGAGTTTATTCTCTTTTACAAGTTGATGAATCATCTCCTCTGTAAATTGTTTCACCAGCGATCCAATATTAAGGAGACTATTCCTTGTAAATTCTCTTTTATCTTTCCAATCGGCATATCCAAGTTGTTTAAAATAAACCTCCTTTCCATTATGCGAAATGGCAACTATGCCAGAGAAAATATTCTTATCAACTGCATCCTTCAACAGAGCATCAACTTTCGCGGCCAGCTCTTTCTTTTCGATTTGTGCAATTCCGCAGAAGTAAACAAATTGGAGAAACAAAATGGTCAATAAACGTATATTTTTCATAATTAGAATAATTGATTTACTATAGTGATGGATAGCTTAGGTAATAATATTTTGATCGCGCTTGTATGCCAACTCTATCGATAAGATAAGGTGCGGCTGCGTTGAATTTTATTTGAAAGACTCCATTCATGTTTGGGCAATTAAGTGACATATCCAGATTGTCGCCATCAATTTTATAGTACCAATCGGGCACTCACCAAAATCATTGTGCAGTCACTGAAACATTTCCACTTTCTTCCTTATTTATTTGCATGGCTAGCTGGCCCACCCGATTCACCTGAAGCCTCATTATTATTACCAATTAGTTTTAATTTTTTTTATAACACAAGTTTAAAGAATGCGTATGTAATCTGAAGTTAATTAAGGTTAATTAAGGTTAAAAGGAATCAAAATCCACACATTAGCGGTATCAAAAAGATTTATCCAATAACAGTGTTGGTCTATTGAGACCAAGGAAAACCTATTTCAGATATTAATCACTTCACGATGAAACAATCTTACATAAGGCAAATTTATAACGCAGCCTTAAGAGGGCGACTCACAATAACATTTGAGATAAAGTCATACCAGCGGATTTTCTCTGGCTTCAATAACAGCGAGCCTTATCGAGCGGTTAAGCATATCATCAGAATGGATGAACTTATCAATAGTAATTAGGAAGCAGCTTTGATTGTTTTCAATATCCAATTACGATAGGTGCTTACCCTAGTGTAATATTCAACAATACCATATTTACCCGCTTCACTGCACTTTCCATTATCGTCACAATTTATAGCTTGATGTGAGCTAACTCCAATTATGTAGACAACGTCTTTTATTTTGCAAAATGCAGGACCACCACTATCTCCAGGGCCGCTGACACCTTCAAGTGGCGTAGCATCTTTCGAGCCTGGCAAGTCAAAATCAAACGTGAGCCAGGTAGGCTCAACTCTATCTATTATATTAGTTACTCCTCGGGTGATATGATCGTTTGATACTGGGCCAGTAAGCCCAGTTCCAATATCCCCAGCACCTACCAGGGTTATCACTTTGCCTATCTCATCTTCCGAAGAATAAAGTTTCACCGGAATCACGTCTTCCACTGGCCCATTAATTTTTACCAGAGCAATATCATTTTGTATGGGACCACCCTCACCCGCATTCTTAAAATCAGGGTGAAATATTACCTTTTCAATAAAGTACTTTTTATCACATATAATTACCACTTTCTTCTTTTCATCCTTTGTGTTATGATAAAGCACCCCTACGTGCCCTGCAGTTACTATCCATTGGGGGGCAACTAGAGTCCCTTCCCCATCGTTAAAATGGCAAATTTGGTTATACGATTTAGCCAATGCAATAAATTTTGCATCGTCAACATCGTGCCTCCCAACCATGGCTTGAAATAAAATTACAATTGCGGATGCCAAAGCCCATAGCACTATTGCATGTATACACTTATTCATTTCACTTCATTTTAAGATCATGATCGAGTTAGTCGAATACACATAGATAACTGAAATCTACAATTTTGGCTGCTTGAAAGACATCCCCCGTATGTGTTGATTTTTATTACCAAGCAGCATGAGGTCTTGAATTTTGTACTTAATTTCGGTTTGCTTTATAACTTCTAAAACATACCGCGTGTTCAAGAATTCTATTGTAACTGTTTCATTCATTTTGATAGCTGCTGCTGCACAAGCTCAATCCGAAATTTCAAAAATAGTAAAAACATCCGCTCATTTCTCTAAGGACTATGTAGAAGGAAACATAGAAGGAGTAGCAAATGCCTATGCTATAGATGGAATTTTAATGGCACCAGGCAAAGAAATTATTGTAGGGCGAAAAGCGATCTATGATTTTTGGATGAGCCTTCCCAAATCAAAATTACTTGCTCATCGAACAAAGTCCGATACCATTATAATTAAAAGGAATGAAGCGCATGACTACGGCTACGGGTTTGTAACATTGAAGCCCGAGAACCCAAATGATACTCCGAAAGAACAAAGTCTATTTAAGTATTATATTCTCTGGGAAAAAGATAAACAAGGTAATTGGAAAATGAAAATGGATGTGTGGAACACAAGAGATTCAAATTGGAAAAAATAAAAACCTAGTATGAAACTTTCAAAAATAAATCAAGGCAACGTTGTTTTTCTAATAACTCTTTCAATGCTAATAAATCATGGCAATTTGTTTGCTCAAACAGATTTAAATTTTACTAAAGACAAATTGATAAAACTTGAGACAGAGTCATGGGAGGCTTGGAAAAATAGGGATGGAAAGTTTTATGAAACGTTTTTGTCTGGTGATCACGTTGAAATTGGTTTTAGCGGAGTGAGCGATAAGGCAGAAGTGGTCGCCAGTGTTAGCAGCAAAAATTGCGTGGTAAAAAATTATACGGTCAATGACTTTAGTCTTACTTTATTTGATAACAATACTGCTTTACTAACTTACAAAGCGACCCAAGAGACCATCTGCAGCGGCAAACCTTTGCCTACTCCAATCTGGATCAGTTCGCCCTATCAAAAGAGAAATAATAAATGGCTGAACGTTGCGGTACTGGGCTGATTTTTTTGAACAGGTTAAAAGTAGAGTTTTTAACTTTAACCTAACAAAAACAGCAGATGAAAAAGATGCGCTTTACCGAAGCCCAGATCATTGGGATTCTCAACGAACAATCACAGCAAGGACAGAAGGTGCCAGAGATATGCCGCAAGCATGGCATCAGCGAGCCCACTTTTTACAACTGGCGTAGTAAATACGCAGGGATGAAAGTGGATGAACTCAAGCGGCTCAAGGAACTGGAGCATGAAAATTCACGGCTTAAAAAGATT
>JBBRON010000050.1:0-23479 GCA_038229375.1 Cytophagales bacterium | reverse complement strand
GTTCTGGTCATTTGCCATATGCATAAAACCCTTGACGGTCGAAAAGAATTGGGAAAAAGGGCTAAGGAACTTGTTCACGCGTTGGCCACATTCAAAAAAGTCTACGAAAATCAACTGCCAGAATTTATTGATGAATACGTTCATGGCAAGGGTTGCTCAATCGAGGACCGAGGCGCCCAGTTATTGTGTGAATCAGTCGGAAATGACCTGAACCGATTAGCGAATGAAATCGACAAATTACTGATCGGAAAGGAAATGGGTTATCAGATTACTGGGGATGATGTAATTTCCGGTGTAGGAATGAGCCGTGAATACAATGTTTTTGAATTGCAGAAAGCATTAATCGCTCAGGATCCATATAGGACTCATCAGATTACCGATTACTTTGCAGCTAACACCAAAAAAAATGCGCCGATTATGATCGTGGCATTCTTTTTTAGCTTTTATAGCAAGCTGTTACTTGCTGCAGCCAGTTCCAGTAACTCTGAAAATGAACTTGTTAGAGTGCTAAAAATCAGTCCGTTTGCTGCTCGTGATTATATGAATGCTTTGCGAAAATACTCGCTGCCAAAAATTGTCGAGAATATTGCTTTATTAAAAGAAGCAGATCTCAAATTGAAAGGTGTAAACTCAGGCTCTGAAGATGAAGGTCAGATACTCAAAGAACTTATGGCAAGACTGATCTATTAATCTGGAATAATTATTGCCCATTCGACTGGATGATGGATAATCCGGCAAGAATGTTTACTTTTGAACTCATGCTTCTCTTTATTTTTTAACGGAGCATCGAAAAATTTTTTAAACTAGTAGTGGCAATAAAATGCCGCTCATTCAGTTCTGAGAGAAAATTGCGAATGAAGAAAAGTACGCTGGTACTTATAGTTATTCTATGTGGTTATTTCCACTCCGATGGCCAGGAATCCTTGTCTCAACAAAAGAGCGAACGTCTTTTTCAGACCGGCCTTGATCTGTTATCGCATCATGAGTATGGTGCTTCGTACAAAGTCTTCAGCGATTTTATAATAGCCAACACTTTTCAGGATTCCCGTAGGGCAGATGCTGAATATTATAAAGCATTTTGTGCGCTAAATCTTTATCATGGAGACGGCGAAAAAATGCTGGAGACTTACATTGCTACCCACCCCCTTTATCCAAAGGCCATTTCGGCGTATTACGATCTGGCTGGATTTTTCTATGCTGAAAAGAATTACGCAAAAGCGTCAACCTATTTTTCAAAAGTAGATTTCCCTTCCCTCGGTAGTGAGCAACAAAATACAGGTCGCTTCCGGTGGGGATATAGTTTGTTCAGTCAGAAGAATCTAAAGGCTTCCCTCGAGCAGTTTAATACCATCAAGGCCCAGGGAGGTCAATATGGTCCTGCGGCAAGCTACTATGCCGGATTTATAGAATCATCCAACGGTGATTACTCTAACGCTTTGATTGACTTGAAGAGGGCAGAGGCAAATAGCGCGTACTCGACGGTCGTTCCTGTGATGATTGCGAACGTTTATTACAAACAAAAGGATGACAATAACCTGTTGGCGTATACAGAGGTTGTGTTGAAACGCGAAAATGTAAAGTCGTCAGAAGAGATTTCCTTGCTGGCGGCAGAAGCTTACTTTAGAAAAACCGATTATAAAAAGGCGGCAACGTTATATGATGATTACATCGAAAAGCACGAGAAGAATGCCGATCGGGGCGTACTTTATAAGGCCGGGTACGCTGCAGCATCCGTTGGTGACGACGATAAGGCGCTGCGCTATCTTAAATCTTCTGCTTCTGATACGGATTCCGTAGGTGTGTATGCTGCGTATTCATTGGGATTGGTGTATCTCCAACGGAAGGAAAAGCCACTCGCGCTAACGGCATTTGACCTGACCCGAAAATTCAAAAAAGATCCGAGGTTATCAGAAGAGAGTTTGTTCCAGTCTGCCAAGATCAACTACGATCTTGGTAAACCAGATATTGCGATTAGTCAGTTTGAATCACTACTGAAAGAGTTTCCGCAGTCTTCACACTCTCAAGAAGTGAAAGAGCTGCTGGGCCAGGCGTATGTAAATGCCAGTAATTACAACAAAGCCATTGAATATATCGATGCCCTTCCACGAAGGACGCCAGCCGTTGACAGGGCCTATCAAAAAGCAACCTACTTAAAAGGGACTGAGCTTTTCAACAAAGAAGATTATGCCCAGGCTGTTCAGTTTTTTGAAAAATCATTGCACTATCCGACTGATCCGGAGATTGTAGCAGAAGCGAACTACTGGATGGGCGAAGCTTATTCCGTAGGAAGAAAATATGACCAGGCTATTCCACCCTATGAACATGCATTGCATTCTGCGACCGGGACTTCTCTTGTGAAAGATACACGATATGGTCTCGGTTATGCTCACTATAATCTTCAGGAATATGATAAGGCATTGGTAAGTTTCAGGGAATTCGCGACAAGATCCTCAACAGCAGATCCAAACTATCTCGATGGTATCATCAGGCTGGCAGACTCGTATTATGCGACAAAGGCCTATTCAGATGCGCTTGTATATTATAGACGGGCGATTCAACTCAACTCCCCGGACGCGGACTATGCTCACTACCAGTCTGGAATCATTCTCGCGATCGAACGCAAATACGGAGAGGCAGGAAAAGAATTTGACGCTGTCGCGAAAGTGCCATCTTCACGTTTTGTAGAGGATGCGATATTTCAGCGCGCGCAAATGGACTTTGAACAAAGCAACTATGCGGCAGCAGTTACGCAGTACACAAAACTGATAAGTTCTTCCAAATCTTCACGACTTATACCCTATGCATTATCAAGAAGAGCTGCAGCGTATTATAACCTGAAGAATTATGACCTGACAGCCAACGACTACATCACTGTGTTTGATCAGTATGCCACACATCCAGTGGCTTCTCAAGATTTGCTTGTCCAGCTGCAGGAATCACTCAACCTTGCTAACCGTTCAGGTGAATTTGACCGCTACATAGCTCAGTTCAAGCAGGTAAATCCAGACGTGAAAGGAATTGAATCTGTGGAATTTGAAGCAGCCAAGAATCTATACTTCAGCCAGAACTATCCAAAGGCAATTGATAACATTTCACGATATCTCATAAGCTACCCCGAAAGCCCAAGGCTCACGGAAGCACGCTATTACGAGGGAGAATCCTATTATCGCCTTAAGGATTTTTCAAGATCGCTTGACATACTTAAACAAATCGTGGATGACGGGTCGTTCACGATGCAGAATAAAGTAATCGGGCGTGTTGCTGAACTTGAATTCAAGCTCGGTAAGTACGATAACTCAGTTCAGACATTCCGCAGGCTATCAATCATTGCGGCAAACAAAAAAGATCAGGCCACAGCATGGAATGGATTAATGGAATCTTACTATTTGCTGGCACAGTATGATTCTGCGGATGTGTATGCAAGGAAGATTCTTGAACAGGGAAATGTTAACATCAGCGCGCAGAACAAAGCCGCACTCTATCTCGGAAAAACTGCTAAGGCACGCGGGGATTATGAAACCGCCAAGGATGAATTCCTGACAGCACTGAACACTGCCCGCGATGAATACGGAGCGGAAGCAAAATATTTATTAGGAGAGATATTTTACCTGACGAAGGATTATAAGCAGTGTGCTGAAACTTTATTTGCCCTTAACACGGATTTTGCCGCGTATCAGGATTGGGTAGGGAAGTCGTTCCTGCTTTTGGCCGATAATTTTATCGCAACCGGGGATGCATTTCAGGCAAAGGGGACATTGAAATCACTGATTGATAATTTTCCACGACAAGACATTAAAGATCAGGCAAAGCAAAAGCTAACGGCAATTGAGCAGCTTGAATTACGGAAAAAGGCAGTCGAGAAAGTCGACACAACTGGCAACGAGAAATGACGTTAGTTCAACATATCGGCAAATTGAATCAGTTCATTCTGGCTAGCGCGGTTAGTTTGCCCTGGCTTGCAGTCTGTGCATTCATTTTTCTTTCAACGGCTGCAGAAGCTCAGGATAAGACTTGGGAAAAGGAAGGAGAGGGGGAAATAAAAGATGTCCAGATTGAAATCGTCAAAGACCGTAAGATACTATTGCCCAAAGCAAACCGAAACTTTGATAAAGTACCTCCACGCCCTTTTGAGCCTGTCAAGCCAACGATCGTATACGATCTCAAAAATTTCAAGTTTGCAACACCCGACTACAAACCTTCTGTGCGTCCTCTGAAATTGCAGAGCGAGGAGTTATCTAAAATTTATGGAAACTATATAAGTGGTGGTTTGGGGAATTACCCATCATTCTTTTTCGAGGCTGCTGTAACAACCAAACGCGATAAGGATAAATTCATGGGCGCACATCTTTACAATCGCAGCTTTGGCAGTGGGCCGGTAGACGGCAATAATTCAGCCGCCGCTGCAACACAGCTCCAGGTGTTTGGAAAAAGTATGGGAAAAGATGTTACTGTCAGCGGTGAGGCCAATTATGAAAACCGCGGAACTTACTTTTATGGTTACAAACCTGTGGTCGATGTCGATCGTGATAAGATACGACAGACCTATACACAATTTGGGCTGAGCGTGGGAATAGAAAACACAAAAACAGGCGATTTCAACTATTCATTGAGAGGTGGGTATAGCAATCTCCAGGATCACTACCGAGCCAATGAAGGCGAGTTATCGCTTGATTTCAAAAGCAACTACGTGATTGATGAGTCGAGCAAAATCCTCGTTGATGCCGATTACGCCCTGATCAGCCGCAAGGATTCGGCGATTAACACTACCCGACATCTTTTCAGAATCAGGCCAGCCTACCAGTTCTCACCAATGGAAAATCTGTTGTTGACAACGGGAGTAAATATTGCGTTTCAGAATGATCAGTATAATGGATCAAAAGACTTTCACCTCTATCCGCATGTAAAGGCCGAGTATGCGTTGAGTCCCTCTATGGGTGTTTATGGTATGGTAACCGGTGACATGGATAAAGTAAATCTTCACTCGCTTGTAGCGGAGAATTTATGGCTTGATTCCAACATTCCGATTTATCACACGAATCGTTCACTTGAAATGAGGGGAGGAATAGTCGGAAAGTTGGGACGAAAGATTTCTGTGGGTGCAGGATTTTCAGTGGCGGCCATGAAGAACTACTATTACTACATTAACGTGCGGGATAATTTCAATCCGGCTGGTGTAAATGTGGGTGTACCATTTGATAAGTTCAGCCTTGTTTACGACGGCAATACAAAGCGATTAAATCCATTTGCAGAGATTAGTTTTGCTCATGCAGACGTGGCGACGGTATCGTTGAGGGCAGATTACTTTAGCTATGAAACCGCCGGCCTACAACAGGCATTGCATCGCCCGACGTATCGCATCAGCGCCAATTCACGTTTCAACATTTATGAAAAGATCGTGTTTGAAGCGGGCTTTATTGCACAAGGTGGAATGAAGTCGCTTGACCCCATCAGCAACACCATCATTTCACTTGACGGGGCGTTTGATTTGAATATGAAAGTGAGATACTTCCTATCGAAACAGGTTTCAGCGTTTGTGCAGTTGAATAATATGCTTTCCAGCAAGTATCCACTGTATCAGAGCTACCCAGCCAGAGGGTTTCAAGCATTGGCAGGGGTGAGCTGGAGTTTCTGACGGCGGTGAACAGTAGTATTTATTACTATTTTTACCTTAATTTTGTTTAGCATTTGATAAAAAACTAAACCCCCAAACAATGGCCAGTAAGGATTCAAATGAAGATGATCTGAAGGATAGCTCCGAAGACAACTTCGGTTTGCCTGATATTGAGTACAAACCCCTCGATCATACAGAGGAAACAACTCGCATAAAGGAAGAGGTTACCTCTTCCTCGTCGTCCGGATATTCTTCTACAGATAGTGAAAACACAACCTACAAAAGCTCGTATTCCGAGACTGGGGATTTAGAGGAGGTAGGTGAGCCGAAGTCTAAAGCTCCAATCATAATTGGTGGCGTTATTATTTTGGTATTGCTGGTTGCTGGTTATCTGGTTTATAACTTTGTTATAAAGCCAAACAATTTAAAGGAAGCCGAAAAAGCTCGTCAGGAGCAGCTGGCAAAAGATGCTCTTAAGAAGCAGAAGCAAGAGGAAGCCCGTCTCGCCAAAGAGGCTGAGGATGAGAGGAAGCGACTGGAAGCTCTCGCGGCCGCGAAACCCACTATTGGTACCATAGAAACTCTTTCGGGACGTACGAAACGCTATTATGTGGTCGTTACAAGTGATATCGACGACGATCTACTGATGGACTACGCGAAAATATTGAGCGCGAAAGGTGTAAGCACGAAGATTATTCCACCTTTTGGAGGAAAGAATTTTTTCCGCCTTACGATTGCCGATCATGACACGTTTGCATCGGCTCAGACCAACGCAGATGCAGCGAAAGCTGATTATGGTGGAGCGGTATGGGTGATTAAATATTGATAAAATAACTGAGGTCAGGCCGCCTCTGTTGCTGTTCACTTTTTGATTTTACCGACCTGATTATTTTTTAAACTATGCTGTTTACACAAATTGTTACAACCGCAGCGCCACAAACGGAAGATGCGTTGTCGGTAATTGATCTTGCTATAAAAGGGGGCTTCATGATGATACCGATCGTCTTAAGTTCTTTTTTCGCAATCTATATTTTCGTTGAAAGGATCCTTACAATCAATAGGGCGAATCAAAGTCCTGATGCCTTTATGGGAAGAATCAAGGAATTGGTGTTGAGAGGCGATATCAATGGCGCAAAACTCCTTTGTAGTCAGTTTGATAGTCCTATAGCAAGAATGATAGAGAAAGGAGTGGCCCGCATTGGGAGCCCTCTTAAGACTATTGAGGCTTCCATTGAGAATGTGGCAAAACTTGAGCTGTTTAAGCTGGAAAAGAACCTTTCAATACTGGCCACGGTATCGGGTGCTGCCCCGATGATGGGGTTCCTGGGAACAGTGATAGGTATGGTAGAAGCATTTATCTCGATCGCTCAGGAAGAGGGCTCTGTAAGCCCCAAACTACTTTCTTCAGGTATTTATACAGCCATGATTACAACCGTGGCCGGATTGCTTGTTGGTATCATTGCCTACCTGGGCTATAATTATCTTGTAACCCGTGTATCCAAAGTGGTGCATAAGATGGAATATTCATCAATTGAGTTTATCGATCTTCTTCAGGAGCCACGTTAATCAGAAATATCATGAAACTTCAATCACAAAATAGGATCGATGCTTCTTTCAGCATGGCCTCCATGACGGATCTCATCTTTTTATTGTTAGTGTTCTTCATGCTGACTTCATCATTTGTTACACCTTCAGGATTGCCCGTTAATCTACCTTCAAGCGTAGCAAGTACTATTGAAGTTCAGAAGGTTTCAGTCACTGTTACAAAAGACCTGCAGTATTTTGTGAATGATAAGAAGGTTTCAAAGAATACGCTCGAATCAGAATTGAAAAGAAATCTCACCGGTAGCGCGGGCGTTGTTGTCTTACACATTGACAAAAGCGTTCCGACCGAGGAACTGGTATATGTTGCTGGAATTGCAACGTCATTAAAGGCCAGGGTTTCGATTGCCACTAAACCAAAGTAGTCATGGACTATCAGGAACAGGAAAAGAAAAACAGGAGAATTGGTTTTTTTACCTCACTGGGTATACACTCGGCGATGTTCCTCATTTTGTTTTTCCTAATGGCATGGAGAGCACCTGATCCACCACTGCCTGAGTTTGGTGTTGAATTGAATTTTGGACTTGACGATCAGGGAAGCGGAGATGTGCAGCCAGAGACTCCGGTTGGGCAGGAAACGGTTCAGGAATCAGAAAAGCTGGATCAGCCCGCGGAAGCTCAACCAGAAGAGGTACAGCCTGAAATAAAGGAAACGGTGAAAGAGACGGTCCCTGAAAAAGCCATTGAGCAGGCGGTATCAGATGAGCCAAGCCCTGTAGTAGTAAAAGAAGAAAAGAAGAAAGAGGTGAAGAAGGAAGTTATTAAGGAGAAGCCTGCAGAGACTGCACCGAAGGTAATCGCTGAATATAAAAAAGAAGATAAGAAAGAATCTACCAATGCTGACGCGTCGAAGAAGGGAACGACCGGGAGTCAGGGAGACGATATAAACAAGACAGGAGATAAGGGCAGCCCGGAAGGTAAGCTGGATGCCAAAGCACTGTATGGCACGCCCGGTGGGGGTGGTGGAGGCGATGGGTTGGGACTATCGATGGGAGGTTGGGCCTGGGCTTCTGACCCAAAAATTCCTGAACTTCCTGACAGTGACAACGGCAAGGTCGTATTTAGCATTGAGTGCGATGAAAATGGTGAGATCACAAGGATTGATACAAAAGAAAGAAGTCTGAGCGCACGTTCAGAGCAGATATTGAAGGACCTCATTCGTGAGAATTCGCTTGTGAGAACCAGCGATACCAAAGCGCCTCCGGTTTCAAGGGGAACGATTGTGTTTATTCTGAAGACGAAGTAGTTTTTCTGAATCACCTCAGTGATACTTCGCTCAATAACCTTAGAGGTAAATAACTTACAACTAAGGTAACTATTTAGTTATCAGTCTTATAAAGGTTGCGAGCTATCATCTCTGGTAAGGTCTTAGGTAACAAGCCAACAGCTTTTACCGTAATCCAATTCATAAACCCAGGAATGATTTCTGCCTTGCCGGCAAACATCCCGGCTATGGCAATCTTTGCCACAGGTTCAGGTTGCATACTGAATTTTTCGGCTTTCTCCTTCATGAAGGTAAGGTTGGCGCGGTCAACGAACCCAGTTGACGTTGCTCCCGGGCTTACACAGGAGACTGAGACAGGTCCATCTTTCAATTCCCAACGAAGTCCTCTTGAGAACAAAACAACGAACGCTTTGGTCGCAGCATAGGTTGTTAATGTTGGCACTGCCTGGTAGGAAGCAGTGCTCGCCACATTAAGAATGTAGGCTTTCTTATTCTTCTCAAGATCGGGTAGCAATACTTTGCAGAAGTCAGCCAGCGACAGCATGTTCAACTGCATCATTTGATTGAGTTCTTCACGCGAGATGTCTTTTAGATTTCCCCATGAACCGAACCCCGCATTGTTGATGAGAATATCAATGGAGTAATTTCTCTCTAATAGCCAGCTCTTCACGGCTAGCGCGGAATCCTTGATGGATAAATCGAGATCCAGGTAATCAGCATGGACACCAAATTTCTGTTTGAGTTCTTCGCAGTTTTTGGAAAGTATTTCCTTTGACCTTGCGATCAATAGCACATTGTGCTTACGTGAAGCCAGCTCCTTAGCCATCGACCAGCCGATTCCTCCGCTGGCCCCGGTAATTAAGGCGTATGACACTGGATTATTTGTTGGTCAGCGCCATTAAGCGCTGGTAAAATAGTGGCTTGCTTTCTTCATTACGAGGCTGGAATTTACCAGTGACTATGGGCACGTACATTACTCGGCGGCGGCTCTTTTCTCCTACGTGAGGAGATTGTGCCACACGATGCCACAAACGGCCGTCATGCACGGTAAGATCACCTGGTTCCACGTTAAGACCAATTTCCATTTTGTCTGGCTTATGGCTCAAAAAATAAAACTTCTTAAAAAGGAGAGTAGCGATGCCTTTGTTATGAGTTCCTGGCAATATCCTCAGGCCGCCATTATCCGTATTTGAGTGGTCGAGATGAAGCCCGACATTAAGCATGGGCATAATTTTATTGCCATAGAATATATCGCGCAAAGCGTCGGTATGCCAGCCTAACTGGCTGTAATTACTTTCCGAGGAATTGACGTAGTGATTAAAAACGAGACCATCTTTCTCATTTTCTCCGATGCGAGAGTCGGGCGTTGGAACGAAATCAAAAAGAGCTTTTAACCTTGGTTCTTTAATGAAGTTATCAAAGATCTGGCTGAACTGATTGAGGAACGCAAATCGCTGGACGATTCTCTGTCCATTAACATCAGTGCCGTATTTAATAGGGACCCCATTCACCATTTTCACATCTTCCTTAATCCACTCATCCTGAATCCTTACGGACTCTTCAAGCATTTCTTTTACAACTGACTTATCAACAAAGTTTTTGAAATGTATGAATCCGTAGGTATCAAAGAACTCCTTCTGTTCCTCAGTCAACGTGGCGCCCAAAGTGAAAAAAGGGTAGCTTCCATTAACCTTGTGGTGACTCTTTCCATTCTTTACCTGCTCGTACATGATCCGCTTTCTGGTTTAATAGTTTGGTAAATCGCAAATTACTTGAATTTTATTGAATTGTTAACATTAAATTCTCGCAATCTAGGTATATGAACGGGGTTTTGACATTTTTAGTTTGTTTGGGTATTTTCTGCCAAATCCCCATTTTCGGCCCCAATTTCCAAATACTTTCTGATAATAAGAAAAACGCCGTAGGTGACCAGTGGCGCCACCACAAGATCCAACGTATAATGAACATGCTGCCAGGCCAATAGGACGCCAATTATCAAAGTGCCGACAATCTTCAGGACCTTCGCCAGTCGGTTTTTCTCAATAAGGACCACTATCATTATGGTGCTGACGTGGCCTGAAAAGAACAGATCCTTTGCAAAGCCGGTGTCGGGATAAAGTGCGGATGAGATTGGATCCTGCAGTAGGATCATACCTGTGGGAGGCTCCAGCGTAAGCGCAAACATCGTAACGGTTCGCAAAATATTAACTCCACAATATATTGTAACAGCTGTAATGACAGTGATCGCATCGTTGTAATAAAAGATAAAGGCTTGAATCACCGCTACGTATAAGATAACAAAGACAGGAAGAGACCAGTTCCTCGGTGTAAAAAAATTGAGGAACAGATCATTCATAAGAATGCCTTCCTTCGGCCCTATCACATCGCGGTAATATATCGGCATGAACAAGAACATCATTAAAAAAGTAATTGCACAAAAGGCAATAGCCCATCGCACGCGGGTAGATTGCAACGCGGTCTTCCAGGTCATGGATTATTCAACAATAATCAGGTAATAATTCTTCTTTCCTTTTTGCGCTAGCAGGTAACGATTTTGCAAAAGCTTAAAATTAGGCTTTTCTTGAGGATCGGTGAGCTTTATTTTATTGACGCTTACACCTCCACCGTGGATCATCTTGCGCGCTTCACCTTTGGAAGGAAAGATCGCACCCTTGGTGACTTCTGAAAGCAAGTCAGTAACAGATGCAACAGATAACAGCGCATCACGGGAGACAACCACCTGAGGCACGCCTTCAAAAACAGCCAGCAGGGTTTCCTCATCAAGATTCATAAGGTCTGCGGTAACTGAGTTGCCAAAGAGGATTTGAGAAGCTTTTACAACTGCTTCATAGTCATCCTTTGAATGCACACGCGTTGTGATCTGTTTGCTCAACTCCAATTGGAGCGTACGCAAATGGGGTGCTTGCTGATGTTCAGCAATTAGTTTATCAATGTCTTCCTTTGGCAGTTCTGTAAAAATCTTAATGAATGACACTGCATCATCGTCGGACACATTCAACCAATATTGATAAAAGCGATACGGTGAAGTTTTCTTTGGATCAAGCCACACATTGCCTTGTTCGGTTTTGCCAAACTTCGTACCATCGGCTTTCTTGATGAGGGGTGTGGTAAGAGCAAATGCTTCGCCATTGTCTTTGCGGCGGATCAATTCGGTTCCTGTTACAATGTTGCCCCACTGATCGGAGCCACCCATCTGCAGTTTGCAGTTCTTGTTCTTATAAAGCCAGAAGAAATCATATCCCTGTACGAGCTGATAAGTGAATTCGGTAAACGAAAGTCCGGATTCAAGACGTTTTTGTACGGAGTCTTTCGACATCATATAACTTACGGTAATGTGTTTCCCCACTTCTCGGATAAAGTCAAGAAAACTAAAATTCTCAAACCAGTCGTAGTTGTTAACCATCTCGGCTCCGGTCTCGCCGGCTGAGAAGTCAAGGAATTTTCCAAGTTGCTTTTTAACACAGGATTCATTGTGTCTAAGCACATCCAATGACAGAAGGTTTCGCTCTGCGGATTTACCGGAGGGGTCGCCGACCATGCCGGTGGCACCACCTACCAGGACGATGGGCTTATGCCCACAGTGCTGAAAATGAACCAATGTCATGATCTGCACCAGATTTCCAATATGGAGGGAGTCTGCTGTTGGATCAAAACCGACATAACCGGCCGTCAATTCTTTCTGAAGTTGAGCTTCCGTGCCGGGCATCACATCATGGATCATTCCCCGCCAGGACAATTCGCTGACAAAATTTTTCTTCATCGATTTGTAAAATCAGGGGGCAAATATAGGGAGTTGGGCATTGATTAGGCATATAATCTCATCAGGGGGGAAATTTTATCCCCCAATTTTGAATCGCGTAGCAGATTCCTTTTATTGCCCTTTGAACTTTAACCAACCTATGGAGCAACCAGCAACCCTCGAATCGGTAGCCAGATTTCATCGCACATTCAAGCATCCTATACTCTCATCCCCAGCGATACCGGATCAAAAGCGTTGTGCCCTTCGGGTAGAACTCATAGCGGAAGAATTACGTGAATTTCAGGAGGCAATAGAGGAAAAGGATATTGTGGCGATTGCTGATGCCCTCTGTGACATACAATATGTGTTATCGGGTGCCGTTCTTGAATTTGGACTGGGAGAAAAATTCAAGAAGCTTTTCGATGAGGTGCAGCGTTCAAATATGAGCAAAGCATGTACATCAGAAGAGGAGGCGCGTAAGACAGTGGCACACTATTTACAGAAAGATGGTACAGAATGCTATTACCTTAATGAAGGGGATACATGGTTGGTCTATCGAAAATCTGACAATAAAACCATTAAATCGGTAGGGTATTCACCTGCCGACCTTGCATCAATTTTGGCTAATTGATATGGGTTTCAGGGGCTTAAAATCAGTTTTTATCCTAGTTTTGTTAATTACGAAAATATCTTTCCACCATGGATTTACAGGCTCAGAAAGCATTTCTTGAATTATGGTACACCGCAATGGCTATTGGCGGGATCATTTTTTTCACTATTGGCTTTATCATCTTCCTGGTTCACAGCATCAAAGTTGCATTGATCAGGGAGTCTAAGGCCAAGTATGATTATATCAATGAGAATGAAGTAAAGTGGCTCAAATGGTCATTTTATGCCGTGGCTATTGGAATTGCATTGCTTATCAATCTGTATGGCTCCGGTGAAAGCAGTCTTAATAAGATTGGGGTATGGTTTTTTGTACGCCTGTTTTTTGGAATTTCGGGTGGTACCCTTGTTGCTTATGTAGCAAACCTGGTGCTTGACTATTATTACCCGACCAAGTTGAATTCCAAATTAAAAAAATGGAGATATATGCCTCGCGTGAATCCCAAGACGGGAAACAAAATGAGATTGCTGAGTGAAGAGGAGGAGGATGTCCATTTGAACGAAGGCAGGCAGGCGGAGGAGAATGTTTTCTCCATTGATTATGATGTTTGGATTGATGAAAAGTCAGCTGATATAAAAATTGAAAAGTACGAAGGGCACCTCACAGCCCTTAAGTGTAACAATTGCGGATTCTTTACCATGAAGGTGATGAAGGAGGAAATTACGCAAGTTTACGAGGACGAGTCTCCGAAGGAGCTGGTCAAGCACTACAAATGTGCTTATTGCAAGAATGTACGCGCTACTGCATTTGTAATCTCAAAGAAAGAGGTAGATGATTATAAAGATTATCGTTTGAACAACCGCCGCAACACCAAGAATATTGACATGGTAAAAATTGAAATTCATTCAATCCTTTCCGGAAAACGGTTCTACGAGTTTCCTTCAATAGATCAGGCACAAAAGTTCCTGGAGGAATTTGATATTGACAAAATAGCAAAAGGGTAGAATCTATTTGGTCTTTTTAACGTTTAAGAATCAAATAACAGATAAATGAAGAAGTTGATGAAAAAGATAGGGGGTTTGTTTCTGGTTTTATTGAGCTTCCAGTGCTTTGCCGTTCCTGGTGATACTACACAGCTGAAAGCAAAGCCAGTATTTGGCAAGGAGGCGCAAGTGATCTCTCAGATGCTGAGCAATTACCATTATAGAAAACTTCAATTCAATGACTCCCTTTCGATTGTAGTTTTTAATGCCTACTTCAAAGAGTTAGATAACGCTAAGATATATTTCCTTGCTTCCGACGTGCAAGCATTTGAAAAGTACAGACTTAAGCTTGATGATCTGACGAAGGCTGGGAATGTTTCTCCTGCATTTGAAATTTACAAAGTATTTCAGGATCGCTATCGCGCGCGTGTGAAAGATGTATTGGCCAATCTTGTCAACGAGAATTTTGATTATACCCTTGACGAGTACTATGAGACAGATCGTGATAAAGCAACATGGGCCACCAATAGCAAGGATGTTGATGATGCTTGGCGAAAAATCATTAAGAGCCAGGCACTGAGTCTGAAGTTGAGCGGAAAGAAGCAGGAAGAAATTGTTGATGTTCTTAAGAAGCGCTACGAGCGTTTGTTGAAATCCTTCGATCAACTCAACAACGAAGACATCTTCAGTATTTACATGAATTGTATTACGGAAGCCTATGATCCGCATACTAATTATCTGTCTCCAAAGGCTACCGACCTCTTCAAGCAGAGTATGACGCTGTCACTTGAAGGCATTGGGGCTAAACTTCAAACAGATAACGATTACACAAAAGTTGTAGAAATATTACCCGGAGGACCTGCTGAAAAATCTAACCTACTTCATCCGAATGATCTTATAACCGGGGTAGCCCAGGGTAAGGATGGAGAGATAGTGGATGTGATTGGATGGAGGATTGATGATGTTGTTAAACTTATAAAAGGACCGAAGGGAACGCAGGTAAGGATTCAGATACTACCTTTCGCGACCGGTGTGAATGGACCTTCTACCGTTCTTACCTTCACTCGTGATAAAGTGAAGCTTGAGGATCAAGCCGCCAAGAAGAAAACAATTACGTATTCTGCCAACGGCAAGAATCTTAAACTCGGAGTGATAACGCTTCCGGGATTTTACATGGACTTTGAGGCCTATCAAAAGGGCGATCCGAATTACAGAAGTACTACACGTGATGTGAAGAAACTTGTGCTGGAACTTCAGGCGGAGAAAGTGGACGGAATCGTTATGGATCTACGCAACAATGGTGGGGGTTCACTCCATGAGGCAATTGACCTTACCGGATTGTTTATAAAAGAAGGACCCGTTGTTCAGGTAAAAGATTCTGGTAACAGGCTTGAGGTTTATGGTGACGAGGACAAAACAGTAACCTATACAGGACCGCTGGTGGTTCTAACAAACCGCTTCAGTGCTTCTGCATCTGAAATTTTTGCAGGTGCCATTCAGGATTATCATCGTGGTGTTATAGCCGGAGAATCAACTTACGGAAAAGGTACGGTACAAACTGTGATCGATCTTGACAAGCAAATCACGGATGCGGATAAAGTAGGAGAATTGAAATTAACATTCCAAAAATTCTACCGCGTAACCGGCAGCAGCACCCAGCACAAAGGCGTCACGCCCGACATTCAATTGCCGTCAGCTCTCAAACCTGAACAGTATGGTGAGAGTGCAAGTCCAAGTGCCTTGCCTTGGGATGTGATCAGAAAAACTGATTTTCAAAAGACAACTGATATTACGGATAAACTGGTGGTAGGACTTGCCAAGAGCTATCAGGATAGGTTAAAGATCGATCCGATCATGAAGCGCTACGTTGGCGAGATTGACGACTTGAGGAAAAATCTGGACGATACCAAAGTTTCCCTCAATGAAGTCAAGAGGAAGAAGGAGATGGACGAGGCTGAAAAGAAGAAGGCAGCAAATGAAAGCCTGGATACTAAGATTACATCGAAAGAAGGACTGTCTTCTGAGGATCTATCGAAATTGAAAGACGAATACCTCCGCGAGGGTCTCCTGATTCTTAGCGACCTGGTGACACGTCACATAGGTTAGCGGGTAACTTTTACGGGAGTGAGGGTATATCCTTTCTCGTGTAAAAGTTTAAGAAGACCTTTTTCGCCTTCAAGATGTGACGCACCAACGGAAATGAAGGATGGTTTGTCTGCCATCATTTTTACAATTTTCGGAAACCATTCCTGATTGCGTTTGTAATAGAATTCTTCAATGAACACGGGATTATTTTCGGTAGGATGAAGTGAGTATTCAAATACTTTATCAAGATCACCCTCGACGTACGCCGCTTCCAGTTTTTTATACTCTGACTTTTGGGTCTCAAAATTATTGATGCTGTGAAGCAACGCTATTTCCTGGTCCTTCATCGGAAAAGCCTGGATTGCCATTGATTCACGATCAATTGATTCAAGGCTAAATGTCTCTAGCTTGTTCTTTTTGGCAATTGTCAAGAGTTCAATGTCATAGAATTTTACACTTTCACCCAATGACATGCGTGTCATGTTTATAGAAAGGGCTAAGGGAATAAGGGGAGCAAATTCTTTTTCAAACGAGGCTTTGGATATTTTGAATTCACTGGCGAAGAAATTCGTAACGCGTTCGTAATCAACAGCAGGAAGTTCAGTTTGTAACGATTTTCCTTTGGGAAAATGGACGGCTTTGTTCAGTTCAAGCTGCGCTTTGTGGTCGACCTGATCTTCAATTGCAAATGTCTTACAGGATTTTATGGCGCTGACAGCTTCGTTGGGCAGATAGAATTCCTTTTCGCCTATGAATTTTAAAGTACCCATCAGATAGGATGGAGTTTTAAGTCCATTGCCGGATATTTGCCAAAGGATTGAATTTTGCGAGAAAGCACTTTGACTGGAAAAGAACAATGCTAGAACAAACAGCTTTTTCATAGGTTGGAGTTTTACGGTAACAAAGAAATAATAATTCGGTGAAAAATGGAATATCGACCATTGGTAAACCTGTCCATCGTCGGGCAGGAACCGTTTGAAGAAAAGAAATGCACAGTTATAAGTCTGGCAGCGCATTTTTATCTATTTTAAGCCGCAATTGTGACCGTACATGAGTGAGGAATTACTGAAAGCCATTGTCCAGCTATTTGCCATCGTGGCGAAAGAGCGAATTACTGACGATGAGCGCGCGAATATTAAAGAGTTTTTGTCGCTCCACCTTAACCAGGAAGCGATTCGGTACTATCTCAACCTGTTTGACGAATTTGTAAAGGCCAACAGAAAGGTTGATGCATCCGATATCGGTAATGTAGATGAGGAAACCCTTCAATTTGTGGATGATTGGGCCCGCATCATGCAAATTTCAAAAAAAGTTAACCAAGCGCTCACCACCCAGCAGAAGGCCGTGCTGGTTGTGAAAATTATTGAGCTAGTGTTTGCTGACGGACATATTTCCGAACGACAGGAAAATCTTATTTTTTACATCGGCGAGGCACTGAAGATCCATTTGAAAGATATTCAGGCGATGAGAACTTTTGTCATCGGTCAGGACAGCGATGAACTCAATCTGAAAAACATACTGATCATTGATGAAGGTTCTGGGGAGCTTGATCACAATGGTCCAAGAATTATTTCCAAGAACCTAACCGGCCTTATCGCTGTACTTCGGCTCCAGGATGTTGAGACGTATTTTGTCAAATACCTGGGCATCACATCGCTGTACTTAAACAGTCAGCCCCTCAAAAGCCGTAAGCTTGACATCTTTCCAACAGGGTCAACCATTCGCGGAAGCAAGATTGAACCAATCTATTACAGTGATATCGTTGGCAAGTTCTTATTCGAGGAATCGGATACCGAGATCAGCTTTATCGCGGAGCACATTTTTTATCACTTCAAAAGCGGTCGCGCTGGACTTCAGAATGTAACCGTTTCAGAAAGAGGAGGGAAGCTCATTGGTCTGATGGGAGCGAGCGGTTCCGGCAAGTCGACCCTATTGAATGTCCTGAATGGACTTGAGAAACCGTCCAGCGGACGAGTGATTGTCAATGGCATCGATATTCATGAAAATCCTGAAAAGGTCGAGGGAATCATAGGATTCATTCCACAGGATGATCTGTTGATGGAAGATCTTACCGTGTTTGACAATCTTTATTTTGCAGCACGCCTTTGCTTCGGACACTATTCAAAGGAACAGATTGAGGAACGAGTTGAGAAGGTGCTTAGCAGCCTCGGACTTTCTGAAACGCGCAATCTACGAGTGGGCTCTCCACTGGATAAAACAATAAGCGGCGGTCAGCGAAAGCGTTTGAACATTGGCCTTGAACTATTGCGCGAGCCGGCAATTTTGTTTGTTGATGAACCGACTTCTGGCCTTTCGTCACGCGATTCTGAAAATATCATGGATCTGTTGAAAGAGCTTGCCCTGCGTGGCAAGATGATTTTTGTCGTGATCCACCAGCCTTCCTCCGATATCTTTAAGATGTTTGATACGCTGATCATACTTGATGTTGGGGGCTTTCAGATCTACTATGGCAATCCGGTTGAGTCGGTAAATTATTTTCAAGAGATCATCAATGCAGCGACTAAAACGCCTGGGGCCTGCCCTGAATGTGGTAACATTAACCCGGAACAGATTTTTAATATTATTGAGACACGTATTGTAAATGAGTACGGAAGGTTTACGACCACCCGGAAAGTTTCACCTGGGCAATGGTACCAGTACTTCAAACAGAAAATGAAGATTCCGAAGACGGAAGAAGTAACGGACACCCTGCCCATTACCCAAAAAATTCCTAATGGATTGAAGCAGCTGGCGGTTTTCATTCAGCGCGACGTGCTGTCGAAGATTGCTAACAAGCAATATATGATCGTGAACCTTTCGCTGTCACCAGTGCTCGCCCTCTTCATGTCGTATTTTGTTAAGTACTACGATGTCATTGGAGTTGACAATCCTAAGTATACATTTTACAACAACTATAACATTCCTGTTTACTTTTTTATGAGCGTGGTGGTTGCGCTCTTTGTTGGATTGATCGTCAGTTCGGAGGAAATTTTCCGTGATCGAAAAATACTAAAAAGGGAAAGGTTCCTCAATCTCAGTCGCAATAGCTATTTGCTTTCGAAAGTTATTGTCCTGTTCGTCGTGTCAGCTATTCAAACACTGACTTTCATTATTGTGGGAAATCTTATTCTTGAGATTCCCTATTCGGAAATGAGGTATTGGCTGATTATTTTTTCGTGCTCCTGTTTCGCTAATATATTAGGTTTGAATATTTCATCCGCATTTGATTCAGCCGTTACGATTTACATTCTGATTCCGGTATTGGTGATACCACAGCTGATCATGAGTGGAGTGGTAATCAGCTTTGACAAGTTTAATCCTGAAGTGGGCAAGCCTAATGGAATACCTGTGGTGGGAGAAATGATGGCGTCGCGCTGGGCCTTTGAGGCATTTATGGTTACCCAGTTCAAGGACAATCCTTTTGAAAAGCAGTTTTATGATTATGATCAGAAGGAGGCCGAAGCGGAATATAAACGTACCTATTTGGTGCCAGCACTTGAGTCAAAACTTACGTACGTATTGAACCAGCGGAGTGATTGGAGGAATCTGAACAATAAGGAAGTAGTAGATGCGCTTGACCTTCTCAGGAATGAGATTTCCTATGAACTGGATATAGTGGGTGCTGAAAAACTTCCCGAGTTAGACCGACTGAGAACTGGAAAATTTGATTCGACTGTCTATACCAAAACAAAGGAGTTTTTATCTGTGTTGAGGAAGTATTATGTGATACGATCCAACAATGCCAAGAAAGACCGTGAAACATTGATTGCACGGTTGACAGATACACCGGAAAAGAGAAAGATTTTTGACGAGATGAGACTTAAGTATGAAAACGAGTCGGTCATCAACATGGTTGAAAATTCAAATGACCTGAACCGAATTGTTGAATGGCGAGGCAGATTGATCCAGAAATTTTATCCGATCTATTTTGAAGACCATCGTCCACGCAACAGGTTTGATTTTCAGGCAAGTTTCTATGTGCCTACTAAATACTTTCTGGGTAATATTTATGATACGTTCTATTTCAATCTCAGTGTAATCTGGAGCATGACCGTCGTGATGTACATTACGCTTTACTTTGACTTGCTAAAGAAAGGTGTTCACGCCTTGGAGAACTGGAGAAAGTACCGAAAAAAAAAATTGACTCTTTAATTAACCCGTCTATTATTACTTCTATGAAATCCTATTTGTTTCAAATCGCCTTTTTACTATTTGTACTGACCAGTATTTCCTGTTCAAAAAAGCACGAAGCCGAAAATGATTCGTCGGCTGAGTGGCCTGAGATGGAGTCTTTTCATATGATCATGGCGGAGGCCTTTCATCCCTATAAAGATTCAACCAATCTCGAACCCGCAAAGAAATTGGCAGCTGAGATGGCGACAGAGGCAGAAAAATGGCAAGCGGCGGCGCTTCCAGAGAAAGTAAACAATGATGAGGTGAAGGGCTTGCTGGAGCAGCTTAAAACCAAGACACGAGCCCTCGCTGATTCTATTGCTGCCAATACACCTGATGACGAAATCGGAAAGTCCCTTACGTTGCTGCATGATAATTTCCATTCTATTATGGAAGCATGGCATGGTGGCGGAGAAAAGCATGAGAAACATTAGGAATACTTTGTGTTAAAAGTAGCCTGGACAGAGTCGTACGTGTTGTCGCTACCTCCTCATCACCGTTTTCCGATGAGCAAGTACGAAGTGTTGCCGCAGCAGTTATTGCACGAAGGCACGATACGATCTGAAAATATTTTCCGGCCGACACCTATTGACGAGAAATGGATAGTGTTATCACATGAAGCAAGTTATTGGAAGGCTCTTCAGGAATTAACGCTTACCCCAAAAGAGGTGCGACGAACAGGCTTTCCATTGAATGAAGAGTTGGTTCAACGCGAGATCACTATTGCAAACGGAACTCTTCTGTGCGCACAGTTTGCTCTTCAGTATGGAATTGCAATGAATATTGCCGGGGGAACCCATCACGCATTCACCAACAAAGGTGAAGGATTCTGCTTACTGAATGACATCGCTATCGCCGCCAATTATCTGCTTCATGAAAAGTTAGTGAGGCAGGTACTTGTTGTAGACTTGGATGTGCACCAGGGAAATGGAACAGCGCAGATATTTAAGAATGACTCGCGGGTATTTACTTTTTCCATGCATGGTGCCAATAATTATCCTTTGCACAAGGAGCACTCGGATCTCGATATCGGGCTGGCGGATCACACCGACGATAAATTCTATTTGAAGACCCTTGAATCGAATCTTAATAATGTATTGCATTCGGTGCAGCCGGATTTCATATTTTTTCAATCAGGTGTGGATATCCTTGATACGGATGCCCTTGGCAAGCTTGACGTGACGCGTGCCGGATGCAAACAACGCGACAGGATTGTATTGGAGGCAGCGAAAAGGAATAGCATACCGCTGGTGGCAAGCATGGGAGGTGGCTATTCAAGGGAATTTAGGGATATCATTGAGGCTCATGCCAATACCTACCGCCTGGCACAAGAGATTTTCTTTTAGGTGCAATCCCGTTATATTTCCGCATGAAAAAAATTGAGAGCCCTTCTGCCGAGAAGCAGAATCTTTGGTTTGTCATCACGGCTTCATCAGTCGGAACGCTGATTGAGTGGTATGACTTTTATATCTTCGGAACGCTGGCCATTATTCTTTCGGAGCAGTTTTTCCCACAATCAAACCCTACTGCCGCCTTTCTATCAACGCTTGCCACTTTTGCTGTTGGTTTTATTGTAAGGCCTTTTGGTGCCTTGGTTTTTGGAAGGCTTGGTGATTTGGTGGGAAGGAAATATACATTTCTGGTTACGCTGGTGCTAATGGGTGGCTCTACGTTTGCTATCGGCCTGGTTCCTGGATATGCATCCATCGGAATTGCTGCACCCATTATTGTGTTGTTGCTCCGTGTTGTTCAGGGCCTGGCACTTGGAGGTGAATATGGTGGAGCAGCAACGTATGTGGCCGAACATTCGCCGAAAGGCAGACGTGGATATTTCACAAGTTTTATACAGACTACCGCCACGCTTGGTCTGTTCCTCTCGTTGGGAGTGATTTTGATAATACGTGAATCCTTGGGAGTGGAAGCATTCAATGAGTGGGGTTGGAGAATTCCTTTCCTGCTGTCAGCGATTTTAGTGGCAGTTTCAATTTTTATCCGAATGAAGATGGCGGAATCTCCGCTCTTCGCAAAGATCAAAGCAGAAGGAAAGATGTCAGCCAATCCACTTAAAGAAAGTTTTGGAAAGAAAGAAAACCTTAAGCTGGTTCTGCTTGCCTTGTTTGGAGCAACAGCAGGGCAGGGAGTTGTTTGGTATACCGGGCAGTTTTATGCACTCACTTTTATCCAGCGAACGTGCCGTATAGAATTTGTCCAATCGTATACCATTATTGCCATTGCTCTGGTCGTGGCCACACCAATGTTTATCGTATTCGGTAAACTATCTGATACCATCGGAAGGAAGTACATCATGATGGCAGGACTTCTTCTGGCAGTGCTTTTCTTCCGTCCGATTTACCGGCAGATGTTTACCATGAGTGATCTCTCATTGAAAACGGAAGTTCCGATGGCAAAGAATATAACCCGTTCATTTTCACCGAATGCCAAAGATGGTGCTTCAATTACCACTACAGAGTTCTTTGACGATGGCACTCGATTGATCACGTCGAGCAAGCAGGTGGCCGATGGGACCATAATTAAAGGAAAGAGTGAAGTAAAGCTTTCGCAAAATGACTTCTGGTTTATGATTATGCTTGTGTTTGTGCAGGTGCTCTTTGTAACGATGGCCTATGGACCCATTGCCGCATTCTTGGTGGAGCTGTTCCCAACAAGGATACGGTATACCTCGATGTCGCTGCCCTACCATATTGGAAATGGAATTTTCGGCGGACTTACGCCGTTGGTAGCAACATCGCTGTTTGAACTTAGCAAGACATCCTCTAATCCAACCGGTGATCCGCTGGCAGGACTCTGGTATCCTATCGGAGTGGCATCGATATGCTTCATTATTGGTATGATCTTTCTAAAGAATAAGTCAGTCGAGGCCGTCGAATGATTTCAGATGGCCAAGAAGCAATCACAATGGGTCACTATCGGCAAACGAAAGGTAGAATTATCCAACCTGGATAAGGTTCTCTTTCCGGAGGACAATATTCTGAAAGCGGAAATCATTGAGTACTATCTAAAGATTGCACCGACCCTTCTCAACCATGTAAAAGGAAGGGCACTCACACTCATTCGATTCCCGGATGGAATTCACGGCGAAATGTTTTACCAGAAAAACCGACCAGAATGGGCGCCGGACTGGATCGAATTCGCTACACTCGGAAAAGAGAAGAAGGATTATATAATCGCGACCGAGCCGGCAACGTTGGTCTGGCTTTCTAATCTCGCATCACTGGAACTCCACCAGTTGCATAGTCGTAAGCCAACCTTTGACAATCCTGATTACATGGTATTCGATTTGGACCCGCCAGAGGGATATACCTTCACTAAGATTGTACCTATTGCGTTGGCGCTGAAAGAACTGGTTGAGAGTTTTGGTTATACGGCATTTGTCAAAACAACAGGAGGCAAGGGTATTCATATTTGTTGTCCC
>JBBRON010000049.1:0-23560 GCA_038229375.1 Cytophagales bacterium | reverse complement strand
CCTAAACCAAGAGACTAAACTTCGAGTTGAGTGCGTTTTAACGGCATATATTGGAGAAACAATTAGACGCTTGTATCAAGGAGAATGGACGGGAGAATATTCATTATCTTCTCCCGGACTCAATTTTTATACTTGTAGAGTGAAGATTGGAAAATTTGACTTCTATCCAAATCACTTCATCGGTTACTATTTATCAAACAGTAAAAAATCGGAGGGAACCTTTTATGATTATCTCCATAAAAGGGATTATTCGCAAGGGATATTTCACGACTTTTTAGGAGGCGGGCTTTTAAATATTATAACAAAAGAAAAATAAACCAGCGCTAAACATTCCAAACACTATCGAATCTAAACCAATAATGATAAGTGAATCGCGAAAAGAAGGCTGTATTCTTCCAGAAATCGCAGCTGGTTTGAATTAATCGTGAAAGGAATTCAATATCTTCGTTCTGCCATGAAATCCAGAAGATCCTTTATAAAAAAAACTTTGGCAACGTCTGCATTACTTTCGATGGTGGGAGACGCTTTTCCTGCTGATCCTGATTTTACTGCCTGGCAGGAAACCCGGAGAAAAGAACTCCGCGCATTGCTTGGCGATCTGCCTCGTCATGATTCTTCAAAGCCTCCCCGACTCGTCAGGATAGAGAAGCATGTGGGCTTTACTTTGGAACATCTTGAATTTGATTTCAACGGACTTGAGCCTGTACCCGGTCTCCTGCTGATTCCGGATCAATTGCAAAAGCCTGCTCCCTGCATGCTCTATTGTCATGCCCATTTCGGGACATACGGAATCGGGAAAGACGAACTGCTCAACGGACGCGAGGTGATGCCCGCCTATGCTCCGGTCTATGCAAAAAAAGGAATCGTGACCCTCGCCATCGACAGTTGGTGTTTTGGACAACGCAATCACCTGAATGGAGACACGCATGGAGAATCGGATACGTTTAAACAAATGCTTTGGGAAGGACGAACGTTGTTCGGGATGATGCTGTTTGATGAATTGCGGTCTATCGACTACCTACTGGGAAGACCTGAAGTTGACCCAAAACGGGTGGGCGTCTTCGGTTTGTCAATGGGCGCAACCAAGGCGTGGTGGCTGTCGGCCCTTGATCCGCGCATCACCGCCTGCATGGATCTGTGTTGCCTGACCGACTTTGATGAACTGATTCAAACGAATAACCTAAGCGGCCACGGAGTCTATTACTATATCCCCGGGTTGCTGAAAAAATTCAACACCTCTACGATCAACGAACTCATTGTTCCTCGCCCCCATCTCAGTTTGAGCGGACGCCTTGATCGGCTCACGCCACCCAGAGGCGTCGAAAAAATAAGGGATTACCTCCTACCGCTATACCGCCAGCATGGCCGCGAAAAAGATTTGCGGATAGAGCTATTTGATTGCGCGCACGAAGAACTTCCCGCTATGAGGCAAATCATTGATCGTTGGCTTGACGACTATCTCGTCAAGACTTGACCGTTCTGAAATTTCAGGTCTAACGTTGAGTTCTTCGCAAGGGAAATAATCGCCCGGATTTTTCAACTAAACAAGGCTCTACCAATAATCAGCCTATAGATTATCAAACAATGGATTAGACCAGACATGATCGCAATCAAGTACCATGATACAACGACTGAGAGTCAGAAAAGATTCTTGTGATGCCAGGCACAACCTCTGAAATGTTCAAGTTTAAATTCTTTGAAGAGCATGATATGAAGAAATTTATAAGAGCATAAATTATTAAGAAAAATTCTAGCTATTCAATTGAACTTAAACCTTGAAGATGGTCGACTTTCGGATCAATTATGTTGACTGGCATTCCGATTATAGTTTATTGAATTTGACTCTTCAGAATTCTTTTTTTGACAAGTAATAATTCCTACTGTACACAACAAAACTGTTTATTATATGCTGGTGAAGTGTTGTAATGAAGAACTGTAAAGCATGGCGGAGCACTTGTTGGTTACCAAAATTATTTTGTTAATTTGGCCCAGGCAAATGGTATAGTGAAGGGCTTCGAAAACCCACCGCATGCAATAGCCTTGTAAGTCATGCAGCAGATTTTGCGAATTTGAAAGCGGCTTCAAGAACTTACATCTACTCATTAACTTTTAAAAAAATAAATGAATAAGAACGGAGCAATTATTATCGTTGAAGATGACACTGACGACCAAGAGATGTTTAACCTAGTATTCAAAGAACTCAGTTATAAAAATGAAATTATTTTTTTCAATGACGGACAGGAAGCACTTGCCTATTTGACGGCAGAAAGTACTGAACCATTCATTGTTTTTTCTGACATTAATATGCCAAAATTAAATGGCTTAGAATTAAGAAAACAAATTCATGAAAACGAGAGCATTAGAATAAAAACCATCCCTTACTTATTTTTTACTACAAGTGCCCAGCAACATGCTATTATTGACGCTTACTCAAAATCCATTCAAGGGTTTTTTATCAAACCTTCAAATTTCGAAGATTTAATGCAGCTAGTCAAAGTTATAATTGAGTATTGGCAAAAGTGCGAATCTCCGAACTATGTTAAATAACTTGAATACTGAAACAGATTATTGGTTCCCAATTCTACGCAGGGTTTACATTTTTTTTTAAAATTACCCTCTTCAATAAAGTCAATAGATTTGAGAATGTCATAAAGGGATAATGAAAATCCAGATGCATTTTAGGGACGCCAATTTACAAACGTAAACACGTCGAGATGAGGAAATTTCTTCGTTGAAATAAAGCACATGTAAAGCAACCACCCTTGCACCGTGCACACACAAAATGATAGTGCCACCCTCGGGTCGCATGTTTATTAGAAGTTTAGTTTTATATTTCGTTTCGGCATGTGGAATCCGCCTACGCGGAACGCTGCAGACGGGCAGAGAAAGACGCAGCTTCGAAAGCCCAAGCTCTCATAAACACAGTTCGTTAGAGGTAATTTTATCAACGACCACCATCAGAAAATATGGCACAAATCTTAATAAATAATCTCATCAGACAACTCAACGAAATTCAGGAAGGCTCATTATGGTTTGACCAAAGCTTTAAAGACAAGTTTGATAATTTATCAGAAGCAGATGCCCTGACACGACCTATTCCGCAAATCCACAGTGTAGCTGAACATGTCTCTCATATGCTGGAATGGAGAAGAGAATGTATTTGCAGATATCAAGGTCTGAAAACAGAGCTGATGAATAGTCCAGCTGATTGGAAAACCAATACTGAGCTAAGAAAAACAGGCTGGGCTATTTTAAAGAACGCCTTATATAAAAGTCGATCGGAATTGATTGATCTGATAATAAATCAAGATGATGCTTATTTGCAAACCAAATTCCTTGATACGGACTATAATTTCCATTATTTAATGGAAGGAATTATTCATCATGATCTATACCACCTGGGGCAAATAGGAATCACCATCAAATTATTGGACAAGACTGCCGTTAATTAAGTAAGTGGCGGTGAGTCGTACGCTGACGGTGCCTCTCTCACATTTATTTGCCGAAATGCATTAAAGGCATAACCACGCGGCGTCCTACTTACTTCCTTCAGCTTGCGGCAGTTGCCCTGATTGTTTTAGCATTTCGAATTGATTTATAAGACTCCACTCTTCGGCTATCTTAAAATCTACAATTCTAAAAATAGTGAACCCATCAAAAAACATTTTCTGACCACCCATTACCGCATCAACCACCCAACGGGCAGACACTAAATTGTCTTCAGCCACCAAGTGTGTAATGGCAATTTTCCCCTCTGTATAAGACTCCGTAAGTTGTTTGGACGCTTGAAAATCTTCTTCCAACGAATAGTCTTTTTTAAGACCATGTCCACGGAAGTCCCATGTGTGAATAGATTTGTACAGATCCAATTTTTTGTTGCTTAACACTTCCAAAAAAAGTTGTCGAACTACATCTTTGTTCCTTTCGAGGTTTTGGGCAACCCCGGTCATTGTCGATAATAGAAAAAAGGAAAGGATAGTTAAAATGTTTTGGATGTTGAATGGTTTCATATTGAGTTTTTTTTCACAAAACTCCGCATCCCCAACCCAATACCCGTTAACAAATGTTAATAAATCAATCCATCAGTGACTTTTCCGGACACGACTTAGGTGAACAGGAGTCATATTCAAAAAGGAGGCTAAATGAAATTGCGGCACTCGCTGAAGCCAGTCGGGAAATTTCTTTTCGAGCATGGCGTAACGTGCTTTGGCCGTTGGGAGGGAGAGCATTTTGTTCAATAACTCTTTCCGCCTCCAGTCTTCGCTAACCGTGCGGTACAGGAATTCCTGAAAGGAGGCATGATTCTTCTTTAGATCGCCGGCAATATCTAAATGGATCACGTAAAACTCGCACGGCTCTAACGCCTGATAACTACTTTTTAATTCCGGCTCCTCACATTGCATAAAATATTCTTGTTCTGACCGAAAGGTTTTATTTATTTCATTTCCTGAAACCTCATCTATAAAATAAGATCGGACAAGCCCTTTTTTGATGACATAGACATTAGGGTTAAAGGTTGCTTCGGTTATAACAGTTTCATCCTTATTCACTTTTAGGAATGATGATGATACGCACATAAGGTCAATTACTTCTTCGGAAAAAGAGAACAACTTAGAAAAAAAAGGCCGGGCATCGTTGTGAGCGTTTTGCATCAGGGATGTGTAGAAGATCAATTTAAGAAAAAATTAAACTATATTTTTTACGTCAGGCAATAGTTGAAGCGGCGTTCTAGATCATAGGCAAATACTATTCACATCCCTGCTTAAAATTTGGAAAGGGTAACAGTGGTGATTAAATAAAATGTAGTCATTCAATGTATTAAAGTATGAAAAGAATTGATCCATCTTTATGTAACGACCTGAACAGTTTTCCGTTGCCTATAGATGTACTAACAGCAGATTGGTAATTTCTCAATTTAGACCATCGCGAAGACAGAAAACCCAATAATCTCGACAGAAACGCACTTTTTGAGACCTCCCCTTACTATTCAACCCAAAAACCAAGAAAATCACTACCTGACACAAGGTCAGAGCACAGTCACCCCAAAGTCTCTCAATTATCAAAGCCAAAGCGATAGGTAAACCAGACCCAAAGCAGACCCAAATGAAGCGGATCTCCGTTAAAGAATACAGGAATCTTGAATTCAAAAAAAATGAATCGGACCAGAAACATTTTCAGAGCAGTATTCCTTCTGCTGACAGTTCTACTGCTTGTGAATTTAAACAAAAAGACGAGCGACAATACGGCGACTATAGCCGAATTTAAATTCAAGATGATCGAAAAAATCCGAACGGACTCACTGGACTCTAAACATAAATTACAGCTATTGCTGAATGACACAACCGCCTTTATCGATAGCTCATCTCACGTAAGAAAACGAATCCATTATCTCATTGGACTGTTGATCCTTTGGGGCACAATCGAACTGACTTTCCTTATACTTGAGAAAAGAAATTATAGGCAATAGGAAATCAATCAAACAAACTGACCCCTATACTCCTTCTCCCATCAGTTTGAATTCGCTGGTCGCTTGCCCCAATCGTTAACAACCGTGTTTACCAGACTACTATCCTTTCATTTTCGGTCTTATACATTTTATCTCCCGGCTGTACGTTAAATGCTTTGTAAAAAGGAGTGAAGTTCATCAATGGTCCATTTACCCGCCACTTGGCTGGCGAGTGCGGATTGGTGTTGACATACATGCGCATATACTCATCCTTTGTTTTTACGCGCCAGATCTTCGCAACCGAGATGAAGAAACGTTGATCGGGTGTAAAGCCATCGAGTTTCGTGGTGTCTTTTCCTTGTTCTGTCAATTTAAAGGCATCATACGCAATGGCAACTCCCGCAATGTCTGCTGTATTTTCACCCACCGTTAAGGCACCCTTCAAATGCATCGAATCAAGCACAGTAAACGAATTGTATTGATCAATCACCTGCTGTGTCCTCGCTTTAAATTTTTCATAATCAGCTTTTGTCCACCAGTCGGTCACGTTGCCGTTTTTATCATACTGTGCTCCCTGATCGTCAAACGAATGAGTTATTTCGTGGCCGATTACCATTCCAATGCCGCCATAGTTAAGCGCGTCGTCGGCATATAAATCAAAATACGGAGATTGCAAGATTCCGGCAGGGAATACAATTTCATTCATCGGAGGATTGTTATATGCTGTTACCGTTGGCGGTGTCGTGAACCATTCCGTCCTGTCGACCGGCTGCCCCACTTTTGCCAAGCTGAAGAGGTAATCATTTTTATTAGCTGATAAGCGATTTTCAAAATAGGCGTCTCTCCTCACTTCCACATTCGAGTAATCTCTCCATTTATCAGGGTAGCCTATTTTCTCAGTGAAGGCGTAGAGCTTTTCCTTTGCCTTTGCTTTGGTGGAATCGCTCATCCAATCCAGTTTGTTGATACGAGCTTCAAATGCTTTTTCCAGATTATCCACCAACACAGCCATACGTTTCTTCGCATCTTCCGGAAAGTATTTCTTTACGTACAACTGTGCCAACGCATGTCCAAGCGAACGATCAACCGCTTGAGTCATTTCTTCGGCACGCGTTTTTTTAACAGCCTGGCCGGTCAGGATTTTTGTGTACCTGAAAGAAGCCTCAACGAAAGGCTGGCTCAGGAAATTCGAATAGTTGGAGAGGGAATTAGCTTTCAAATATACTTTCCAATCATTGATGGGAACAGATTTCAACATCGCATTCAGGTTCTCATAATACATAGGTTGCCCTACGTTGACCGAGTCCACCTTAACTCCAAGGTCGTTTAACAACTCCGTCCAGTGCAGGTTAGGTTGTTTCTTTGCAAGAGCAGCAACAGCCATTTTATTATAGTTAGCCTTCACATCCCTGAGTTGGATATTCGTCCTGTGGGAGGCAGCCAATTGTTTTTCGATTTTATAAGCCACGTTTGCGTTTTTCGCTGCGGTGGCCGCATCTGTTCCAGTCAGCTCAAATAAGGTGGTGAGATATTTTATGTAGCCCTTTTGAATAGCAACAGTTGAAGAATCGGTATTGAAATAATAATCTCTGTCCGGCAGGCTAATTCCAGTTTGATAAAACTGAGCAATACTGATAGTACTGTGTTTATCATCAGGGCCAACATAAAAACCGATGATGGAGCCATCGCCGACTTTTTGTTCTTCAGCCACCAGCTCCAACAACGAAGGCACATCACTCACTGCATCGATGCGTGCGAGCAAAGGCTTGATGGGCTCATAACCGCGATTGCTAATGGTTATGGTGTCCATCCCTGAAGCGTAAAAATCGCCCACCTTTTGTTCGATGCTTCCCGCTGTATTATTGCTTCGGGAAATGCTGTCGAGAATTGCTTGCAGGCGTATGCGCTGCGGGTAATTCAAAAAGGAATAAGCACCTACTCCTGTCTGACTAGCCGGTATCTTTGCGGTATCATACCAAATACTATTGACATAACTAAAGAAATCGTCCCCTGGCTTTTTGGAAGAATCTATTCCAGTGATGACCACATGTTTTGTCTTAGTGTCCGCGGCTTGCTTGCAGGCTCCTGCCAACAACAGCGCCAGAGAGAAGTATAAAAGTCTTTTCATAATTGCATTTATAGCAGCCAATGTAATGGTTCCTGCGCTTTGGCACAAAACTAGTCAATAAGGACGGTCAATTTCACCATAGTAGGCTGGTTAGTTCCCAAAAAATCAGAGATGAAAACCGTAGAAACTTCACCTAAAAAATTGACATATAATTCGCAAATTGTGAAGTCATAAAATGATACCTATGTTATCACTGGTTCTGACGGTGGTATCCCGGTATTTCAGGCCCGCTGATAGAAAAACGGTTTCGGGTAACTAAAGATAAACGTATGAATCCCAAAGTTGATTTCTTTTTTAACAAAGCCTCGAAATGGCAGGATGAATTTGAGAAGCTGAGAATGATTATTCTTGACTGCGGACTAACCGAAGAACTGAAGTGGGGTCAGCCATGCTATCTGTTTGAGAAGAAAAACATCGTATTAATCCATGGATTCAAAGAATACTGTGCTCTTCTTTTTTTCAAAGGAGCACTGCTGAAAAATTCGAGAGGTATTCTAATCCAGCAGACCGAAAACGTGCAGGCTGCTCGTCAGATTCGGTTCACCAGTGTCCGTGAAATAGTGAAGATGGAAAAAATCCTAGAGGCCTACATTTATGAAGCGATAGAAGTGGAGGAAGCTGGACTGAAGGTGAGTCTTAAAAAGACGAAAGAATTCCCAATGCCGGAAGAATTTCAAAAAAAGCTTGATAAGAACGCAACATTGAAAACTGCTTTTAAAGCGTTGACACCGGGACGGCAACGTGGATATCTTCTCTATTTTTCTGCAGCTAAACAGTCGACGACACGCGAATCCAGGATTGAAAAATATACGAAGCAAATTCTCAATGGCATGGGATTGAATGATTAAGTATGAAAGTCGATAAAAAAGAGTTGTCACGAGAACATCAGGAGGGACTTCTTAAAGTCTTGAAAATCCGATTTGAAAAAAACACGAGGCGTCATAAAAGTATTGAATGGGCAAAAGTACAAGCAACTCTAGAGGGTAATGCGAAAAAACTGTGGTCGCTCATTGAAATGGAAACAACGGGCGGTGAACCTGATGTCGTTGGACATGATAGTAAAACCGGTGAATATATTTTTTATGATTGTTCCGCAGAAAGTCCGGTCGGTCGGAGAAGTCTTTGTTACGACGGCGAGGCGCTGGCGACCAGGAAAGAAAATAAACCGAAAAATAGCGCCATTGAGATGGGCGCCGCCATGGGCATTGAAATCTTGACGGAAGAACAATATCGCAAGTTGCAGCAACTAGGAAATTTCGACACGAAAACATCAAGCTGGGTACGCACTCCGACTGAAATTAGAGAACTCGGCGGTGCACTCTTTTGTGACCGGCGCTACGACAATGTATTTGTGTATCACAACGGTGCGGAATCATATTATGCAGCCAGGGGATTTCGCGGCTCGCTACAGGTATGATTTCTTTTGCGTGCTGACGATCGGAGTCAGATTTCGAAACGTAGATCAGACATACGGAAAGGCGCCAGCTTTAAATAAAGTGTTGTATTTTTAAGTAGCACAATTGCCATCAGTTAGAATTGCTTATGGTTGGTGTTTTCACAAATAAAGCGGAATTAAACCAAGAGCAAATGAAGAACCACACACAAATTTCCAGTGTCGTATTCTCAATCTATATTCTGGTTGCATTTTATGTTTTTGGAGGTGGGATTGTGAATTCACTCGTACAATACCGCACCTGGCGCTGGGTAGGAGAAAACGAGTTCCCGAAATTTCATCAGGTTGACAGCAGTCTTATTATCCCTTTGTTTGTTATATTCTTTTTCATATCGTTCATACCTCAGATATTGCTATTCTGGTTTCGGCCCGCGGTTATACCGAGGTGGTTAGTTGGACTGGCACTGCTTTGCAATTTGATTACGTTAATATCTACAGTCACTATTCAAATTCCAATTCAAAGCGAGTTAGACAAAGCTTTCTCAATGGAATTGATCGATCGGCTTATTTCAACAGACATGATTTATAGAAGAATTCCAATGTTTATAATGGCGGCATTAAATTTCATAATGTTGTACAAAGTTGTGGCTAAAGCCAGTGCTCCACCAAACCAGGGAACAAAATTATAACTAGCAATCGTCCCCTTTGAAACGAAATATTTATAGAAATGAAAGCCCCAACAGGGCGAGATTTCTGAAGCTCAAGCCGTAAGGCCTGAGCTTCAAAGGCAAACGTGCACTAAGGCCCAACGGGCCGAGATTTGATCCATTGGTTTCGTGTAATTGATCATAGTTGTTATTCCACATATTGTTTTGCATGAATGGCACCATTATCTGTGACCAAATATTTTTAGAGACTATCCAAGTCGTTTTGCCTTCAGAAATGCAATTGGCTGCACCGTACTTCCTTTAACAGCAAGATCAGCCAGTATCTCCCCTATCACGCTGATGAACTTAAAGCCATGTCCACTGAAGCCCGCCGCAACGGCGACATTCTTATCATATCCAGGCAGATAGTCCACAATGAAATTCTCATCCGGACTATTGGTGTACAGGCAGGTCTTCATCACGAGTGTTGACTCATATCCTTCTGGGAAGAATTTACTTAGTGCTTTAATAAGTATGGCGTCGTCATCAGCTGTAGCATTACGATTGATAGTGTCGGGATCAGAAACAGCACCATGGAAATGATGGGCAAGCTTGAGTCCAACCGGTCCGCCAAATTTTGAAACCGGCAGAATCGGGAAACCATAAAACGCCCCTCCTTCTTCATGATCGGAAATGGACCAGCATGGGAATCTTCCTAGTTCAAATTGTTTCCAGTTTTTTGGCTTCACCCACGCAAGCATCTGCTTCGTTATTGTCAGCTTGCTCGCGAACCCTGGTATCATTTTTCCTGACCATGCACCAACAGTAACAATTAGCTTCTTACACTCATACGTATGTTTGTCGGTCTTTACTGTAATCGTCTTACCGGTGCTTTTCCATTCAAGAGTTTTTTCATGCGTATGAATGGAAGCGCCGTTGAGGAGAGCACGCTCTGTGTAAACAAGAATGGCACGCTCAGGAGTTACAAATCCTGCATCCGGTTCAAGGATTCGCTCATAATTCTCCGGTATTCTGAACTGAGGATATTTTGCTTTTAACTGCGACGATGGGATGTCTTCAACCTTTACCGAATACAGAGATGCCGACTTCCGAAGTCCGGCAATATCCGGATTATCGGCCAGGCCGAAATACATGATCCCGGTTTTGAAATAAAGTTCCGCGCCGGTCTCTGCCTCCATCGCGCGCCAGTTATTATAGGCACGCTCGAGAAGCGGAACGTAATCGGGATGTTCACTATAGGCTTTCCGGATTATTCGGCTTTGTCCCGCATGTGATCCAAGCTCGTGTGGAATATCAAATTGTTCGATGCCCAATACTTTCACGCCCAGTTTGGCAAGATGATAACACGCAGACGAGCCCATACTTCCCACACCGAGAACAATGACATCGTAGTTAGTGACAGAGGACACCGACTGCTCAGCACGTTTGTTTGTATTGGCAAATAATTGCTGCAGCGGAATAACGGATGCGGCAACTGTGGCGCCGGTTGTTATAAAGTCTCGTCTTTTCATTTACTGATTATCTAGAGTTGGATTGCTGCTTGGTAATCAAGGTAAGTAATTTCCTGGAACGGAGCGGGCAGGCAAATACTGTCGGACTCCAGGAATTCCGCTAAAATCTGCGAGTATTCGATCTCCAGGAATCTGCGGGAAATGCGTTTAAACTTCTACCGAAAAAGAACTTAACCCTCCGATTTACTTGCTATTTTAGGGGCAGATCGGACGACCCGGCAAACAGGTCAAAAAAATATAAAAAAAATGGAGTGTCTACCTTCGGTACTGACGACGGCCGTCATCCTTTGTTCCTTTATTTCATTTGGTCAAAACAAATTCAGAGAGATAACCTTTGATTTCACCGACAATGTAAACTCAAAAATTGTACACACAGGCGATCAGGTTTGCGCTATACTAATCGACGGCTACCTAAAAGGAAAACTTCCAGGCTATAAATTTGCCGTAGGTTCTGAAGTTTTGAAGAGAGGCCCCGTACCGACGGAAGGTTTTAAAACCTGGAAATCCGGTGAGAAGTATTACCTCGGAGAAAGTGTTTATTCGGACGGAAATTTCTATGAACTAACTAACCACCCTCCAAACCTAACTACGAAACCATCTGACAGCCAGAAGTATTGGACAAATCTATTAGTTGAAGGCGCTCCAATAAGCGTGAGACGTTATTTTCCAACTATCCAGGACACCCTTTCCAAATCTGATTTGTTACAAAGAATGATCAGAGAGACTCCCGAAAAAGTTTACAGCTGGGACGCTGCCGCTCAGTACTACAGTAGCGACGTGGTTTGGTATGAAGGCAAACATTATGAACTCGTTGCAAACGAAGCAAAGGGCCAGCTCCCGACCGACGATAAATTTTATTCACAAACCAACCGCGGATTCCTATTTCTTTTCAATTCTAATGAGATTAATACCATCCGTATTTCCTACGCAATCGACGTTGCTGGAAATAAAGAACCACAAACGATATCCTTGGTCTTAGTCGACAATTACCCCGGCAGCACTCGTCATATTCTCACCTTTTTCTTCGATGATGCTATCAATTATCTGAACACAACGAATAACACTTTACTATACACTTCCGATTCCGGTTACCTTGGAGTACCAGAAATGGTCCTCGATCAATCAGAGCGCCTTTCAGTACTGCAAATACTAAAAACAAAATTGATCGAAAAGAGGATCAAACCCAATAAACGTTCCATAATTGACCTGGCGAAATACAAGGAATTCCTTTCTGACACTACAAATCTGGAAAATACCAGCTGGCAGGCAATGCAGTCGTTGTCCAACGAATTGATTATTGGTGAATCGCGGGTTAATGAATTCGAAAACAAGGCCTACGAAGAATTCAATTATTACACAGTACCTTTTCTAAAACTTCCTATCGAAACCGTCAGCAAATATTTTGACAAAGGTCCTGTACAAATCAACACGTACCAACAAATTCTGATGAACGGGGGACTACATGCATCGCACGACTCTACCGTTTACGATACTCTCCCAATGAGATCAAACTCGATAAAACCACCGGGTATTGCTAAAAGAAGAAGTTTTTATGAAACCTATCGAGCAAAGACAGATTCCGCAAGCGCCAAGCTGACAACCCAGGTGATTGCGGTTTGGAAATCCGTTGAAACGGCAATCACTAACCAAAAAATCAAGGCCCAAAATCCGCTCCGAACCTTTTATCCCTGTAACTATACGTGGACAAAGACGGTAATCGATTTTGATGACAGGAAATGGTCATTCGATAAGAAATTCAGTTTAAACGCCAACGGTGGGGATAATATTGACATCCCATCTGCTCCAAATGAATTCGAGGAAATAAAAGTAACCTATAAAAGGCAGCTAAGCGACACAAAGGGACATGTTTCGCAATTTGAACCTATCGAAATCTCTTTTTCTTTTTTCTCTCAAAAGGATATACCGCGACATGGATCTTATCCATCCGTATTTACGTTCAGTTGGAAAGAGTTAAAGACAATACTAGCCACTCAAACCTCGCCTCAAATCGTAGAATTTGTGTGGTCGGTCGAAAAAGGATTACTCAATTTCTATGGATCAGAAGTGGCTTATGGATTGATTGAGGAACAATGAATCAATTAATGAAACATTCTTTAATAATTCTATTCTCTCTGACCGCAACTCTAGGTTTTGCCAACATGGCCTCGCCAATCCGTGAAGGAACCTATTCAAGCTCTGCATTCTCCAGCCGGGACATAGATATCCTTAAAGAAAAGATATATCTAACAATCGACAAGAACTTTGCAACGGCATCATACATCATTGAGTATTTTATTAAAACAGACAAGGATGGAAAACAAATACCTTTGCTATTTCATGCCAAGGACTATAGGGATGACTTTAAAGTCTGGATCGATAATCACGAGGTAAAATTACTTACCATCCCTGAAGGATATAAAACTACCAATAACTCTTTTTTAAGAAATTTTTCTAATTCGGTTGACACTCCATCTGCCGACGTTGAAACTGTAACAATATACTGGGACAAGACCTCGGGCTATGTTTATAACCTGCTTGAATTGAAATATTTTGAGGCAGACCTTACCAAAGGTGAACACACCGTCAGAGTTGAATACACAGCTGACGTGTGGATAGACGTTTCTGATTGGGTAACGGAATATAGCTTTCGATATTCACTTTCTCCCGCCAAAAACTGGAGGTCCTTTGGTTCGCTGGAAATTATTTTGAACGGAAATGCGTTTAATGGATTCCCCTCAACAAATATCGGAAAACCAACTATTGCAAAACCCGACAGCACCGTCTGGAATTTCTCAAAGCTGCCAGCCGATTATTTAATAATCACGCACACACCACCCATCAGCAAGCTGGCAACTAAAATGATAGCGCTTGGTCCCGAAGGTGTGACTGCCATACTAGCGTTACTTATAGCACTGCTTCATTTTTTCGGCATTAAAAAATACAGAAAACAGGAACCCACAAAAAGGTATTCATGGGTGGTCATTGCAGGCAGTATCATAATCCCCCTTCTGATTCTGGTGATCTACCTGTATTCATACGATCTGATTGACAGCATCATCGGTGAGTCTGCCAGTAGATATCATGGCTATACTTTTCTGGCCATTATTTTATACCCAATACTTTTGCCAGTCTATTGGGTAATAATGTGGTTGATTGATAGAATAATCAGAGGAAGAATCAACAAGTCTTTAGCGTGAATTAACACTACAGATAGTTGAGCGTTTAAGTGGCTGGTATCGAAACGTTGAAAACAAGTAGAATACTTGTGCATTAGTTGTTAACTTCAATCATCCCGCCGGGTCAGCACCTTTCAGCAAACGTTATGACAAAATCAACCAAGGCCATGAAATTCAAAAAGGAAACAAAATTTCTCTTACCAGTTCTCCTGGCAATACTCTTTTCCTGCCAGGGCAATAACACCAAAGACAACGCTATAAAAAGTGCTGAATCTCTTACGCTGCTATTTGATACAATAGACAAGTTCTCCTCCTCTCCCGGCGATAGCCTTTACATGGGCTATCACCCTCATGGAAAATGGTCACCCGTTTCTTTCGATTTTTTAAAAACAAAATCAGACAGTCTTAAAAAATTTAGAACACTCCTTGAAGCGATTGCTGACAACACATTATCTGATCAGGAGAAAATCAGCAAGCAAGTCATGCTGATCAATCTGAACGACCAGATCGATGTCATTCATTATGACATGTTCCTGATCCCCTTCGATGCGGAGGGCGGTTTTTACAATCAATTGTCATTCGTATTACCTAATCTTCCCTTTACCACTCCCAAAGATTATTATGACTACCTCGCCTGGCTGCCCAATTATAACATGGTGCTCGAGGAGAATATAGCATTAATGAAGCGTGGCATCAGAGAAGGCATCGTAGCTCCCAAAGTGATCGTAAAAAACACCCTCGAACTCATGAAGCCGTGGGTCGTAAAAAACTATCAGGAGTCAGCTTTCTATGCACCGATCAGTAAGATGCCTGAAACAATCAGTGAAACCGACAGGAAAGCTATCACCCAGAAAAGCGAACGCGTGATCGCTACCATTCAAAAGACTTACCAGGCATTAAATCAATTCTTTGCCAATGAGTATCTGGCAGCGGCAAAAGAAACTCCTGGTATCAGTTTTGTCCCCGGCGGCAAAGAATATTATGAAAACCGGGTCAGATTCTACACAACCCTTCCTCTTACCCCCGACTCTATTCACACTATTGGCGTTATGGAAGTTAAGCGGATCCGCGCAGCGATGGAAAAGATTATAAAGGATAAAAATTTCAAAGGATCCTTTGCCGACTTCCTGGTATTCTTAAGGACCGATGATCAGTTTTATGCAAAAACTCCTCAAGAACTCCTGAACTATGCTTCATGGCTGAGTAAAAAAGCAGAAGGTCAACTCCCGAGATTTTTCAGCACGTTGTACACATTGCCATTTACAGTAGAACCAGTTCCGGCAAGTATTGCCCCTACTTATACCGGTGGTCGGTATGTGGGAGGATCATGGGAGTCGAAGCGATCGGGAATCTACTGGGTGAACACTTACAACCTTAAAAGCAGAACACTCTATACCTTACCAGCGCTAACGTTACATGAAGCTGTGCCTGGACATCATCTCCAGGGAGCGTTGGCTGCCGAAATAAAAGCACTTCCTCCTTTCCGCAACCGATATTATATAAGTGCCTTTGGTGAAGGCTGGGGACTTTACAGTGAATACCTTGGGGAAGAAATGGGCATGTACAGTAATCCATATGATCTTTTTGGCAGATATACCTACGAGATGTGGCGCGCTTGCCGACTGGTAGTTGACACCGGAATCCATTATAAAGGATGGACCCGCGATGAAGCGCTTAAATTTCTTGCTGAGAATACAGCCTTATCTCTTCATGAGGTCACTACAGAAATTGATCGTTATATTGGATGGCCGGGGCAGGCATTGGCATACAAGATCGGGGAATTGAAGATCAAAGAACTACGCGCTTCGGCCCAGGAGAAATTAGGTGACAAGTTTGACATCAGAGAATTTCACAAGGTAGTTCTTGAAAATGGATCAATACCTCTGAACACCCTGGAGATAAAAGTGAATGAATGGATCACCAGGTATGAAAATAAAGGCAACTGACGATTGATCATACTGATATGAAAAATACCATTCTGCTGTTCGTCTTCAACATATCTGCTATATCAATCCTATTCGCGCAAACCGCACCAAGCGTTAAACAAACACGAGATATCACGCATATTATCGACAGCTATTCACTTGCCCGAGAAAAAATAGATACCGTACTTCTTAAGAATATTTTAACGTCTGACGTTGATCAGTTAGTTTCAACCGGTGAATGGAGGAACGGCGTTAGTGAATCCGTGAAAGGGATGGTGAAAAGTTCGGCTGGCAGCCCTGGCACCCGAACGCTTAAAGTTGAAAAAATCAGACTCCTGAATTCGACGAGCGCCGTTGTGGATGCGCGGTATGAGATCCAAAATCCGGACGGCACTGTCCGGAAAATGTGGAGCACGTTTATAGTTGTCTATAATAATGGCGCTTGGAAAATAAGTGCCATCAGAAACATGCTGCCGACAGATAGTAGGTAGATTCCGAACCTTTATAACACCGCTTACCAACGACTATACCACCGCGCGAGCGGTCAGAAGGGAAGTAAGGGGAAGCATTTAATTTGAAGTCTATTAAGCAAAGTTCAACCAATTTTATTATGAAAAATGAAAGCAACCGGCGCAGATTCCTTAAACTTTCACTTTCTGCCGCTGCAGGACTTGTTTCAACGACCATTCCAGAAAGCTACGGTGCGTCGAAGAAATTCAGGGCAACCGAAAGCCGGACGGATTTTCAACCTTCTAATGCAATACCGGGTTCAATCAAGTTTTCAGTCATCGGCCTTAACCACGGTCATATTTACGGAATGGTGGAAGCAATTATCCGTGGCGGTGGGCAGTTGGTCGCATTCTATGCGAAAGAAAAAGATCTGACTGATGCCTTCGCCAAGCGATATCCACAGGCCAAACTCGCTACGAATGAAAAAGAAATCCTGGAAGACACTTCTATTCAGTTAATCGCCAGCGCATCAATTCCCATCGATCGGGCACCTCTTGGGGTACAGGTGATGAAGCACGGAAAAGATTTTCTTGTAGATAAACCAGGTATTCTCACACTTGACCAGCTTGCTGAAGCTAGGCGAGTTCAAAAAGAAACGAAGCGCATTTATTCGATCATGTATAGCGAACGCTTTGAGAACAGGGCAACCGTCAAGGCAGGTGAGCTGGTGAAAACTGGTGCTATCGGACAAGTGATTCAGACGATTGGTCTTGGACCGCACCGGATGAATTTACCCACACGACCTGAATGGTTCTTTGACAAAGAAAAATTCGGAGGGATCCTCTGTGATATTGCATCACATCAATTCGATCAGTTCCTATTCTTTACCGGTTCCACTCAGGCTGAAGTAATTTCTTCGCAAACAGGCAATGTTCATTTTCCTCAATATCCAAAGTTTGAAGATTTTGGTGACGTGATGATGCGCGGTAATAATGGCACAGGCTATGTTCGTGTTGATTGGTTTACCCCTGATGGATTGAATACGTGGGGTGATGGAAGGCTGACAATTCTCGGAACAAATGGATTTATAGAAATTCGAAAAAACGTTGATATCGCCGGGCATCCAGGAGGTAATCATCTCTTCCTCGTCGACAACAAAGAAACAGTATATATGGATTGCGCTAAAGAGCCTCTCCCCTTCGGCGAACAACTTGTAAACGACATTATGAACCGGACAGAAACCTGTATGCCTCAAGCACATTGTTTTCTGGCTACCGAAATCGCACTTAAAGCACAAAAGCAAGCACAGAAAATTACCTTTAAAAAGTGAGTTAAGAGAAAAATTAACATTAAACGGCACCACGACTCTTACCAATAAACTATGATCTCAGTAAAACCAAACGTATTCATCGTCTCACTATTTATTTTCCTTGTTGGATGCAAATTTAAAATCAAAGAAGGTGATGTCAATTGAACATAATAGTTACATTGAATAAAAGAAATAAGAATAACCAATAGAGTATCGTCCCCAAGGATAGAATTCCAACGCCGTTCAAAATAGATATTTTCCATCGGGCTTTAAAGAATTGTAACTGCATTCTGAAGAAAAGGAAAAAATAGAGAACGAATAATAAGACTGTAGAAATCCCCGATCCTCCCCACGACAGAATCAAAACAACAAGATTGACAACAATGACACAAAAAACAAACTGACCATAGAAGTAGGTGTAAAAAATTGCTATTTCAGTAAAATTGAATCCTTGGTTTCTGAAGAAGAGATATCCCATCAGAGATATAAATGGAATGATTCCCAACACATAAAAATTGGTATGATGCTGCATGTACCAATTCAACGCCAAAACGAAGTTGTTGTAGCTGTCGCTTGAGAACGGACCACTGGATTTTACTATCAACTTCTGAATAAATTCAGAATTCTCTTCTGTAGGATTAATCCATGACAATAGAATCAGGTAGACTGCCGTCCAAAATATCAGATATTTCAAAGGGCCATAATATTGATTGGTGGCTCCGTTGATATATGTCAATATCATCTGGCCTGGACGTTTCCACAACTCACTGAGAGTATGAACAAGTCCACTCTCAATTCCAATGACATCCTGCTTTAATCCTTGCCATAAATAACTGGCAGAGAACCGGTGAATCACCCTTTGTCCACATTTATTGCAGTATTTATCACGAAATAAATTCCCACAATTAGCACATTTATTCTCAACGATATAACTGTTCTCCATTGGTTTACCTTCCTAACAATACACTAAGATCATACTTTTAGCTCATTTAATTGGTGATTTCCAAATCCGTACCTATTGAACCCATGGGAAATATCTTTAGCTTAGTCCTATCCGATCTTTATGCATTTTAACTACTCAGATTCACCCTCATTTGAAAGCCTATACTACCCGCATGGAAAAGAAAAAAAGTGACTATATATTCCTGCTCCTGTTTATGATTCTTTCATTCATAACCATTAGTCCCCTTGCCAAACTTAGTGCGCCAGGAAGTGTTTTACCAACTATCGTTTCGGGAGCTGTTATGGTCATTTGGTATGTTTTTCTTTACAGAGTGACTTCCAATTTTCATGCTAGTAAATGGTTTCGGGTCACTTACGCATCCCTGCTGATTTTCCAAATGGTATTTAACTCTTATATTAATTTACAAACATCAACAGCTGTAGCGACGCTGGTTATACCAGCTTCTATCGGCTATCTAGCTAACCTGATTGGCTTTAGCCTGGTATTTTATATTATGTTAAAAGACATTTTCCTGCAAAAACATGATCTGACGTATAGCCTTCTTGGTGCTTCCAATATCTATTTCACAATACCAATCCTTTTTTGCTATTTGTACAGCCTGATTGCAGTGCATGACCCTTCCCTTGTTCACGCCGACCCGATGATCATCAAGACAGTATTGTTCAATTGCTTTGATTATAGCTGGTATGTTCTTGCTGGAATAGACTATCCGGGAGAACGAATTGGCGAAGTACTTCAATCTGTAGCCATCCTGGAAGCTATTTCAGGAAACCTGTTCATTGTTTTTATTATAGGCAGGCTGATGAGTAAATAAGAGATTCACATCATCAATATGGTCACGGTAAATATTATAGGAGGTGGGATCGGAGGCCTTACCATGGCCAATGCGCTTTATCTTGAAGATATCGACTTCCACCTGTATGAGCAGGCACCAGCATTGACAGAAGTTGGCGCGGCGATTGGCATCTCCAAAGCTGCCCTTGATATTCTAAAAACTCTCGGCCTGGAGCAACAGGTGAAAAACGCAGGAAGCATTACACAACATCTTCACTTCGCAAATAAAGATCTGAAGGTCATTCGAGCCATTTCATCGGAATGGCCAGGCGTTATCATTCATCGCGCAAGACTGATCGATATTCTGTCATCGCGGATTCCTAAGGAAAAAATTCATCTAAATAAAAAATTAACACATGTCGTAAATGAACAAGAATTTACGCAACTCTACTTTTCCGATGGATCTGAAATAAGGTCAACCTGTACCATTATCGCGGACGGCATTCAATCTTTCGTTCGGAAACAAATCTTTCCAGAAATAAAAATCCGATCAGCCCGTCAAACAATTTGGCGGGGGATTACGAATATCCACCTGCCGGCGGAATATTCTAATACCTACACAGAAATATGGGATAATTCAAAACGTTTTCTGTTCGCCCCAATGGAAACAAACTCGGTATGCTGGCTGGCGGTAAAGAACGAAGCAAATACCGAGGTTGCTGATTCTAAAACCATTCGGAGCAAATTACTTAACGACTTTTGTGACTTCCATCCGTTATTGAAAGAGTTGATATCAAAATCCACGAATTTTATCCAAAATGACATTGCAGATCTTGGGACGGAGTCACGCAAATGGTACCACCGAAAATTGGTCTTTATTGGTGACGCTATTCATGCGACCACTCCTAACCTGGCTCAGGGAGGTTGTCAAGCAATAGAGGATGCATTTTGTCTTTCCTCATTGATGACGACAATAAGAAATGACTTTTCAGACATATTCCCAATGTATCAGGGAATGAGGAACAAGAAAGTGGCATTTATTATTAAAACTTCATGGCAGTTTGGGAAAATGATGGACAGCCAATTCAAGGTTAAGTGCATTAAACTATTCTTTAGGTATGTACCCCATCGATATTTTATAATGCTTGAAAAAAAATTAAACGACCTCTCCTATTTAAATCCTTACAACACAAAATAGCCTTTAAGAATATCACATGGAGAGAACCCTTGAGACTTCCAGACTCTTATTACATCAGTTAACTGCTAACGATACAGATTTCATTTTGGAACTTGTAAACACACCGGACTGGTTAAAATTTATAGGTGACCGGGATGTCACAACAACGGAAGATGCCCTTGCCTATATCAACGCGATTGTCCATAATCCAGATATCGTTTATTGGATCGTGCGACTTAAGAATTCAAATATTCCAATAGGAATCGTCACGTTTATTAAACGCGACTACCTGGAACACAATGACGTTGGGTTTGCGTTCCTGCCCAATCACATGAAACACGGCTATGCTCATGAAGCAGTAACAGAAGTGCTTAATGAAATTAAGAAAAGTAAAAATCACCGTAACATACTCGCCACTACTATCCGCGACAACAAAAATTCCATATTACTTCTGGAAAGATTAGGATTCAGTTATGTTGATGAAATCGAAATCAATTCAGAAAAATTGCTTTTATTCGCAATAGGTGAGAAATAATTAATTTAAAGCCCTGAATTGTCGTGGGTAAAAGATATGGAAGTGTTTCATTCTAAAGAATAAAATGATAAAGACCAATGGACAAAACGTATATCGAGGGACAGACGTTCAATGGAGTTGACTTTAAAAAGAAGGGAATTGAAAAAGGTGACTTTGAAAATTGTGTCTTCAGAAATTGTAACCTTGCTGATTGTGATCTGTCAGAGATGATTTTCACCGACTGTCATTTTGAAAGCTGTGATCTTAGCATGGCCAGATTAAAAAATACTTCATTCAAGGGCGTAGGTTTCAAAACCTGCAAACAATTAGGTTTTCGATTTGATGATTGTAATAAGTTTCTTCTATCATTTGAATTCGAAGCCTGTAATTTGAATCTCTCATCATTCTATGGCTTAAAACTAAAAGGAACATTTTTCAAAGACTGTACGCTGGAAGAAGTTGAATTCTCTGAAGCCGATTTCACTCAATCAAAGTTTACTAATTGCGATCTGAGCCGCGCGATATTTCAAAATACTATACTGGAAGGTGCTGATCTCAGAACATCGTATAATTTTTCCATTGATCCTGAAATGAACAGGATCGGGAAAGCAAAATTCAGCGTTAGTGGAATTGCAGGACTGCTGGATAAATATAATATCAAGATTGAATAGGATAGCCACGTTCAACGATCGCCCGATAGGTTTCATCGGCACAGAACAACACACCGAGAAATGAGGCGATATTTGAGACAGTCTTTTAGGAGGGCTATTGGCTGTTGGCTTTTAGGGGATGAGGATTGTTCAGTTCTTTGTTATGCGACATTTAATCACCAAAGGTTCTTCTATTTTTTCTTGAGAATAATGCTAGCACCGCCACCCTCGGCCAGATTCAGATGTATCGGATCGGTCGCATGAACCTCCATGGTTCGGGTGACGATATTGTTGGGATTTCCATCAGAAGTATCTTCGTATGATTCGGCACTATAATTTCCTGGGTCGAGGAAACTTAAAGAGACAGAAATCTTCCTCGCTGTATGATTGGTAATGGCTCCTACATACCAATCCAAATTTTTACGACGCGCTATGACAATATATTCTCCTACTTTGGCGTCAAGGACTTTGGTCTCGTCCCAGGTGGTAGGCACTTTCCTGATGAAGTCAAATCCGGCCTGCCCTCTGTAAGCGTCCGGAAAATCGGATACCAAGCTTAAGTAACCCTCCAGGACAACGTACATGGCGAGCATATGGCACCGTGTCCCGAGGACCAAAGGCCTGGTAAATTGGACCTTGAATTGCGAAGGTGTTGCTGCCCTGAAACCTCCGAGGTGATAATCCGTTGGTCCCGCCAACAGCCTTGTAAAGACTATGTTCAGGTCGTGGTCGGGAGTGACGCCTCCTGGTGTCCACTTATCATATTCATAATTGAGTGCTCCCTCCCGGGTGAATTCATTGGGATATGTCCGGCTAAGCCCGGTAGGTTTATAAGCGCCATGGAATTGAATATGCATATGATTCGCTGCGGCAACCTCCAGTATTTGAGTTTGGATGTTTACCATTTCCTGGTCATCACGGTCCATAAAGTCAACCATCATGCCTTTTACTCCCCATCGTTGAAAGACCGCGAAGGCTGAGTCGAGACGCGGACGAGGAAAGAGGGCGGCCCAATGCACCCATACACGGATGCCCACTCCGACTTTCTTGCCATAGTCGCATACTTGTTTCATATCCAGTCCTTGCACCGGTCGGGTTACATCCGCGTTAGGCCCTGGTTCAAGACCGATGCCGTCATTGACATACCATTCTTCCGTTCCGTACTCCACAACAGAATGATACTCAATTCCATTTTTGGCGCAGAAATCGATATAGTATTTATTGGTTTCAAAATTGTTGCCGGGTGCAAACGTGGTATCCGGTGTGACATCGCCATTCCACCATGGCCAAGTTGTTTTACCGGGTTTGATCCAACTTACGTCTTTCAGTTTCTGTGGTTCGTTGAGGCTCGTAATGATATTGCTTTCCATGAATGCCCCGACCCGATCGCTGACCAACAGAACACGCCAGGGCGTTTTATGTGGCAGCGATGCTTTCACTTTAATCATTTCCTGCCCGGGTAGCGGAGACAATTT
>JBBRON010000048.1:0-24460 GCA_038229375.1 Cytophagales bacterium | reverse complement strand
TTGCTTTCCAGTTTTCGATCATCGAAACCTTCTCTGCATACCTGGAAATTGAATTTTCGGTCTTCATGATGTAGTTTTAATCAACCCAAAACTACTGCCTAAACCCTGCTAAAGGAATATGTACTTCATCGGATGCTTACGAACGAAGAATTAGAGGGAAGATGAAAGATGGAAGATGAAAGATTAAAGATTAAAGATGAAAGATTAAAGACGAAAGATTAAAGATTAAAGATTAAAGATTAAAGATGGAAGATGAAAGATTAGAGATGAAAGATGAAAGATGAAAGATTAAAGACTGACTAACAAAATGATAGATTGAGAAGTCGGATAGTTGGCAAAAAAGGCGGAGGTGACTTCGCTTTTTTTTATGAAAACAGTTACTATGGCGCGACGACTGTTCAGGAGCCACTACGAACCGACATTGAAATCAACAATACAATTCTCTTGTTGTCATAGACCAAAACCTCTCTGTCACAGAAGCAATTTCTTATGGAGGGCCGTAGTATTGACGCGGTTGGTGAAAAAACATAAGCGCAAACAAACAGCGTGTTACTTTACATTCACTGGAAAAAAGCAGTGCCGTTTTTTTTGAATAATAGCAGTATTTTTGGTATCTTCAATTGCCATTTGTACAGCCCGTACGCATGAGCCGGTCAAAGAATTCCAAGATCTTATTGGCCATCAGAAACAGTTAGATCGGAACTATTATTTTCGAGCCCCATCAAATCAAAAGGGCAACTGTATTAGATTTGACTAGGCTTATCCTAGGTTCAGACTAGGCTTGTCCTAGGTTAAGGCTAGGTTTAGGCTAGGCTTACCCTAGGTTTTGACTAGGTTTCCACTACATTTTATTTCTAATCCTACCCCTCCTTTGTTGGTGTTCCCGTCTCGGGTCACCAACAAATAACAACAAACCTCCTTTTGTTGACGTTCCTATCTCCTGATGTTAGAATCAATTATCAAGCATTTTTTTCGGACCCGATGATTCAATCAGGCTTTCATGATCAGTTTCACGGAGTTGTTCGTGACCCCTTCATTTGTTGGTGTTCCCGTCTCGGGTCACCAACAAACAACAAATGATTAGTTTCACGGAGTTGTTGGTGACCCGAAGCGGGAACACCAACAAAGGATAAGAAAAACAGCATTGACTGGGATAACCCAACTGGTGTTATTGTTGGGACAATCTCTTACTCAACCTGCATGTTTCCGGTCTTAAGGTTCATTTGGCAGAGATGTAGATTTGTTGACTTGTAGATTTTGGTAACATGGAAGATCGCGCTCCCAGCAAGCTTCTCCCAAATCATTAAGTCAATAAATCACCAAATCCCTAAAAGATTCCACTACGCTCTCAGGTATCGAGCGATTGCATGTCCAATCACAAACAGTAAAATCACCATGGATGAGATCAACGCCACGATGGCAACTGTTGGATGATCCATCTGGCGTTCGTCCCAGATTCCAATGGACGCCCAAACGATGACGAGGGGAAAGAGATAATTATTGAACCGGCTTTCAACAATGATCGCAAGAACGGCTGCAACGACAATCATAGCAATGGTCCATTGTTCAACACCAAAAGAACCACCGTCATAACCAAGCGAAATCAATGTTACCGCGGTGCCGGCAATCGTTGCAACTGAAATCCATCCGAAAAACAAGCTGAATGGCACCAAAATCCAGCGATTGAAATCCTCTTTGATAGTTGAATCATTAACCCGTAAGAACATTACTATGCTGAGTGCAAGCATAATTAATAGTATGATCAGACTGATAACAAACTGCCGATGCGTAAACGCCATTATCCACAAAGAGCCAAAGACATTCGCCAGCATGAGGGGGATCGATAAACGGTCGTAGACCGTGTCCCTTCGTTGCGATGGCATCAAAGACACAACCCCGTAAATCATGAACGACAAGTAAATAAGTCCCCAAATGCTGAAGACATAGCCAGCCGGTGTGAAAAGGTCATGAAAACTCCTGCTCACCTGCTGAATATCAGGTCCTTTGAAAAGCTGTGCATAAACACCGTTGAACACTATATTGGCAATGACAACACCCAGCGTGAGGCATCGGACATAATACGAGCGTGTCTTCTCCATTGCTCTGTACATCACAATTTGCATACCCTAATGTTTAGTTTTTACAAAATGGTTAAACGAGCTGGGTGACAAGAAATTGTATAAAAAATTCCACAATATTTCAACGCAGCCCTTTACTTCGCTATTTCTTCTTAGACACAGAAAAGAGGCGTAAGGTTTGAACAGTGCGATTTTTTATTTCTTTCAAGATCATATTCAATTTTTTTAGTGGATTTGATAAATCTCTTTTTATTTTCAGTGTAAGTGGCTGATATAAAAATGGTTAGAATGAATACGAACAGTATCAGCGATGGCATTGGACGTACCTCGGACTGTGGGATCGCGCCCATGGCCGAGAATGCCATGACGATGATAAACACTGTTACAGGGATATCAATTGACTTCATTATTAAGTGGGCAAAATCGAGTTTATCGCATCTTGAATGAAGCATAAATTAGTATCATCCCCACAAGAATTGAATCTGGCTATATTTGGGCGCAAACAACCAGTGTAAACTTCAGACATTGACTTTTTCCATTACCATTATTCTTGTCATCATCACTGTTGCGGTAAGCTTTTATGCTTTCCCAAGGCCAGAGTTACAGGCTCGCCTCATGATGAATCCTTATAGTATTAAGCGCAAACGACAATATGAGCGCTTTCTTACCTCCGGGTTCATCCACAAGGATCATATGCACCTGATCTTTAATATGTTCTCTCTCTACTTCCTCGGAGCGGCCGTTGAAAGAGAATTTCATATTCTGTTTGGTGCAACAGGCAATGTCTATTTTGTCGCGCTTTACCTGATGGCCATTGCTGTATCGGATCTTCCGACGTATTTCAAACAGCAGGATAATCCAGGATATAATTCACTAGGTGCCTCGGGTGGTGTAGCAGCGGTTGTTTTTGCATTTATTATTCTTGAGCCGATGCAGTATCTGTGTATTTTCCTTGCGATATGTATGCCAGGATTCGTGCTTGGTAGTTTATATATTATTTATTCTTACTTCCAGAGCAAGCGCGCCAATGACAATATCAATCACGACGCTCATTTATTCGGCTCACTATTTGGACTGTTATTTTGTGTAGTGGTCTATCCTCCAGCAATTGAAAATTTCTTCCAACAAGTGACGCACTGGCTTCAGCATCTATTCTGAGATAAACCGGTCGGACGAAGCCGAGGCCACCCAGAACTCTCCAAAACCTCTAATGGACCCATTATTGATCCGTGTAGTACCGTCAATAATTAATAGGATGGCCGCGCCTGCGCGGAAGATTTTCAGACAACTAGCCAATGAAAGAAATGAAAACTGTTTCATTGGATAAACCGATCGATTTATTGAAAATGCCGCTATAAAGAGGATGTAGAAAGATACCTTTGCGGGATGGAACACACCTTAAACGCCCGTTACGCTGAATTCTTAAAGAATCTTTCCATTACGGCATTCACTCCCATGCAGGAAGAGGTCATTCAGGCTGCGGCTTCATCCGAAAATCTGTTGGTCCTGGCTCCTACTGGTTCCGGAAAAACATTATCCTTCCTGATTCCATTGATCAGCAAGCTAAGCACTACGTCAAAGGAAGTGCAGGCAATTATTATTGCGCCTTCCAGGGAGCTTTCATTACAAATTGAACAGGTTCTTCGATTGATGAAAACTAACTATAAAGTGAGTTGCGTCTACGGAGGCCATTCGGTAAAGATTGAACAAAACAGTCTGAGCGAGGCACCTGCTATTATCATTGGTACTCCGGGACGCCTGGCCGATCACATACGAAGGAAATCATTTGATCCCTCCTACGTACGGACAATTGTTCTCGATGAATTTGACAAGTCATTGCAGATGGGTTTTCATGAAGAACTTAAAGTTGTGTTTGGAGCTCTCGGCGGACGTCAGCAGTTTATTCTTACCTCGGCAACACGATTGGATCCGTTGCCTGACATTCTGCCTTTTAAGAAAACCGACACTCTTAATTATCTTAAAGATGAGATCGAGTCGAAATTAAAGCTTAAGCTTATCAATACACGTAGCGTAGACAAGATTGAAACCCTTTTAAAACTTGTTTCCAGATTTAATCAGGAGGTATGCATTGTGTTTTGCAATCATCGCGATGCCGTAGACAGAATCAGTTCACTCTTTACTAACCAGCACTTTGAGCATGGAATTCTTCACGGTGCCATGGAGCAAATCGATCGGGAAAAAAACCTTATCAAGTTCAGAGGCGGAGCGCATAATGTACTTATTGCTACCGACCTGGCTTCCCGTGGTTTGGACGTTCCTGAAATCCGTCACATAGTCCATTATCAATTGCCGTTACAACAGGAGGCGTTTCTTCATAGAAATGGCCGTACCGCTCGCATGCATGCAGAAGGCGATGCGTATCTGATCCTGGCGGAAGATGAAGTATTGCCCGAATACATTGAAAAGTCGGTTGAGGAAATGAGGTTACCCGGCAAAATTGAATTGCCACCCCCACCTGTCTTTGCCTGCTTGTATATAAGTGCAGGTAAGAAAGACAAGATCAGTAAAGGAGACATCGTTGGTTTGCTTACCAAGAAAGGAGGCCTCCTTGCAGACGAAATTGGATTAATTACAACATTGGATCATAGCTCATATGTTGCGGTGAAGAGATCTAAAGTGAACAAAGTGCTGGCGGCTATCAAAAATGAGAAGCTGAAAAAGGAGAAGGTGAAGATTGAAGTGGCGAATTGAAAATAGAAACCAGCAATGAAAATCAACGCGATTATAACCGGCGTAACAGGAATGGTAGGTGAAGGTGTTCTTCATGAATGCCTGTTGGATGCAAATGTTGAAAGGGTGTTGGTAATAAACCGAAAACCCTGTGGTGTGAGCCATCCAAAACTTAAAGAGATCATACACGCTGATTTTTTTAATTTAACTCCATTAGAATCCCAGCTTGGCAGCTACAATTCGTGTTTCTTTTGTATGGGGGTTTCATCAGTGGGAATGAAGGAGGCTGATTATACTCGTCTTACTTTTGATCTGACAGTGAATTTTGCAAGCCTGCTTTGTAAGTTAAATCCGGATATGACCTTTTGCTATGTTTCAGGCGCCAGTACTGACAGCAAAGAGTCAGGAAAGAGTATGTGGGCAACCGTGAAGGGCCGCACCGAAAACAAATTACTGAGTATGCCTTTTAAGGCTGCTTATATGTTTCGCCCTGGGTACATGCACCCGACACCTGGACTTAAGAACACCTTAAAACCGTACAAATATATTTCGTGGCTTTATCCGTCTATAAAGGCTTTATTTCCAAACTCGGCAACCACGCTGGCAGAATTGGGCATTGCGATGATCAATGTTGTTACGAAAGGATATGAAAAGAAGGTGCTTGAAGTAAAAGATATACTTATTGTTTCGAAAAAACAGAACCCATAAATAAATACAATGCCAACAACAAAACTTACAATCAACAGTAATGGATCTATCAAAATTGACGGTGATTTTGAAATCTCTGATATCAACGGCAACCTCTATGGATTGCAAGGAAGAACCGTTGTATCACTTTGTCGCTGTGGTCGCTCTGCGAATAAGCCATTTTGTGATGGTTCGCACAAAGGGCACTTTGAACATGAAGCGATAGCGTTCGAGCTTCCTCCAAAGAAGGTGTAGTCGAAGTCAGAATAACTTTAGCTGATCGATAGGATCGCTATTGCGTTGCAGTGGAGCGGGATCGCCGAAATTAGAAAGTGAAATGCCGAGCAGTCTTATTTTTTTATTCTCTGGATCCGTAGCGACCAACAGTTTGCGTGCAGTAGCAACGATCGTTTCGTAGTCACTTACACCTTCGGCAAACGAGAAGCTTCTTGAAGCAAGCTTAAAATCATGATACTTGATTTTAAGTGTTACGGTTCTGCCTTTCATAGCGCTCCGCTTTAGCCGTTCATACAACACATCCGCGATCTTGTCAAGTTCCTGGTTCATTTCGTCCAGCGTTGTAAGGTCGTACGGAAAGGTATCCTCGGCTCCTACTGATTTTGTTTCACGGTGAGGTTGGACTTCGCGGGGATCATTTCCCCGTACAATCTTGTAGAAAAACTTTCCAGCCTTCCCGAAATGTTTTGTCAATTCACTTTCCGTAAGTTTCTTAAGATCAGCGCCCGTATGCAAGCCCAGGTTCTTCATCTTGGTCGCTGTGACTTGACCTACGCCAAAAAACTTTTCTACAGGAAGCTTCTCCATGAAAGTTTCAATTTTTGAAGGTCCGATAAATGTAAATCCATCGGGCTTGTTCATGTCGGAGGCTATCTTGGCAACAAACTTATTGATCGATACTCCGGCGGATGCGGTTAGATTCAATTCATCCTTGATCGCTTGGCGAATAAGTTTTGCGATTTCAATGGCCGATCCTATTCCTTGTTTGTCTTCGGTGACGTCGAGGAATGCCTCGTCCAAAGAAAGCGGCTCGATCAAGTCCGTGTACCGGTGAAATATCTCTCTGATTTTCCTAGAAATATCTTTGTATACTTCGAATCTGGGTCTTACAAAGATGACGGATGGACAAAGCTGGACAGCTTTCTTTGAAGACATCGCCGATCGTATTCCAAATTTTCTGGCTTCGTAGCTGGCGGTTGCCACCACACCACCTCTGCCTTGTGGTGAACCGCCCACTACAATAGGTTTGCCTCGGTAGTCAGGATTGTCACGTTGTTCAATAGACGCATAATACGCATCCATATCGATGTGAATGATCTTACGGGCAGTTGCTTTAAGAGTGATATCCATGTCCGAAACAGGAACACAAAAGTACGTAGATTATAGCCCACCAAGGCACATGCTATACGTCTTAGTAACAGAATTCAGGTTCAATTTAGAATCGAGCCCCATGACTAGCTCATGTGATTTGTTACCTTAGCGACGATTTGGACACGAACTCTATTATAAATTCTATTTCTAAATACATTAAGCTCGAAGGAGCCGACGAATTATATTTCAAGTCCCTGTTATTGCCATTGAAAATCCGGCAGGGAGAATTTCCGGAGAGAGCTTCGGAGATCGGGTTCAGGGTTCAAGGTTCAGGGTTGAAGTTCTTCGTTCGAAGTTTCCATTATCTTTGAAAGACTTATGCAGGCAATCTCTTTTTACGTCGTTTATCCTTTCATTTTTCTGATTGCCTCCCTCCCATTTTGGGCACTGTATAAAGTATCAGACTTTCTTTATCACATCCTGAGAATCACGGGGTACAGACGCGAAGTGATCGTTGAGAATCTTAAAAAATCATTTCCACAAAAAAATAGTGATGAGATCTCTGCGCTTGCGGATTCGTACAATCGTTATCTCTGTGACCTTATAGTAGAAACACTAAAAACGCTTCGTACCACTGAGAAAGATGCCCGCGAGCGTTGTTCATTCCATACACCAGAATGGCTTTTAAAATTTCAGAAAGAAAAAAGGAGTATAATACTAGTGATGGGCCATCAGGGAAACTGGGAATGGGCAGGTCCAAGTTTTACCTTAAACACCGGGTATCAATTAGTGGTCATCTACCGGCCGTTATCGAATACTTATTTTGACAAGATGATGGTGAGAATGCGCACCAAGTTCGGAACCCGGATCACTCCCGTGAATCAGACCTTGCGGGATATGGTTGCTCACCGGAGCGAGTTGACGGCTACTGCCTTTATAGCTGATCAGTCTGCTCCTTCTGATAAATCGCATTGGATGACATTTTTGAATCAGGATACTTCCGTTTTTACAGGTCCTGAGAAGTTAGGAACGAAATTCAACTATCCGATCGTGTATATCAATGTGAAGCGGCCGAGACGAGGTTATTATGAAGTTGTTCCCGAGCTCATGTTTGCCAATCCAAAAGAGACATCTGAAAACGAGATCACGGAAGCATTCATGAGGCGCCTTGAAGTGGATATAACGGTTGAGCCTGCTATCTGGCTTTGGTCCCATAGGCGATGGAAATATCAACGGCCTACTAATTGAGTAGACATTGAATGGCAATGAGGAAAACCTTCAGAATTTAGATTGATTTTGCGTAACTTTGCCGCCTTAACATGTCGTTAACTATGCGTACTGGCAAGGAATTAATCGCTGCAAGCAAACAATTTGCTATTGAGAACCCTCTCCGGAGTTGGCTAGAAGTTTGGCTAACCATTATTCTGGCGGCGGCCCTCCTTACCGGCATATCCATGAGCATCATTCCTTTATGGGGACACCTTTTATTAAGCCTATTCTGCGGTTTCACCTATATGCGTCTATTCGTCATTTATCACGATTATCAGCATAGGGCAATTCTTCAGAAATCCAAGGCAGCAGAGTGGCTGATGACCCTTATTGGCATATACCTCCTGGCACCGGAAACAATCTGGAAAAGAACTCATGAGCATCATCACAATAATAATTCTAAGCTTACCATTTCAGGAATCGGTTCGTATCCGACGGTCAGCAAGGAACGATTCACGAGCCTCACCAAGATGGAGAAGCGTATTTATCTAATTAACCGCCACCCCGCTACTATACTATTAGGGTATTTCACATTGTTCACCTATTGGCTGAATCTCAAGTCGTTTGTGCAGAGTCCCTCCAAGCATGTGGATTCACTTATCTCGCTAGTGTTGCATTGGGGTTTGGGATTTGCAACGTATTACTATTTGGGATTGGAAGCGATGATACTGGTCTGGTGGTTTCCGTTCTTCGTTGCTTTTGGAATGGGATCGTATCTCTTCTACAGCCAGCATAATTTTCCAGGGGCCCAATTCAAAGAGAATCAGGATTGGTCATACGACCATGCCGCCCTTAATTCTACCAGCTTTATGAAGATGAATCCGGTGATGCATTGGTTTACTGCTGATATCGGATATCACCATGTTCATCATCTCAATTCACGAATTCCCTTCTATCGCCTTCGCGAGGCAATGAAAACCATGCCTGAATTAAAGAACGTCGCCGAGACGTCATGGAGTCCTATTGATATGTGGCGATGCTTTCGCCTGAAGGTGTGGGATCCCGAAAAGCAGGAGATGATTACGCTGAAGCAGATGTAGATATGGATCGCTAAATATGGAGCGTGTTTTTTAACTCGTTGCGCTGCGAGTGAAAAGGTATTGGCGGAGTCTCCTCACTGAAACATGGGCGACTCCCTGATCATTGAATCTTTATAAATTATTTTTTTATTTCAAACTTCACTTTGAAATCATAAACTATCTCCGTTACCTTTGTTTCATGCTAAGAGAAAAAGCAAAATATCATTTTGATGCAGCGCCTACTGGTAACATTGGGCTAAAAACTCGGATTTTCAGTTGATCTTTATCTGATCAATAGCTGAAAGCCCGGGCATCGTCCGGGTTTTTTATTTTAAGGCGGACAGCATTCTTCAAATTTTACATCTGGTAAGATGGTGGAATTGGTATGTCTGAGCGTATGGAGCCTGGAAAATTGAATTGAAAATTGGAAAGTGTGGTGTTTAATAATTGATGGTCGCCTTCGCTAAAGTTATGACGGTTAAAAACCGCCTTCGCCAAGGCTTCGGCGGTTAAAAGCAACTTCGCTAAAGCGATGAGGAAAAAAATCAACTTCGCTAAAGCTATGAGGGTTAAAAACCGCCTTTGCTAAAGCTTCGGCGGTTAAAAACCACCTTCGCTAAAAGCTACGGCGGTTAAAAGAAACAAGTTATGAAAAGGAAAATGTTAAGTGGGAAAGATCTGATCAAGATTGGATATCCCGAAGGAAAGGCGGTTGGATTGGCAATCAACACTGTACTGAGATTCTATCGCAGAAGCGAGAAGGAAGAGATCGATGCAGTATTAAAAGCCGTGCTCGCAAATCCAAAGGACTTCATCGAAGATTCCATCTGGAGTAAAGTGGCGTTGGCGTTGCTTCCTTCTGAGAAGAAATCAAGGGTTCATGAGCTGTTGAAGAACAGGATCGAATATCCAATTTACGGAGCATCGCAGATCGAGGAAGGAGCGCGCAACCAAATGGAAATTGCCATGAAGTTGCCTATAACGATGGCGGGTGCATTGATGCCTGACGCTCATCAGGGATATGGGTTGCCAATCGGGGGTGTACTGGCAACACGCAACGCTGTCATTCCCTACGGAGTTGGCGTTGATATTGGTTGCCGAATGTGCCTTACTGCCTATCCATTGGATGAAACATACCTGGAACGACACCGAAGTAATCTGAAGAAGATTCTTCTTGATACTACCTGTTTTGGCCGTGAGACATTCAAACGACCAATGGAGGATGAAGTTCTCGAACGGAAATTGTTTAGCGAAATTCCTTTACTGAGAAATTTGAGAGGAAAAGCCGCGGCTCAGATCGGTTCTTCAGGAAGTGGAAATCACTTTGTTGAATTTGGATTGATCGATTTGAAAGATGGTAACGAATGGAAGCTTGCGGCTGGTAAATACCTGGCAGCACTCTCCCACTCTGGTTCGCGGGGATTAGGTGCAGAGATTGCACGTCACTTCACGCGACTGGCAAAAGACCTTTGCCATTTGCCAGGTGAAGCGTCTAGCCTCGCATGGCTTGATCTGGATTCGGAAGCTGGACAGGAATACTGGCTGGCAATGAACCTGGCGGGAGATTATGCTTCGGCGAATCATCACCAGATCCATCAGCGCATTACGCAAGCAATTGGAGAGCGATCGTTGTTGACGGTGGAGAACCATCACAACTTCGCATGGAAAGAGAAACTGGAGGATGGTACGGAAGTGATCGTGCATCGCAAGGGAGCTACACCGGCTGGAAAAGGCGTTCTGGGAATTATACCAGGATCAATGACCGCGCCGGGATTTATTGTGAAGGGCAAGGGCAACCAACAATCAATCAACTCAGCATCCCACGGCGCAGGTCGTTTGATGTCGAGAAGTGCGGCGAAGAACAGTATAACCAACAAGATGGTGAAGCAAGAGTTGGCAAAGGCCGGTGTAGAACTTATCGGCGGCGGTCTGGATGAAGCCCCGATGGCGTACAAAGACATTCGCAAAGTGATGGACTACCAGGAAGAACTGGTGGAAGTGCTCGGGGAATTTACCCCGAAGATTGTAAGAATGGCGGGAGACGAAGAGGAAAGTTAAAAGCGAAGGCGGTTCGCTCTTTCCCTGAGCGCTCCGCTTTAAACTTTAAACTTTTTATTATGAGACTTGAATGGATAGAAAAATATATGAAGGACGCCGAAGGGCTGATTTACGAAAACCAGGTTGAAGCAGGATTAAAAGTTCTGAACGGCCTCTTGTATGAGGAACCTGGTTACGGAAGTCTGCACAACCACATCGGCTGGGCGTATATGTACTACACGGCTGATGTTGCAAAGGCTGAGGAGCACTTGAAGTGGGCGATTAAGTTCAGCTCTGAATATGCAGCTCCTTATCTGCACCTTGGTGCCTTGTACAACCGATTAGGCCGGTACAATGAAGCATTGTCAATCCTTGAAAAAGGTTTGACAAGGCCAGGCGCCAACAAGCTGGCGATGTACGAAACGGTTGGTCAGGCACACGAACTGAAAAGAGAGTATGGTAAGGCCGTGCGTGCGTACAAAGAAGCGGTTGCTTCTGTGGCTGGCGTTGACACGTACACTGCGACAGAAGGTATCAAGAGATGCCGGAAAAAACGGTGGGTGATGATGTTCACCTTCTAAAATGAAAGTGGGAGGCTTAAAATAAGCTTCCCACCTTTTACTTTAGATAACAAGATTAGCTTTTGTCACGTGATCCAAAATGATACCCAGTCGCTGGCGACGCGCTTATGGCCACACACTTGCCCTGTTTGCGCCCATGCCTTCGCTTTGCTTCGGCAGACGAAGCGCTCCGTTTGTGAACTCCAACGCGTCTCCTGACCTTAGTTGATAATCGCTGTAAATCCACACCAAAGTAGAATTAGTCGGCAGAATTAAACGCCACAATACACATTGAAGCCGCCGTCAACAGGAACATTCACGCCAGTGACAAACGCAGAAGCATCTGAGCACAGAAATACAAGTGTTCCAATTAGTTCTTCTGGTTTTCCAAAGCGCGCGAAAGGAGTTTGGTTGATGGCTTGCTGCCCGCGTTGAGTGAGACTTCCATCAGGGTTTGAAAGTAACGTCCGGTTTTGTTCGGTAAGAAAATATCCAGGTGAGATTGCATTTACGCGAATGCCCTCCCCGAATTTTTTTGCCATTTCCACGGCAAGCCATTCTGTGAAATTGTTAACTGCGGCCTTTGCGGCAGAGTATCCTACAACGCGAGTGATCGGCCGGAAGCTTGCCATCGACGCAATGTTTATAATCACTCCTTTCTTTCGTTTCGCCATATCTTCGGAGAACACCTGCGTTGGCAGTACCGTACCCATCAGATTGAGGTCAACTACTTTCTGAAAGTCAACCATGTTCAAATCATAAAAATTTTTGTCAGGAGGGATAACAGCACCGGGCATATTTCCTCCAGCCGCATTGACAAGTATATTGATTGCACCGAATTCCTTTATTACTTCATCTTTGGCCTTCTCTAACTGCGGACGATCGAGAACATCTGCCTGCACAGCCAGCGCTTTCCCGCCCGCCGATCTTATTTCCTTCGCCAACGCATCAGCAGCATCCTTTCGCCTTCCGAGAATAGCAACGGAGGCTCCTGCTGCGGCCAATCCTTTTACCATCGACTGGCCCAAAACGCCAGTGCCACCCGTGATAATTGCTGTCCTGTCTTTTAATGAGAAAAGTGAAGTTGAAGTTGTAGTCATTAGTGACGCTGGCGGTTAGATACTGACAGTATGGGTTCCAAAATTAGCAAGATTTTAGAATTTTAAGGTTTATTGAGAAATTTTCAAAAGCTCTTCCAGGTAGTTGCTCCAGATCTTTGGGATCGAATGAGTGCCATGTCCACGCGTCTCGTCGGTGATTGGAAGCAGGATATAGCGTCCATTTTTTACTCTCTTGATATTCGGCTCCATCAATCCAAGTTCGGGAGGATTGACCTGATCATCTGCGGAGTTTATTGCAAACAGTGGAGCCTTGATCTTCTCAAGGTGTGGTGATGGATTGTAAAGACGGGAGGCATCAAATTGATAGATCATGTCATTGGCATCCAGTATTGACCGGTACCGATCGACCTGGGCTTGAAGGTATTGTTCAGACGCTTCTCGGGTTGGAGCTGTCTTCTGCAATTGCAATGGACTGCTCGTCATAAATAGAAGTGAGTGAATCGCATAGGTGAGACCGGGAGGCTGAGTAGCGTAGTTTCCTCCTTTCCATTCGGGATCATTTTTTATGGCATCCAATATCATTTTGCGCTGCATACGGTTTCTTCCACCGATTTCCACCGGCAAACTCGCTAAAGGCATAAGGGCACTCATAAAATCCGGATACGTATATCCCCATACCCAAGCATGCATAGCTCCCATAGAAGTTCCCATTATTAGTCGAAGATGATTGACACCAAGGTGCTCCGTTAGCAATCGGTACTGCGCCTTTACCATATCATCATAGGTATAGGCTGGAAATTTCATTTTCAATCCGTTGCTAGGTTTGCTTGATTTGCCGTGACCAAGCGCATCGGGAAGAATAATGTAATACTTCGTTACATCAAGCAATTGTCCTGGACCAAAAAGTACGCCGGCAAACCTATCGGTTAAGAACGCTGAACCCGTTCCAGTAGTGCCATGAACAATCAATATAGCATTCGTTACAACTCCCGAACTATTTTTTAAAGGTGTGCCTAGTGTAGTGTAATGTTGGTTTAATTTTGGGAGTGTCTCTCCTTGAGAGAATTTAAAGTCGTTAATAGTAAAGTCACCTTCTACCGGTTTTGGATAATTTTGTGCATGGCCTACCTGTGCGAATAATAACAATGCAATTAAAACTCCCTTCATAGCTATTGAATTAGTTCTGTTTTTATCAGTTTATCCAATTTCGGAAAATTTTTGTCAAGGTATCGGTTACCTTCATTGAATAGACGTGCCTGCTTTCCTCCCCTCATGCCACCACCAGCAGTCTCGACATACTCTGAGTAAAGAGCTTCAACAACTTCCATACCCTCTGTCACCTTTCCGATAGGCGCGAATCCCTGGCCGTCATATTCCTTATTGTCTTTCAGGCTTATGAACAGCTGGGTAGTTCGGGTGCCTGGACCCGTCATCGCGAACGAAACAAAGCCCTTGAGATTGCTTTGGCTGACAGGATCATCTGGAATTGAAGCATGCTCCCATACTTTTGCGATTTCAGGTTTCCCAGGAATACCAAATTGCGCAAACGCTCCCGCACGAATCCTGTAAAATCTTGAATCGTTAAAGAATCCTGTACGTGCCATATTATAAAAGCGCTTTGTCCCTATCGGTGCCCAGTCGCTATGAACCTCGATAATAAACGCTCCCTTTGTTGTTGTGATCTTTATCTTGAATACTTTGGGAGGTTCAGAATTCCAGATTTCGTGTTCTGGATTGAGGAGTGCGGATGAGTATTCCTGACTGAAAGCATGGGCCGGGAATAAGACGACTCCAGTCAATACAAGCAGGAGGAGTGGATATCTCAATGTTGCGTGGGAAATGTGGTGATGGCTGGCAGTGATGCTCAGAGCAGGTAAATAAATTCGCCGGCGTTGCTGTGAAATTTGTTTTTAACAACCTTCTTCTCATTGACAAAGTGAGAAATAATCTGGTCAGCATATTCTCTTTTTGTTTTAAAGAATAGAGGGGTTTTTTTACTCTTTTGTCCTTTTAGCAAGTTGGTAAGTACAATCTTACTTTGAGAGCCTATCTCCTGCCTGGGTTTGAGGGCCTTTTCAATTGCCTCAATGGTCTCATTGATTTCCTTGATCTGCTGTGGTTGAAATACGGCCATAACTAAATTGTGGTTTGTTTTGTTTTCGTTGCTTCATCGTACTCTTTGGTAAGGGTTTGTACGATGTCCTTCATGGGACGGATGCAAGTTACATCTTCGATCGATGGTCCGGCACACCAGACTGTTTTATAGGTGGCCCCGAAGGCCGCTTTTTCCACCGCTTTCATTCCCCGTAAGGCAATCAACATCTTGGCGTACTTCTTCAACGTTTTATTGTTGTTCAGAATCCATTCAAGAAAATTAGCCTTAGTACCCAACTGTTGCACATACGGCGTATTGATTACAGTAAGTGCCGATCCCGACAATTTATTGGTGCGAACGATATCTTTTTCACCGTAGTCGACCATGGCCTGCTTGTATTCCGGCGAGATGTCAGCTTCCTCGCAGGCAATAAAAATTGTACCAACGGAGGCACCGCACGCTCCCCAATCGATCATCTGTGCCAGATGCTTGCCTTTTGAAACTCCACCGGCTGCTATTATCGGGATATTACAATTGGCCTTTAACAAAGTGATCAATTCCTGAGGTGGAATGTCTCCCGCGTGACCTCCTGCCCTGCTGTTGACCGCTATTACAGCATCGGCACCAAGCTCCTCAACTTTTTTGGCATACGCCAGATCAACAACGTCACAGAATACTTTTATACCAAGCGGTTTACAGCGTTCAATGACTTCTTTCGGATTGCCCAATGAAGTTATTATGAATGCAACTTTTAATTCGAGCAGCGTTTCAAGGTGAGAATGATACTTTGGATTGGATTTATTTACGATAAGATTTACACCGAATGGTTTTGAAGAAAATGCTTTTATTTCATTGATGGCAGCTCGTAGCTCCGTGTCGGTGCGATAGTTCATCGCGGGGAAGGCAGCGGTAACACCATTCGCCAGAGCGGCTTTTACCATTTTGGTGTTTGAGATTAGAAACATTGGCGCCACGATCAAAGGATAGTCGATGCCTAACATTTTATCAAGGGTTGTGGTCATTCGGGTTTGGTTAATTGCGTCCTTATAGACGTATGTGTGTGCTATTTTGCTCAAGCCAACGCTTCTCTTTAATCATTTCATTTTCTTCACTTCAACCATCCAATCCCATGGATACGGCGCCTTCATCCACGATGGTGGCGAATCAAACTCAGTATCCCAATTGTATTCAAGCTTATTAATTCCGGTAACAGCGAGCTTGGCATCATTAAAAAGGACATTGATTTCTGACTCTGAATAATGTTTCGTTGGCACCTTGTCAATATAGATGATTCCCTGGAGAATATCACGTTTGGTACCTTTATAATAGCTCATCTCTGATGCAGGTATTTCTTCAGGATCGACTCCCTCCTTTTTATACCAATCAATCAATCGCCATGAAGAAAACATTACTGACTCAAGCGATGGTAGTACGATCAGCGCTGTGCCGTTTACTTTAAGGGCCTTATAAATATTCTTAATCATTGCAACATTCCTATCAATCTCTGGCAGCATTATTACATTGCAACAAAAAACAAAATCAGTTGGTGGAAAAATCAGATTACGGCTAGTGAGATCTGCCCGCTTGCAAGTAACGTTTGAATAGTTTCCGATTTTGGCAACCGACAGTAGCTCCTGAGATATATCAATCGCCAGTATTTTCGCGAACGCCGGAGACAGATAAGAAAATGCTTTACCCATTCCACAACCAAAATCAATTGCACTATGAGATTTGTTGGCATACTTGCGAAAATACTCCGCCAACCGCTGATCCCTGTTACTTTTAAAGACATCGAAGATCTCCCGGTCGTACCTGGATCCTATTTTGTCCCAGTGAGCACGTTGATCCATGATTCAATTTGAAAATGGTACCGTTTATAAAGTACGATTATTGCCCCGGATGATAAGTTCGTTCAACGTGGTTTTTGATATCTTCATCATAGAATAGCACGTCCTTGAATTGGCCTAAGGCGTACATTCCAGACTGATCATTAAAGTGAACGGAGGAAGGATCACTGCTAGATCCCCCGGTTACCACGGACTTAGCTTTAACTTTTTTACCGAACTCGACAACGGCAACAAAACTGTTACCAACGCTTCCATAGATCCTTTTGGTGTTGGGATATTTTCTGGCCCCAAAGGACGCCAGTGATCCCCAGAAGGAAGATGTAAACGGAACAGCAATACTTTGCTTTGTATCATCGAAGGTTGATTCCACCTTTCCGGTAAGGCGTTGAAAGCGATTGATCTCGCCCCAGGGCTGTTTCCAGGTGCCAAAATCGCGCTTAAGTTCTGCCATAGCCTGCGATAACGCCGTTAGTTTTTCAACAGCGGAAGTGTTAGAATTTATGAATTCAATTGCACTTAACTGATCCAACGATGGTGGCATTCTCATATAGGTATTCTGGCGAAGGTGCTGTGCCCAATAGATGGCCAGTGTCGTGGGAACGGACGATGTCGAGAAGCGCAAGTCCCAGATCCGGAGCAGACCAATAGGTTCGGCCAGCTTTACCCGCACAGAATCATTGGCAGGAGATGTTTCATCATAAGCATTAACTAATGAGGGTATCAATTTCTCAAACCCCGGCAGATACGAATCATAGGCTGCAATGATAAGTTTATCCAGCGTGAATGCTTTTTCATCTTTCAACACCCTCACCGCATGAAGGCCGCGGGCATTCTCTGCATCCGGTGCCATGTAGTTTGGATAGTCTCCCTTCTTAGGACTGTTTTCACCTGCTGCGGTGAATGGTGTAGAGTTACAGCTTTGAATCCATCCGTTGGCAGGATTGTATATATGGAGAACTTCCTCAACTGGATGAAGTCCTTTCCATTCCGTTTCAGGATTCGATCCATCAAGCGGCTGACTCCAATCGAATTTTGGATCACGACGAGGCATGAAGTCGCCATGCCAGTAAGCAATATTACCCTTATCGTCGGCATACACTGTATTGTTAGATGAATTCGTGCGGATATCCATCGTTTTCTTAAAATCATCAAGACCACCGGATCGGGCACGCTGGTATGATTGAGTCAACGCATTCAGTGGATCGTTCATCATTTTTACGGTAACCCATTTCCCATCAGCCTCCTTAATTACTGGTCCGTGGTGCGTGCGATAGGATGTAAATTCTTTTTTCTTAACTCCCGCCGCACTTTTGTAGGCAATAGAAATTTTCTCAGTGATCAAAGGTTTCAATGCATCGCCATACTTATAAAAGAGGTTCTTTCCCTTTTTCACTACTGTCTCGTTATAACTGTCCATCACGTCGGCACCACTGGTAGTGTGCATCCATCCGCAATGCTCATTGAATCCCTGGTAAATAAAAAACTGGCCCCAGGTAACAGCACCGTACGCATTCAATCCTTCATCACTTTTCATATGCACCTCTGAACGAAAGTAGAACGACGTGTGTGGGTTGATCAAGAACAATGCATTGCCGGAAGCACTCTTCGAAGGAGCAATAGAAATTCCATTTGAACCTTTGGGCTCTGGCTCGAACCCATCATAAAGACCATCATCTGCGGATTCCTGTTTTATGTTGCCTTTCTCTTTGCCATAAAATTCTTTCAGATCATTTACTGAGATATGCTCAATGTCACCACCAATGCTGCCTTCGCTGAAAAGCAATGGCATCCATGGCTGAAATCGTTTGATCAACTTTGGCTTCACCTGGGGATGAGTATAGAGGTAGTAGTTGATTCCATCGGCGAATCCTGCACACACTTTTTTCATCCATTCGGGACTAGTCTTATAGAGTTGAATTGCCTTAGCGGAATCAATCAACAGCCGCATGCGCAGATCGTGATAAATAAAAGCTTCGCCTTCTGCTTCTGCCAATCGGGCAACTGCCACGATATAGTTTCTTTCCACCCGCTCGAAATCATCTTCGCATTGAGCATACAACAAACCAAACACGGCATCGCCATCCGTCTTGCCTGAAATATGAGGTATTCCCCAGGTGTCACGCGTAATGGTAATACCCTGGGCTTGCTCCTTCCAGCGTGAAATTTCATCTGGCTTGATTTTTTGCGCTAGTAACGGCGTCGAAAGAAGAATCAGAAAAGCTATTTTTTTCATAGTCGAGGATATCCTGTGAGAAGGAAAAATATCCAAAACTTTCGAGGTGCGGAAGGGAAAAGTTACGAGTTACGGGAAGGCTGTGTTGAAGTCCCAATAGAGCCCAATAACCCTGTTAAAGTCGGGAAAAATACCGGCTTGCGAGTATGGAAATCGGCAGGCCAATGGCAACCATCAGAATAATTACATTGGTGACCGCATTGGTCACGTTAAACGGTGATGGTGGAATCAGCGTCATCGGGACAAGCACAAGATTCATCATGGTCCACACGAAAATTCCGTAAAATAGTCCCACGACAATCTTATTGAATCTTAGCAACCTGAATTTAGGAAAAAGCAGGAAGAACAAAATTGCCCATCCAAAGGCTATCATATAATGCATGAGCAAACCGATGGCACTCATCAGTGCTCCTCCGGAATACGCGGTCTGTTTTCCGAAGATGGCGCTGGAGATGTAATTGAGAACAATTATTGGGTTTTTGCCAGTCCTTGTGAAAACTAATGTAAAGGCTGAAAGGATATCCAATGTTCCGGCAATCAGTCCCGCGGTGATAATGGCTGATGCGAGTTTTGGCTTTTCTTCCGTGGAGCCCATCTAAATGTGTTTAGTTTAGGTCAGTTTATACGTGATGCTTTGTGCGATCTTATTCGCTTTCGCCCGTGCTTCTTCTATTGACGATCCTTTCGCAAGACATACTCCCATCCTCCGTTCACCATTCACGTCTGGTTTGCCAAACAATCTCAACTGAGTGTCTTCTGCCGCTAGGGCTTCTTCGAATCCTGAGAATACAATGTTAGACGATTTACCTTTTACAAGAATCACGCAGGATGCGGCAAATCCTGATTGTCGAATGACGGGAATAGGTAAACCGAGGATTGCACGAACATGCAGGGCAAATTCTGATAGGTCTTGCGAAATCATCGTTACCATACCTGTATCATGCGGACGCGGTGACAGCTCACTGAAATAAACAATATCACCTTTCACAAAGAACTCTACGCCGAAAATACCAACGCCACCCAATTCATCTACCACTTTCTTTGCGATGTCTTGAGACATTTTCAAAGCGTTCTCAGTCATCGGATGTGGCTGCCACGATTCCTGATAGTCGCCATGCTCCTGACGGTGACCTATTGGGGCACAAAACGAGATGCCATCCTTATGCTTTATCGTTAGCAGCGTGATTTCGTAATCAAAATCAATAAAGCCTTCAATGATCACACGGCCGCCTCCCGTTCTCCCACCCTCCTGAGCATATTGCCAGGCGTGATCAATCTCGGCCGCTGTGCGTATCATACTTTGTCCCTTACCCGAGGAACTCATAATTGGTTTTACAACACAGGGAAGTCCAATGATTTTTATAGCGCTAAGAAATTCTTCTTTCGTTCCGGCAAACCGATAAAGCGATGTGCTTAACTGAAGCTTCTCCGCGGCCAGAGTCCGGATGCCTTCGCGATTCATCGTTAACCTGGTAGCGTTGGCAGTAGGTACGACCCGGAATCCCTCTTTCTCCAACTCGACAAGGGTATTTGTTGCAATAGCTTCCACCTCAGGCACGATAAAATCTGGTTTCTCCATCCTGATCAACTCACTTAAAGCTTTCCCATCGAGCATTGAAATAGTGTAGGCCCGATGTGCCACCTGCATTGCTGGAGCGTTTTCATACCGGTCCACTGCAATTACCTCAACCCCATACCGCTGAAACTCAATAACAACTTCTTTACCCAATTCTCCAGAGCCAAGCATCATGACTTTTACTGCCGAACTGGTGAGCGGTGTACCAATTGTAAGTTTAGATTCCACAATTAATTTGATGATTTGGTGATTTGATGATTTGAAGTTTTGTCAGCTACGACTTCTTTTCGTATGCAAATTTAAAATAGATAAGTAAGATACTCAGGAAGCAAACAATACTGTTCGCTATGATCACCGGCCAGAGCATCAGCGCAATCGCATAGACCAGCCAGATGATGGTGCTTATAAAAACAATGAAGATCATGGTGAGACTGAGGTCATTAACGCTTTTAGATTTCCAAACCTTATAAACCTGGGGCATGAACGTAACGGCACTTAAAAAAGCACCCACAAGTCCAAACGCTTCGATCCAATTCATTTGCTATTATTTTATTTTCGGTTTAACTTATTTAGCCAACGGTTGGCTTCTTTTTGCAGGTCAAGCTTACCGTCTTTAATATAATTTGCCAGCTTTTGGTTCATGGCCCCTTTTGAAGTGAGATGAAAATAGCCGCAATCTTCGCAACGATAGACCGCAATGGGCCCGCGTTGAGGCGAATAGTCGAATCTCGTGCGGGCTTCGATCAACGCATCCTCGGCAATTTGTTCCGATTGATATACTATTTTATTGCTAACGCACTTTATCATTATCTTGCCTAAACATCCAATAAAAAACGAATGAAGATAGCTGAAATCCACACAAAAAAAGGAGTGATGAAAATTAAGTTCTTTGAAGAAGACGCTCCTAAAGCAGTCAAAAATTTTACAGATCTGGCTTATAAGGGCTTTTACAATGGCCTGATCTTTCACCGGGTCATCCCAAATTTCATGATCCAGGGCGGTTGCCCGAATGGAAAAGGGAATGGTGGACCAGGGTATCAGATTGATTGTGAGCTTACTGGTCCAAATCAGATTCACGACAAGGGAGTGCTCTCGATGGCACATGCTGGAAGAAATACCGGTGGATCGCAGTTTTTTATATGCCACAACCGCGAGAACACCAAGCACCTCGACCGCAATCACACTGTGTTTGGAAAAGTGTACGACGGGCTCGATGTGATTGATAAGATCAGCCAGGGAGACGTGATGGAAAAAGTGGTTATTGTTGAAGAGAAGGATTAGGAATTTAAAGATGAAAGATGAAAGATGAAAGATGAAAGAATAAAGATTAAAGAATAAAGAATAAAGAATAAAGATTAAAGATTAAAGATTAAAGAATAAAGAATAAAGATTAAAGAATAAAGATTAAAGAATAAAGATTAAAGATTAAAGATTAAAGATTAAAGATTAAAGATTAAAGATTAAAGATTAAAGATTAAAGATTTATGCTTCAATCCAATCTCCTGAAAGCCAATCCCAATTTGCATGTGTTCCTGCCAGTATTATACATGGTTTGGTCGGACGCTGTTCTCACACCAAGCGAGATAAATATCATCCGGGATATTATTGATACTCAGAAGTGGCTCAATGAAGAGGAGCGAAAATTCCTATATCAGCAGATCGATCCTTCGTCGCCCCCATCGCCTGACGAATTCAAAGGCTGGCTGGAGGAGATTTTGAAAGCCCTAAACGGTACTAAATCTACTACTGATTTGCGGTTAGCTGACATCGGTGTCACGCTTGCAAAGATTCATGGAAATGGTTCTTTGAATGATTCACTAGCGCAGGCCAAACAAGCTTTGCTGAACATTGATGAGACACTCGGCCTTATTGGTGGCGAGGCTATTTATAGTTTTCAACCCGAACGCCGGTCGACCGTCACACAAGAAAGAGGTACTCAGCATACCTTTGATATTGATACTCTCGCAAAATTACTTGATGGACCAGAGGAAGCGATCATAAAAAAGGTCAAGGCCGTCATTTCAGATCCTGAGTTCAGATACGTCGATCCGGATAACCTCGCGGAGTATCGCGAAAAAGTCTTGCAATGGTGCAAACAACTCGCCGTGCAGGGATTCGGTTCGATGGCCTATCCAAAGGAATATGGCGGACAAGCAGACATGGCCAACTATTTTGCAATCATGGAAGCGCTGAGCTATCACGACCTGAGCCTTGTGATAAAATTTGGTGTTCAGTTTGGCTTGTTTGGGATGAGTGTTTACTTCCTCGGTACCGAGAAGCATCATAAGAAATATCTGAAGTCAATCGGAACACTTGAACTGCCAGGATGTTTTGCCATGACCGAAACAGGACATGGTTCCAATGTTCGTGGAATTGAAACGACCGCAACCTATGATCATGGAACCAGGACATTTATCATTCATACGCCAAATGACCTTGCGAAAAAGGAATACATCGGAAACGCGGCTGTTCATGGTCAAATGGCAACAACGTTTGCAAAAATGATCGTTGATGGAAAGGACTATGGTGTGAGCGCTTTTCTGGTTCCTCTTCGTGATAAGACTGGAAAGTTGTTTCCGGGTGTGGAAATAGAAGACTGCGGGCGAAAAATGGGTCTTAATGGCGTCGACAATGGAAAGATCAGGTTCGATCATGTAAGTATCCCGTATGAAAATCTCCTCGACAAGTTTGCCAGTGTGTCAAATGACGGGAACTTTGCCAGTCCAATCGCCAGTGACAACCGACGATTTTTTACAATGCTGGGCACACTCGTTGGAGGAAGGATTGGGATTCCGCGCTCGGGTCTAAGCGCATCAAAATCCGGATTGACAATTGCCATTCGTTATAGCGATCAGCGGCGACAATTTGGACCCGATGGAGGAAGTGAAGTGCCAATCCTGAATTACCGAACTCATCAGCGCCGATTAATGCCTCTTCTCGCAAATGCGTATGCTTTGCACTTTTCATTACGATACCTAACCGACAGGTTTCTGAAGAGAACTGAATCTGACATGCAGGAAATAGAGGCATTGGCAGCAGGATTAAAATCATTCGCTACCTGGAACGCGACTGATACCCTTCAGGAGTGCAGGGAGGCTTGCGGAGGCAAGGGCTACCTTTCAGAAAACAGAATTGACAGACTAAAAAACGATTCTGAAATCTACACAACCTTTGAAGGAGACAACACTGTGCTTATGCAGTTGGTTGCCAAAAGCCGACTTACTGAGTTCAAGCAGGAGTTCAGCAATATGGGACTGTTTGGCATTTTAAATTATGTGACTGATTATGCTACAACTTCTATTACTGAGCGAAATCCTTTTACTACCCGTAATACTGATGACGAGCACTTGCTTGATTTCGAATTTCACCTTAACGCCTTTAGGTATCGAGAGCGTGACATTCTTGAATCGTCGGCCAGGCGACTGCGAAAACACATCAGAGGTGGAATGGATTCTTTCGATGCATTCAATGTGAGTCAGCACCATCTTGTGCAAGTGGCTTTTGCCCATGTTGAAAGAGTGATTCTTGAACAGTTTGTTCTGCAGGTTGAGAACACGAAGGATGCCCAGTGCAAGGCAGTTCTGAAGAAGTTATGCCAGCTTTTTGCGTTATCTCAAATTGAAAAAAATAAAGGCTGGTATCTCGAAAGCGGATATATGGAAGGAGCCAAGACGAAGGCCATTCGTAAATTGGTAAATCAGCTTTGCTGGGACATTCGTCAGGAAGCAGTGCCTTTAGTTGATGCCTTTAAGATTCCGGAGAGTTGTCTCTCTGCTCCAATTGCGAGAAAGTAATTAATCGAACAGAAATGGGATTGTTTTCATTTGGCAAGTCGACCCGGTACTGGGCTGATTTTTTTGAACAGGTTAAAAGTAGAGTTTTTAACTTTAACCTAACAAAAACAGCAGATGAAAAAGATGCGCTTTACCGAAGCCCAGATCATTGGGATTCTCAACGAACAATCACAGCAAGGACAGA
>JBBRON010000047.1:0-25664 GCA_038229375.1 Cytophagales bacterium | reverse complement strand
CCTCTCACCCGTATCTGTGGAGAAGAGCCTGGTTGCCCGCTGCTGATAATCTGAATCCCAGCAACTTTTCCCTGTAGCGCCTGGGTGGCCGTAAGCACGGGCTGCCTGAATATCTCTTCACCTTTTATATTGGCCGTAGCACCAGTAATATCACTTTTCCTTTGAACACCATAGCCAACAACGACAACTTCATTAAGGACTTCAATATCTGTCTCGAGGGCAACATCGATAGTAGTGCGCTCACCAGTTTCAATGGTTCGTACCTTAAACCCGATGAATGAAAAGCTAAGTGATTTTTCATCCTCTTTTAGTTCAATAGAATAGCCTCCTTCACCATCCGTAACGGTCCCTTTGGTTGACCCGGTAACAACAACGTTGACTCCAGGAAGTGATTGCTTATCTACTGCATCTGTTACCTTGCCTTTAACAACGCGATTCTGGGCGATTACAGACCCAGCAAATAGTATTATAAAACCGATGCACAGTACCTTTCTAGTCATAATCAATCGCTAATCTTTATTTTCTTTGTCAGACTCCTTTATCATCATGCCGTATTCAGGAGATATTAAGTGATTATGAACTTCACGGGGTTCCCAATTTCTCCCTGAAAAAAATGTGCCACAGGTGAGATGATCGCAGAATACGGACCACGCACTCTTGGGAGTTTCAACCGGAGGAACCTGTAAATTATTTCCTATAAACGTTTGCCTGTCATTTACGGGGACTATGGCCGGACCCGACATAGTGGGCTTTGATTCAGACAAATTATTGATTAACAATACTTTAGACATATAAAATCATTGAATTATCCTGTCAATTCGGAATTCAATGATTGAAATTACAGCCAAGTCAAGTCAGGTCAGGGATATTTCAATTAAATCCCTCTAAAAGACTCCCAAAGTAACCCTTGGGAATGTAGCTAATTTATCACATAAAAAACATTAATTCAAACGATTGATAACCGTTTTTGAGGAATGCCCTCCTAAAACTTTGCACATTAAAAACAAATAAAACATGGGACTTTGTTAATGTGGGCGATCAGAAACCCTTGGCTTTGGACGGCGGGCCACGGATTTGGCCTCCGGCTCTTTAAATAGGACAACTTCTTCCCACCTGTTCGCGGTTGGCTTTCGGCCACTACCTTCAAGGTCGGCAATTCGGTCGACGACCTTGCGCCTGAAACTCCAGATAGTGTTAATCCTCAGATCGATCCTCAATGACAGCCACTCAAGGGTAATTTCCTTTTTGCCGACAACGGCAACATACGCTATGTAGAAAGCTTTCTCGATGGGAAATTTTATTCCGTGAAAGATGGTGTAGGCGGTAATTGATTCATTGTATCCACACCGTGTGCACCGTCTTCCGAACTTCTGCGCACCGGCGAAATACTTATCATTATCGCATCTTTTACATTGAAACCCTTGAGACCATTTCAGTGTTTCAAGAAACCGGTGGCAAGCCAGCGTATCGGGATACAACATTTTAAACTCACCGTAGTCCACGGTGGTTTCATGAAGCCTTTCTTCCAGAACCTCTTTAACCCGGTTTTTAAGTTTCCAGTTGTCCAGATCAAGTAGTGAATTGATCTGATTGATTTCATTTGACTGAACGATAAGCTTTTGATTACTTTCTGCGAGTTCGTTATTCTTATTATTCAGTTCAACAGTCCGCTCTCCGACCTTCTCTTCCAGTTCACGGTTAACTTTGTCTTTCAATTCAAGATTTGTCTCATTCTGATGAATGATTCTTTTCAACGCCCGATCGCGTTTGTTCTTTAATATTCGTATCCTGTCACCAAGCGCGAACGTCAGAAATAACATTTCAATAACAAAACTGAAATGAAGACTGTAGTGAGAAATGGTAGTAATGGACAAAAAATTGAAGTAAACAAAACTTCTGAGTAAGAAACCTGCAAGCAACAAGCCATAAGCAATTACAAAAAATCGTGCTGGCCGGTAACCACGCAACCAAATCTTCATTCCAATGTAGAATATAAGAGACAACGGAATGATCTCAATAATGCGATATTCGAAAAACTCGGGATAGAACAGTAACTCGAAAAGAAAGACCGCCGATCGAACAACAATCACTATCTTAAGAACTCTATCCATTTGCGGAGATTTCGCGCGGGTGCTAAGAAACCTCCTGGTAAAAATCAACGCCCAAAGGATAACCCCGTACAGCGAAATACCGACCGCATAGTCATTCCAAACCGGATGATCTGGCCAGATATACTGAAACCCAATGCCATCAATGCTCATAGCGTAACAACCAACACTGAGGATATATAAGATGTAATAGATATTCTTGATCTCGCGGATAGCCAGGTAGACAAGGAAATTATACAATGCAATGATGAAGATCATTCCATAAAATGTGCCGTACAGGAAATACTCATTCAGAGCATAATAGATAAACCTGTTCTCTGAACGAAATGCGATTCGTATATCAGCAAACTCGTGAGATTGTACCTTAAAATAGTAAACTAATGTGGTGTCCTTTTTAATATCAAGTTGGACCTCAAAATTCTTATGCTGAAATGTGCGCTTGCTAAATGGATAATGATCACCCATTTTGATTTGAGTGTAGGTACCGTCCTCGGTTGGGACAAAAGCATCGATGTAGTCGATGGTCTGATCATAGAATTCAAGAAGCCAGACCTTTTTGGTGTTTTTAATATGATGAATCGGAATCCGGACCCAGTACGATTCATTTAAACGAAAATCTTTATTCTGATACGAATCATTTCTCTTAAATTTTAGAGGAGCACCTTCCTCTGAAATTGTGGCGAATGTCAGGGTGTTGGTTGAATCTACTAGATAATCCAACTCATGCAGGTACAGAATTTTTTCATCCCGGTTTTCGTCAACCTCGACGGATTGACTAAATGCAGGCATTGCAGCCAATAGCAGCAGGATCAGAAAAATCCTGCTTTTGTAATCAAAGTTTATCAAGCCAACCTCCCTTAAATCCGTTTTTCTTCAGACCATCTACGATATATGGATTTTTTTTCATGAGCTCCCAGACGAATCCATTCCGGAAGTTTTCAATCTGGATGACAATAGGTCCCTGGTCGATCCCGATGTAATCAATGTCAATCCAGCCCTGCGTCCCATCCATATTCACGATAGACAAATTGAAAGCATCTTTAAATCCATACTTGCCGTACAATTTGGATCCAAACTTACTGCGCATTTCTTTTAATGCCGGGATACATATCTCCGGGGCAAACGGGATTGATCCGCCGGCTGCCGTTGGCGCGATGGTTCCGTCATCCTGTGTGTACCACTGAGCAGCTCCTCGAGCACTGTACCCCATAAAGGAGAGATTCGGATTGGATTTAAAATCATTACCAGGTCCATCACACGCGGTAAGTCCCCACATATTCTCACCATATCCAACCCATCCACCTGAGTTCGTAATGCAGTACTGGCGATTGGCGATTGTTGCTCTTCTGGAATTTTCGAAGTAGTCAATTCCTTTTTCAGCCATATAGGCATCTTTAATTCCCCTATAGTCTATAAACATATGCGAATACTGATGACCAAATAGTGGTCCGAAATTAACATGCTCCTGACCGTAATAACTCGCCCACTGATAGGAGCTCGTCCAATCGCTCCAGGTGGAGGGATCGATAGGATGAGTTGGTGACGCGGCGCCCATTACATATAAGATCATTCCTTCATTGTATCCACGCCAGGAGGCGTTGAGAAACCCTCGCTCCGGATGCCAGCCCATACTCATGGTTGATTTCCCGTTCATTGCCCAGTCCCATTCAACGGCCTTATAAAGATTGTCGGCGATCAGTCGAATCTCTTTCTCCGACTCATTATCCTTATCAAAGTAAGTCTGACAGGAAAGAATGCCCGCCATCAGTAATCCGGTATCAATTGTAGAAAGTTCAACATCGCGAAATCGCAGGCCTGTTTTCATATCGATAAAATGGTAGAAGAATCCGTGATTACCGGTAACGCCTGCAACACTATCACCTTTCGGGGCCTTTTGAAAAAACCTAAGCGTCAGCAGGACGCGTTCAGCCGCCGCCTCACGCGAAATATACCCCCGCTCGACCCCGATCAAATAAGAAGTCAATCCAAACCCGGTGGAAGCAATGCTCGAAAAGCTTGGCGTAGGCCAACGATCCGGTATCATTCCATTTTCAGGATTTGCAAGATCCCAGAAGAAATGAAACGTGTCGTTCGATAAGGAGTCAAGGAAGACATCGTTTTTACCGATTTGTGATTTCTCTTTCTGGCAGCCGGCCAGATTAAATAAAATCAAAAGCAGCAGCAGGATCCGGTTCACTCTCATGCAATTCAAAATTAGTGGATTAAAATTAGCGATTTTGCCGATAGATGGGATGTCCGCCCATGTACAACTCCAACCCCAATTATAGCTTTTTATCGGCGTCAATTACTAGCCATAAGAGTCCGCTCACGATCAACAAAACTCCCAATATTATAACGGAAGGAATATAACTGTTAAATGCGGTCACGAGATAGCCAACACCAATAGAAGTAACGGTACCACCCAACAATCCTGCAGTGTTCATCGCTCCTGTAACTGCCCCGCTATCCTTGCCACCCAGGTCTGTTGCCACCGCCCAGGAAATCGGAGCTGTAACATCCATAAATGCCATCCCAAGAGCCAGAAAGATTATGGCAATCAAATTATCCGCAATGAGAGCTGACCCAATGATTGTTAAGCCGGCCAGTATTAATCCGATCAGTGGCATCAATCTTCGCCCCCAGTTCAGACCAATCTTTTTCACCAGGTAATCACTGATGGATCCTCCAACCAAACATCCCACGGCACCCAGTAAGAATGGAAGTGAAGCGGAAAAGGCAAGTTGATCTTCAGGGATACCTCGCCCGTTTTGCAAGTACTTCGGCAGCCATGTTACAAAAAAAAGAACACCGGACGCATAGCAGTAATACATAAGCATCAACAGCCAGAAGTTCCCGCTTTTCATCCAGCGATTCCATGAGTGATTGGTTTCGGCCTTTTCTTTGTCGCCATCTTCCGGCACTCCATCGCGGTAAGTGAACGCCCATATCACCACCCATACTACACCGACTGCGCCAAGGGTATAGAATGAAACCCGCCATCCATATTGAATCTGCATAGGGATGACCAAAAATGGTGCGAGGGCTCCTCCAAGCCTGCTCGACATCCAGATCACGGATTGAGCGCGTGCGCGTTCTGCCACCGGAAACCAACCGCGGATAGCGATCGCTGAGTTGGGATAAGCACCTGCCTCCCCCACACCAAACAAAAATCTAATGACAAATAAAGAAGCAAAGCCGCCAGCAAATCCTGTCAGGACCGTAATCAGCGACCACCAAAGGACTACCCTTATTATAATTCTTTTAGCCCCGAACCGGTCGCCTAACAGTCCGGTGGGTATCTCAAACAAACCATATGCGATCGTAAATGCACTAAGAATCCATCCAAACTGACCCTCAGAGAGTCCCAGCTCTTCTGTGATGCGTTGACCAGCAAGGGATATTGCATTCCGGTCGAGGTAGGTTATTACCGATAACGCTGATAACAGGAGTAATGTACCGTACTTTCTGTTCATGAGACATCGCTAAAGTAGAAACACCCATGTTGTTAAAAAAATAACCAATAATAAAGTTTAAGAAATAAACAGTTACGTAACTTTATACCGTTAACAGAATCCCTGTTTATTTTAAACCAAAAAAACCACATCTAAATTCAGATTGCCATGGCAAAGAAAAATGTTAAAAAGACAGCAAAGAAAGCGGCAAAGAAGGCCGTTAAAAAAGTGAAGAAGGTAGTGAAGAAGGCTGCCAAAAAATCTATCGCTAACAAGCTCGGCGCGAAAGCAAAGTCAGTAGAAAAAGCCGTAGTAAAAAAAGCCGCCAGCGTAAAGAAGACAGTAGCTAAAAGGGCAACCGCTGCAAAAAAAGCGGTTATAGCAAAGGCGATAGAAGTAAAGGCTAACGTACTTGATAAAGCAGCTGGAGTGAAAGAGGCTGTTGAAAATAAAGTAGAACAAGCCAAGATCGACTTCAATGAAGGCTATGCTAAGGGATAATCGTAGTTGATGCGCATTAAAAAGAAGCGATTCATTTAGAGTCGCTCTTTTTATTTATACAGTATGATCGGTAGTTGGTAAGAAGTAAACCCTAAATTAGAAAATCAAACATCTCTCCCTGGGTAATTCCCCAACAGCCAACTACCTTTGAAAAGACTCATCAACTCCGGCGCCGTCCTAACTCTCCTCGCAGTCTCGCTGCTATTGTATCAAAAGCCGTATTACAACTGGGATATGTTTCCGTATATGGCCCTGGCTTCGGACAGCTCAATGCCATTTGATTCAATACACGCCAGTATTTACAAAGAGGCATCCAGGCAAATGACCCCAAAGGACTTCGAAGCAATTTCTCTTCGACAGCCTGAATTGATGAGAAATTCTGAAGCTTTCCGGAACCTACTTCATTATTATACTATCAAACCTGGTTACAACCTGGTGGTGCGCTTTTTTCATTTTGTGGGATTCAATATCCTTGCAGCCACCTATCTGCCTTCCATAATTAGTTATTTTCTGATTGGCTGCCTGATGCTGGTATGGTTGCAAAAGGTTATCCCATCTCCTTTTTCAGCAATTACCGCTCTGGTATTGATGGCCTCGCCGTTCCTGTTCACAACTGCACGGTACTCTTCACCAGATATGCTTTGTGCTCTTTTAAGTTTTGCAGGATTGTTTCTAATTGTTGAATCGTCAATGATGGCAGGGTTAGTTGTGCTTTTACTTGCTATCACAATAAGACCGGATTCTGCAATTCTTTTCGTGCCAATAGTAGTGGCTCTTTACAAAAGCAAAAAGGTTAGCGGTGGCGCGGCTTTCGTTTTCGCCATTGTAGCAATCGCTTTGACGCTTCTCATTATTCATGGACCCTACATCGTTATTGGATTTCTTTTTACCACTTCAGACTATTCAACTTCATGGAGTACCAGTGAATTTATTAGAAATTATGGCAGCAGTCTTGTCAGTGGAATCACCTCTCTCCTATCGACATTGATGATCCTCTTCTCAATAATTGCAGCTGCGACCATCTATATCCGAAAAAAATCAGGTTATGAAATAATGACAGACCTTTGGTCGCAGCTGATGTTGGCAGTGGTAGCTACGTTCGCTATCCGGTTTCTCCTTCATCCGGTAGTAGAGGATCGTTTTTTGATTTCGTGCTATCTGATAATTATGATGGGACTTTGTAAAACGTTGGGTGGTGTGTTTGGAGTAAAGAACACGTAGCAGATAATACCAAAAGTGGGTTCGCCACTGGGAATTATTTGGCCACGGATTGCTCGGATGCTCATGGATGAACGCGCCTTGCTGAAAAATAAATTAACACGAATGCCAAGACCTTTGACAAGTCGAGCTATGGGTATAATCGAGTTTTAATGCCTTTTGTATTCATCCGTAATCCGTGACTAAAAAAACTGCCTGGCAGCGCAGTTGCATCCATTCCACTTCGTTTGTTGCAGCAAAATATTTTTTAGCTTTATCTTTTGCATTTCCCTATGTTCAACATCTCCCTCGACCGGGTTCTCTCCAAAGGCGAACTCCAGCGTGAAAAGACCAAAGACTACCGGAACGTAGTTCTTGTGCAGATTGTTATTATCGTTTTTGGCCTTACGCTTTCGCAACCATTGCTGGACGATTCAAAGAGCGACGTGTCAAAATTCATTATCGCAATCTTCTCATTCTTTGGCGCGATGTATGCTTTTTTGTTATGGGACCTTCTCCGCAACTTCACAACGAACAAGATACTTATTAAAGCAATTCTCGTTGTTCTGATGGGAATCGTACTCGTCGGCAGTCTCGTTGAATTCCCCTACTATCAAACTATAAAGATTGCCAATCGCCAGGCGTATCTCCTTACCATACATAGCCTTCTCTTCCCGATAGAAATTACTGTGATTGCTTTTGCCATTCGCGATATCTTTGCCGGCGGATTTATGACAGGTGACAAGTTGTGGGGAGCCGCCTGTATCTTCCTAATGATTGGAATTTCGTTTGGAAGTTTGTTTGATCTTTTGACAATCATTAACCCCGGGTCACTTGGTGCGAACATCGAACTTGGCTTGCCGAATTATTCTGAATGCGTAACCTACAGTTTTTGTATCCTCGGCGGCGTTGATCCCGGACTTGAACCGACCCGCCTGATCCGTAACATCAGCACGATAGAAGCGGTGTGGGGAAATATTTATGGAATGCTGATCATCGGAAGACTCCTTGGTTTACCACGGCAGGAAGACACAGATTCAGCATTGAAGTCCTGATTCTGAGAATCCGCGATGCGTGCGGGTGCCCTCGTGCTGCCCGATATCCAATTCCCGTTTTCTATCCCGCAAATCACTAACTTTAAGTCCTTTTCAAAAATAACCACGAATTCAACCTAATCTACCCCATGAATAATCGCAGATTACCCATCATTATCGTTGGAGTTATTGGCCTCATCATTTTGATGTCAGTTTCCTCCAGTTTGTTTTATACTATTGAGTCAACCGAACGTGCGGTAATGTTTTACCCCTTTGGTACGGGTCTCGACAAAGAAAATGTTATCGATCAGGGTACGCATATGAAAGCGCCCTGGAACACAATTTACCGATACAAAGTTAATGAGATGTCAACAGATGAGAATATGGACATCCTCGACAAAAACGGACTTTCTATTCACGTTGACATTACTGTGCGTTATTTTCCAATCCCAGAAAAGATCGGATTTGTGCATCAAAAATTTACCCAATCGTATGTTGAAGTTCTTGTAATACCTGAAGTTCGCTCGACCGTTCGGCAGGTAATGGGCCGATTCACCGCAGAAGAAATCTACTCTACTAAACGCGCTGAAGTTGAAGCAGCCATCCAAAAGGAAACAGAGAAAATCCTAAGCTCCAACTTCGTCACAGCAACGGCCGTGTTGATCCGATCAATTCAATTGCCCGAACAGATCAAGGGTGCGATCGAAAATAAATTGCAGCAGGAACAAGAGGCATTGGCATACCAATTTCGTCTTGATAAAGAAAAAAGTGAGGCTGAGCGGAAGCGCATTGCAGCAGAAGGTGAATCACGAGCGAATAATATTATCAACAATAGCTTGTCAGATAAACTATTGAAAATGAGAGGTATAGAGGCTACGTTGGAACTCTCTAAATCTCCCAATTCAAAAATTGTCATCATCGGCTCTGGAAAAGATGGCATGCCGCTCATCCTGGGCAATAATTAAATTAACAAAAGGACTTCCAAACACAGAAACCCCGATTTACTTTAGAGCAAAATAGATTTATCATGGCAAAGACAGCGCAATTGATTTTGGATGGCAAAACGTACGAGTTCCCGGTATTTGAAGGCACAGAAAATGAACAGGGTATTCTGATTGGAGACCTTCTTGAGAAAACAGGGGCAGTTACACTTGATCCAGGCTATAAAAACACCGGCGCAACAAAGAGTGCTATTACGTTCCTTGACGGGGACAAAGGAATTCTCCGCTACCGTGGATATTCCATTGAAGACCTGGCCGACAAGTCAAGTTTCCTGGAAGTGGCGTACCTCCTCATCTTTGGCGATCTGCCAAGCAAGGATGGCCTGACCAAATTCTCAAACGACATAAAGACTCACACCCTCGTGCACGAGGACATCAAGAAAATACTAGACGGATTCCCTTCTACTTCGCATCCAATGGGTGTGCTGGCTTCAATGTTCTGCGCACAGACTGCTTTTTATCCTGAATCGCTGGACCCAAACAGGTCAGCAGAAGGGGTTTATCTCAGCATCGTTCGGTCGTTAGCAAAAATGCCAACCTTCGCCGCCTGGGCCTACAAGAATGCCGTTGGTCATCCGGTGAACTACCCTGATAACTCGCTTGATTATTGCGCAAGGTTTCTGAAAATGCTTTACTCACTTCCCGCAGAAGATTACCAGGTAGATCCTGTCGTTGCGAGCGCGCTCGACAAGCTTCTGATTCTTCACGCAGATCATGAACAAAACTGTTCAACCTCGACGGTGAGAATGGTTGGCTCATCCAAGGCCAGTATTTACTCCTCTATTTCAGCAGGTATCAATGCACTCTGGGGACCTCTCCACGGTGGTGCCAACCAGGAAGTGATTGTGATGCTCGAAGAGATTAAGAAAGATGGCGGTGACACTGAGAAGTGGATCAACAAAGCAAAAGATAAGAACAGTGGCTTCCGCCTGATGGGCTTCGGTCACCGTGTGTATAAGAACTTTGACCCTCGCGCTAAGATCATCAAGAAAGCAGCCGACGACGTGTTGAAGAAACTTGGCGTAAACGACCCTGTCCTTGAAATTGCCCTGAAGCTTGAAGAAGCGGCGTTGAAAGATCCTTACTTCGTAGAACGTAAATTGTATCCTAACGTAGATTTTTATTCCGGTATCATCTACCGTGCACTTGGTATTCCTGTTGACATGTTCACCGTAATGTTTGCGATGGGGCGTCTTCCAGGATGGATTGCTCAATGGAAAGAAATGCGCGAGAACAAAGAACCTATTGGTCGCCCGAGACAAATCTATACTGGTCAGAAGTTGCGTCCTTATGTAGAAATCACAAAACGTTAACGTTATTAACAGGACAAGCAGATATTAAATTTAAGATAAATAGCCTTTCGAAATGGAGGGCTATTTTCATTTTAATAACTTGTTATAAAAACAACCAAAATGGCATTACAAGACGACTTTCAGGTAGCAGCATCGCGATCAAAGGATTTTACCAAGCGTCCTTCCAATGAAGAGTTGCTGAGTATCTATTCTCTTTTTAAGCAGGCTACTGAAGGCGACGTCACCGGCGACCGGCCAGGTGGGTTTGACTTCAAGGCGATCGCCAAATTCGATGCATGGACTGAAAAGAAAGGCAAAACGAAGGATCAGGCCATGCAGGACTATGTTGACCTGATTGCCCGATTGGAAAAGGAATACAAATAAAATTTCTGTAAAACCCGATTATCTGTCATGGATAATTCTCCAGATGCCTTTATTCTATCAACCCGAAATAACACTTGGCCACCTGCTTTCAGAGGAATCGAAGCATGCCATCCGTGTTCTCCGCCTGGAATCAGGAGCAGAAATAGAACTTACCGATGGGAAAGGTGGTTTCTACAAAGCTAAAATTACCACCGCCGATCCACATGAGTGCGGATTTAAGGTTATACAGTCTTCGGTAATATGCGAACGTGCGTTCTCCATCCATCTTGCCATTGCGCCTACCAAGAACGCCGACCGCATTGAATGGATGATCGAAAAGTGTGTTGAGATAGGAATAGAAAAGATCTCATTTATTCAATGTAAGACCTCCGAGCGAAAGTCCATCAATATGGAGCGGCTTGAGAAAATTGTCATAAGCGCCATGAAGCAATCCCGGAAAGCGTGGCTCCCTGAGGTAACCTTCATGGTCCCCTTTGAGAAATTTGTTTCTGAAAGCAAAGAATCACAAAAGTTCATTGCACATGTTGATGATAAGAATCCTGACATGTTGAAAAATCTGGCCAACCCCCGCTCAAAATATGTTGTGGCTATTGGACCGGAAGGAGATTTTTCAAATGAAGAACTTGCTATTGCAAATGCTGCTGGCTTTAAAAAAGTCAGCCTCGGTCCCTCCCGCCTCCGCACCGAAACCGCCGGCCTCACCGCTGTGATGACCCTGAATTTCCTGAATCAGTAGCGGGCGAATCTCGGATTAATTCCGTCTAACAATTTCTTGAATAGCACTAGTGACGCCAGCGGGATCATATGTTTGCAGCCCCGAAGAAGTCGGGGATAATCGAGGCGAAACGCGGAGCGAGTGAAAGCTGCCTCCTCCTAACGGCTATGGCCGGCGCCGTAGGAAATCTAACTCGGTCCTCTAGCTTTCTGGCACGTAATAGATGCTATTTTATCATCGTACATCTTAATCACAAATGGGTCCGCACCTACATCCTATTTAAATCTTCTCTAACGGCCCGCCCGAAATTTTCAAATTGTTAATTTAGCATCTATGACTACCTCGGACGCTAAAAAGCAAATTGCTACTCTTTCAGAAAAGATCAACCACCACAACGACCTCTATTACCAAAAAAGCAAACCCGAAATATCCGATCTCGAATTCGATAAACTACTGACGGAGCTGACATCTCTTGAAGAACAATTCCCTCAATTCAAACTTTCCGACTCACCGAGCCAGCGTGTAGGAGGCACGGTCAGCAAAACATTCGAAAGTGTTGTTCATAAATATCCAATGCTCTCGCTTGGCAACACCTACTCACAGGAAGAACTAGAAGACTTCGATGGGCGTGTGGCAAAAGGACTTGATGGCGAGAAATATGAATACTTCTGTGAACTGAAATTTGATGGCGTCTCCATTAGCCTTATTTACGAAGACGGATTACTTAAACGCGGCATTACCCGCGGCGACGGTGTGCGCGGCGACGATGTAACGGCTAATGTCCGCACCATTCATTCCATTCCTTTAAAAGCAAAAGGCAAGAATTTTCCTCCTTCATTCGAAGTGCGCGGTGAAGTCTTCCTTCCTAAAAAGGTTTTTGAAAAATTAAACAAAGAACAAGAGGACATTGGCGAAGAAACCTACGCCAACGCGCGCAACACAGCGTCAGGTACTTTGAAAATGCAGGACTCCGCACAGGTAGCAAAACGCAGACTGGATTGCTTTACCTATTTCCTGTTAGGAGACGACAACAAAATAAAAACACACGAAGAAGGAATAAAGAAACTGGAAGTATTGGGATTTAGCGTTTCACAAACCTATCGCAAGTGTGCTAACATCGGGGAAGTATTGGATTACATTGCCCATTGGGAAGCCCGTCGTCAGGACCTTCCATTAGATACCGATGGTGTGGTTATCAAAGTAAATAATCTTGATCAGCAGGAACGATTGGGCTTCACAGCGAAAAGTCCGCGATGGGCAATTGCTTTTAAATACAAGTCCGAAAGCATCAGCACAAGGTTAAATGGTATAACCTATCAGGTTGGACGAACGGGAGCTATCACGCCTGTAGCGGAACTCGAACCTGTGTTACTGGCAGGCACAACTGTAAAGCGTGCGTCCCTTCACAATGCCAATGAAATTGCAAGACTAGATCTTCGGATAGGAGATTATGTGTTTGTAGAAAAAGGCGGCGAGATCATTCCCAAAGTTACCAGTGTCGATCTTTCAAAAAGAAAATCCGCTACCAAAGCAGTAAAATACATTACGAAATGTCCGGAGTGCGGAGCAGAACTTGTCCGCAAGGAAGGTGAAGCCAATCACTATTGTCCAAACGAGAAAGGTTGCCCGCCGCAGATCAAAGGTAAAATAGAGCACTTCATTCAACGAAAAGCAATGAATATAGACTCGCTGGGTGAAAAGACCATCAAGTCGCTTTATGAACTAGGTCTTGTGAAAACGCCCGCCGATTTATACGATCTTACCAAAGAAGACATTATGAGGCTAGAGAGTTTTAAAGAACTATCAACCAAAAACCTCCTGGCAGGAATCGGGAATTCAAAGGCCACTCCATACGAATCCGTACTCTTCGCTATTGGAATCCGCTTCGTGGGCAAGACCGTTGCTGAAAAACTGGCGCGGTATTTCAAAAATATGGAAAACCTCCGCAAGGCTACGTATGATGAACTATTAAACGCTCCAGAGGTCGGTGAAAAGATTGCTGAAAGCGTAGTGGCTTACTTTAAAGAACGCGACAACCTTAAAGAGATTGACCGGCTGCAGCGGGCTGGATTGCAATTCATCTCTTCTGAAAAGGAGCCTGATAGGGTTAGCAATATCCTTGACGGGAAGTCATTTGTTGTATCTGGCACCTTTGAGCACTATGAGCGCGACGATATTAAAGATGTTATCATCGCTAATGGCGGAAGAGTCCTTTCCGGAGTTTCGGCCAAACTTGATTTCCTAGTGGCAGGTGAGAATATGGGGCCATCCAAACGGGAGAAGGCTGAAAAGTTGAAAGTAAAAATTATCTCGGAAGCTGAATTCCGAAAGATGTTGGGTTGAGCAGGAAAGGAGACGGGAGACAGGAGTGAGGAGCCAGAAGCCAGTAGACAGTAGTCAGGAGCCAGTAGTCAGTAGCGTTTGCATCTGAAGTCAGAGACTCGGTGAGCGGATCTCGTACTTAGTCCCTCATTCCTGTCTACTGACTCCTCACTCCTGTCTCCTTCTCTATTACCGAAAATTCCGATAATTTAGCCCCCTCATAACACCCCCTTAATGTGAAGCTAACATTTCTGAAATGGCGAACACAAATGGCCTTGCGTAAAAACAAAAGCCTTCGCACCAGCACACCGTACAAAAAATCAAATGCTATCGGGATCATCTTCAGTGTTGAGGACCGGCAAAAGCATGATGATATCAAAGACTTTATAAAACATCTGGAGCAGGATGGCAAACAGGTTAAAGTGATCGAGTTCCTTCCCAAAATGAAAGATAACTATGAATTCCTTTTTGATTTTTTCACGATTGAGGATCTCAGTTTTTGGGGTAAAATCACTAATCCAAAAGCGGCAGGTTTCAGTCAAACTACTTTTGATTACTTGTTTTACATTGACAACCAACATAATCCACTTATTTTGAATCTGCTGGCAGAAAGCAAAGCTCATTGCCGGATAGGTAAGCATAACGATGATTTCCTATCCTATTTTGAATTCATGATCCGCAATGATGGAGGTACAAAAGGACTGATCGAAAATATGTATAAATACACCAGGCAACTACGATAGGTAAATGAAAAAATTATTTGGAACAGGAGTAGCGTTAGTCACACCGTTGGATAAATCGGGAAGTATTGATTTTGCGGCATTGAAGAAGGTTCTTGCACACACCGCGAAAGGAGTGGACTATTTTGTTGTCATGGGTTCAACCGGCGAAGCGGTTACCATGTCGAAGGAAGAGAAGAAAGAAGTACTCGCTTTCGTTTTGAAGAATAACCCGAAGAGGTTACCCATTGTTTACGGTATCGGTGGAAACAATACCAGCGCCGTTATATCAGAAATAAAGGATACTGACCTCAGCGGAGTGGACGCTATACTTTCTGTAAGCCCTGCCTACAACAAACCCTCTCAAGAGGGCATATTTCAACATTTCGTCGCGATAGCCGACGCGAGCCCTCTGCCGGTAATCTTATACAATGTACCCGGGCGTACCTCGTCGAACATAACCGCAGAAACAACTTTGCGACTGGCAACGCACAAGAACATCATTGGCGTAAAAGAAGCCTCTGGTAATCTGGAACAATGCATGAAGATCTCAAAAGAAAAGCCTGCGGGCTTCATGCTGATATCAGGCGATGACCTCCTCACTGTGCCAATCTATGCTATTGGCGGAGTTGGTGTGATCAGCGTGCTTGCAAACGCACTTCCTGTTGAGTTTCGAAAGATGAAGGAGGCCGTCAACGATGCAAATTACGCGAAAGCTCAAAAGGAGCTCTTCAAATTAGTGGATATCAACGGCCCTATGTATGAAGAGGGCAACCCTGTTGGCGTAAAACACCTGCTTTCGCTAATGGGCATCTGCGAACCCCATGTGCGTATGCCACTTTTGAACGCATCCGAAAAGCTGAAACAAAAAATTCAATCGATTTATACGGCAATAAAAAAGGGATAACGATAATCGTTATCCCCTGTTGAGCCCAAAGGCCACTTACGTTAGAGAACTACTTAGTCTCTTTGTTTTTCAATTCTTGAACCTCTGAACGAATCGATTGCGCGAGGTTTTTAAGGTCTTGCATTCCTTTGCGTACACGTGTACCCGCAGCGCTGTTGCCCTTATTATAGAATTTGTCAGCATCTAGTTCGATAGAGGCAATCAGGGTTTTTAATTCTTCAAATTTTTTCATTGCTATTAAGTGTTTGGTTGAAACAAAGGATATTTGTGACCGCTAAGTTAGGTATAAAGCCTTAAAAACAAGCAAAAACCGATATTTTTTACATACCCTTGGTTACAGACACCAGTTCTTCCTTGCGGTAAAAGCCCTCATCGAGCTTGTGTTTTAGCTTCGAAAAGGCTGTTAAAGTCTCCTCCACATCGGCCATCGTATGGGCAGCTGTAGGGATGATTCTGAAGATTATAACTCCCTTAGGCACAACGGGATAGATGATTACAGAGCAGAAAATATGGAAGTTCTCACGGAGGTCCATAGCCATGTTGGCTGCCTCCCCTACACCCCCCTTAAAAAGGACCGGGGTGACAGGCGATTGGGTGGCCCCCATAAAGAAGCCTCTTTCAGTCAAACCGGCCTGTAAAGCGTGCACAATTTTCCAAAGATTGGCCTTCAACTGGGGCTGGGTACGCAGAAGCTCCAGCCTTTTCATCCCCCCGACAACCAGGGCCATGGGCAGAGATTTGGCGAAAATCTGAGACCTGGTACTGTAACGCAAGAACTTAATAATATGCTTCGGGCCGGATACAAAGGCGCCTATACTGGCCATTGACTTGGCAAATGTTGAGAAGTAGAGATCAATCTGATCCTGAACTCCTTGTTCCTCTCCTACACCTGCACCGGTTTTGCCCATCGTTCCAAAACCATGAGCATCATCCACGAGCAACCGGAAGTTATATTTCTTTTTGAAAGCAACGATGTCTTTGAGATTTCCCATATCACCTGACATTCCAAAAACGCCTTCAGTGATCACCAGAATTCCACCACCTGTTTCGTCGGCGAGCTTCGTTGCGCGTTGAAGCTGCTTTTCGAAGTTCTCCATGTTATTGTGAGGGAACACAAAGCGTTTGCCCATGTGTAGACGCACGCCATCAATTATACATCCATGCGATTCAGAATCATAAACTATTACATCTTTGCGATCAACCAGTGCATCGATAGTTGACACGACACCCTGGTAGCCGAAATTAAGAAGCATGGCATCTTCCTTCTGAGTAAACGACGCAAGCTGCTTTTCAAATTCGACATGCAGATCGGAGTTACCGGACATCATACGCGCACCCATCGGACTGGCAAGCCCGTAGTGGGCGGTGGCTTCTGCATCGGCCTTTCGCACTTCCGGGTGATTGGCAAGACCTAAATAATTATTCAAACTCCAATTGAGTACCTCACGGCCCTGGAAATTCATACGTGGACCAATTTCGCCTTCCAGTTTTGGGAAGAAAAAATAGTCGTCTGGGAGGTGAGAGTATTTGGCCAACGGGCCGGCTTCCATCTTAAGCTTATCGAATAAATCAACCATTTCGCTGTTTTTGGTTACAAATTGGCCCAAAAATAGAAAAAAATACCCTCATCCGAAAAAAGCCAATTCCAGTCGGACAGCAATTCTCTGTTTAAAAACGCTACCTTGAATTACCAAACTCCCCTTAGTGAAGAAGTTTTTCTTCTGTTTGCTATTTTTTTTGTGTTATAAATGCCTTGCCCAGCAGGACAGTCTCCTAACTGTCCTCAACGATCATCTACATCTGGATTCATTACATCTCTATGTTCCTAAAAGAGTGGCTTTTGACTTTCAATTCGATAACCGGACGTCATTCATACAAAACATGCCTATTTCCATTCAAGGTTTTAATCCTGGAGTTGTTATAAATCAAAAGTTTCGATGGGGTCTCGGGTTGTATTGGGTGAAGGCACCGTATCAAACGTTCCGATCGAGTAAGAAAAGTTCGGTGTCAAGTACCGAAGTAGCCACCAACCGTGAACTGAACATGTATTTCACTACACCGAGCTTCCGTTACATATTTCTAAACGCTAAATGGGTTCAGGCTTCGGTTGACCTCGCAGTCGGTTTTGGCATCGTTGATTACCTGATCAAAGATCAAACCAATACGAACACGCTTGCCCACAAAGAAGGCTTGTTTATTCCCTCAGGAGCAGGTGTGGAATTGGTTTTGATTCCCATTCGCTGGATCGGTGTTGCCGGCTCGATCGGATATCGCAAATCGCTCAAGACGTATGATATCAACGCCGATTTTGACGGAATGTATTATTCCTATGGCATCAAGATCTTTCTTGGCAGAATCTACAAAGACCTCGTGTTTCACAGGATAAAGAAACATTATAACGAGGAGGTGAAGAAGGTCATGGTAACGACGCAGTGAGGAGGGAGGAGGGAGTAGCCAGGAGTTAGGAGTTAGGAGAGATTTGCCAAAAAGAAGAATGGTGGTGTCGTGGTTGGAATTTTTGTGCATTTAGGAGTAGTGGAAAATAACAGGTGGCCCCCGATCCGGATCTATCTATTCGCAGGAACACGAACTTAATAGCACTAGTGGCGCTTGGGGGTCATATGTTTGCAGCCCGAACGAATTCGGGGATAATCGAGGCGAACCGCGGAGCGTGTGCAACCGTAAATCTAAATCGATCTTCTCGCTTTCGGGCACGCAACAGGTGCTTTTTCATCATCGTGCATTTTGATCACAACTGGTTCTTTACATGCAGGGCCGGCAAAGACCGAACCTATCCACCCATTACATCACCTTATCACAATGAATAATTCCAATTAATTTCTTAGCATTGCTGGCAATGATTACTACCCGCAAAATCACAAAACTTCTTGTTGCCAACCGCGGAGAGATCGCCCTTCGCGTAATGCGCAGCGCACGTGAACTTGGTATCAAAACCGTCGCTGTTTACAGCGCAGCCGACCGCCAGGCGCTCCACGTCAGGTTTGCGGACGAAGCTGTGTACATTGGTCCACCTGCTTCATCGGAATCATATCTCCGCATGGATAAAATTATCGCTGCGGCAAAACAAACCGGCGCCGACGCTATTCATCCCGGCTATGGTTTCCTTTCGGAAAATGAGGACTTCGCAAAAGAAGTAATCGCTGCAGGTATCATTTTCGTTGGCCCGCCTCCGGGTGCAATTGAAATCATGGGTAGCAAACTCGCTGCGAAAAATGCCGCCGCCAAGTTTAATGTCCCACTGGTACCAGGCACGGCGGAGCCTATCAGTGATGTTACAAAAGCTAAGAAAGTGTCTAAAGAAATAGGTTATCCTATTTTGATAAAAGCCAGTGCCGGTGGTGGTGGCAAAGGAATGCGTATCGTCAATAATGAAGAAGAGTTCAGCGAACAAATGGACCGCGCCGTAAGTGAAGCAATTTCTTCTTTTGGCGATGGATCGGTATTCATTGAAAAATATGTCACGAAGCCCAGACACATCGAATTTCAAATCTTCGGTGATCAGCATGGAAACGTAATTCATCTCTTTGAACGGGAATGCTCTATCCAAAGAAGACATCAGAAGGTTGTGGAAGAAGCGCCATCATCCATTCTTACTCCCGCATTACGCACACAGATGGGTGAAGCCGCCGTGAACGTTGCCCGCTCCTGCGGTTATTTCAATGCAGGCACCGTAGAATTCATTCTTGACGAGAAATTGAATTTCTATTTTCTTGAAATGAATACTCGCCTACAAGTGGAGCATCCTGTTACCGAACAGATTACAGGTCTTGACCTTGTAAAACTGCAGATACGTGTAGCCGAAGGAGAAAAAATTCCTTTCAAACAGGAAGACTTAAAGATCAATGGCCATGCTGTGGAAGTGCGCGTGTATGCGGAAGATCCTGCCAACAATTTTCTTCCCGACATCGGCACATTAAAAACCTACCGGCGACCACAAGGACATGGCATACGTGTAGATGATGGTTTTGAAGAAGGTATGTCGATACCATTTTATTATGATCCGATGATCGCAAAGATGATCTGCCATGCCGATACACGTGAGGCGGCGATTGAAAAGACCATTCGCGCTATCGACGAATATCAGATCACCGGTGTGCAGACCACGCTGGGATTTTGTCGGTTTGTAATGGAACATCCCGCTTTCCGGTCGGGTAACTTCGACACAAAGTTCGTGGAACAATACTTTACCACCGATGTTTTGAACCGAGTAAGCACCGACCCAGACATAGAAAGTATTGCCGCTGCCTTGGCAGCAAAAGTTTTTGATGACTCAACAAGTAATACCAAAGCGACAAACGCTGTGGCATCAACAGAATCCATTTCCCGCTGGCAATCCAATCGGAAGTAAATCATCCTAATCTACCTTATGACGTACTGTCTTACTAAAGGGAACTCAATCTATTTCAGGCGCCATCGCGTTAGCGAAAGCGACTATCTTTGTTTAGTCGCCGCAGCTTTAGCCAAGGAGACTTCATTCGACATAGTGTTAGCGAAGGAGACTTCAGTCGCCGTAGCGTTAGTGATGGAGACTTCAGTCGACGTAGCTTTAGCGAAGGAGACTTCAGTCGACGTAGCTTTAGCGAAGGAGACCATTTTTCATTTTTAATCCCCAATCTCCCCTCCCACATGGCTGAAATCCGACCCCTCCGTGCCTGGAGATACAATCGCCAACTCGGGGAATCAATGGATGCATTGACGGCCCCCCTCTTCGATGTAGTGTCCGACAAGCAACGTCAGGCACTCTACAAGAATCCATTCAATAGTATTCACATTTCTGTGCCCCTTCCTCCCGATTCGGCAACCCGTGGCGCGGTAACACTACAGCAATGGAAATCCAATGGCACGTTGATTCAGGATCAACTTCCCGGCATCTATGTCTACTACCAGTATTTCAAATTTGCCGGATCAAAAAAGGAATTTTGCAGGAAAGGGATCATCTGTAACATCCGCGCATACGATTGGGATGATAATGTTATCCTGCGACATGAAAACACTATTCCCAAAGCAGTGAATGATCGTGAAGAGCTCCTTGAAAAAACACTGCTTCACGCCAGTGCCACGCACGGTCTTTATACCGATCCAACATTCGAAATGGATAAATACACTGATGATGCGATCACCAATCCAATTTACGAGACCGAAGATTACCAGGGAGTACGAGATGTGCTGGCGATCATTCAGGATGCAGCAGTAATCAAAAAGATTATCAAAAACCTGAAGGATAAGAAAATCATCCTGGCCGACGGACATCACCGGTATGAAAGCTCATTGATCCTCAAGCATAAGAAGATGCGTGAGAACAAAAACGACAACGGCAATGAAGGGTATCACTTCCACATGATGTTTTTGTCGAATACAGAGTCGGACGACCTTCGGATACTTCCCACCCATCGGTTGATCAAAAATCTGCCGGATTTTACCGAGGAAAAAGTTTTACGAAAGCTGGCACCCTACTTTTCAATAAAACCTGTGGAAGACCCGGAGTCAGTGTACGATATCATTCTTGGAAAACCCTGGACATTCGGACTACTGTTTGGCGACAATGCCTATAAGATCCGTTTGCAACCAGAAGCATATTTTGATTTTGACTGGCCGTTCCCGGATGACATAAAAAAGCTCGACCTGACCGTTCTGCATTACTTCATCATTGAAAAAGCATTAGGCATCGCCGGAAAAGACCAACGTCAATCAGAGTGTATTGATTTCGACAGGAGCTTTTCAGATTGTTTGGCGCGCGTGGTGAGGAAAGAGATCCAGCTGGCCATCATTACGCAGGAGGTCTCTATTGAAGATGTAAAGAAAGTCTGCGCCAGTGGTCATACCATGCCGCAGAAGTCAACCTACTTTTATCCCAAGGTGATTTGTGGATTTCTTTTTGGTTCGATACAGGAAGATGAATTCCGGTCACCTGTTTACTCGCCCTTCTAGTGTATGGAATTCAACCGACCGATCATCCTGGCATCCACTTCGCCGAGAAGGCAATATTTAATGAAAGAGGCTGGGTTTCAGTTTACGATAGAAAAGCCCGAAGGTGATGAAAGCTTTCCTCCTACCATGCCAGTTACGGAAGTGCCGATGTTTCTGGCGGCAAAGAAGGCAAAGACCTTTCAATCAAAGCTCACCAATGAGATCGTCGTGGCTTCCGACACCGTAGTGATCCTTGACGGCGTAATCATGAACAAACCTGCTGACCGCAAAGAAGCCATCAAAATGCTTACCGATCTATCAGGCGCAACCCACACTGTGATCACCGCCGTTTGCCTACTTTCAAAAGATAAGATGGATTTGTTTGACGATCGCACCGAAGTGACGTTCGTAGAACTTGCCCCTTCTGAAATTGAATATTACATCGACAACCACCAACCCTTTGATAAAGCTGGCGCCTACGGAGCCCAGGATTGGCTGGGGATGGTTGGGATAGAGAAGATCCATGGCTCCTATTTTACGGTGATGGGCTTGCCAATGCATAAAGTGTATGAGCATTTGAAGAGGTTTTGATTGAGGCCTGATCGATATTTTGGGGATCTTTTCATCCATGCCAATTTTTATTTCATCGCAGAACGCCAGATAACGAAAAACTCAGAATGGGAAACAATAATTTCTGAGGCTAAATCATATCCTGTGAATTTTACGACAAATTTCCTAAAAAGTGTAACATTCTTGCCTTTTAGAAAGCTTACATTAGGCAACGTAACCTAAGTTCAGGCGCAAAACACGCTAAGAATTACATGAAAAATATCTGTCTTACCGAATCGTATTCTTTATAATATTGGGTACTTTCCAGACGCAACATATAAATAGTAAAAAATAAAAGGTGGCTTAACGGTTAAGGAATACATTCAGTACTTTTAACAGGGGTGCTCAATTAGGCCTTTGTTTTTCAACGCAAGACATAAGGAAATTAAATAAATAAAGTCTGTCTTTTTTAGTCGAATTACAATAATAAAAAGCTTTAGCAAACAAAACACCTTTACAAAACAACATATCATGAAAGCACCATCGGCACCAAATAAAATTACCTGGATCATTGGTTTGGCCAGCGGTATACTTGGAATTATAGGCCATTATTACCAGGTTCAAGTTTTGAGCGAATATAATTATGCCCTTTTATTGGTTGGCTTTCTGGCACTCGCAGCTGGAACTACGTTCAGAAACATTTAGGAATGATTGCGAATCCTTATCAGATTCAAAATCTATTGTATATTTCATATTCCAGCTTGAGCGATTCATTCAATGATTGTGCGCTCCCCTGGAATCTTTTGAGGTATTCACGAATAGTGTTACGACTTATCCCTGAGAGTTGATCAATTTATCGAATGCTACGGCCCTGAAGATGTAATTCAATGACTTGTTTGATCTGGATAGTAATTGTGCCATACTGGGCACACACAGAAATCATAAAAAGTGTGCTGTCGTGTAGGTAATTTATAGAGTGTGGTATTTTATTTCATTACTTCACTCATCACGCAGGACAATGAATCAGATTTTAAACGCACACGTTTCATGGCTAAACGCTGGCAATAATACTTCTGGACAATGACGACTAACATCGAAGCGAAACGACTACCTGAGACAATTCTTAAGAAAGCAATTAAGAGCGGTAAAGAATTTGGTTGGAGGCAAACCGATTTTCTTGACACCATTGAGAAAGCGAGAAAATTAAAATTAGGAATTGTTGGAGGACAAGTTCAATATGTTTTACCGGACGGGACATGCGAGTTATATTGGTTGGCATATGACCCTACTCAACGACAGTCGGGAGAGGATTGGATTGAATACTGTAACAGGACAGCTGACGAAGCAATAAATAAATTTAGGGACTTGGTGACAAGGACGGACTTTGAAAAAGAAGCGCTAACTTCATTTGACTTCCTCCGTGACAAAAAATCCAAAGGGATTGACATTGAGGACTACAAAACTTTCATCGTTTACTTTGACGACTCAGAGACAGATTTATGGATCGGTAAATAAAGCGCTACTGCCAATCGAGCAGACGCGCCTCGCCGGCGTTAACCGCCCTTCTCACTTGTAGTAGAAACAACAGCCGAATTGCGCCACCCTTTTGCTACTTACTATAGTCGCAAAGGGCAATTCGAACCCAAAACTAGGCCACGAGCTAACTCAGCATTTCTGCACACCACTGTGGGAAGCAGAAGAGGATAACTTCAATGTTTAATTGAGGCATAGATTTTAAGCAACTCTAGACCGTAGCTAAAGATTGTGCCGGGAATTACAAGTAAACTCGAAAATAATGATCATCTTTATGAATGAGCCTTTTGACGGCCACATTCTATTTTATCACAATACCCTAAAGAACTGAGATATTCCGATGTTAACCACTGGGAGGCAACAAAGAGTAGATTTCGATCGACTCGTAGAGTACGAAAAAAGAGGAACCCTTTCTTCACTCATTATTGAATCTTCAGACTTAGCCATAAAGGCTGAAACATTGGAGGGCGTTATTACCTCGTGGAATCACGGTTCCGAATCAATTTACGGTTATAAGGGTTCAGAGATCGTTGGAAAAAATACTAGCCTTCTCGTCATTCCAGGGCACCTTGCTGAGTTTAATCAATTAATGAAGAAAATCGGAAATGGAGAAGTTGTTCCAAACTACAAAACCAAAAGAGTCAGAAAGGATGGTGTTATTATTGAGGTTTCACTTTCCTTGTCTCCTATTAAAGATGAAAAAGGAAAAGTAATTGGCATTGCTACATTATCAAGAGATATCACCGCGCTTACGGTTGCCAACAGTCAGCTGGCCTTTCAAAACAAAGAGAAAGGAAAACGTGCTGCAGAGTTATTCATTGCCAATAAAGAACTTGCCTTTCAAAATGAAGAAAAGGAGAAACGCGAAATCGAAAACAAAGAGTTAGAGGCCTTCAGCAACTCACAAAAACAAGCTTCTCAATACGCAAGAAGTTTAATAGAAGCCTCGACCGACCCATTGGTTACCATTTCTCCAGAAGGAAAAATTACAGATGTTAATGAGGCGTCGGTAAACGTAACAGGAGAGACAAGAGAGAAATTGATCGGGACAGATTTCTCCGATTACTTTACTGAGCCGGAAAAAGCACGTCAGGGATACAAGCAAGTTTTTGAAAAGGGATTGGTTTCAAACTATCCGCTTACTATTCACCATAGAAATGGAAAGCTAACAGAGGTACTATACAACGCATCAGTTTATAAAGATGACAAAGGAAATACACTGGGAGTATTTGCTGCGGCAAGAGATGTTACAGAACAAAAACAAGCATCGCGATATGCCAGAAGTTTAATTGAAGCATCACTCGACCCGCTAGTTACAATTTCCCCCGAAGGAAAAATAACAGATGTAAATGAAGCCTCAGCGACAGTTACAGGAGAAACAAAAGATAACTTGATTGGTACTGACTTCTCTAACTATTTTACCGAGCCGGAAAGGGCGCTCAAGGGATATAAGCAGGTTTTTGAAAAGGGATTTGTTTCCGATTATCCGCTCACCATCCGCCACAAAAACGGAAAGTTGACCGATGTATTATACAACGCATCCGTTTATAAAGATGATAGAGGAAATACACTCGGAGTATTTGCCGCAGCCAGAGATGTTACAGAGCAAAAGCAATCATCACAATATGCAAGAAGTTTAATTGAAGCATCACTCGACCCGCTTGTTACAATTTCTCCCGAAGGAAAAATCACAGATGTAAATGAAGCCTCAGCCAAAGTAACCGGAGAAACCAAAGATGATTTGATTGGTACTGACTTCTCCGACTATTTTACAGAGCCGGAAAAAGCACGCAAAGGATATAAGCAGGTTTTTGAAAAAGGATTTGTTTCAGATTACCCACTAACTATCCGTCACAAAAATGGAAAGTTGACCGATGTATTATACAACGCGTCCGTTTATAAGGATGACAAAGGAAATACACTGGGAGTATTTGCCGCAGCCAGAGATGTTACAGAGCAAAAGCAAGCATCACAATATGCAAGAAGTTTAATTGAAGCATCACTCGACCCGCTTGTTACAAT
>JBBRON010000046.1:0-26569 GCA_038229375.1 Cytophagales bacterium | reverse complement strand
CTTGTTTGCCTCCCGACACCTATCGGGATTCAACACCTACAATTTTTAAGAACTAATTAGGACCTGTTTGCCTCCCGATACCTATCGGGATTCAACACCCTACAATTTTTAAGAACTAATTAGGCCTGTTTGCCTCCCGATACCTATCGGGATTCAACACCCACAATTTTTAAGAACTACTTAGGCTTGTTTGCCTCCCGATACCTATCGGGATTCAACACCCTACAATTTTTAAGAACTAATTAGGCCTGTTTGCCTCCCGATACCTATCGGGATTCAACACCCTACAATTTTAAAGAACTACTTAGGCTTGTTTGCCTCCCGATACCCATCGGGATTCAACACCCTACAATTTTTAAGAACTACTTAGGCTTGTTTGCCTCCCGACACCTATCGGGATTCAACACCCTACATTGTCTTTGATGAGGCAAAGTAACTCAATAACCACTATTCTATTCAATAGAAAGTACCAATAATTACAAAATTTTAATTTATTGACTTAAATTGTAGCATAATTTTAAAAATATGACACAAAAAAGCGCTGGTAATTATGAAATTGACAAAACCGACCTCAAAATCCTGGAAATTCTTATTGGGGATGCTAAAAAACCATTTACCGAGGTAGCGAGGAAGGTCTTTGTTTCACAGGGAACAGTGCATGTTCGTATGAACAAGCTGATTGAAGCTGGAATCGTGGAAAAGACCACGTTAAAAATCAACTACGCCAGGTTGGGGTTTGATGTCACTGCTTTCATCGGTATCTATCTGGAAAAGAGCAGTTTATATGAACAAGTGCTAGAGAAACTTAAGCAAATACCGGAAATCACGAATGTGCATTACACTACGGGCAACTGGTCGATGTTCGTAAAGATCCATTGCCGGGATACCACTCACCTGAAAGAAGTTCTTCATGAGAAAATGCAGCAGGTTGAGGGCATCGAACGGACGGAAACGATAATCTCACTCGAAGAAAGCCTTGACCGGAGTGTCATCCTCTCCGAATAATTTATAAGTGGAAAGAACCTTAATAGCGGATTTTTGTTGATATTTTTGAGGTCTATTTAAAATAAGTCTAAATACAGTAGATGAGTAAGGACAATCAATTCCTCGAAGAGATCACCTCCAAAGAGTATGAGCACGGCTGGACCGTGGATCTTGAGACAGACTCGGCCCCGAAAGGCCTAAGCGAGGATATTGTGCGATTTATCTCCAAAAGGAAAGATGAGCCGGAATGGCTTCTAGAGTGGCGTTTGAGCGCTTTTCGTCATTGGAAGACAATGACCGAACCGAAATGGCCGAACGTCACCTATCCTGCTATCAACTATCAGGATATTATATACTACTCTGCTCCCAAGCAGAAAGTAACGGCCAAAAATCTCGAAGACATCGATCCTGAGTTGTTGAAGACGTTTGAACGCCTTGGTATTTCCCTTACCGAGCAAAAGCGGTTGAGCGGAACTGCTGTGGATGCCGTGTTCGATAGCATTTCAGTGGCAACAACGTTTAAAGATAAATTAGGCGAGCTCGGCATTGTGTTCTGCTCCTTCAGCGACGCCGTGAAAGAGCATCCTGAGTTGATTAAAAAGTATCTGGGATCGGTCGTTCCAACGAATGACAATTATTTCGCCGCATTGAATTCAGCTGTATTCTCTGACGGTTCATTTTGCTACATACCAAAGGGTGTTCGCTGCCCGATGGAGTTATCTACTTACTTCCGTATCAATGCTGCTAATACTGGACAGTTTGAACGGACGCTGATTGTTGCCGATGAGGGAAGCTACGTTAGCTACCTCGAAGGCTGCACCGCACCTATGCGCGATGAGAATCAATTACACGCTGCGGTGGTTGAGATCTACGCAATGAAGAATGCCGAAGTGAAATACTCAACGGTCCAGAACTGGTATCCCGGTAACAAGGAAGGCGTTGGCGGTATTTACAATTTTGTTACGAAGCGTGGACTCTGTGCGGGCGATCGCTCAAAGATCAGTTGGACTCAGGTTGAGACCGGTTCTGCCATCACCTGGAAATATCCAAGCTGCATATTAAAAGGTGACTATTCTATTGGCGAATTCTATTCTGTTGCTGTTACAAACAATTATCAGCAAGCCGATACCGGAACGAAAATGATTCACATTGGAAAGAACACACGATCACGAATTGTTTCAAAGGGAATCTCGGCGGGCAAGTCACAAAACAGCTATCGCGGACAAGTACATATTCTGAAGCGGGCAGAGAACTCTCTGAACTTCTCGCAATGCGATTCATTGCTAATGGGTGATCAATGCGGCGCTCATACGTTTCCATATATCGACGTTGAGAATAGCTCCGCCAAGGTCGAACACGAGGCAACGACTTCCAAGATCGGAGAAGACCAGATTTTCTACTGTCGTCAGCGCGGAATAGATGAAGAAGCTGCCGTTGCCTTAATCGTGAATGGATATGCGAAGGAAGTATTGAGTCAACTTCCAATGGAATTTGCTGTTGAGGCTCAGAAGTTACTGGCTCTTACATTAGAGGGCAGTGTTGGATAAAAAGAATTAAGAAGTATGCTATCGATAAAGAACCTACAAGCGAAGATTGACGACAAACAAATCCTGAACGGTATCAACCTGGAAGTAAAAGCAGGAGAAATTCATGCTATTATGGGACCCAACGGTTCCGGTAAAAGCACGCTGGCGTCTGTCCTTGCCGGAAGAGAAGAGTATGAAGTTACTGGAGGTGAAGTTAATTATCTCGGAAAGAATCTCCTGGAAATGGAGCCAGAAATCCGTGCACGTGAAGGAGTATTCATGGCATTTCAATACCCGGTCGAAATACCAGGTGTGAGCACTATCAACTTTATGAAGACCTCTCTCAATAAAATCCGCGAGCACAGAGGCCAATCCGCGCTGGATGCGGTTTCATTTCTTCAATTGATGAAAGAGAAGATAAAATTGGTGGAGATTGATCAGTCACTCCTGAGCCGCTCGCTAAACGAAGGTTTTTCTGGTGGTGAGAAGAAACGCAATGAGGTCTTTCAAATGGCAATGCTTGAACCAAAGCTTGCTATTCTGGATGAAACTGATTCGGGACTTGACATTGATGCGTTGCGAATTGTGGCGAATGGTGTAAACCAACTTCGCTCAAAAAATAATGCCATCATTATTGTTACTCACTATCAGCGGTTACTGGAATATATCGCTCCAGATTTTGTGCACGTGTTGTACAAGGGAAGAATTGTGAAATCCGGAACAAAAGAACTTGCACGGGAACTTGAAGCAAAAGGGTACGATTGGATTAAGAATGAATTAGCGCTGGCCTAAGTGTATGAGTACTCTCACGGAAAAAAGAAATCTATTACAGGAATTTCAGGCCGCATTCGAACAACAAGGTTTGGGACAAAATCTCTTGCGCAAGCAAGCTCTGGAGTTGTTTGTTGCCAAAGGTCTTCCCGGCACAAAAAGTGAAGAATATAAATTCACGCCCATCACACGGGCTCTTGAAAAAGTTCTTTCATTCAGCACCGGCATATCCGAAAACGTTACCCCTTCCCTTCTTCAAACCATCCCGGATCTAACATGTAATGTCATCGCATTTATCAACGGAAAGTTTTCCGAAGAACATTCGGTGATACTTGACGCCGATGTTAAAATTCAATCAGCAAAAGCATTGGAACCGAGCATAGATAGCGATCCTTTTGACCTATTAAATCAGGCATTCGCCAACGAGCTGGTGGAGATCAGTATCGAACCTAAAAAATCGATCCAGCATCCTGTTGTCATTATTTATTATTTTGATTCACCTGATTTTGTCTTTGCCAATCCACGCTGGAGCTGCCAAATGGGTCCACAAAGCAGCGCATCTTTCATTGAATATATTCAGTGTAAAGGCGAAACAAAATATCACAACAATAAGCAATCATCCATCAACGTCGGGGAAAATGCTCATGTTGAATATACCGTGATCCAAAATGGAACCAGGACCGACCTTCAAACAAATAACACCAGGATCCATCTTGAGTCAAACTCGACCTTGTCGTGTTTTACCTTTACATTTGAGGGTCAGCTCATAAGAAATAATCTATCAGTGATCATTGATGGACAGGGTGTGGACGCTCAGCTTCACGGACTTTATTTGCTCACCAACAATACGATCGCCGATAATCATACCGTAGTTGACCATCGTAAACCTAACTCTGCAAGCAATGAATTGTATAAAGGTGTTATCGATGGAAATTCGAAAGGGATTTTCAATGGTAAAATCTATGTAAGGCCTCAGGCGCAAAAGACAAATGCTTTCCAGTCAAACAGGAATATTCTGCTCAGTGAAAATGCTTCCGTAAATACCAAACCTCAGTTGGAGATCTGGGCAGATGATGTGAAGTGCTCTCACGGATGTACAACTGGCCAACTGGATGAAGAAGCTTTATTCTACTTGCGGTCACGCGGCATTTCAAAGGAGATGGCAAGAGGAATGATGCTCTATGCTTTTGCAGCCGAGACGCTTTCAACCATGAAAAATGACACCGTCCGTAATTTCGTGGATGGGCTCATTTCGGAAGAACTTCAAAAAAGCTTTTAACGATGACAGTCGCTACTTCTATTAGTCAGGAACTTGATATTCAATCGATCCGCAAACAATTTCCGGTTCTCAATCAGAAAGTGCACGGGCATGACCTTGTCTACCTTGACAATGCTGCCACCACACAAAAGCCTCAGTCAGTTATCAACTCCCTGGTGGATTACTATTCAGGCTACAATGCCAATATCCATCGAGGAATTCACACCCTCGCTGAGAAGGCCACCAAGGCCTTTGAAGAAACAAGAGTGGTGGCGCAGGAATTTATAAACGCTGCACATAAAGAGGAGATCATCTTTGTTCGTGGCGTCACCGAAGCAATCAACCTTGTCGCTGCTACGTATGGCAGAGCATTTCTCAAAGCAGGTGACGAGATCATTATCTCCGGTCTCGAGCATCACTCAAACATAGTACCCTGGCAGATGCTCTGTGAAGAAAAGGGCTGCAAGCTTCAAATCATTCCCATTTCTCCCGCCGGAGAATTTGATATGGATGGATTTGAAGGAATCCTTTCAACCAAAACAAAGATTGTCGCTGTCAATCACGCCTCGAATAGCCTGGGTACAATTAATCCGATCAAACAGATCATACGGAGAGCCCATGACGTTGGGGCGGTAGTACTGATTGATGGAGCACAGGCAGCAGCGCATATTGACATTGATGTCATGGAGCTCGACTGTGACTTCTACTGTATTTCAGGTCATAAGATGTATGGACCTACTGGCGTTGGAATTCTCTACGGCAAGAAGGAATTGCTCGAAAAGATGCCACCGTATATGGGTGGTGGTGAAATGATTAGCAATGTCACTTTCGAAAAAACAACCTACAACGATATACCCTACAAATTTGAAGCAGGCACTCCCAATATTGCAGACGTAGTTGCCTATAAAGAAGCATTTGTTTTTATTAACAAAATCGGGAAGAAAGCCATCGCGTCTCACGAGCATTCGCTGTTGGAGTATGCTGCAACGGAATTGAGAAAATTGAAAGGAGTCCGGCTAATTGGAACGGCCTCCGAAAAAGTCAGTGTGCAATCATTTGTGATTTCAGGGATACATCCTTTTGACATCGGTCAGATGCTGGATACCCGGGGAGTTGCGGTGCGAACTGGACATCACTGCACTCAGCCCTTAATGGAGCATTTCGGAATCGAGGGAACTGTTCGCGCCTCTTTTGCCGTTTACAACACGAAAGAAGAAATTAATCACTTTATTGAAGGAGTTGATCGAATCATTAAATTTTTAAAATGACAATCAACGAAACACAGGATGAGATCATCAGCGATTTTTCCATACTTGACGGAGATCTTGAAATGTCTGTGATGTACCTGATGGAACTCGGTCAGAAATTGCCAGTGATGAATGAAGGAGACAAAAAAGAAGAAAATGTGGTAAAAGGTTGCCAGTCGAAAGTGTGGTTAACGGCTTCCCTCACACATGAACGTCTGTTCTTCACCGCTGACAGTAATACTGCCATCACAAAAGGCCTGGTGAGTTTGTTAATCCGGGTTTATAATGGCCATTTACCTGAAGAAATACTTTCCAGCGAGCTTTTCTTTATGCAGAAGATGGGAATGGACCGGTTTATTGGTACACAACGATCGAATGGTTTTGCAGCGATGATAAAGCAAATGAAATTGTTTGCGCTGGCATATAAAACAAAATCTGAAATACAAGCATGAGCGCAGGAATAGAAAATACCGAACAAAGCACAGCTACTTTACTGGAAGTACCTGAACTTCGTGAAAAGATAATGGCGGCGATCAAAACAATCTACGATCCTGAAATTCCAGTTGATATCTATGAGCTTGGGCTGATTTACGAGATCAGCGTTTACCCAATCAATAACGTCCATGTGCTAATGACATTAACCTCTCCTTCGTGCCCGTCAGCAGAAGCCATTCCCGCGGAAGTGGAGCAAAAAATAAAGGCCATCACAGGCGTGAATGAGGTGAAAGTCGAAATCACCTGGGACCCTCCATATTCACAGGATATGATGACCGAGGCCGCCAAATTGGAACTAGGATTTCTTTAAACTTGTTATATAAACTGATTAACAAAATACAATTATGAGCATGTATCCCGAACAACTGGTAGCTCCCATGAGGACAGACCTTACCAGTGTTGGATTTCAAGAATTAAAAACACCTGCCGAAGTTGAAAAATCAATAAAAGACGGAAAGGGCACTACCCTTCTCGTAATCAATTCCGTGTGTGGCTGTGCCGCAGGCGCAGCAAGACCAGGCGTAAAATGGGCGTTGCAAAACAGCTCGAAGAAACCTGACCACCTGGCGACCGTGTTCGCGGGGGTAGACACTGAAGCTGTTTCAAAAGTCAGGCAACTTACAATGCCTTATCCTCCGTCATCTCCTTCCATTGCTTTATTTAAAGATGGCGAACTTATTCATTTTGTAGAACGTCATCATATCGAAGGCAGAAACGCGCAAATGATCGGCGAGCATCTGGTGGAAGTATTCGATGAATTCTGCTAAAACTCTTTAGCCACAGCGACTTTTGTGGCCCGGAAGTAATATTAGAAGCCTTTCTGCGAAAGCGGACAGGCTTCTTGCGTTAAAAGTGCGATGTATAATCTGAACCTTTTACTTACTACACTGTTCTAATTGTTGAATGCGCGTATCAGTATCCCGAAAAGAACATTTTAATGCTGCTCACAGGCTATACAACCCCTCGTGGAGTGACGAAAAAAACAATGAGGTATTCGGGCTTTGTAATAATCCCAACTTTCACGGGCATAATTATGAACTAATTATAACCCTCGTGGGGGAGCCTGATCCGCTAACGGGATATGTGTATGACCTTAAGCTCCTTAGCGACCTGACGAAGGAAAATATTCTGAAACATTTTGACCATAAAAACCTTAATTTAGATACTACTTATTTCAAGGCCTTGAATCCCACTGCAGAGAACATCGCGATTGTGATATGGAACATTCTGAGGCCGTTGATTGATCACAAATTTGAACTGAAAATCAAACTCTATGAGACAGAAAGAAATTTCGTTGAATATCCAGCCGTTTAAAGAAGACGACCAGGAGGATGATCACTCGATCAGTTCGTATAACACACCGTTACGCGACGATGCGTTTGAGTTAACCGACGAGGAAAAGATCGAAAGGATCGAAGTTAACGTTCGTGAAATAATGACGACGCTTGGATTGGATCTCACTGACGATAGTTTGAGCGGTACGCCAAAGCGAGTGGCAAAGATGTATGTAAAAGAAGTCTTCAGCGGACTCAATCCAAAGAACAGGCCACAAATAAAACTTTTTGATAATAAATACAATTACGACCAGATGCTGGTAGAGAAAGAGATTACGTTCTATTCTCATTGTGAACATCATTTCGTTCCAATCTATGGCCGGGCCCACGTATCGTACTTCTCGTCGGGAAAAGTGATTGGACTATCAAAAATCAATCGCATCGTTCAATACTTTGCCAAACGACCACAAGTTCAGGAACGACTCACTGTACAGATTGGCAAAGAACTCGAGCGAGTTCTCCAGACAGAAAGTGTCGGCGTTGTATTGGATGCAAATCATATGTGTGTTGCCATGCGCGGTGTTGGCGATACCAATAGCAAAACGGGAAGTGCTTATTTTTCTGGAAAGTTCAGGGACGAAAATGTCAAGCGCGAGTTTCTTAATTTCATCAACGCCCCACACCCAAAACTGTAACCTATTTAGAACGGGTAAAAACATAGATTTCTTTCAAAAGCGGCCCCCTATAGGGGCCTTTTTTGTTTTGAAACCTGCCTATTCCTGTCGTAGCTTAGCACTTGTAACCCTGAAAAACGAATTTTATGGTATTCGACTTAGACATGATCAAGGCCTTTTACAGCGCGATGCCAGGCCGTATTGCAGCAGCAAGAAAAGTGGTTGGTAAACCTCTGACACTCTCCGAAAAGATCCTCTACTCCCACCTCCATTCCGCACAGAGCATTCAGGCTTTTGGACGCGGCAAATCATATGTTGATTTTGCTCCCGATAGAGTGGCAATGCAGGATGCTACCGCACAGATGGCCCTGTTACAATTCATGTCCGGTGGAATCCCGAAGGTTTTGGTGCCTTCCACTGTGCATTGTGACCACTTGATCCTCGCCAAAAATGGTGCAAAGCAGGATTTGGCTGATTCGATCACTGCCAGCGGAGAGGTATTTAACTTCCTTGAATCTGTATCAAACAAATATGGCATTGGCTTCTGGAAGCCAGGAGCTGGAATTATTCATCAGGTTGTAATCGAAAATTATGGGTTCCCTGGTGGTATGATGATTGGAACGGACTCCCATACCGTTAACGCCGGCGGACTCGGTATGCTGGCCATTGGTGTTGGTGGTGCTGACGCCGTAGATGTTATGTCAGGAATGGCGTGGGAATTAAAATGGCCGAAGCTTATTGGAATTAAACTCACCGGAAAACTCAGTGGCTGGACATCTTCGAAAGATGTTATCTTAAAAGTAGCAGGGATCCTTACCGTGAAGGGAGGAACAGGAGCCATCGTTGAATATTTTGGGCCTGGTGCAACCACACTTTCATGTACCGGCAAAGGAACTATTTGTAACATGGGTGCCGAGATTGGTGCTACCACTTCGACATTCGGTTATGACGAGAAGATGGCACAGTACCTGAGAGGAACCGATCGCGCTGAAGTGGCCAAGCTTGCCGATAAGGTTAAAGAACACCTGACCGGAGATCCTGAAGTGTATGCCAATCCTCAAAAATATTTTGATGAGGTCTTTGAAATCGATCTATCGACACTGGAACCTCATGTGAACGGACCATTTACGCCGGATCGCGCTATTCCTATTTCAAAATTCGCAGATGAAGTTCGTGCAAACGGATGGCCTCAGCAACTGGAAGTCGGTTTGATAGGTTCTTGCACAAATTCCTCATACGAAGACATCACACGTTCTGCTTCATTGGCAAAACAAGCCGTTGATAAAAAGCTTAAAGCAAAGGCTGAGTTTACGATAACCCCTGGTTCTGAAAAGGTGCGTTACACAGTAGACCGCGATGGCTACCTTGCTATTTTCGGAAAGATGGGTGGAGTTGTTCTGGCCAATGCCTGCGGGCCTTGTATCGGGCAGTGGTCACGTCATACCAATGACCCTAATCGCAGAAACTCGATCATCACTTCTTTCAACCGTAATTTCGCAAAGCGCAATGATGGCAATCCGAATACACATGCCTTCGTAGCGTCACCGGAAATAACCACAGCGTTTGCCATTGCCGGTGATCTAACGTTCAATCCATTGAAAGATACTTTGTTAAATGAAGATGGAGTGTTAGTACGGCTGGACGAACCGAAAGGTGTTGAATTTCCTCCCAAAGGATTTGACGTTAAAGATCCTGGCTACCTCGCTCCTGCTAAAGACGGAAGTGGTGTGCAGGTAAAAATTGATCCAGGCTCTAAACGCCTGCAGGCACTCAGTCCGTTTGCACCTTGGGACGGCAAGAACTGGACAGGCTTGAGATTACTTATCAAAGCCAAAGGAAAATGCACAACGGATCACATTTCCATGGCAGGTCCATGGTTGCGTTTCCGCGGCCATCTGGATAATATATCAGACAATACCCTGACTGGCGCTACCAATTTCTTTAACGATAAAACTGATAGCATTAAGAATCAGTTGACCGGTCAATATGGCCCGGTGCCGGCCACACAACGCGCGTATAAGGCAGCAGGGATCGCATCAATCGTTGTTGGAGATCAAAACTACGGTGAGGGTTCGTCTCGTGAGCACGCTGCCATGCAGCCCCGTCATCTGGGCATCCGCGTTATTCTCGTGAAGTCGTTTGCCCGTATCCATGAAACCAACCTGAAGAAGCAGGGAATGTTGGCGATTACTTTTTCAAACGAAGCAGATTATGACAAATTCCAGGAAGACGATACAATCGACTTTGCTGATCTAACATCGTTTGCTCCGGACAAGCAATTAACCCTGGTAGTGAATCATAAGAACGGCAGCAAAGACACAATTAAGGTGAATCACACGTATAATGCCGGACAGATTGAATGGTTTAAGGCTGGCTCTGCATTAAACCTGATGGCAAGACAAATTGCTGCAAGGAAATCTCAGGTTGCTAAGCCTGCGCCAAAAGCGAAAGCAAAGCCAGAAAGTACTGCCAAGACAGTTGGAAAAACTGTTAAAAAGGTTGTAAGAGCAGCGGAGAAAGCTTTCAAAAAGATTACAAAAAAAACAAAAAAGACAGTTAAGAAGACTGCGAAGGGAAAAATTATAAAAAAACCGGCAAAGAAGGCGTTGAAAAAGAAGAAGTAAGAGTCAGGACTCTTTGTTTAAAAAGCAGAAAGGCCCCGGGTTTGATCGGGGCCTTTTATTTTTTGATGGCATAGTTTTTTTAATGATGATTCATTACCACAATCCGGAGCCCTGCATGCGATATTATGTTTTACTCCTGATTTGTTTTACGATCGTCTGTCAATCCACTGCACAGATAAATCAAAAAAACAAAAAAGTAAAACAGACAGACCTTATTGAGGTGCTTGTCAAAGCATTTCATATCAACGTCAAGCAAAAACCACCAGACCGGAAGCGAATATCCTTTTCTATTGTGCCTGTTTCAACCACTTCATCAGGAGGAAGTCAGATACTTGTATCCTCCATCAATGCGGCCTTTACCCTGGGCCATGAAGATTCAACCAATGTATCGAGTGTCTACCTTTTGCCCTACACTGATTTCTATGAGAATATTGGATTTGGGACGAAGATAAATTTATGGACGGCGAGAAATATCTGGAACTTTCCAGCGGAGTTCAGATTAAGCAGTCTTACACAATACACCTACGGAATTGGCAGCGGTACAGAGAAAAGTGATGAATTCATTTTAAAATACAACAACCTCCGTGCCTACTTCAGTGCAAACCATAGAATAATTAATTACATCTACGCGGGACTTGGCTTGAACTACGATCGGTATTATGATGTAAATAGCCAAGACGCACCGAGCTCTCCTAATGATTTTGAAAAATATGGAATCGGTACGAGCAGAACCTCTTTTTCAACGGGTTTGACATTTAATGCACTATATGATGACAGGAGAAACTCTATCAATCCAGATAACGGTCACTACGTGAGTGTTATCTTTAGAACTAATCCTACCTTTTTTAAGAATGATTACCGTTGGAGTTCATTGTATGTTGACTACCGGCAATACTTGTCGATTGATCCATCAAAGCGGAAAATCATTGCACTTTGGGCCTTTTACTGGGGATCTTACGGTGAGGTGCCCTATTTCAATCTTCCGGGCACTCAATTGGAATTTGGAACTCGTTCCGGAAGAGGTTATTCGCAAGCGCGTTTCAGAGGAAAGCACATGCTATATCTTGAATCAGAATATCGATTTGACATCTCTTCTAATGGCCTCTTCGGGGGGGTGGTGTTTGCAAGTATTCAATCTCTCACAGAACCCGAGACCAACCGATTCAGATACATCAATCCAGCAGTCGGCGCAGGCGCGCGTATAAAATTCAATAAAGAATCCAATACGAATCTTACCCTCGACTTTGGCTTCGGGAAGGATTCATTTAATTTCTATATCGGTTTGGGGGAATTTTTCTAGGATTCACGAATCTCTTGGAGGATCATCCTAAACTCATTCAGAATCATGGCCGTGGCTCCCCAAACAATTTGATTATCCAGCAAAAAGTGCGGTGCATTAAGTTTGTAAATACGCGCAGCAATAATCTCCTTCACGCTGATCGCATCATCTTTCATCAGATCATCAATACTTCCATGTAACACTTTTGCAACTTCGACTGGATCGGGCGCAAAGATGGGAGGCGTACGATGAAACGCGATTACTGGCGTAACAATAAAATTGCTGGGTATAACAAAAAACTCACTCAACCTTCCAATAACTTCAATTTGATCAGAATGTACACCGATCTCTTCTTCAGCCTCTCTTAGGGCTGTCTGTTCAATAGTTTCTCCCGGTTCGGCCTTGCCACCTGGTAAACTCACCTGCCCGCCATGAGCTCCCACATAGTCGGCACGCTGCGTTAGCGGAAAGAACAATTTGCCATCTTCCTCATATAGAAGAATAAGTACACTTCCCGGTTTAGCAGGAACCTTGTGTTCAAAAACTGGTCGTACCTCTCCTGTGGGAGTCGCCCGTAATGGTTCGTGTGCCTCGCTCCCTGGTAACTTGCCAAGAAGCCGTACCCTGAGAGTACGTATGAAATGATTGACGTCTACCGACATCCCTTTATCAAGTCGACTGTGAGCATTTTATCACCGGCTTTCTCTGACAGATCAAATTGCTCGCAAGCCTCTTTCTTACGGCCACTCTTCAAGTAAGCAGATCCCAGATAAAAATGAACTCCATCAATAAATGGATCCATGGCAAGAGCCTGAATTAAAAGTTTTGCAGCTCTGTCATAATCACCAGAAAGCATTCTGTAAATACCTTTGTTGCGATAGGCCCAGCCATTTTCAGGATCCATCAAGATACTTTCATCAATATCCACCAGGGCTTCCTGAAGTTTATTCTGCATCAAATAAATGAACCCACGGTTATTAAGAAAGTATGCCTGACCCGGCGCAAGTTTCAGTGCTTTTTCTATCTGGGTCATTGCCGCAGCAGCGTTCCCCTTACTGATTTCAATCATCGAAAGGGTATTAAATATATTCGGTTCCGATGGATTGATTCGCATTGCAAGAGCAAGATCTTTTTCGGCTTCCGGAAATCTCTTAAGATAATAATTGACAGTGCCGTGATTAATCCAATACTCTGCATTTCCAGAGTCTAATTTAATTGCCTTTTCAAATGCGACTAATGCCTCGTTGAAATTTCGCATCTTCGTATCGACAAGACCTTTCATAAAATACACAACCGCCGTGTCTGGCTTTGTCAATGCAATGTTTTTGATGTCTTTCTCAGCGTTGAAGTATTCTTTCAATTCATAGAAGGTGTTGGCACGATTAAAATACGCTGATACAAACATCGGATCACAGTCTATGGCTTTATTGTACAATGGCAAGGCCTCTTCCCATCGTTTTGCCTGGAAATGCAGGGTTCCCAGATTATTTAAAGCGTCAGCAAAGCAGGGATCAATTTTCAACGCTTCATTAAAATAATAGAGCGCCTGCTCAGTAGCGTGTTCCTTCAGGGAGAGATTACCTTTCAAAAGAAATTTCTGAAGGCGGAGCTCCTTGCTGTCGGCGCAACCAAAAACGATCAGGGAAATGATAAACAGACGTAACTTCATGAAATCAGCGTGTGGGTGGTTAAAAAAAGAGAAGTACAAAGCTCCAAAATGAATTGCTATTAAAATAATTGCGCTTAAGGATAAATCGTTAAATTAGTCAACATATTAAACCCCAACCTTATGTTAGATCAACTAATGAAACTTGTAGAACAACACGCCGGAGAGGCAATTGTTAAAAATACCGCGATTCCTGATAAACTCAATAACGCAGCGATGAAGGAAGTGGCGTCCCAGATTCTTAATGGGCTACAAAGCCAGGCCACAGGCGGAAACCTGCAACAGATCGTTTCGATGTTTCAGAACGGAGGAGGAAACAATATCGCTTCCAATCCTGTGGTGGCAAATATCATCTCATCTGTTACCAAAAGTCTGTCTGCCAAATTTGGAGTTTCGCCACAAGCGGCACAAAGCATCGCCACAAGCCTTTTACCGACCGTGATGAATCAATTGGTGAGCAAGACCAACAATCCAAAAGACTCTAGCTTTGATCTATCCAGTATCCTGAAGACTGTGTCAGGGAATAACGGACTGGATGTTGGAAGCCTGTTGGGTGGCAATTCCAATGACACACTGGGATCTTTGGGAAATATTGCCAGTAAACTGTTCGGGAAATAGCTGCGGCAATACACAGGACTGAACAAGGCGATGATAAGCTCCAGCGACAGGCAAAGAATCATTGACTGGCTTAACCAACGCAAAAAGATTCACGCGATAAAATTTGTTCAACAGAACTATAAAGTGAGGTTAACCGAAGCAACCCAACTAGTTCAGGCGATAGACGAAGAGAATTCTCCAGGAAGCAAGCCTTTGAGTATTGATCCGGTTCGGGTTGTTGGTGCAGTATTTACCGGGCTTGGAGTCGTTTTCACAGTAGTTGTCGTGGCGCTTTTCTGGTCTGACCGTTCCGATATGCAGGAGAGTCATCAGATCAAAGGCACCGTGGAAAGTCTTGACTATACTGACAACGGTACCGCAGCACCCGTGATTAAATACTGGACAAATGGTGAGAAGAAAATCCTGGTAGGTACCGTATGGAGTAATCCTCCCAGCTATGAAATCGGCGAAGAGGTCGAACTTTTAGTTGCCCCCAACGGTAAAGTGACTATAAACAGTTTTTTCGAACGGTTTTTTATGATAGGCTTGTTTGCGTTTTTGGCCGTTATTTTCGGCGGAATTGGGGTGCTTGTTCTGATTTTTCTTAAGGATTGATTTTGTTTATTCTATAAAGCGTCTTTTCTTTGCACAGTAATGAAAAAAGCGCAAAACAGCCATCTGCACCATCGCCATGCTTTAGCATGTTGAAAGGCAGGTTTATGTTTTGAAAAAATACAAAGCATATCAAAGGCTTGCCAAACGGCAGGCCTTTTTTATTTACGGTAGTATAAATAAGGATTATGAAAGAATTATTGAGAATTGCGATCCAAAAATCGGGAAGATTACAAGAGGGATCGTTAGAATTATTAAAAGAGAGCGGGCTTGTCATTAGCAATGGAAAAGATCAGCTGAAAACGCAGGCCAGCAATTTTCCGGTAGAAGTTCTCTTTCTTCGCGATGACGATATACCGCAATACATTGAAGATAGCGTGGCAGATATTGGAATCGTAGGTGAAAACGTCTATGCCGAAAAGCAGAAAAAAAACACCCTGATCAAACGCCTCGATTTTGCCAGGTGCAGGCTCTCTATCGCCGTCCCCCGATCAGAGAATTACTCCGGAGTCGGTTGGCTGGCAGATAAAAACATCGCCACTTCCTACCCCAACATCGTCCGACAGTTCCTGAAAAAAAATGGAATAAAAGCAGGCATTCACGAGATCAGCGGATCAGTTGAAATTGCCCCCGGAATTGGACTTGCCGACGCGATATGTGATCTTGTGAGTACCGGAAGCACCTTGTTAAGCAATGGCCTTCGGGAAGTCGAAACCGTGTTACAATCCGAAGCAATATTAATTGCTAGTCCTACCCTTTCTTCAGCCAAGCAAACGATACTGGATCAATTACTCTTCCGTATCGAAGCCGTCAATTCCGCCAAGAACAATAAATACATTCTTCTAAACTGCCCGGATGACGCAATTGAAAAAATCACCTCCCTTATCCCTGGAATGAAAAGTCCAACGATAATGCCGTTGACGAGGACGGGGTGGTCGTCGCTTCATTCCGTCGTAAACGAAAATGACTTCTGGGAAAAAATTGATCGTCTGAAATCCTTTGGCGCTGAAGGAATTCTTGTAATTCCAATTGAAAAAATGATTGCGTAATGATGAAAATTTTTAATAATCCTGAAAAAGCAGCCTGGGCCGAACTGATCCGCCGCCCACAACTCGAGCTGGAGTTCCTTGAAAGCTCTGTTAGAAATACCTTCACCCGCGTGAAATTATCAGGCGACACGGCGCTGCAAGAGCTGACTCTGCAGTTTGATGGTGTCAAACTTGAATCTCCGGCTGTTACTCCAGAAGAAATAATGAACGCAATTTCGGAATTAGACAACTCTATCAAGTCCGCCATTCAGGTCGCTGCCACTAACATTCGCTCATTTCACTCCAGTCAGAAACGAGAAGTCCTTGAAGTTGAAACGACGCCAGGTGTTATGTGTTGGAGAAAATCAGTAGCCATTCAAAAAGTTGGAATTTATATTCCCGGAGGAACAGCACCATTGTTCTCTACGGTTCTTATGCTTGCAATCCCTGCATCTCTCGCCGGATGTGAGCAGATTATCCTTTGCACTCCCCCCAACAAAGACGGGTCAGTGAACCCCGCTATTCTCTATGCAGCATCTCTTTCGGGAATCACCAAAATATTTAAAGTTGGCGGGGCGCAGGCAATCGCTGCGATGGGCTATGGTACAAAAAGTATCCCTGCAGTTTACAAAATATTCGGACCGGGAAATCAGTACGTAACCAAGGCAAAACAAATGATCAGTCAGGACGGGATAGCGATTGACATGCCGGCCGGCCCTTCTGAAGTAATGGTAATTGTTGACGAGTTCGCCGACGCATCTTTTGTCGCTTCCGACCTTCTTTCCCAAGCTGAGCATGGAGTTGATAGCCAGGTAGTGCTTGTTTCAACAAGTGAATCAAAAGTGTCTGAGATTCAAAAAGAATTGGAGGATCAACTTTCCAGATTGCCGAGAAAAGGAATCGCATCACAAGCACTTCAAAATAGCTTCTCAATCTTCTTTTCTGAAAAAGAGAAGGCAATTGAATTTGCCAATGAATATGCACCAGAACATTTGATCATCAATACCGCGGATTGTGATGCTCTTTCTGAAAAGGTGGTCAACGCCGGCTCCGTGTTCCTTGGCCCATACTCTCCAGAGGCAATTGGTGATTATGCTTCTGGAACGAATCACACCCTCCCAACCAATGGATTTGCAAAGGCGTTCAGTGGCGTCTCACTGGAGAGCTTTTCAAAGATGATTACGTATCAGAAATTATCCCGCGAAGGAATCCTGAGTCTTGGGCCCACGGTGGAGATAATGGCCGCAGCCGAACATCTGGAAGCCCACAAACTGGCAATATCCATCAGGCTAAATAAATTGAAATGAGGGAAATTGATATCCTGGCTCTCGCAAGAGAAAATGTAAAGCGACTCAAACCGTACTCATCTGCACGAGATGAATTCGAAGGAACAGCATCCGTATTTCTGGACGCCAACGAAAATCCTTTTCCACTAGGATATAACCGATACCCTGATCCCCATCAACGTGAGTTGAAAGCGGAAATAGCAAAGCTAAAAGGCGTTGAACCAAATCAGATATTTCTAGGAAACGGCAGCGATGAAGCAATCGATCTGTTATTCAGGGTCTTTTGTGAACCGGGACAAGCTTCGATTATCGCGCCGCAACCCACGTATGGAATGTATACGGTAAGTGCGGCAGTTAATGATGTTGAAATAATTTCAACGACGCTTTCGCCTTCGTTTGATCTGATTTCATCTGAGATCCTGAAGGCTGTAAAAGCGCAGACCAGAATTATCTTTCTTTGCAGTCCAAATAATCCTTCGGGGAATGTGCTCAGCTCTGAAGAAATTGAATCGATCCTGAAGACATTTAAAGGAATTGTTGTTGTTGACGAGGCTTATATAGATTTTACCGACTCGGCAAGCTGGACGACGAAGATCATGGAGTATCAAAATCTAGTTGTTCTACAGACTTTTTCAAAAGCCTGGGGTCTTGCCGGTTTGCGTCTCGGCATGTGTTTTGCAAATGAGGCGATTATTAAACTGATCAATAAAATAAAACCTCCCTACAACATCAATTCGTTTACTCAATTGGAGGCATTGAACAGAATTACAACAACGCAGGCAGAAATGAATGCCATGGTAGAAACCATCCGGCAAGAAAGGCAACGAGTAGCCAAAGATTTAACTCTGCTTTCTAACGTTATTAAAGTATACCCTTCTGAAGCCAACTTTCTTCTTGTACAGATGAAGGATGCAAAGGAGATTTATTCGCGATTGATTCAAAAAGGAATTGTGGTTCGGGATCGCTCAAATGTGATTCTTTGTAACAATTGCCTGCGCATCACAATAGGTACTGAAGAAGAAAACACTCAACTAATCCAAGCAATACGCTCACTATGAAGAAAGTTCTATTTATTGACCGCGACGGTACATTAATTATTGAGCCACCAGACGAACAGATCGATAATCTTGAAAAACTGGAGTTTTATCCCCGTGTCTTCTCCGGATTGGGGAAGATTGCTAAATCTGCTCACTTTGAGTTAGTAATTGTTACCAATCAGGATGGACTCAACACGCCTAAGTTTCCTGAAGACACATTTTGGCCGGCTCATAATAAAATGATTCAGGCTTTTGAAAATGAAGGGATAAAGTTCAGCAAAGTGTTTATTGACAAGTCATTTCATCATGAGAACCTGCCAACTCGCAAGCCCGGGATTGGAATGCTTGGCGAATTCCTTACAAACGATTACGACCTGGCTCACTCCTACGTCATTGGCGACCGGCTGACGGACGTCACACTGGCAAAAAATCTCGGCGCTAAGGCAATCTTGATCGGCGGAGCTCTTAAAAAAGATGAGGCTGCTGCCAATGGTCTGGAGCAAGACTGTGCACTGATTACGGATTCATGGGATCAAATCAGCACGTTCCTTTCGGATAATCCGGACAGAACTGCCCACTTTCAACGAACGACCAAAGAGACTGATATCAATATTCAACTTAATCTGGATGGAACGGGTAAATCTGAATTAAAAACCGGTTTGGGCTTCTTTGATCACATGCTGGATCAGCTCGCCCGTCATGGGCAACTGGACCTGTCGATAAAAGTTAAGGGTGATCTTCATATCGACGAGCACCATACAATCGAAGATACAGCACTTGCACTTGGAGAAACTTTTCAGAAGGCCCTGGGCAACAAGAAAGGTATTGAACGATATGGATTTTGTTTACCCATGGATGACGCTTTGGCACAGGTAGCCATTGATTTTGGGGGGCGCCCATGGCTGGAGTGGGATGTTGAATTCAACCGTGAAAAGATTGGTGACATGCCAACGGAAATGTTTTTTCATTTCTTTAAGTCATTTTCCGACACAGCAAAATGCAACCTCAACATTCGCGCAGAGGGAAAAATCGAACATCATAAGATTGAAGCAATCTTCAAGGCCTTTGCCAAAGCCATTCGTATGGCCGTAAAGCAGGATGGCTCCGGAGTACTTCCATCGACAAAGGGTGTACTATGAAAGTAGCGGTGATCAAATATAACGCTGGCAATATTCGTTCGGTGGCATTCGCCCTGGAACGACTTGGCATTGATTTTATCATCACCGATGTGCCGGAAGAAATCCAATCTGCTGACCGTGTAATATTCCCTGGAGTTGGAGAGGCAAGCAGTACTATGCGTTACCTGAAAAATAAAAAACTTGATCAGGTTATCATTGATTTACACCAACCTACGCTCGGAATATGCCTGGGAATGCAACTCATGTGCCGCCACTCGGAAGAAAATGACACTACTTGTCTCGGTATTTTTGACGAAAGTGTAAAGTTCTTTAGCAGTGAGTCATTGAAGGTACCGCACATGGGCTGGAATTCGCTGGAAAAAATCCGCGGCTGGCTACCAACTTCATTGGAAAAAAAGTATGTTTACTTCGTTCACAGTTACTACGTTCCTCTTTCAACTCATACAGTGACCGAAACAACTTACGGAATTTCTTTTAGTGCAGCCCTAAGGAAAGACAATTTTTACGCTGTGCAATTCCATCCGGAAAAGTCCGCGGAAGTTGGAGAGATTATTTTACAAAGCTTTTTTAACTCACCCGCATGAGAATAATTCCTGCCATAGATATAATCGATGGAAAGTGCGTACGTCTCACGCAGGGGGATTATGGCAAAATGAAAATCTATCGCGAAAATCCTGTAGAGGTGGCGAAAGAATTTGAAGACGCCGATCTCGAATATCTTCATCTTGTTGATCTTGATGGAGCCAAGAAAGGCAAGGTCGTCAATTGGAAAATCATCGAATCAATTCAGGCGGAGACGGCACTCAAGGTAGACTTTGGTGGTGGCGTTAAAACTGAAGAAGAAGTTGAAGAACTGCTTGACATGGGAATTGAACAGGTTAATATCGGAAGTCTGGCAGTAAAGCAACCTGATACGTTCAAAGACCTGATACAAAAATTTGGAAATGAGAATTTTGTATTAAGTGCCGACGTGCGAAATGAACAAATTCAGCTCACTGGATGGACCGAAGCTTCTTCTCTCACCATTTATGATCTTGTTGCCCGATTTGAGAAATTCGGACTGAAATACGTTACGTGTACCGACATCAATACCGATGGAATGTTACAGGGTCCGAACTTCGGGCTCTACAAGAAACTAAAAAAGCGTTTTCCGGAACTTAAAATAATTGCTAGTGGCGGGATAAGTTCAGTAGTTGACCTGCAGGAACTTAATTACATAAAGGTTCACGGAGCCATCGTAGGAAAAGCCATCTACGAAGGGAAGATCAAATTGTCTGATTTAAAAAAAATATAAGTGCTGACAAAAAGAATCATCCCGTGTCTTGACATCAAAAATGGACGCACGGTGAAGGGCACCAACTTTGTCAACCTCCGTGATGCGGGAGATCCTGTTGAACTCGCGCAATTGTATGCTAAACAGGGAGCTGACGAACTGGTCTTTCTTGACATCAGCGCTACCCTGGAGGAAAGAAAAACATTTTCACACCTGGTCAGACAGATTGCAAAGCATATCAATATACCATTTACTGTTGGCGGGGGAATTAGTTCCCTGCAAGATGTCGCGCCATTGCTTGAGGCCGGAGCCGATAAAGTGAGCATCAACTCAGCAGCATTAATAAATCCAGGCCTCATCGATCTTCTTGCAAAAGAATTTGGATCACAATTCTTGGTGCTGGCAATTGACGCCAGGAAAACAATAAACCAATGGGATGTCTATACCCACGGCGGCACTCGCATCACCGACAAAAAACTCTTCTCATGGGCGAAGGAAGGGCAACAGCGGGGTGCAGGGGAAATTCTCTTCACAAGCATGGATCATGATGGCACGAAATCGGGCTTTGCGATCGATCCGCTGCTTAAACTCAACCAATTGCTGAGCATACCAGTAATAGCTTCCGGAGGAGCTGGTCGCAAGGAAGACTTTCTCGAAGTATTTGCATTGGGCCGGGCAGATGCTGCCCTTGCTGCGAGTGTTTTTCACTTCAGCGAAATTCCCATTGCCGAATTAAAAAATTATCTTAGGTTAAACTCAATTTCTGTACGATGATTTCTCTAGAAAAAAAATTGGATTTTGAAAAATCAAATGGCTTGATACCTTGCGTAGTGCAGGATGCAGATACGGAAAAAGTCCTGATGCTTGCGTTCATGAATGAGGAAGCGTTGAATAAAACAAAACTTGAAAAACGAGTTACATTTTTTAGTCGTTCAAAACAACGTCTCTGGACCAAAGGAGAAACATCGGGAAACTATCTTGAATTAGTAAAAATCATACCCGACTGTGATAGCGACACTTTGTTGATTAAGGCAAGACCGAAGGGCCCGGTGTGTCATACCGGTTCTGACACATGTTTCAAAGAGATTAATGTCAGGCAGGGTGTTGAATTCCTCGAGGAAGTCATCCAGGATCGTAAAAAGAATCCAAAATCCGGATCCTATACCAACAAGCTATTTAACTCGGGCATCAACAAGGTTGCTCAGAAGGTCGGTGAGGAAGCAGTAGAACTGATTATCGAAGCAAAAGATAACAATCGTCAGAAATTCATCGGCGAAGCGGCAGATCTCATGTATCACTATCTTGTACTGCTGACAGCAAAAGACGTCTCGTTGTCTGACGTGGTTAGGGTGCTGAGAGAGCGGCATGACGAGTAGCCCCCGAATGTGTTTTTATAGTTGGTTTGCTCAATCGTAATACTTTCAAAACTAAAATCATAAGATCACGGAAAGCCTTAAAACGAAATATGTTCATACGCCCCTCCCACATAACGACGGCAGGAAAGGCGACCTGACAAGGCACCTGGTTTCAGCATGGACTTTCCCATCAGCATTCTCACACACTCTTGTATACCTTCAGTAATGGACGGATGTGGATGGACGCACTCTGCCAGCTCTTCAATGCCTTTGTTCATCGATATCAGCACCGCTACAGCCTGAATAGCACTTGACGCGTTATTTCCAACAACGCGCATACCCAATATTTTCATATCGTCGTCGTTGGTGACTAGTAGTTTGATGAAACCTTGCGTATTTCGTTTTGCAATGGCCCGGGAGATTGTGCTGTATTCCAGTGTCACAACTTTGTACTCCATTCCCTTTTCCTTCGCCTGCGTTTCATTCAAGCCAACTCCGGCCACTTCCGGATTCAAAAACATGATGGTGCTGATGTTTTCGTAAACCAGTTTTCGATCCGGCTTACCGAACATACACTCAACTGCATACCGTCCTTCAAGCTCGCCAACATTTACAAGTGAAATATCCGCGGTGATGTCACCCACCGCATAGATAGTTGATACACTGGTTTGCGTGTCATTATTTTCAATTCCCCGCTTTGACATATTAATTCCCACCTTGTCGTCCCACAATTGCTCCAGGTTGGGCACCCTTCCTACCGACACAAGCGCCTTCTCAACATTAAAAATCTGGTGAGATCCGTCGGTGTATTCCAGTTCATACTCCACCCGGTTATTTACTATGGTCATTTTTACAAGGCGCGAATTCCGGTGGATCAATACACCGCTATTCTCCATATTGCGCTCAATGATTCTTACCGCGTCCTCGTCTTCCATGGGAAGTATGCGATCGCCTTTATCAATGAGATGAACTTTTGTTTTTCCAAATCCACTGAAAATGGTAGCATATTCGCAACCAATAACCCCTGCACCAACAATAACCATGCTTTCAGGAAAATCCTGCATGCTTTCAATTCCATCGCTGGTCATTACTATTTTTTCGTCTATAGGTAGTTCTGGCAAGTAGCGCGGTCTGCTGCCGGTTGCAAGAATTATATAGTCAGCCCGAACGACTTCTTTTTGGGCTCCGGTTACAATTTCAATTTCATTAGGGCCAATTAGATGTGCCTCTCCTTTCTTGAACTCGAGAAGACGGTTTGGCTCATTCTTTAGAAAATCCATTTGCTCTTCGAGCAGGCCCTTTCGCTCCTGAACGGCTTTTTGCACTTCAGCGTGTACTTCAGCATATCCCACCATAGGCAATGGAATATTGTACCGTTGCAAGCCCTTTCGGAATGCGGACACTTCACCTGATAATTCCCACCAGGTCTTGGACGACAAGGCACCGTTGGTTATCCCCGCACCGCCTATCCGGTTCTTCTCAATGAGCAGAGTCTTCTTTTTGAAGTCAAGCGCGCGCATGGCAGCGGCAAAACCGGAAGGGCCGGCGCCAATTACCACCAGGTCATAGTGTTCCATAGATTCAAGCCAATATTGAACACTAAATATAATTACATAGGAGGCATTCGCAAATTTTTTGCCAGCCAAGGCAATTTTTGATTCTATTGCTAGCCAATATCTTTTTACGAGGAATGGTGAATTTAGTCAATGAAAACCTTTGTAATCCATAGCTGGAGACGGTTAGTCTCCTAACTTTACCGCCATGATTGAACAACTCAAAGATTGGGATCAGCAATTCCTTCTGTTTCTGAATAGCTTTCATGTTTCGTGGCTTGACCCGGTAATGTTGTTGGTAACACGCACCGAATTCTGGATCCCACTGTATGCATTTCTCATTTTTCTAATTTTCAAGAATTATAAAAAGGATGGGTGGCTGGTGTTGGCTGGCATCGTAATTACAGTGGTTCTTGCTGATCAGATCACATCAAGTATAATGAAACCCTATTTTCAAAGATTGCGCCCCTCGCATGAACCGGTGTTACAGGGAGTTCTACATATAGTCGATGGTTATCGCGGTGGATTGTACGGGTTCGCTTCCAGTCACGCCGCAAATACGACAGGCGTTGCTTTTTTCATGTTCCTGCTTTTCCGCGACAGCTACAAATGGATGGGATTGATTTTCATCTGGGCCTTCATCATGAGCTATACACGGATATACCTCGGCGTTCATTATCCGGGAGATGTTCTCGTCGGTGCACTGGTAGGAATTCTCAGTGGGTATTCGGGATTTCGATTCTATCTCTGGTTAAAATCAAAAGTCAAAAAAAAATCTCCCGCTAATCAGGAGATTTGAGGATCATAAAGTTTTTACTTGGCTACTTACCAAAGAGCTTTCCGAAAATATTACCAATATTTCCCATGCCGCTTTTAGGAGTCTGTCCTACCATCGATGAAATATCAAGGGTGCTATTACCTGTCATTCCGCGCATCATCTGCTGAAGATCAAAATCAATGTCGCGGGGATCGTTTGATTTTTTAATGATTTGACTCATAACAATAGGAACCAGATTAGAGGCAACCGTGTGAGCCACCTGGGGAGAAAGTGCGAATCGTGTTGCAAGACTTGCAGTAACCGTAGTCACCATCGCGCTGACTACCGGGCTATTGGACAATGCCTTACCTCCTCCGGTTTGGAAAAGGGCGATAATCTGCTGCATATTTCCCTGAGCTACCTGGCCTTTCAGATTACTGATAATTTGCGTTGTAACCTCTTTTATTGCTGCGTTATTGAACTGATCCGGAATCGATCTGTTTTCAACGATTTCCTTCTGAGAGCTCTGTTCAACGATTTTTAATAGTTGGTCTAGCATGGCAATTGTATTTTCTAGAGGAGTCAAATAACATCATTTGGCGAGAAATGTTTTCTGCAAATGCTCGCATTTTCTTACATGAAAAATTATAGCAAAAGTGCTGGTTACCTATTGTGATGCCCGAATCAGCCGCTGTATATATTTCCCCACAATATCAAACTCCAGGTTTACACGGTCTCCTTTCTTTAATTGATGAAAGTTTGTGTGTTCGTAGGTATAGGGTATGATGGCTACTGAGAATTCACCATCCTTTGATTCGAAACAAGTCAGACTTACTCCATTAACTGAAACAGAACCTTTTTCAACGGTAACATTTCCAGCGGAAGGATCATAGGTGATTTGAAAAACCCAGCTTCCGTTCTGATCCGTTATCGATTTAACCAAGCCAGTCTGATCAACATGTCCCTGCACGATATGTCCGTCGAAGCGTCCGTTGTTTAACATCGAGCGTTCAAGGTTTACCAGACTGCCGGGATGGAGATCGCCAACATTTGATTTTTGTAAGGTCTCAAGAACAGCAGTGACCCAGTACATTCCATTCTCCTTTTTCGTCACAGTGAGACACACACCATTATGGGAAATACTTTGATCAACTTTAAATTCGCTGGCAATGTCGCTTGAGAAAAGAAAGTTTTTATTAGCTCCCTCCGACTCAATTCTTTCAAGCCGGGCCATTGATTCAATTATGCCTGTAAACATGCGGCAAATTTAGCGGAAATTATTACAAGTTTATCGTGGACGGGCGGCAAGATTAACCCAGTAAAATCTTAAGGTCAGTAAAGTAGACTTCCACCGGACTAGCCGCCTCAAAGGAACTCAAAGTAATTAACCCCATCATAAATGCTGTAATATCCCGTAACGACATATGCAATTGAATTATTTACAAAATGGAAAACGATTGAACTAACCATGCCCGTTCTAAGCCTAAGATAGGAATACACTAACCCAACCAAAAAGTAGTATGATAGGATAATCAATCCTGCGAAATAAAATTCGAAGGAGTTGATAGTGAATCTCCCGAGATGGGCCAAAGCAAAAGAACAAGAGAAAAAGAAAAAAACAGTCATAAACCGATCCCTCCAAAATTCTCTCAATTTTTCTTCTACGGTTGAACAGCTAAATAAAAAAATGAGCAGACAACAAAGAAATACGGTCAAGATTAATCTTAGTAAAAAATATGAATCATAGGCTAGAAAAAGATTCATTACCTCAAATCTTAGCAGCCAATAGATAAACCATAAATTAATTGATATTAAAAGGTAATTTCTTTTGAATCGTAGTGGAAGTCGGAATATGATTTCCTCAATAATCGGAACAATAATTGCCACTTTAAGTATTTGAAGATAAACTGAAATATAAACGGTCTTTTCAATAAAGGTTATCTGCGGAATTGATCGGGCCCAATTGAAAAAAATACCGTAAAACAAGCGCAACGGTAAATGGCTGAGAATTTTGACAGGTTGTAAATATAGAATACTGAATTGAATTTTGTGTTGTTGAGCTAAAACGGAATCAGGCTCTGCTGAGGAGCAACCTGCCAGGGATAGGTTCAACCGACTGGAATGGTCAAGCCCT
>JBBRON010000045.1:0-30013 GCA_038229375.1 Cytophagales bacterium | reverse complement strand
TGTTGATCACGTGAAGCAGGGAGATGTGATCATTACCAATCTCCGCCATTATCAAAGTCTGAATGAAACCAATGATGCGCTCGATCGGGTGTTGAAAGGAATGGACAATGGTGTGACAGGTGACTTCATGGCGATGGATGTGAGAAATGCGCTGCATCATCTTGGGTTAATAACTGGACAGATCTCAACGGAGGACTTGCTGGAGAATATTTTTAGCAGGTTTTGTATCGGGAAGTAGCTTTTGTAATACGCTAATATTCATATCATTATAAGCTCATTTCACTTTTCATCACCATATCTTCTCTACTCTCTTTAAAAGTTGATCCTTCAAATTTCGACAGAATCGAAGGCTCTAATTATATTTCAAGTTTCTATTCGTACAATTTTCTCTTCGTCCTCTCTGTTCTTAAGTTGAGAAAGGACCTCCTTAATTGTTTCCTTCAGAACAACCTTGAATTCTTCTTTTGTCATTGTCATATAACCTCCATGCGGGGGAATACTTCAGGAATTTGGAAAAGGTAACACTTCAATTGAAAGTGCTTCGGCAAACCACACCCAAAATCGAAGCCAAATCAAAGAGCAAAAACCAGAGATTTTCAAGCCCAGAAGGCTAATTTTCAGGCAATGGAATCTGAAACGAGAAATTATCGTTATTTTTGAGTGAGGTTATGAGTCAAAAACAAGCCCATATTTCAGTGCCAAAAATCGACCAGAAAAAACGGTCGATCTTTGATGCTATCTCCAAGATGGCATTCTGGTCTCATGAACCATTGGTTTCATCCCAGGTTTCTGATGATAAACTTATTGAGAAGGTTCTTATGCACGGTGATGACCACTTGCGCCGTGACCTTTTAGATGTCTTTTCTATCGATCAAATCAGAAACATCTGGGAGCAAAAATTGGTTATTCAGGAACCGAGGCTGCACAATTTAAATCTCAAAATTGCCTCTTCCTTGCTTCATATCAAGGATCCTGAAAATCATATCCAGCAGTCTTACAAGAAGTACAATCTGTATGACAGGTTTAGCTCCTAAGACTCTCAAGGTCTTTGAGAAAGCTTCTGAATTATCCTGCATTAAAGAATATGTTCTCGTCGGTGGCACAGCACTGGCGCTTCAAATAAATCATCGGCTAAGCGCTGATTTGGATTTTTGTAAATGGGTGTCGTCAACGTCAGTTAAAAACGGCATCGCATTCACTTTAATAGAAGAAGAGCTTAAAAGTAAATTTGAAACAGTAAGATCGAATCCATTGGATTTCGACCAGGCTGATTTTCTCATCGATGAAGAAGTAAAATTTCAATTCTTTAACGAAGTTGGTTATAATGTCCCTACCACTGAAACTATCAACATTCGTGCAAACCTGAAAATAGCACCCATCATTACAATCGCCGCGATGAAAGTAAAAACAATGTTTCAGCGGACTGCTTTTCGTGACTATTACGATCTCTATGCTATTGTAAAAGAAGGACACGTAGCTATCAACGATCTGCTATCAATTAGTCGTAAGTATGATCATAAGCTAGACTCAAAAAGAATAATCAACAGGATCACCAGCTACAAGGAATTTGAGGAAGAGGAAGAGTTTGGAACTTTAGAACCTAAATATGAAATCAATAGTGAAGCAATCGGAAAGTTTTTTGCTGCGGAAATTTCGACGTCTCAAAAGTAAAGGCTATCCATTGCAATTATTCACAATATCATTTGGCCCTAAAACACCAGGCTCAAAACCAATAAGATAGTTTCCATTAAAACGGAATAACGAACCCGGAAACATGAGTCTGACTTTTTCGGACTATTACCTTCAACATCTGTACCCTTTTTGTACCCCGCTGTTAAAAATACTAGCCTATTTGAGGCCAATGAATTACTAAAAAGAACGAAAAATTAATATATTTAGTCTGAATTTTTTGTAACCCTAATTTATGAGAAGCCTGTTGACTTTTTTTATCCTATCCTTTAGTATTTGCGTTTTGAATGCGCAAACAAAAGAGATCTATACAAATCCAAATTTTTCCAAGTTGACAGCAGAACATAAAGTCTTAGCTTGTTTGCCTTGGAAGGCTATCGTAAAGTTACGACCCAAACAAATGCAGGCGATGACACCGGAGCAGTTGAACAAGCTGCAGTCAGATGAAGGAATGGCGGCCCAGAGTGCCATGGAATCCTACTTCCTAAAAGCAAAAGAAAACTTGAAAATAAGAGTATCATTTCAACCAATAATTACTACTAATGCATTACTGGCGAAAAATAATATTACTGAAAAAAATATTGATTCATTCACACCACAAGAATTGTGCGCCCTATTGGGCGTGGATGGTATTTTGAATGGTTTGCTTGCAACTGAAAAGCCAATGTCAGATGGGGCGGCGGTCACCATGTATTTATTTGTTGGATTTGCCGGAGCAACCAATTCTGGAAAATGCACAATCAATGCATACGATGGAAAAACCGGCGAGTTATTGTGGAAATATGAGAAGACTTTGTCAAGAAGTATGGGAAGTAGCACAAATCAGGTAATCAACGCCATGATGAGGAAAGCTGCCCGAAAATTCCCCTACGCGATCTAAACCCTACCCGGGTCCGTGGTCCTTCATTTTTATTACGGGTTTGTACAGTATTTGTGCCTCGCTAACACAATTACTTTGTTTCCAACACTGAATGGATACTAATTACATTCTGTATCGGAAAGTAACCAGCCAAAACAACCAAATACCCATCATGTACCCGACTTCACGACAAACTCACTGAGTTTCCAGCTCTTATTTTTTCCTTTTTCACGCGCCAGGAAAGTGACCATTCGGTTCTATGTCAATCTAAACTCAAAGACACACGATCGAATAAGTCGATCAATTTTCGTAAGTTTATATATCAGGCTCAAAAGTATGCTTGCTGTAAAAATTCAACTCCTTTTCATTCTTTGCTGCCTGAGCATGTATCCGGCATTTTCTCAGGAAAGATTTGAGGGATGGTACTATTCACCGCAAACCAATTCAAATCTGGTGTATCGCGATTTGCTAGGTAATCGAGCATCTTTAAATGAGTTGCGTACCCGTGTCAGCTCAATAGATAAAGCCATACCCTCATCTGTAAAATTCAGCTATGATCAGTTTCTTGATGGTGCGGTATATTATGTATCAGGAAACCGATTGAAGGGTCTCAAATTAAACTACAACTTATTGAATAAGGAGATGCAGTTTATAAGCGGAGATCAAACATTAGTAATTGAAGATGACCCCTCCCTCCGGTACGTTCGGATTGGAAAAGATTTCTACTATCACGATTTAAAAAAGGGTTACTTCAAAATTATCGGAGTAACCCAGATCGCCAATCTTATCGTCAGCCAGAGTTTAAGAATATTGAAGTATGCTAACGCGGAGAAAAACGGGGAAGGAAAATATCCATTTACACCTGAGACCGTTTCTTCAAACCACGTTTCTGTTGATTCAATTTTTTTTCAAAATGAAATCGTAGCCTGTTCCGTGAAGAAGAACTACTTCCTGCATGACCTGCGTGATCAAATCCACCCGGCAAATAAGCAGGGTTTTTTAAAAGCATTTCCGGGAAAGTCATGGGAAATTGAAGGCCATCTGCGTCAAATGGCACTGCGACACACGCCTATCAACTTTTATAGTGAAGAAGATTTATTGCAACTTATCAAGTTTTGTAACTCGTTGCTATATGAAAGGTTAGACTGAAATTTTAGAAAATTCTCTCCACGGCCAAGGACGTGATCCTATTTCCCAAGTTAGCCCGTAGCGCACGGCCATTTTTAGATTGGGAAGGATTTAAAAATCCACTTTCGAATTGAAATCATCCTTCGAATCGGTCGGCATTGCAAATGCCGACCAACCGTTCACCGCCGACCAACTTGTTGAATAAGATCCGGCCAACTGGAGTGGTAAGTAGTTGAAGCAACTATCTTACGCCAATTATTGCATCTGGAAGTAGTATTTGATAACAACCCCTACAGCCTTACTCTAGCATGCCAGCAAGAATTTTTTTTGACGCGCCTAATGCAAACAGTGACCTCACCAGTAGGTCAATCGAAACTGAAGGATCGCCAGACTCCATCTTTGCTACTCTTGATTGGCTCGATTTGATCCGCCGCGCAAGGTCACCTTGTGTGAGGTGCTTGGACTTGCGATAATCTTGTAGGTTTTTACTCAAGGTAAGTTTAATTTCGATGTAGGCAGCCTCTTCCCTGGAAAGTTTCAGAAATTCCTGAACGTCACCTACCCTCCACCCTTTTTCTTCCAGACTTTTCTTTTTTGCTTGTTTCATAATTAATTATTTGCTCTCACTAGCATAGCGTGTAAGCCGACGCTTGCAATTGTCAATGACATTCTTGAGAGTTTGTTGTGTCTTCTTTTGAAAAACTTCCAAAATCAAAATCGCGTCGGAATCAATCCGATACACAATACGCCATATTTTATCCTCATCCACAATTCGTAGCTCGTGGCACCGGGTACCAATAGCAGGCATAGGACGTGAATGCGGCATCGATAGCTTCTCACCCTGCTGTAATCTCCGCAATAAATAGCCAGCTTCGATCTTTGCGTCATGTGAAAACGGAGGCGTCTTTATCTCACCAAATACCCAAACGAGTGGCTTATCATGATTAATCATTCTGAATGTAAATATATGTCAATATTGACATATTGTAAAACGAATCCGCTTCTGGATTAAGGCAAATATTTTTTATAATTACAATTGGCCAGTTGATTTCAAAATCGCGCTTGCGAGGGAGTCAATCGGGACAAAGTACTTCAAGAAACTATCAGTAATAATTGCTCACCTTACAAAAGCGAGTTTTTCTGGCAGCCGCCACCAAGAGCAACTTCATTAGATGTAATTGTAAGACTTGTGGCGTTGAACACAAATGAATATGTAATTGGAGCAGTCGCGCTCGATGTGATACTCAATTTATTACCACCTGTAACATAATTTAAAACTAACGGAGAATTGGTGGCCTAGGGAAATATTGTCAATGTCGATGAAGTAAAAACCCAGCTGCCACAACTGGGGCCTACTGCAGTTATTGGACATGAGTTAGAAGCATTAAGAGCAGTTTCTGTACAATTTGAAATGACAGAACTTGTTTCCCACCAAGTACCAATTATTGTTAATGTTGGGGTCGGTTCTGGGCTACTGTACAGCCTGTGACTAGCAAGGCGCAAACGATCAATTGCAACAATAGTTTTTGAACGGCTTTCATTCTCCCCTCAGTTTAATTCATTTTTCTTAAACCTTACAATTCGTAATATCGAGAGTCTTTGTGACGGGAAACCGTTGGGTCGGATTTGTAATCCGGCCTATCTGAAACGTCATCCTAACGGTTAGCGGATTTGTAAACCATCGAAGGCAGCGCGGCCATTTTTTAGATTGGGAAGGATTTAAAAATCCGCCCTCGAATTGAAATTTTCCTTCGAATCGGTCGGCATTGCAAATGCCGACCAACAGTTCACCTCCGGCCAACTTCCTGGATAATGTCCGGGCAGCTGAAGGTCCAGCTAGCAGGGGCCTAAAGTCGAAATTTCGTTATTTCAAAAGATGAAATTTTATTTCCATTTTTGAAACCTTGTTCATCCGGTTTATTGACACCCACGCGGCTTACAACAAAATTAACTGTAAAACGATATAACGATGCTCACGAAGATCAGATCTGAAAAGGAATACAAGGCAGCAATGAAAACTATTGAAACTCTTTTGAAAAAAGCTACTGACTCCGGTGGTTTTCACATGCTCCCGGAAGAAGAATCCAGCATGCTGGCAAAACTTTCAAAGCTTGCAGAAGCTTATGAAGATAACACTATGCAACTGATGCCCATAAAGCCAAAAACGCTTCAGGAAGCGGTTGAATTCAAAATGGCCGAACAGAAACTTACACAAGCCCGCCTTGCTAAAAAGCTTGGCATCGGTGCTCCGAAGCTCTCGCAAATAATGACAGGTAAGCGGGAACCCGATGTTGTCTTTTTGAAAGCATTATACAGGAAACTTAATATTGACGCTGAATTTTTATTGACTCACGCTTAATCGGTTCTTACATTTAAATGGCATCGAAGTCACAGCGGTTAATACCGTTAAGAATATGTATATTTGTGAACTTATTCTTCGTGTAATCGGGAACTTTGTAATTTGATTTTTGCTTCTTACTTGCATCAAACTTCGAAGGCATTATTTTGCAGCAAATCGATCGGGCTCAAAGGCTTCTGAGTAAAAAAAAGATGCTTAGTGACATGGCCAGGCAATCCACTAACTGTAAGACAATTTAAATTCCCGGATACATGGGGTTTAACTAGGTTCTAATTAGGTTCTAATTAGGTTCCAATTAGGTTCCAGCTAGGTTAGTACTAGGTTCCAAATAGGTCTCCGCTACCTTACAAAAGGGTCCCCTTTCGATAATAATTAGCTTCCCTTCGCAATTTTCCTAGGTTGTCATTTGAACATCTTCGGAAAACCCTTAAATTCATATCGGATCGACTGTCTTACGATCCGCCGCCGATTCATAACCAGGCAAGTACTTAAAACACGTTGTTATGGCAAAACTAAAAGATGTGACAGAGCTTAGCGGCCTTTTCGGCGAAAGCATTACCATAAGGAAAGTGAATGGCCGGGTTGTTGTCACCAACCGCCCCAAAAAGAAAAGAGGTGAACCAACAGAAAAAGAAATTGCCCATCGCGCACGGGTTAGTGAAGCGGCAAAGTATGCAAAGAGCATCGCGGACAGCGAGGAATTGCGGGCGTTGTATGCCACTGGTGTGAAAAAAAAGCATGAGTCACCTCAGTCGGTAGCGATAGGCGATTTCATGAATGCTCCAGAAGTAAAAGCAATCGAAGTCATGAAGTATACCGGAGCGGTAGGTGATAGTATTGAGGTGCATGCCGTCGACGACTTCCAGGTTACAAAAGTAACAGTCACTATTATTGATGCCAATAGTGTCGTCATTGAGCAGGGCGATGCTATTGACGATGCTCAAACACGAGTCAATCAATGGAAATACAAAACGACCGTGGCAAACACTACATTGAAAGGAACCAAGATCATGGTGATTGCGTACGACCGGCCGGGCAACCAGGGATCGAATGAGATCGTGTTGTAATTGATGACATTGTCTTCTCAGGCAACCATCCTACTCTTCAGCAGTTTCAAATACTTCAACAGTGTCAATTTGTCGGTTAAGTACTCCAGATTATTAACATCATCCATAACCTGCATGTCTGCTTGATTAACGTAATAATTCTATCAGTCACCGGCTTACAGAATCCAAAACTGCCAATTTCATTAAATGATATTTTATTTACATTCTTGAAATATCCCGAATGGTTTTTATATCAAAAACTAGATTAACTGACTTCGGCCCACATGTTACTCATCCCTCAACGAATCAACTGGGTTTGCTAATGCAGCTTTTATAGCCCGGAATCCAGTGGTCAGCACAACGACAAACGCGGCCAGCACCGTCGCCAGGATAAATGGAATCGCGCTGATTGATGTCCTGTAAACGAACGCCTGTATCCAGCCGTTCATGAAATAATAGGTTACTGGCCATGCAACCAGGCTAGCGAAAAGTAATAAAACAACAAACTCTTTGATCAGCAGGAAAGAGACGTTCCCGACAGACGCTCCAAGCACTTTTCGAATACCTATCTCTTTCGACTTGCGTTCGGCAGAGAACGAGATCAATCCGAATGTACCGAGGCACGCGATGGCAATGGCCAGGCCCGTGAAAATGCTAAACACCTCGGTGAATTTCTTTTCGGCCTCGTACTGTCTGAGGATATCGTCGTGCAGAAATGTGAATGTAAAATCCCTGTTGGTGACATATTTTGAATACGTCTTCTCCAGATGAGCGAGGGCGCCTTGAATATTCGCCTTGTCGACCTTCAAATAGATCCAATTAAACGCTGCTGGTGTAAACACAAAAATCGTGGGCGGTATTTTGCGATGGAGTGACTCAATATGAAAGTCTTCAACCACCCCGACAACCTCATATCTCAGATCCCCAAATTGCATCCACTTGCCAGTGGCCTCTTTCCACCCTAGCTGTGCTACAGCAGAATGATTCAGGATGATTGACGAAATGGTATCGGACGGAAAGTCTCTTGAAAAGTTCCGCCCATCGATCATCTTCGCTTCTACCGTTGGCAGAAAATCGTAATCAATGCGAATAATCTTCATTGACTTGTTTACCTCATCGTCAGCATTCACATCCTGTGCAGAATAACCGGTACTGTTGCCGATCCACCCAGGCATTCGCATGTTGGAAAGACCCGCTTTTCTGATCGCAGGATTGGCCAGAAGCTCATTCATAAATACGGGGACTTTCCTCCTGTCCATCGTCTGCAACGGAATTGATACGAGCATATCTTCGTTGATTCCCAACGATTTGTTTTTCATAAAGTCCCATTGCCTGAACACGATGGTAGACGCTGCGATCAGACCGATGGAGATTATGAATTGCAGCAATACAAGTCCTTTTCTGAACACCATGCCGGACTTTGCCCCACTGCCGAAGCTCACCTTCATGCTGTTCTGCGGCCTGAAAGAAGACAGTACTAAAGCGGGATAGAATCCAGAAACCAATGCTATTATAACCATGGAAATCAAAAGACTATAAATTAGCCTGGCGCTGAACAAGACGGCAAGTGGCATCTCTTTCCCGACAAACTGATTGAACTCCTGCAACAGAAGGAATGAGAGCGCGAAGGCTACTGAGATCGCAATGGCGGTCGTAATGAAAGACTCCGTGAGGAACTGGCCCAGAAGATCGGTTTTTCTTGCACCGAGTGCCTTGCGCATGCCCACCTCTTTTGCCCTCCGCAGTGACCGTGCCGTCGTCAGATTCACATAGTTCACGCAGGCAATCACGAGAATAAAAATGGCGATTACTGAAAACGTATAAATTCGCGTCAAGCTTCCATTAGCTTCAAGTTCCCGCCCAATATTCGACTCGAGGTGAATGGATTCCATCGGCTGGAGAAACATCTTAAAATTTGTGGCCTTCCAGAAGTCAAGGTTCTTATTGATGAATTCCGGAAATGTTGCTTCTATCGTTGCGGGATCTGTGCCGGGCGCTAGCCTGACGTAAACGTATTGCGAATCCCATCCAACATTTGTAAAAAGCTGTTCTGGATAAACTTGCTTTATGGTCTCTCCCGAAATTAGTAGATCAAAGTGAAAATGGGATCTCAGAGGCATGTCTTTCATCACGGCGCTCACCTGCAGTTCAAGAGGATAATCGCTTAGCTTGAAAACCTTGCCAATCGGATTTTCATCGCCAAAGTATTTGGCAGCCGTTGACTCAGTGATCACCACTTTATTCGGACCTTTCAATGCATCGGCTGGATTTCCTTTCGTCAGCGGGAAGTTGAACAGGCTAAAAAAATTGTCATCCACCCATGCGAATCTTTGCTCGACGATGCGCTTGTCCCCATATTCGAATAGCGTGTTATCGTCAGGCATGATCCGAACGAGCTCTTCGACTTCCTTATAGTTACCCTTTATAAGTTCAGCGGTTCTCCATGCGTTAGACGCATAAGGCTCCCATGCCCCTTGCCGCATGTATGCCGCTGAGACTCTATAGACCCGATCGCCATCGTGGTGAAACTTGTCATAGTTTAAGTCATCGAAAATAAAAAGGTATATCAGAAGGCAGGCGGTGAATCCCAGCGCGAGGCCGGAGATATTTATAATACTGTAGAGCCGTTCCCTGTTGAATACCCTGAATGTTACAGCAAGATAATTTCTATACATACTGAATTTGTTTGAATTTTGAAATTCTTTTGGACGACGAATAATGCCCGGCCTAAAAAGCAGGAGAACATCAATTAGGAACCTCAGGTCTGCTTTTCCTTTGGACATTTTTGCCAATCGCCTTCGGTATACCTCTATCAGGTCTCCTTCGATAGCATCCACCAGATTGGGATGGCAATACCACCGGAAAAAATTCAGGAAAGTGCGTGGCGGAAATTTATTCATTTTTAAAAGTCCCTGCTGAGCTTCAACACTACCTTTGGAATTGCCTTCCACATTTTCTCACGACTTTCCCTGGCATACGCGATCGCTTTTTTACCCATGGCCGTTATATCATAATATTTTCTGGGTCTTCCCGCTCTTTCCTCGGTCGCCTCTCCGCTCGAAGACCTTACGTAACCCTTTTTTTCTAGCCTCAGCAACGCAGTATGCAACGCTCCAAAACTCACCTCGCGACCCAGTTGCGTCTCGATTTCATCCTTGATTGAAACGCCATACGCTGACCTGTGCAGAATCGCTGTCGCCAGCAAAACGATTTCTTCAAACTCTCCGAGTTGATACTTCTTCATTGGGCAGTGACAATATTTTCTAAATGTAGTAATAATAATAATGCCAGATTTTAAGGAATGAGAATTTGAAGGATTTGAATGGTTCATCAAATGCTGTATCGTTCGAAACTGAACGATGACCGGACGTCGGCAGGCTGATAACATGCCTTCGTGATCTCGTTCAAAAGTTCAATCCCCGAACACGTTTTACGATTTAGCAGGATCATCGACGATATGAATGAAAAGAGGCTATGCTGGGCTCACTGAAAAATAGTGACGTCCGAAAGCATTAACGTAGAGATGCTGAAATACCTGGCGCATGGCAATCACCCAGATCAGTGCTTCAAAAAATCCAAGAATTGTCGCAGTATAACGCCTGCCTTCAAGCATGTAGATGATACGGATCGTATTCACCCACACTTCAGATATTCTGGCAAAAAATATCAGCAGTGGCAACACGAAGTATGCAAATACATTTTGAGAAATTTCTAAGTCGCTCATGAACACTTCCATCGGCAACTTAACCATTTGCTCAATTTCAGACTTTGTCGTCTCGATTGCCCTTATAAATCCTTCTGCCCATGCTTCAACATAATTAGTCGACAAGTGTTTCTGCATTCTGCCAATTCGATATCGTTGCTCGGTCTTTGTCATTACCATCGCCATTACAATAGCATCTGCTACCTCTTGCGCATCGTTTGCATTCACCAACACTGCCTCTTTTAATTCGCATGAGGCACCTGCCGTCTCGCTTAATATCAAAACGCCATCCACAGCCTCACGACTAGCCACGTATTCTTTGGCAACAAGGTTCATTCCATCACGCGAAGGAACAATGAGGGGATGCATAACCATTCGATTCGACACAACATGATTGGTTGAACTGATTTTATCAAAAACTTTCTTTCCCAGATCGCCAACACCTATCCAGTGAAGGGAATCGAAGCCGTGGCTTTTATGCTTGTCGAAATATGAAGTCAATGTAGTCGCTAAACCACCAGCACTCGACGAAGTCACCAGTTCAGAGTCACTCACTGAAAATCGATGCGGCAGCCGGTACTATACGGTGATTAGTTTTTTAGATACCATTTTGCAAGAGAGAGAACCATCTGAATTAATAATTTGACGGTTGTCAAATTTGCCTGACCTTTTCCTTTACCACCGGCTAAGGGAAGAAAAATATTCCTACATTCGTCAACGGATATAGAGGAACAGTTGAAGGCCATCTCACAATACTATTTCAATGTCAGACCGGTCATGGAGACCCTGCCACGAGAGGAGTTAGCTTTATTTAAAAGCCATCTAAAATTAATCCGATATAAGAAACGGCGAGAGCTATTCCAGGAAGGAGGATTTCCAAAAGGGGTATTTATCATTAAACGCGGAAAGGTAAAGCTCTACCAACGGATGCAGAACGGCAGTGAACAGATCGTTTACATCTATACTCAGGGAGAAATGTTTGGATACAGGCCACTGCTTTCACAGGGCGAGCATCCGGCATCGGCAATGACATTGGAAGACTGTTCACTTTATGTACTTACCAGCAAAACTTTTATCGAGTTGCTTAAAATCTTGCCTTCGCTATCGGGCATTCTTTTAAGAAACCTCAGTCATGAATTTACTGTGCTGATTAATCGCATTGCATCCTTTTCACAAAAATCAACCAAAGAAAGAATAGCGTTAAGTCTCCTCATTCTTCACGAACGGTACCGAAAATCAGCGAACGACAATCGTGTAGAGATAACTCTTTCAAGGGCCGATCTTGCTGCTTACGCCGGCACTACGCAAGAGACCGTCGCCAGAACTCTAACCAAGTTCAAAACAGAAGGCATAATTAAAACACAAGGGCGGAAAATCTTTCTTAGCAAGCAGAAAGAGTTAATTGATATCATTGATTAACTCCGCTCCCATTATAAATCTGCCTTTAGTCACCAAGCTCGATTAGCTTACTTTCAGATTTGACACCCGTCAAATTTTGCTTTAAACATATTGGTCAATTTGCAGTATATTCATTTTAACCAACCATGACGAAGGAAATTACGCTGGAAGATATTACTCTCGATTACAACACAGCCTCAACCCGGCTTTTACTGTTTGACTATGATGGGTGCCTCACTCCGATTAAGCAATATCCCTATCTTGCCACACCTTCACAGCGAACACGACAAGTGATTGATGACCTATCCGCTGACAGAAAAAACCACATTATGGTTATCAGTGGCAGACCGAGGGAAGATCTTGACAACTTCTTTCCGGATGCTTCTTTTATACTTACCGCCGAACATGGTGCCTATTACAAACATCCTGGTAACAACTGGCGACAGCTATTTCCTGTAAGTGGCGATTGGACAGATCATCTATCACCTTTCATTAAAGCGCTTACGTTCCAGTATGAGGGATCGTTTATGGAGAAAAAAACTTACTCAATTTCCTGGCATTACCGAGCGATTGCCGATGCATTGACACAAAAGGAAATAGATCAAATACTGGAAGCATTAAAAACGTTACAATCTCTAGACAATTTCATTATCGAACATGATAAATTTACCATCGAATTACGAACTCCTTCGATTGACAAGGGGAGTTTTATAGTTCGATGGATGAGCACGAAGGAGTACGACTTTACAATGGCTATTGGCGACGGGGACACCGATGAAGACATGTTTAAACCCTTATCGAGCCACTATACGATCCGTGTCGGGGAATACGATCAGACTCTCGCCCGTTATCATCTGGAGGAACAAAAGAACGTCATTCAATTGTTAGAGAACATTCGGGATGTCAATAATGAATTTGAAAAAATCACCACTCGGATTGGACTACAACACCATTCGTGAAAGTGTTTTTAAAAAAATTAAATCAGGTCTTCGATCTTTTCTTCCGGCCGTTGTTTGTTGAGGAGTAAGCCAACCATCATCATCACACCGGTGATACCTATCACTACAAATAATAAGCCCTCACTCAGATTTACCAGGCGTTTATCTTCAGGAATAGTAAAAAACAAAAGAATAGTAATTAGTCCTCGCGGCGCAATCAACGCCAAGGGAGCAGAATTTATTTTTAGTACATACTGAAGGAAAATAAATCTTACCAACAACGTGACAACAATAATCCCAACACCCATCAGGATCACTTCCTTATCGGCTACCAGGGAAAGGTTAAGGGAAAAACCAAAAAGAAGAAAGAAAAAGGTTCTGATAATGAAGGCAGTTTCAGCTGTCATCAGTTTCATTTCTTTTGTGACTTCTGTTAAGCGATCAAAAGAAAGGTATCGCCGCATTAATGGGTAATCGAACAGATTAAAATTGTTGACCACGATGCCAAAGCAAAGAACCAAAATAAGGGAAGGGAGATGTAAGGATTTCGCAAACGAATACGCCAGAATTAAAATAGCAAACGTGAGAAAAAATCTAACATGAGAGGTCGTTCGACTTAATAAAAACACCAGGAATGCTGTACTAATTACCGAGATGATCACAATAAGAATAATGTCTTTTCCAAAAGTGAGAATAGATCCTGCTCCTGATATCTGATCGAATAACACGTAATTAAAAAGAACAATGCCGAGAATATCGGAGAATGTACTTTCATAGACTATAAACTCCCGCTTGTCATCCTCCAGGTTTTTAACACTCGGTATGGCAATGGCACTACTAATAACCGAAAAGGGAATGGCATGAAGCAAGGCCTGATTGAATTCGATCGAGAAATATATCATAAATCCCCATGCTATGAGCCCCGACGTAAGGGCTAGCAATATTAATGCTGACACAAACGAACGGCCAATCAATGAAAATTTACTTCGTTCAATCTTCAGATCAAGTGCCGCTTCTAAAACGATAAAAATTAGCCCGGTAATTCCAAGAATTTCTAATAATATCTTCGTGGAAGGAACGACAAATCCAAAGTATCCTGCCGCAAACTTCAATCCTATACCCGAACTTATCAACAAAAGTACAGACGGAATCCTTAATTGTTTTGCCAGGTAATTGAAGAGATAAGAAAGGACGACCAATACACTTAGAATGACAATGGCTGAATGGGCATCAATGTTCACAAGGATTCGGATTAGGCTGTTTCTGGTAGAATAGGAATGTTAATGTGAGTTAACGCCGTAAGATACGTGTATCGTAAGAATAGATCACTGACCAGCCGTCATTCTTTTCGAGAGCATTTTTTATTTCCGATTGAGCTTTCCCTGTTAGAATAGTGTCGTACTTTCTTGTTGGTTGTTATGAAAAAATTATCACTATCCCGGATCAACCACATATCTGATAATCGACCATTTATAAGTGGAAACGAACTGAAATTCACGGCCAAGAATCGCGCCGCCAAAGCTCCCGTGCAGCCGGGCTATGAGGAAAACAGGGCAGCACAGCCTATGTGCCAGTACATTTTTCGCCCATCAAGACGGGACAAGATGGATATCATTGCTGCAAAAGACGACAGCATAAGGCTGACCCTATTTTCGTTGCTTAAGTCACCTCAAGGAAGGGGTTGATCAGTTCGTATGTGAACATCGCGTTGTGGAAAAGGAATCACTACATGATGTTCCCTGAAGTCTTTATCAATAGCGAAGCGAAGGTCACTTTTTATGTATTCCACGCTGAATATATCGTCGGTCCAAAAAAACAGTTCAAATTTCAATGCGCTGTCCCCGAAGTCAACAAATCGGACAAACGGTCCATGTCCGGTCACCGTCCCTTGCTTCAGAATCTTATCATGTGCCTGCGCCTTTGAAAGGAGTATGCGCTGAACTTTTTCAACATCACTTCCGTAAGCCACACCGACTTCCACCTTGAAACGGGTGCTTTCAGAATGGTGGCTCCAGTTAGTTATCTTCTCGACAATAAACTTGTGGTTGGGAACAATGATAATGATACCGTCACGGGTCAGGACTTTAGAAGTTCGCAGGTTGACACTGAGAATTTTACCAACCATGCCATCCAGCTCGATCACGTCATTGATCTTGACAATTCCTTCCAGTAAGATAATAATTCCAGAGACCAGATCCTGAAAGATTTGCTGAAGACCAAGCCCAAGTCCAACCAGTAGCGCGGCAGAACCAGCAATAAGGAAGGTCACCTGTATCCCAATCAATTCCATTGCTGCCACCCCAGTGACAATCCAGATCAGGTACATTAATAGCTGATAAATAGCTTCCCTCCGGCCTTCGTCTAGCCTTTTTCTTAGAAAAAAACGCAACAGAATTCCCTTGAGGATATAGAGTCCAATCCGTGCGGCGACGACAAGAAAAATGATCGCTAAAAGCTTTTTGGCCGTCAGGGTATAGCCATCAAACTCGATGAGATGGTAATTGAAAAATTCGGTCATCATGCCTGATTTTTTAAATATACTTCTACTGGCATATGCCAAATAGTGGGAACGGAAAAATCAATCAACAGCTTTTCCATCATTATTTCCCGTCGGGATTTTGGACTCTTACCACGAAGGATGGTGCCGTGTAATCTTTCGGCAAGTAGCTCGATGGTATGGCAACCATATTTCCATCACGTGCGGCTCGATAATGAGGCGAAAGAATTTCCACATTGCCTTCGTTAAACTTATCTTGGATATTCTGATGAAGTTCAGAATAAATCCCAGCCATACGTTGAGAGTCTTCCGTATAAATATTAATTTGATAGGAGACGTAAAAATCATCAAGGCTTGTTTGTAATACAAAGGGTTTTCTATTTTCTTCGTTTAGAACACCTTTTGTTGCTAATGCAGCATTAATGAGAAGCTCATGAACCTGTTTCCAAGGAACGTCATATCCGATCGTCACTCCGGAATGTAAAATCAGACCAATTTCTTTCGCGGAGGTGGTGTAGTTGGTAGTTGATCCCCCGAGCACTGTTGAATTAGGCACAGTAATATTTTCATTTTTGATTGTTCGAATCCGTGTGACAAGCAACGACTTTTCTATCACATCCCCTGAGATATCCCCAATTTTAATCCGGTCACCTACTTTGAACGGCCTCATATACGTTATCACTAGCCCTGCCACTGCATTTGAAATGGCGGACGAGGATCCAAAAGAAAAGAGAACTCCCACGAACACCGATACGCCTTGAAATATTGGCGAATCTGATCCTGGCAGATAAGGGAAAATAATAATGAAACTAAATGCATAAATAAGAAACGTTACTATGCTTAAGGTTGGCCTTGCCCAATCAGGATAAAACCCCTCTATCACCAATGCGCCCGATTCAATTTCTGTAGCAACGAATTTCACAAACTTAATAATGTAATGAGTCACAATGCTTATAACACCAACGGTGAAAAGATTCGGCAAATAGTTGATCAATCCTGCCAGAGCATGCTTTATGGGACTGGTAATCCAGTTGATTAACGTTTCCGCTATACCCCGGGTCCAAGGAAAAACACTAAAGAGTAATGGTAAAGCGATGTATAGCGCAACGACAATGATCAGGAGACGGAATAAATTGGAAATGAAAAGTATTGCCTGCAACTCTCTGCGACTGTCGAGAAATTGGTAATCTTTCAAACGAATTCCCTTAAACTTTTTATCCTTCTGGCCTCTTAGCCAAATCGAGATTTTTCTAAAGACGGAATTGATTAAAAGAATTAAGAAGTAAATGCCCGTAATGATTAATACGATTGCGGCGATGCGAAGCAATATATTAGTCAGACTGTTTTCTACTCGCTCTCGTTTTATAGCAACCTGGATAATGTTACGGTAATCACTGGCAATATCAACTGACTTCCTTCCAAACCATAAAGCTTCCAGTTCGTTGATGCTCATTACCATCATATCCTGATAGCCAATTTCTGGAGCCGCCTCGGTCAGGATTACTTTTAAGGAATCGGGATTGAACTCAACGTTGTCATAAAGATTCTCAATTTTCGCACTGATAGCGATAGCCCGATCTTCCGCGGTAAAACTTCCCATAGGTGTGTATACTATGAACAAAGTATCCCTGAAAGGCGCAACCGGAAATCCCGTTGTTGACTCCTTTAAATCGCTAAGTCTCAGAAGTTGCATATGCTTCTTCACAGAATCTTCTTGTTCCACGGCACGTAATTTTTTTTCAAGTACTTCGCGCGTCTTCGCATTCGTTGATCCCTTCAGATTTTGAATTTCCAGTTGAAGGCCGGCTCTCTTTAACGAATCAGAAACCCGGAGGCTATCCATTCGATGCAATAAGGCCGAAGTTTTCTTTAAGAAACTGCTGTCAACTCTTACTTTACCAGTCTTTTTTTGTCCAAAGACCGAAATGACTCCAAACATGAGAAAGAAAATAATCAATAATCGAAACATAACTCTTTGGTTTTTTATTGAGGCCTTGTTCTATTGTAAGAACGCCAGGATACTCCTGTGCTTAGAAAATATTCGTTAACTCCGCGATTGCTGCCGATGCCACCGTACAGATCCAGTTGGAAATCATTTGTCAAAAGCCAAGCAAGCCCAGTGTCGAAATTAGTTGTAGCGGTACCCTGTTGAAAGGAACCATAATTCTCCACAAACGCTCCTAGTTTCGAATTGAATGGAAATGAAAGATTCAGGACATACGTTCCCGTTGGAGCACTATCATTACCAGACCAGTTTGCGCCCCAATTGGTAATTAAGAAAAATGTTTTGGAAAGACGTTGGCTGACGACAAGGATCATCCTGGGAGCAATGTCTTTAGTCTTATAGTCAGGGCTGGAAAACGGTAGTCTTGCACGGATCTGGAATCCAACGTTTGGTCGAAGTCCCTTAGCATCAATAATATGATAACGCATACCAACATCCAAAGCACTTAACCCATGTTGATCTGTATCAGCATTCAATAAGGAAAATCTTTCAGCCTTCACCTCGACTGATGCACTTAGCTCAAAGGATTCGGTAAGTCCAAATCGCAGTACTGTATTATTTAAAATGCCGTGCACTTTTAATCCCGTATTTTTATTATCCGACTGGAAGAAATCGAAACCACTTTGTACCTGGAAGATTCCCATTCCCACCGTGTAAGATCCAATCGCCTGACCTGGACGGCCCGTTCGGATTGTTTCGTTGAACTGTGAACAGGCAGACAGAGAACCAACAATTGAAAAAAATGTGAGAATCGCCTTCAACTTCATTCAATGAGAAATTTACCAACCTTTAAAATGAGCCAACGCATCTAACTATATAATGAGCCTCACCCCTCCCAACTCAGCCACTTTGTAAGGAAATTTATTGCCGGGTGACGCTATGAACATAAAATTGATGGGTATATTCCATTCGCGGCTCAGCCTTTTTATCAACTCTGGAGTAAAATCTCCTTGTAGTTCTACGAATTCTATATCAATTTCCGGATACGCCCTGTCAAGCACTTCTATATCCTTGCGAAATCTGTCCGAAATCACCTGCCCCTCTTTCAGGATAGTCACAATCTTCAACAAATTCGTTGACTCGTTTTCCTGTACGTACATCATTACCTTATTGAGTGAAGCTATTGAATCCGCCTTCGAAAAATAAACGAATCGCTGGTTGTTCAATAAATTCATTGCCGACGACAAACGATTGTGACTTGCCACCGCAATATCAGAAAGAGTGTCAAAAAAACTTTTGATAACAACCAATGACATCTTAAGCAATTCTGTACGGTTGAGCATCATTAGAATGATCAGAATCGACGGAACAAAATATTGCAGAAAGACAACCAGGTATTCCGGATGCAGCTTAATATTTCCAAATAGAGCAACAGCTACAGCCAACACCGCTAATGAAACCGCGAATGGAGAGGCATAAACTGGACGAGGCAAACTTCCTCGTTTCATTTTTAATAGAAAGTTACCAACACCAAAATAAATCATCACACAAAGAAAACTAATAGTATAAACTCCGGCGAGGGCTCCCAGCTCTCCATTTGTAACGAACAGTATAGATAAGCACAACACAAAAAATATAATCAGAATGCGATATGAACTCCCCCGATTATTTTCGCGAAGGGTAAACTGAGGAAGAACCCGGTCTAATGCAATCCGTTTTATAAGCCCACTGACACCGACATAGGATGTAAGGACAGCCCCGCTTAAAACTAACACCGCGTCAATCGAGATTAACCGACTTAGCCAGAGCCCCCCGGTATTGAAGCCGATGTGAGAAAGTAAAGCTTCCTGGTGCTGCAACACATCTGCCTTTGAAAGGACCATAATCGCAAGCAACGCCATCACAGGATTAATAACCGTGACGGCAACCCACATGTTTCGCAGCGTTTTCCTGAATACACCTTGTTCTTGTTCTTCGACAAAATTCGCAGAGCTTTCAAAGCCGGATATTCCAAGCATGGCAGCACTAAATCCGAAGAAAATTGCCGAGCTAATACTTCCTTCCAATGGAAGTTTAAAGTTTTCAACAGCAGTGGTCAACCCGTTCTGAGATAGAAACCAAATTCCACTTCCAATAAGAATTACGAGAGAAACCAAATGAAAAATAAAAATGATGGCGGCTACTACGGCTGATTCAGATATTCCAAGAATTGTTAATAACAGAAAGAATGTCAGTAATCCAATTGTAGCGACCAACACAGGCAATGCTTCTATGAGCGTGTGCAGATAATGCATTGCTTCCGAAGCTGAAATGACGGCGGTGGCCATATATGATAAAATTGTGAGACAAGCGGCGACCGATGCATTACTCTTGCTGGTGGTGTTCAACAACACGTTGTAGGCTCCACCATTCAAGGGCAAAGCACCGACTACTTCTCCATAAATTTTTCTGAATAAGAAAAGAACCGCGGAAACGATCAGCAATGCCACCCAGGCATATTGACCAGCGTAAACAATGGTCAATGCAGAGACATACAAGCACGATGACGTGATGTCATTGCCACAAATTGCCGTTGCAAATAGTTGATTTAGCTTTTTCTGCTGTTTCATCGGACGGTTAACGTTGGATTCCTAATAAATGATTATGAAAGAAAGAACACCTGTTTCCAAAAGTACATTACTTCGTGCTCTCAACTGCGATTACTTGGTGCCCTCGAGGCCAATGAAGGTTACAATTCCGGAAATATAACCCAGCAACGCCAGCCAGGAGATTTTTTTAAAGTACCATCCGAAAGTTATTTTCTCAAGACCCATTGCAGCGACACCGGCGGCCGAACCAATGATTAGTAAGCTTCCACCCGTTCCAGCACAAAATGCCAATAGAAGCCAGAAAGAATGATCCGCAGTATAGATGTCCATTGAGTACATAGCCATGCTTGCCGCGACAATAGGCACATTGTCTACAATTGCAGAAATAATTCCGATCGATCCCACTAACATCTTTTCGTTACGAATGACAGTGGAGAGCTGATTGGCAAGTCCTGACAGCAAGCCAGTGTATTGAAGTGCTCCCACAGCGAGCAGTATACCCAGGAAAAATAAGATGCTAGGAACATCCATGCGTTGTAAAGCATTAACAACTGATAGCTGTTGCTTTTGGTCTTCGTTCTTTTTGCGATGTAATATCTCCGTTATAATCCAAAGGGTACCTAATCCTAACAACATTCCCATAAAAGGTGGAAGGTGTGTTACTGTTTTAAACACCGGTACCAGAACCAAAACCAATAAGCCCACTAATAAAATAAGTTTCTGCTCCTTTGAGCTAGCAGTGGCAGCCTGCTCAAAGCCTTCCGTATTCTTTTCAGTCTCACCGTTGATCATCAACGTGGCCACCGTAAGCGGCACAATTAGGCTTACCAGACTAGGCAAAAAGAGTGAAGCAATGATTGCTGTCGTTGAAATTCTCCCACTAATCCACAACATCGTAGTGGTTACATCGCCAATCGGTGACCATGCGCCCCCTGAATTGGCTGCAATGATGATCATGCCTATAAAAATCATCCGGAAGTTCATATTGCGGATAAGCTTTTGACACAAAGTAACCATAACAATCGTCGTAGTTAAGTTATCAAGCACCGCCGACAGAAAAAATGTAAGCGCGCATACGATCCATAACAAGATCCTTCTATTTCGAGTGGCTATTGCTTTGTTTATAATATCAAATGCATTGTGCGAATCGATCAATTCAACAATGGTCATGGCGCCCATCAGAAAAAAAAGGATACCTGATATTTCGCCAAGCTGCTCGAGTAGTTGATCTGTCACAGTATGAGGTTCAGAATTTAAAATATAGACCGTCCAGCAAAGCACACCTGTAACAAGAGCAGTTGCCGTCTTATTAATCCCAACAGAATGCTCAAGGGTTATCAATACGTACCCTACAATGAATATTATTATAATGACGATCTCCATAAATGCTATTAATGCGCGAAACCAACAAAAAAAAGCTCCCTCCGAAGGGAGCTACGGGAGCGTAAGAAACCAAATCCTGGCTATTTTTTGAAACAGCTACGCCTTAAGACCAATCATCTTCTTACTCTGAGCATATTTATCCGTTACTGCATCCGATAAAGCGTTCGCCTTCTCTGCGAGCATTGATCTTGTTGTTGCCCCTTTTTCAGGTGCAAATAACATTCCGATGATCACTCCAACAGTCAATCCTATGGTCATTCCCGCTACTATTTTTGTATTTGTTTTCATAACGTTATTTTAAATTAAACATCCTTTCAAAAATCCTTCTAATTCTCTTGTTATCCAACCGTCTGAAGCTGGGCCGCGTTTTTCTTGACAGATTGCACAGTTTGGATTCGGTAAAGATCCTTCCGCCTGTCTCTTAGGTTAGTGACAGATCCATTGTGATTTAATTCCTTTAGTAATGATAAATCCACATCCACAATTAAGGTCATCTCTGCATTTGGTGTGGCTTCTCCCTTAACGCCGTTTGTCGGGAAGGCAAAATCACACGGCGTAAACACAGCAGATTGAGCATATTGGATATCCATATTATTAACCTTGGGTAAATTACCAACGCTACCAGCAATGGCAACAAAACATTCGTTTTCAATCGCCCTGGCTTGGGCACAATGTCGCACCCGGTTATAAGCGTTTTGAGTGTCGGTTAGAAACGGAACAAAAAGAATATCCATTCCCTGGTCCGCCAGAACCCTTGATAATTCAGGAAATTCTACGTCATAGCAAATTAGAATTCCAATCTTGCCACAATCCGTCTGATACGTTTTCACGAAGTTACCGCCGACTAAACCCCAAGCGTCTCTTTCGCCAGGAGTAATATGAATCTTTTGATACTCTTCCACTAACCCATTCCTGTGACAGAGATACCCGATATTATAAAGCTTGCCATTTTCAATCGATGGAAAACTTCCTGTAATAATGTTGGTGTTATAAGCAATGGCTAGTTCAGTAAATTTATTCTTCAGCGGCTCTGTGTACTTTGCCAATCCCCTTATCGCTTCCGCTTCTGTAAGCTTATTGTATTCCGCCATAAGAGGAGCATGAAAGAACTCCGGAAATAAAATAAAGTCAGACTTGTAGTCGGATGCCGCATCAACAAAAAATTCGATCTGCTCACACAATGCTTGAAAATCTTTGAACGGTCTCATCTGCCACTGAACAAGACCCAGTCTTGCCTTTGTTTTAACTTCATTAATAGAACGCAATAACGGTTCATGATAGATATTGATCCATTCAATTAACGCTGCATATTCCAGCGACTCAACATCGCCTGCCATATATCCTTTCAGGATTTTACGCACGTGAAAGTTGTTGCTCAATTGGAATGACAAAGTTGGATCATACAACTCCTTGTTTTTTACTTTCTCAAGGTATTCTTTTGGAAGAAGCTCTTTGGCATGTTCACCATAACGGGGCAACCTGGCACCAGCGATGATACCGCGGAGATTGAGGCGTTCACACAGTTCCTTTCTAGCATCATACAGCCGCCTGCCAAGGCGTAGCCCGCGGTGCTCGGGCCTGATGAATATTTCTATTCCGTAAAGAACATCGCCTGAGCTTGAATGGGTATTGAACGTGTAATCACCCACAGCGTCTCTATAGGTATGATTGTCACCGAGCGTTTTGTAATCAATTATTAAAGACAATGCTGCGCCTACAAGTTTTCCATCAACTTTTATACAAAGCTGACCGGCAGGAAAAATACGGAGGAGATGCTCAATCTGATGGTCCCTCCAATAGGCACCCCAGGAAGCATAAGCCTCAAGCATACTTTCTTTAAGATCCAGGTAATCAACCATTGTCAAATGTGCAATTTCTATTTTCATAATTCGGTGTTAAAAATTTGGAGAATATCCCTGATACAAACTATTGAAGTCATTTACAATCTGATCAGGGAGCGTCGAACTAAATCGATTTGAAAGTGACGGTCGAATACTGAGTACTGGAAATCGTGAATGATTCACAATGCCCTGTGTATAAGGTCCAACGAAGAAATCTTTAATTGATTCTTCAAGCGTCGCAGTGATCACCAGTAGGTCTGGCTTCTCTGCATCAGCTATCGACAACACCTGGCGTGTGATATCTTCGCAATAATGCACTTCGCTACCACAGATAATACCCTGCTTCGAAATATTTTGACGAACAAATTCGACTAGTGCCTCCATCTCGTTGGCTGCGGCATAATCATTCTTCATTGCAACCCCCGCTACCAGCATCAAAGAATTGTTTCGATCAGCAATAGGACGAACCACATCATACTTGTCCAGTGTATTAGGAATCATTCTAATCGGAAAAAGTATTTTTTTAAACTCTGGCCAATCACCATCAGGAATTGTCATGACTGGACAGGGAGCGCTTTTTACAACACGATAAGAATTGGATCCAAGAAAAAACTCTCGAAGATCAGAATTACCATGGGTACCCATAACAATCAAGTCCTTTTCGTAGTCATATGCCCAACGCGATATTTCGTCAGCTGGATTGCCAGATTGCACTGCGTAGCTCACCGGAATATCATGGTCTTTGGATACCTCCCTGGTAAGAACGCTTAAATTTTCATTAGCAATCTTTACTAATTTCGGAAGCATACTGTTAAGCATTCTCCCCGAATCGATTGTGTAGGAATAGGGAATTTCCACAACGTGTATTAATGTCAACGTGGCAAGTTGACGTTTACAAATCGCGATTGCAGTCTTTAGTGCATTTAAGGATACTGGCGAAAAATCCACGGGAACTAATATTTTTTTGATTTCAAATGGTCTCATGGTGGCAATTGGCTAATGTTCTTTTTTACCTTCGCTATTTTCAGTAGTTGAATGATATGCAAATATCCGCTGGATTTAGGGCCTTTTACGGTGACATTTATCATTCCTATGGTGTTTTTTACCTATCTTTCAAGCAATGCGTAAAGAGTCAATTCCGTCATACACAATCGAATCCTTGAAATCCTCAGATCCTGAAATCAAAGAGTTTGATTTTTTTCGGTTCGAATACTTTGCCCAGGACATTGACCATCTGAAAAAACCGCACCGCCATCTGTTCTACACCTTTATATTAGTCACACATGGAAGCGGCAGCCACGATATCGATTTTCATACTCACAAATTATTGTCTGGCAGAATTTTCATGATCGCCCCGGGACAGGTCCATGCATGGAATGAATTGAAATCAGTAAAAGGATTTATCGTACTATTCAGTGAGAGCTTTATGGCACTCTCGAAGGGGCGAAAAGTTATGTCTGCATGGCAACTGTTTCGACCCCATGAATCTTGCTATTTCGATCTCACAAAAGAGGAAGAAGAAAAATGGCAGGATGAATTCCTGTTCATGGAACAGGAAACTCTTCGTCCGGATTCGCTGACACGCGATGCCATATTCTATTCACTGAGTACGCTAATGGTAAGAGGTACGCGATTGAACCTGATGAATCAAACCAATTCAAACGCGCAATATCAAGGTATCTTATTTGCCTTTCAGGAGTTAATCGATGCCAAATTCATGTATCTTAAAACCCCAAGTGAGTACGCAGCGTTGCTAAACATTACACCCAACTATTTAAATGCCGTTTGTCGAAAAAAATCAGGTAAGGCTGCGGGTGAGCTCATTCGCCAACGAATAATGTTGGAAGCCAAACGACTTCTAGCTCACACCGATCTCACAGTCTCAGAGATTGCGTTCAAATTAAATTTTAAAGACAACTCTTATTTTGGGAAGGTTTTTAAGAAAGCTGTTAAATTAACACCTGAAGAATTTAGACTTAGTCAACGGTAGGTTTCGGAGGTTAAAGCAACACCGTTAGCAATGTCCTTAACTATGTCAGAGACATTTTAGTCCCTGCTAACAAAAATTTCCATTGCGTCCTTTATGATTCTTGATACCCGTCAAATTTAAGCTGAATTTTTCTTTTCAATTTTGCTGATGGTGATAGTTTAGCGTAAACAAATAATGCTTACGGCAGTCTAATTTCAACTTCTAAGATTATGAGACTTTACTACTTAATACTATTTGCCTTCTCTCTCATCTCTACTAGTGGTCATTCTCAATGCAAAGAATGGACGTGGCCTGAAAATAAAGTAAAAGCTGAAGAACAAGTTGTATTGTTCCAAGACGCATACAATTATAAGCAGTACCGCCAAGCCTTAAAGCCATTGAATTGGATTCTTAAAAACGCACCGAATCTTAACACCAGTATCTACATCAAGGCGACCGAAATATATGATAAACTCGCTTCCCGGGAGAAAGACATTGTTAAAAAAGAAAGGCTAATCGATTCTTTAATGATTCTCTACGATAAGCGGATCGCTGTCTGTGGTGAGAAAGCTTCAGTCGTTAACCGAAAAGCGCTTTCGTCTTTCAAATATGAAATTAACGGCACTGACCCAGCGTCAATTCTGAGAATCATGGATGAAGCCTTTGAGCTGAACGGCACTGACGTGTTTGATGCGACCCTTGTACCGTATATACAGACCATCGTCATCAATCAAAAAAAATACAAAAATCTCACCAATCAGCAGGTGCTTGACCGATACGACCAAATTTCAAGCGTGCTGGACGTTAAGATGCAATCCTCGAGTAGCGATGTAGCTCAGAAAGCAAAACTTAACAAAATAAAGGAAAGTGTTGATGATTGGCTTCTTAAAATAGTCAAAATAGATTGCGCTTTTATCAAAGAATACCTTGAACCCAAGCTCAGCGAAACTCCTGATGACATAAAACTAAACAAACAGATTTTCCGCTACATGCTCAATTCCAATTGTACCAACGATCCCATTTGGCTGGAGATTGCTGAAAGGATTCTGTGCAATGAAAAAGATTTTGGTCTTGCAAAAAATATTGCCATTAAATATGCATTACAAAAGGACTTGGCTAAGGCAGAGCTCTTTTATAAGGAAGCATTGTCGCTTGCACCAGGAAAAAGCGATTCATCACAGACGATGCTTTCTATTGGAGAATTGAACGCAAATGTCGACAGGCAAAGTGCCAGGGAGTTCTTTAGAAACTCCTTGGCTATCGATCCAAAGCAAAAGAAAGGTTATGAAAAAATGGGAGATCTTTATTACAATAGCTTTGACGAGTGCTCGCAAAAGAAAAATGCTGCCGACGACCGCGCGACCTATCTTTTGGCTTATGATTATTACTCAAAATCCGGGAACCAAAAAAAAATGGCTATCACCAAAAAACTATTTCCATCAAAAGAAGAAATCTTCTTAATGAACTATCAAAAAGGACAAGCTATTAATGTAGGATGCTGGATTAATGAGTCAACTATTATTAGAACCAGAGATTGAAGAATTGGTTATCACGTCAGAATACGTCTTCAAAAACCTGGAATTTATCAACCATTATAAAGAAGCGAAAGCAACATGTGTATGAAATGGAAATGGTGAATCCTGAAGAATTTCCCGGCTTGACAAACTATTCTCGGCTATAATATGGGGATAAACAGCCCGCTGTCAATGATTTGCGAATTTTAAGCAAAATCTAATCTCCATAATAATAAAGTGTTAGGTAAGAAGGTCGTATTTTAGCATCGCGACATGAGACACTTTGCTTTAATATTAATACTTATCTCATTTTTCTATACTGCTTGGAGTAATCCAACTCATGCGTCCAGAATTTCCATTAATGAAACTCACAACGGATTCTCCTCATTGGCGGACTATAGTATCAACCCAGAGATTCGCAAAAGCGGAAATGCTAAACAAAAATATCTTCATTCTAAATTTCCTCTCCCAGGCACTGAGAATGGAAGCCATTTGAAGATTGGATGTATGTCCGAGATGGCCATCACCGCGCCGGTCATGCAAATGGATGATTCCTTTCATCTTCCCATCGATAAATTTTCATTTGGCGCTCATGCTGGTATCTCCTTTCAGGCACGTCATTATCGCCTTATTTACTTCTTCAATATTCTCTTCCGTGTGATTATCTCCCCGAACGGTCCGTAACGAATCAGTTATTTACAATACTCTCCCACTGACCGCAGTTAATACTTTTGGTCAGGCATACCTGATATTAATTTACTGTAGGAATCACAAACAATCTAATTTCAAAATCATTTCCGGAAGGACTGAGGGCTTATTACCGGTGAATGCAAACTTCAACCGCGCCTTAATCAAATTGAAGCACTAAGTGAGGGAATCCGCTTAAGTCGTTTACAGGAATACTTGACGCAGCCTCTTCTTGGTTGGACCGCCCTGGCACGGGGGCGGTCCTATTTAACAGCAATGGTGGAACTAGTGAAATAGAAAGAGGCTTACAGACACAATAACCGCGCTTTTTAAACTGTTTTTGTCATTCTAAATTTGTCAAGTGACCAAAAGCCAAATTCCCGATCTAAACACCTTATACCCACCCAATGCGTCGACTTTACGTTTTATGTGTGTTTGCTTTTTGCCTGTGCTTCCTTACCCGAGAAGTGAGGGCTTACGACACGCTTAGGTTGTCGATCCAACGAGCCGACAGCATCTTCCTCAAACAAAACTTGTTGCTCCTCTCCCAGCTCTATAATATACAGGCACGGGAAGCTCTGATCATCCAGGCAAAAGCTTATCCAAACCCGGTTATTTCCGCCAACCTGAATGCCATAGATCCGCAAAACGATCGCTTTTTCAACATCGGATCAGAGGGTCAGAAGGAATTTGGAATAGAACAACTCGTGATACTTGGTGGCAAACGGAAGAGCAGTATTTCCATCGCACGGCAAAATCAGGCTATCGCCCAAACTGAATTTGCGGAGCTCCTAAGAAACCTCAAGCTGCAATTGCACACCAGCATCTATCTGCTTGGTCAATATAACACGATCCTAAACAACTACGATAAACAACTTGCTCTCCTGAAAGTGCTTATTCAATCGTATGACGAACAAGCAAAGAAGGGTAACCTACCAGTGAAAGATGTTATACGACTCAAAACCATTCATCTTCGGGTAAGCAATAATCGAATCGAAGTGATCGCTTTCTACCGTGATGAAATCAGAAAGATTCAGGTATTACTTCACACCGGCGATCATCCTGTTTCACAAATGCGAGACCAGGATTTAGAGCCGTTCCTCACCATTCCGGAATTTAATGATCTGCTTACACGTGCACTACAGCAGCGGCCCGACTTTCAAATTGTAAACCAGCAGCTAAATCTTGCACAAGCCAACCTACGACTTCAAAAGCAACTTGCAATTCCCGACGTAGTACTCAATTCCGGATATGATCAATTAGGAGGTGCATTCAAGAACCAGGTGCAGGTAGGCTTGTCGATTCCCCTTCCGTTGTGGGACAGAAATAAAGGAAATATCAAAGCTGCTTCTTTTCAGGAACTGAACACCGAGCTACTAATTCAGCAAAAGAAAAATGAAATATCGAGTGAAGTACAAAGCGCCTGGGAAGAAATGAAAGTCGGTGTGGAAGAATACAAAAAAGCAAAAGAAATGTACACCCGCGATTTCAATGACGTTTTTGATGGAGTCAATGAAAATTTCAGACGTCAGAATATTTCGATCCTTGAGTTTGTGGATTTCTTTGAAGCCTACAACGAATCGCTTGCTGATTTTCAGCGAATCAAAACTCAACTCGCCCTTTCCGCTGAGCAAATCAATTTCGTCACCGCATCTCCCGTTTATTAAATGAAACTCCTCAAAATATCATTGCTCCTTTTAGTCCTCGCTAGTTGCAAACAAAAAGCTGAAGTGGCAGAACCACCTTTCAGTCTGACAGACGAAATGGTTAAGCGTTGCGAATTTGCTAATGCCGAGCTGCAGGATGTAAAGGATGAGTTGCGACTATTTGGAAAAATTGCGGCGGACAACAATAAGATATCAAACGTCTATCCTATCGCAGGTGGGAACGTTACAAAAATCAATGTGGAACTCGGGGATTATGTCAAACAAGGGCAGATATTGGCTTCGGTGCAAAGCAGTGAAGTGGCCGAATTTCACCGTCAACGCCTCGACGCGATAGCTGATGTGGCAGTTGGCGAAAAGAATCTTCAGGTATCCAAAGAACTCTATGCCGGAAAACTGAACTCGGAGCGCGACGTTATTTCTGCAGAAAAAGAGCTGCAAAAAGCGAACGCAGAATTAAGCCGCATCAATGAAGTCTATTCAATCTATAAACTTGGGACGGAATCAAATTACAATCTGATCGCTCCCATCAGTGGCTTCATCGTATTCAAAGATATCGTTCAAAACGAGCAGCTGCGAAACGACAAATCGGACGTGGTATTCTCTATTGCACAAATTGACGAAATATGGGTGTTAGCCAACGTTAATGAATCAAACATATCCAAAGTAGCGGTCGGATATGAAGCAAGTGTTCAAACAATAAGCTATCCCGACAAAGTCTTCAAAGGACATGTTGATCGAATTTTCAACGCAATCGATCCTTCTACGAAAGCAATGAAAGTACTAATCAAAATGCCTAATCCGG
>JBBRON010000044.1:0-30673 GCA_038229375.1 Cytophagales bacterium | reverse complement strand
TCGTCTTTTGGAAGTTCTTCTTCGTTTTTATAAAAATGATTTGTTTTGTATGCGCTGTTGATTTGCAAAAGCTGCGCGGGAATTTTTTCAGGAGCTAAAATAAAATCGACTACGCCTGCATTCACCGCGCTTTGCGGCATGTTGTCGTAAGCAGCGGACTCTGAGTCCTGAGCAATGCTAATGCCTCCTTGTTCTTTGATGGCTTTTAATCCAAGTGTGCCATCGGTGCCTGTACCCGATAGCACAACACCTACTGCAAACTCTTTGTGCACATCGGCAAGCGACGTAAAAAAAACATCAATAGAAAGGTTGACTTTTTTTGCGCGGTCAGTGAGTTGGAGCACACCATCTGTTGAGACAAGCATTTTGTTGGAAGGAATTACATAGATATGGTCTGGCGCAAGATGAATGTCTTCGGTGATTTCATGCACAGGAATTTTTGTTACCCGTTGTAAAATCTCTGGTAAAAGACTTTCGTGCGAAGGGTCAAGATGCTGCACCAGCACATACGCCATTCCTGAACTTTCGGGTATCGCTACTAGCAACCGCTTGAAGGCATCAAGCCCTCCTGCACTCGCCCCAATGCCTACGATAGGAAAGTTCTGCACGGTGGCAGGCGGTTGAGTTTTACTTTTTTTTGGTGCAGCCATTGTTGAGAGAAAGAAAAAGTGAATAAAATGAGGGGTATAAAATAATTGTGTTATAGCGATTCGGGTGCCTTTTCTGTTTCAAAGTACCTATGCCTTTTCTATGAAGTGGGTGGGGTAATATGTGAAGCACACCAAATTGTGTGTTAAAGTAGGTGTTTTACATTGCATGTGCATTATGTTTTTTTAATAAATGCCGAGTTTGGATCGAATACCAAGGTGCTCAAAGAATTGGGCTGCTTCGACCATATTCATCTTTGTTCCCGGAAGTTTGTTTGAAACAGCCCTTATGTTGAGATAATATTCCTTAAGCGGAAGCAATTTTGTCATTTACTATCCATCGAAAATCACATTTCTCAGCTCCACCTGCAATGCTCCCGGTTCTTTTTAATTCTCCACCCCATTGTTCAGCTAAAGGAAAATCCAGTTTGCACCAGGTATGATAGCAAACATCTCCAAGTTCAAATTTTTGAAAATATTCAGCAACATGGCAGCGTGTACAATTGAAGGCAACTATGTTTTTATCTGTGCTTACATCTTCCCAGCCATAGTCAGGAGACGTGAAAGGGAACATCCTGAATATTTGCGTAGCCAACTCCATTTTTTTAATTGGTTGATCAGAAAATAGCCCTGCAATCAGCATTGGTATTTTACCCATGCGGGTGTAAATTCGCCATCCAATCTTATAGATTAACTCAGTTGCTTCTTCTTTGGTTTTTTCAGACTTAAGCAAGGTATTATAAAAAGCAAGAGTTACGCAAGCCAAATGGATTGTGATTGTAGCTCCCAGAGTTTGTTGTTTAGGCAGATCAATTTCTAACCTCGAATATTCCCGCCATGTTTCTTCTAATAGTTGCCCTGCAGTATTTTCATTAAATTCTTTTCCTAAAACTTCTTGTGCCGATGGATTAATTATGGCTTTAAAAGCACCGGCATTTGTTTCCCACTTTGTTACGTTCTGGATGATTTGATCATAAGCAGCTTTCCACATAAGTGGATTGTCTGCAATTCCCTGCAATGATGATGGAATTATTTCCCCTTTAAGTAAAAATTCGGGTAAGGCTTTTTCTATTCTTTTTTTTATTTGTTCACCATTGATGGTTAAAAGGGCAAACTCCCTGGCTATAATTGGTTTGGTAATTTCTTCAAACCGTGCATCTGGAGCAAGTTGAAATGTCAGGGCTTCAGCAGTGGTAAGTGCTTTAGCATGTAATAATAAGTTCTCAGGAAAAATGTATCCGTACCTGTAACCGGCACTGATCATATTCATATATACCTTCGTAATGGAAACATCTTTTAACCGGCTTTTATAAAAATCATCAGCTAAGTTTTTAAATACTTTATAAAAGGCTTTTTCATTTGCTTTAGGTAACTCTTTACATTGTTTTTTAAAATGGTAAAATGCCCGTGTAATATCATTTTGCACTACAGCTAACCAGTAAAGTACAAACCGGTTCCTTTCTTCTTTTGTTAATTCGCCATACATTCCAAAATCAAGCAGTTCGATTTGTCCATCTTCTTTAAAAAATATATTTCCCGGATGAAGATCAGCATGGAATAAGCCATCTGAGATGAACATTTTTAATTCCATTTCTACAAGTCTGATGTTTAGTTTTTCTTTCGCTTTTTTCGATAGTTTTTGCTCAACTTCTTTTAGGCGAAGACCTGAAATCCGTTCCATTGTAAGCAGTCTCTCACTGCTATAATTCAAATAAACTTTTGGAAATATTATATCATCCCAACCCTTGAAGTTATTTCTGAAACGCTCTATGGTTTCTGCTTCATGCGCAAAGTCCAACTCTTGTATTGTATATCTTTTAAATTCCCTGAATCCATTGATAAGATTAGCTCTTTTTACCTTTCGTGAAAATAAGAAGTTCAATACTGATATAATCCCATCTAATGCATGTAAATCGTCTAAAACTTTTGACTTTATATTAGGCCGCTGAACTTTTAGGGCAACTTGTTCGCCTGATTTTAGTATTGCAAAATGAACCTGGGACAAAGAGGCGGATGCTGCCGGTTTTTCTTCAATGGATTGGAAAAGCTCTTGTAAAGATTGTCCTAACTCTGCTTCAATGATTTGCTTTACTGAATCAAAATCAAATAGGGGAACATTCTCCTGAAGCTTTTCAAGAGTGTTAATATATTGTGCAGGCAATAAATCAGGCCGGGTACTTAGTATTTGTCCGAGTTTGATAAACGCTGGCCCCAAAGCAAGAATATCCGCTACGAATTGTTCGGGCAGAAGTGAATTATTTTTTTTGATGTCACTTAGTCTGGAAAACTTTTTAAAAGCCCTGTATTGCCTAATACCCTTTATAACTATATTCCATTTGGTATTCATAATCAACAAATTCAATTGTGCTTTGTAAGTCTCTGTGAGTTGTATCTTAAAATTCTCATTACATGCTCATGTCCATTTTTTTCATGGTATTTTTAGAACCTGATTTACTATTGTCTTTAGGCTCATTGGTGGCTGGTTTCTTATCTCCACCCATATCCATACCTGGCATACTACCCGTGGATTGCTTGCCTCCCTCACGGTTCATCATACTCGGTTTACCTGCCAGTTGCGCGGCTGCATCAATGCTAAATGTGCCATTGACTGCAATCTCTTCGCCCGGATTCAAGCCTGACTCAATAACATAACTTTCACCTAATGCAGGACCCAATGTAACTTCACGCATCAGGAAGCTTACCCCTTGTTCTGTACTTTTCATTTCATAAACCACAGACCGTTTACCCGTCCACATAACTGCTGTTTTAGGAATAGTGATAGAAGATGTTTTGGATTTGACTTTACTCTCTACAGTTCCACTAACAAACATTTCAGGTTTAAGCGTCAACTGTGTGTTGTTAACTTCAATTCTTGCCTTGGCTACACGCGTCTTCGGGTCTATGATAGGATCGATGTAGCTGACAGCGCCTTTAAATGTTTTACCCGGAATAGATTCTACTGAATACGAAACGGAAGCACCTTTTTTTATCCATGCCATATCGGATTCATAGACCTCAAACAATACCCACACTTTCGACAAATCAGCAATTTCGTACATAGGTTCTCCTTGTTTAATATAATCCCCCAGATTAACCATTTTTTTTGTGACGTAGCCTGATACATTTGCCAGGATAGGAAACTGATCCATGGTTTTATTTGATGCTATCATTTGCTCGATCTGTTTATCGGTAAGTTTCCAATTCTTTAATTTTTGTTTAGCGGCCTTAAATAATTCCGGTTGTGGTTGGCTAATTTTTTTGGCCACCAATAACTCTTCCTGCGCTGTGACTAAATCAGGAGAATAGACATAGGCGATCACCTGTCCCTGTGAAACAAAATCTCCTGTGAAGTTGATTGATAGTTTTTCAATCCTACCGGGGATGTGAGATGATTGCGTGAATAATAAGCGTTCATCTGCCTGTACTTTACCGTTTAGGCGAATGGCTTTTTCAACATTACCACTCCCTACAATCATCGTCTGCACATGGGCTAATTTCATAGCAGTTGGCGACATACTTACCGCCATAGAGTCAACTTCACCGCCATCAACCTCCAATGGAATTAAGTCCATACCGCAAATGGGACATTGGCCCGGTTCATTTCTTCTGATTTGTGGGTGCATTGAGCAAGTCCAAATATTTTTAGACTGCGCCGCAGTGTGATCTTGATTTTCAGCTTTTGGTTCAGAGGTTTTACTAAAGAATAACCAGCCTACTAGTACACCGACTATTAGGGTTGATGTTGCTATGATGATGGTTCTTTTATTGACATTCATACTAATATGTTTTTGCTGTGATATAATCTATTTCAGTAAGTGCAATATGTATTTCTGTTAAGGCAGCGGCTTTCATTTTTCGATATTGCAAAAGCTGTTGTTGCATGCGCAGCACTTCTTCAAAGTCTTTTCCTGAATTGCCATAAGCAGTAAAGAGCAAATTTAAAGACTGCTGTGATTCCAGTATTTGATCATTATACAACTGAATGAGATCATTTTGTTTTCGAAGTTCAAAGAGCGTCATTTCATAATTACTTGTAAGTCTATTTTCCAAATCCTGCTTTTTCAAGCCAAAAGATTCCCGCATCAATTGTGCTTCTCTTTGTGCTGCCCTGTATTTTGACCTGAAGATTGGAAGGCTCATTGTCAGCATCGGCATGTAGGCATCCTGTCCGTTTTGAGGAACATTAGCATCCGTTCGCGGAGCAACAATGATGTATTCAAAGCCCACTCCGAGCATGGGCATGCCTTGTTTAATGGCTACTTTTTCACTTGCTTCGCTTGCCTTAATTTTTAAATCCATTTCAGTCAACAATGGGTTGTTTACCAGCAATGAATCTCTTCGATAATCAGCCACTATTTCGGGTATCACCAGGGTGTCAGAAATAACGATCGGTTCTGTTTCGTTCCGATTTAAAAGATTATTGAAGCGTGTCTCAAATGGTTTTTTCTTTTGATTTAGAATATTCAGACTTGTGGTTGCATCTTTGAGCATGAGGTCTACTCGCAAGACATCTACCATTGTTCCCTTTCCGTTTTGAAACTTGATGTTGGCAATGGATTTATAAGATTCAAGGATTTGAATGTTCTCCTTTTCTATATCAATCCACTCATGGAGTTCGTACAACGGATAATAAGCAGCGGAAACCTGATAGTATAGTTGATTGCGGACATCCAAAAACTCTTGGTATTTTGCTTCTGCCATTAATGCCATCATATCACCTTGAGCTTTCAGCGTACCGAACCACGGAAACATTTGGGAAAGACTGAACCTTGCCATTTGTTGACCTACACGTGTTTGGGTCATTTGACCAAAAGCACTTACTGAAAGTGTGGGGTCGGGCAAGGTTTTGACCTGTGGTATTTTTTGTAATGACGCTTCAAATTCTTTGTACCTGGATTTTAAACCGGGGTTGTTTTCTGCGGCTATTTTGTAATAATCATCAAGACTTTGTGTCTTGGCCACCAAGCACGAGAGCAACAATGATATTATAAGTAGGTATCTCATTGTAATTTCTTGTTTTGGTTTTTAATAAGTTTCTCACGCCAAATTGCTTGAAGTACAGGAACTACAAACATGGTCATGATTTGTATTGTCATACCACCAAACGTGGGTATGGCCATAGGTACCATAATGTCTGAGCCTTTACCTGTAGAAGAGAGTACAGGAAGAAGAGCAATAATGGCTACTGCTGCTGTCATCATAGCTGGCCTTACTCTTTTTTTGCCAGCTTCCAACACAGTGTCCCTAACACCCTGGATGGTTGTAGGTTTTTGCTTTTCGAAAACCTGGTGGATGTATGTTCCCATAATCACTCCATCATTTGTGGCTATTCCGAAAAGAGCAATGAATCCTACCCATACTGCCACACTCAGATTGATGGTGTGCATTTGGAAAAGATGACGCATGTTCATGTCGGAAAAAGAGAAATTTAAAAACCAATCCTGACCATAGAGCCAGAGCATAATAAATCCACCTGAAAAAGCTACAAATACTCCTGAGAAGTGAATGGCTGATGCAATCACTGTTTTGAACTGGAAGTAGAGTAATAGGAAAATCGCTATTAAACTGATTGGGATCACGAGAGAAAGTCGCTTCACAGCACGAATTTGATTTTCATAACTCCCCGAAAATTTATAACTGATTCCAGATGGAACAACGAGTTCTCCTGAGTCAACCTTCTTTTGGATTGCGGTCTGGGCATCATTGACTACATCCACTTCGGCAAACTGTTTTTTCTTATCAAAGAGGACATAACCAACCAAAAATGTTTCTTCACTTTTTATCATCTGAGGACCCCGTACATACTCAAAGTCTACGATTTGACTAATGGGTATTTGTGCGCCTGTCGGAGTCGGAATCAAAATTCTGCCAAGGGCTTCCGGGTTATCCCTTAATTCGCGAGGATAGCGAACTCTAACAGGGAAGCGCTCCCGTCCTTCTACTGTAGAGGTTATTTTCATACCACCAATAGCAGTCTCAATAGCTTGTTGAACGTCTTCCACATTCAATCCATAGCGCGATATTTCATCTCTGTTAATATTCAAATGCAAATAGGGCTTCCCTACAATTCGATCAGCAAAAACGGCTTCCGCTTTTACCGATGGAACTTCTTTTAATATGGCTTCTAATTCCAGTCCAAATTTTTCAATCGTTCTTAAATCAGGTCCGTAAACCTTCATACCCATTGGTGCACGCATCCCCGTTTGTAACATGATGAGTCGTGTTTCGATGGGTTGTAATTTTGGAGCAGAAGTGACTCCCGGAATTTTAGTAACCCTTACAATTTCATCCCAGATGTCATCCGGTGATTTTATTTGGGTGCGCCAGTTTCGGAAGTATTGACCGTTGTCGTCAAGTATTAAATCTGAAGGTACTATTTGCTTTTTCAGGGCTTCTTCATTAGTAAGAGTATCCCCAGAAACTAGAATGAATCTATCCTTCTTGTCTGTTTTGTACCTGATCCGATGACCGTCATCATTAACCACATATTCAGGTTTGTAGTTAATGATGTTTTCATACATCGAAATGGGTGCCGGATCCAACGCGGATTCTGTTCTTCCAATTTTACCGACAATCATATCTACTTCAGGAATACTGCTAACCATCATGTCTAACTGGCCAACCACTTCACGGTTTTGTTCTACACCTGCATGAGGCATTGAGGTAGGCATTAATAGGTAGCTGCCTTCATTAAGTGATGGCATAAATTCTGAGCCTATTCCTGGAAATGTCTTGGCAACAGATTGGTATACTTTTGTGTTTCTTACTGCATTGCCAACAAAACTGAACATTTGATCAAACCCTAGCCAAATGACTATACCCAAAAGGAGGGTGAACACAGGTACCATTAGGAATTTGACCTTATTGCTCAAACACCATTTTAATACTGGTTCATAGAAATGAACTATGGAAAGCAATATGGTCAATATGAATCCTAACAAGCCTACCACAAACACATAATTGACCACCAACGCGTTCTCTACCCCAAGGGGCATCCACTCTTCAGTAAGGAAGAAACTGGCTATAAAAGCAGTTAAACCAATCGTGATGTAATCAGGAAATTTTTTGAACCGCTCAGACCATTTATGTTCAAGTAAATTGTTGATACCAATCAGACAGATGGCTAATGGCAAAATCATTTTGGCATAAATAGCCAGTATGATTCCAAAAACAATAAAGGAGAAATTCCATATTCTGCGGACTTTCTTTTTATTATACTCAATACCAAAAATAAAATAGGCAAGTGTAGGCAGGACGATAAGACCTAAAGCAAAAGAACCTAATAAGGCATACGTTTTAGTAAAGGCTAATGGCCTGAACAACTTGCCCTCTGCGGATTCCATAGCAAATACAGGAATAAAACTTGCCACTGTGGTTGCTAAGGCAGTAGTGATTGCGGACGAGACTTCAACCGTTGCTTCATAGATCACGTTAAAAAGTTCCTTTCCTTTGGCCCCAATATTTTCTGGCATTTCCAGATGCCGTATAATGTTTTCGACAAAGACAATTCCAATATCTACCATTACCCCGATGGCTATCGCAATACCAGACAAGGCAACCACATTGGCATCAACACCTGTATATCGCATAACGATGAAAGTCATCAATACACCTACGGGTAATAAACTTGAAATAATGATGGATGCTCTTAGATTGAATAGGAGAATGAGCACTACAATTATGCTGATCAATACTTCATGAGAAAGCGCGGTTTCAAGCGTACCGATGGTTTGGTGAATTAGATTTGTGCGATCATAAAATGGAACGATCGTCAATTGGCTTACCGTTCCATTTGCTAAAGTTCTTTTAGGTAAGCCTGGAGCTATTTCTTTAATTTTCTTTTTAACGTTGTTGATGACGTCCAAAGGATTTGAACCGAAGCGGGCGACAACCACGCCACCCACCACTTCAGCACCTTCTTTGTCAAGCAGTCCTCTGCGTGTGGCGGGACCAAGTGAAACCACAGCTATGTCTTTGATTCGGATAGGAACATTATCTTGAACTGCCACAACTGCCGACTCAATGTCTTCTACTTTTTTGATGTAGCCCAAGCCACGAACTAAATATTCTGCTTTATTTATTTCTATTGTTTTGGCACCTACGTCTCTATTCGATTTTTGCACCGCCTGCATGACTTTGTGTAAAGGAATGTTATAGGCTTTTAAGGCATCCGGATTCACGTCAATCTGGTATTCTTGAATGAACCCACCTATTGATGCTACTTCGGAAACTCCTTCTGCCGCATTCAATCCATACTTGACGAAGAAATCCTGAACTGTTCTGATCTCATGTAAGTCCCACCCACCAGTTGGATTGCCTTTCTTATCACGACCTTCAATGGTATACCAATAAACCTGTCCTAATGCAGTTGCATCTGGGCCAAGCGTAGGCTGAACACTTTCTGGTAGCAACCCAGATGGTAAAGAATTTAGTTTTTCAAGTATTCTGGATCGAGACCAATAGAATTCATTATCCTCATTGAAGATGATATTGATCATGGAGAAGCCGAAGATGGAAGAACTTCGAATAGACTTTACTCCGGGGATACCCAATAAATAGGTGGTTAATGGATAAGAGATTTGATCTTCAATATCCTGTGGTGACCTGCCAGGCCATTGTGAAAAAACGATTTGTTGGTTTTCTCCAATATCAGGGAAAGCATCAACAGGCACTGGGTCGGATGGGAGAAATCCTGTTTTCCATCCGAATGGTGAAGTTACTATTCCCCAGGCAATGAAGATGATTAAGATTAGCATGGTGACTAATCTGTTCTCCAGAAAATACCGGATTACTTTATTTAGCATTTTTTCAATTTGAAAAGTTTGAGAAAGAGAGATAGACTATTTGCCTATTCAGAAAGATCTGGACATAGCTTATATGCTATCTTCTTTTAAGGTTCCCGGTGCTTTGGTGGACATGTTTACATTACGCTTAGAATTATCGGATGAAACCAAATTTACTTTTCACTTCTTTTTAAGTTTTAATTTACTTGCTGGCTTTTTATCATCTCCGCCTGAATTGCCTTTTATTAAACCAGCGTCATCATGATCAGGATGTTCGTTGTTGAAATCTTCATTTGTTTTTACGTCTAACATGCTACCTGTTTTTTGGTCTAGCATGCTATTAGAATTTTTACTTCCTTTAATTTTTTTCATGTCTGTATATTTTAATTGTAGAAGATTATTACTATTGAACCGTTGGTTAATTAATATCGTAAAGTGTGTGTTACTTGTATTCACCGTTTCTTTAGATGATGTAACGATCAAAAGTTCCATAGCTCTCCTTGATTTTACCTTTGCGGAAACTTAAACCTATCAGGAGAATACCAGAAGCTAATGCAATCCACAGCGCATTGCCTGTTGGGTCTTTTATTATGATGCTTGCTACAATGAGCCAAACTGCGAATGCGATATTTAAAAACCGTAAGGAGCGACCCACCTCAGCCATAGCTATTACTGTAAAGGTTACAATCAGAGCCCCGATGGTTGTAAGATGATTTGCGATAGGTTTCTGTATTGAAAATAAAAAGGGTGTGAACATTAACCATAAACCGATAGCACTTGATACAAGTAAGTTCCATGGAATATTAACGCCCCATAACATGGAGGGAATTGTTTTATTTAATGGGCCAATAAAACTTGGTGACCGGCTATCCTTACCACCGCCTTCAATGGTATCGCCCATCCAGAAAGTACGCCAGAAAGGCTTTCCTTCTTTTGTTCGTTTAACTATAAATTGAATCATGGCTACTACTTCATCCAGCGTAAGCGGAATCATAATCAACATGGCAACAGCCGTAAGCAAACAAATCGAACACCAAAAGCCTACAGATACAGGTTGTAGAATAATCAGTACTATACTAATGACACCAAGCGGTATAACCAGTATGCCAAAGAAGGCTACCATCCAGGGCATTGTTCGCCAACGATTAGACATGCCCATGTATCCCATTAAAGCTTCAATTGTATAGGCGAAGTTTCCAAGTCCACCATCTGAAATAGGAAAGGATTTAGAGACTGCTGACGTCAATACTTTTTCAGTGCCCACACCAAAAAACGGATCCCAAACATGATCAATGTATCCTAGTTGAAAGGCGGTAAGATAACGTGAGGCGAAAAAACCAACAAATCCCAATACGATGATAGGTGTTCGCTGCAACCACGAGGATGGATTGTATGACCAGCCTGGAGGTGTCTCTGGGCCGGGTGGCATTTTCATCATCATCGCCATCATGCCCGGCATTTCTGGAATAAGAACAGAAAGCGCAATTACCATCATTCCAATTATAGTGTCGGTAAAATAAGATGCCGCATCGGGTGCCCAAAAAATAAGTGGAGCAAATAGCAGCCACACCCCCGTAAAACAAGCAGCCCACGGAGCCCAAAGCCTAAATGGATTTGATGATAACAAACCGAACACAATCAGCAATGCTCCACTGATAACATCACTGTAAATCATGTCGGTGCTTTTATAACCAAATGTAACGGGAGCCATGATGAGAAATACACCCAGCAAAACATTGGTTAAATGCGTCCAAATTATTTTTTCGTGAAAAGCGATGACCATTTGTTTGTGATCATTCCCTCCTTCTTTGGGCACAAGCTCCATTCCGCACTTAGGACATTTGCCCGGCTTATCGCTGATAATTTCAGGATGCATCGTACACGTATAGTGTGTGCCCTGCTTTTTATCACCCATCATAGCGTGATCGTGAGCAGGCATATCATGTTTCATATTTTCCATAAGCCAGTTTCAATTTTACATGATGTATCTGTACTTTCTACTTCTTTAATTTATTTGCCTTATAAAATGCTTTAGGATCATCTTTTAATTTTTTAATCATTTTTGGAAGTGTTTCCCTTAAGCTATGCTTAGGTTGCCAATCGAGTAATTTTTTTGCCTTTGAGCTGTCCATTTCAAAATGGTCATCGGCAAGGTCAATCATCCAAGGTTTTATAAAAGCTTTGCCAAATAAATTTTGCATAAACGACCCTGCTTTTGCAAACCACTTAGGAATTTTTATTATCGCCTTTTGTGTTCCGTTAACCTCATTACTAATAATATCCTGTAGCTCTTTATAAGAAAGTGTTTCATCATCGCCAACATTCAACACCACTTCGGGTGGAAGCTCTTTGCGTTTTTCAATCGTCATTGCAATGGAATTCACTAAATCATCGAGATGAATATAGGTGCTGCCATGTGAAGTGTTGGCAGGATACAACCAGGCTGTGATTTGGTTTTCGTAAATGCGCTGTATTTGGTTGGTGATGGGTATAGAGTTTCCTTCTTCGCTATACACACCAGCCATCCGCATTAAGACCACAGGAATTTTTCCTCTTTGCTCACGCAAAACTTTTTCAGTGGTTACTTTTGATTTTGGATAATCCCATTTCGGCTCCAACGGCCATTCTTCATTCATTGGTTTACCCGGCAGTGTTGGTTTATAAACCAGCATGCTGCTTGAAAAAATAAACTGCTCTACTTCAAACTCCTGCAGCTTTTTTATTAGCCGTTCTGTTCCTTTCACTGTGATTTCATCATAGAGAGGGGACGGCTTTCCAAGAAAATCATAGTAAGCTGCGAGATGTACAACGCTAGCTATTTTGTTTCCATACTCGTAACGAATTCTTTCGAAAGCAAATTTTACACTTTCATCGCTGGTAATATCGAGGCACACACATTCAGCTTCGGCAGGGGGATATGGATAGCCCGCATTATCAAGTCCGGTAAGCCTGTATTGTGAAGCTATTTTATGAATTAATGCGGAACCAATTAAGCCGCTGCTGCCACTTACAATTATTATTTCCTTATTGGTGTTTCGGTGTCCTACATCGGTGAGCGAATTCTCATTCAGTAAACTGTTGACGCCTGTTTCCATTATTTTGTTTTCTTTAAATTAAAATATGACAATAGCCAACACTTTTTTACTTGCTTCGCTTGCCTTAATCATTAAATCCAGTTCGCTCTATAATTCGTATTCTTCAATGCATCCTGAAGTGTATCGGCTTTAATTACTACAGAAGAAATAATTTCCGCTTCCTCCTTTGCCAAGTCAACGTGTACGAATGTTACACCGGGAGCAGCAGACAATTTATTTTTAACTGTTGTGGCGCATCCTCCGCAACTCATACCACCAATGTGGTAGGTATGCTTTACTGAACTTTCCATAATTTTTAATTTATTTATTCAGTTAAACTGTTTTCTATTCTTCAATTTCGATGTTGCTAAAAATTGTTTTTATTTTTTCTCAACCATATCCATTCCGCACTTACCACATTTGCCGGGCTTGCTGCTTGTTTCTTCCGGATGCATTGGACAAGCGTACATTGCTGTTACTGCCTTTTCGGTTCCTGTTTTTGCATCTTTCATCATCATTCCGCAATCTGACATCATTCCGCTCATGTCCATGCACTCACCTTCTTTCATCTTCGTTTTTGTTCCGTCTTTCATTGCGCACTCTCCATTAGGCATGCACTTCGTTCCGTTTTTCATGGTCATGCCTTTTTTCATTGGCATTGTCTTACCATCTTTCACGCACATCATTTTACTGTCTTTCATCATGCAGCAATCTTTCATCATTGCAGGCTTGGCGCTGGTCTGAGCAAAAGAGCTGCTTACTGTAAAGCATACCGCCACCATAAACATTGAAGCATACAGGGCAGAAATTGTTTTTTTAATTTTCATAATTATTATTTTTTAGAATTTTTAATTTTCTTCAGTTACACTGTTGCCTGTTCTTCAATTTCGATGTTGCCCGATATAATTTAATTCTTCTTTACTAGTTCCATTCCGCACTTAGGGCATTTGCCCGGTTTGTCTGATTTAACTTCGGGATGCATAGTGCAGGTGTATGTGTCTGTGCTGTTGTTTTCATTTACGATTTCGCCATCAAGCAACATTTCATTTGGATTTTGTTTCATTTTTAATTAATTGTTTGACATTTATTTTTTTCTATGAAATGATAGCCGTACTACATGTGCATAATTTTCGATTTTAAAATTTCTCTTCAGTTTCGCCGTTACCAATTTTTTACTGAACACATTTTTTGAACGTGACAGAATAAATTTAATTAAGCTGCCCTAAGTTCCGCAATAGTGTAATGCGTATTCTTTAATGCGTCCTGAAGTGTATCGGCTTTAATTACTGCAGTTGAAGTAATCTCAGCCTCTTTCTTATCAAGATCAACGGATACAGATGTTACACCGGGAGCAGCAGACAACTTATTCTTAACTGTTGCAACGCATCCGCCACAACTCATACCACCAATGTGATAAGTATGCTTCATTGAATTTTCCATGAGTTTTAAATTTAATGGTGATTAAATTATTAGAATTATTTATTTCTGCATTTTTACTTCAGTAAGCACGAAACAGCGCATTTATCTTTTTGTATTGTTTCTTTCCATTTTCAGATACTTCGATTTCTATGCTCTCATTCATTCTCAACATCAGAAACTAATTACTGCCTCGATATCAAAGCCATTAAATTTTGCTCCGGCAAATCTTCCAGTCCAGGCAGTGCCTGTATACTGTTGATTCACATATTCCACTTTCGCTAAAATATTTTTTGAAATAAACCATCCGCCACCAATATTAAATCGATTGATTTCAAGATTGCTTGTTGCGCTCTCGCGCGCTTTACCTTTTACTGAATTATATCTTCCCCCTACATAAAACTTTTCTTCGTTACCAAACCGATACACTAACTCCGCAGCCAGTTGGGTAAAAGCACCTTCCTTGTCAGCAATGGGTTGAGTAAACGTATTACTGCCACTGGCACGCTCATAAATACCGAAGAATTCAAGTCCTTTAAATTTTATAAAAGGATTTGCCTGAAGCGCGGTAAGCTTTGTGAAGCGCGCGTTGTAACGGCCATCAAAATCAGTGCCTTCGGAATTACCCAGAGAATCTGGCTGTGTATGTAACACATCGTAGTATCGGCTACCACCACGATCGCCACCATATAACCATGTTCCGGTAGTAGTACCTTTGTTTAGATAGAAAGATCCTGTTAACCGAAATCTCAGATCATCATTCAGCTGTTTATCAAAGCCCAACTTTCCATAGAGTGAAGGTTTATTATTAGATAAATTTGTAACCACCACATTCTGATTGAGCTTACCATTGGTAACCCCGATCACGAAAAATAGTCCACTCTTTTGAACAGTGGCTTCACCAAATGCTTCAGTCGAAAAGGAATCCATAATATAATTTCCTATAAATGGATTGAAAATTCCCCGCGCATTATCCGATCTTCTAAAGTGCGCGTCGCCATAATTAAACTCATCCAATCCTATCCTGAAGGTGGTGTACTTCATGACCCCCTCCATAAATCCTTTTCTGACAAAATCAAGTTTATCAATTTGAATGTGTCCCCCCTTTATCCAGGTTTCATTATGATGCCGGGTAGATAAATAGGTACGCAAATGCATGCGAACACCATCCACCAGCTGCACATCGAGGTTTAGATTGGCAGAGGGCAAATTAAAATCAGTACCCAATTCAACCAGGTTGTTGGCATCATTGCTTTGGTTAAGTCCCTGGAACTGCATGGAGAAATCCCCACCCACTCTCACTTTAACACCGGTATATGCTATTGTATCAACTTTGGAAGTTTCGTAAACATTAAGACCTCGTTTATCATTTGATCTAAAAAACTGGAGGTTTGGTTGTTGAGCTCTTAACGTTAGAGAGACAACGGAAAGCAATATTACTAAAGTGAATTTCATTTTATTAATTTAATTGATGGTTGAGAAAGTGCACGAATGCACTTTTATATTTTATACACTACATTAAATTCAAGCGTGATGGCATCACCTGTTTTCATAGCACCTAGCATAAAAGATGGTGGCTCAACATTGTAATCGCTCATATTCAGTTTGTGCGACCCTGTACAGGTGATGCTGCCATTGGCATTAACGACACAATGAACATCCATGTCAATTTCCTTTGTTACTCCGGCAATCGTGAGCTTGCCACTGGTCTTAAGTAAATATTCATTCTTCTTCTCAGGCGTTACCGATGCTGATATCAATTTGTAGTGTATGTCCTTAAATTCATCAGATTTCAGTGCCTTGTAAGCATTCTTATCAAGTTTTTTACTGTCGCTTTTTAAGTCCTTCACTTCCAAAGCAAATGATAAGGACTTCACCGAATTAAGCTCGCTTCTACTTCCTGACTTAAATATAAATTGTGCTTCGCCTGACACTGACGTGGCTTCCATCTCCCACTTATGTAAGGTAGATGTGCCAAGCAATTTCATGTCAACATCTTTTGTTGCTTCGATTTTGTATATGGATTGCGAATACCCAATACTATTGAGTTCTATGATGGAAATGAGCATTAAGGCAAAACCTTTTATGTATTTTTTCATATTTAAAAATTATTTGATTTGAGAAACAATGTTAAATAAAATAAATCGATTTTTCATGTTCTTTGATTTCAATTTGATGATGTGAAAATAAGTAGACAGTGACTTTGTTTAAATGATATTAGTTTTCTTACGAACTGATTTTAATCAGTTTTCTTTTATGTTTCGCAAAATTATAGACTGTTCTGATTGTCAGAAAGGTGAGAATGAAATTTCAGTATACCATTTACTGACGTGTTACTCGTTGACTTGATGGATGCTGCGAAGCGTGTGTTATCAAGAAAGGATTCTATAGGTGTTCTTTACATAGGTAAGAGAAACGCTCTTCATCGTTGTTAGCAATTTCCATGCCTCGAGGACGCTATTCTGAATAATAGCAGGATCGTTCAAGTTCGTCTAAAAAATTGGTCAACATAGTTCATTCTGAGGTAATCACGCCCTTAATGCTATCAATAACCGTTTTGCTTAAGAATAGTGGATTGTAATGCGATTGTGTAGAATGTGCTAGTAACGTAGAGGAAACTACCCGCTAGCTAATCCAATGTTCTCATAAAAGAAGCTACTTTTCGATTATCAACAAAGCCAAAAGGGAGACATGTTGACCAGCTCTAGTGCTGAATGAATACTGCATTTGTGCATGATCTTTTCTGAAACCAATTTTTCATGCATCAAATGTGTGAATGATATAACTATCAACATTAATTGTATAATAGAAAAGTGAGGTGGAGTACCCACCTTATCAGATATTTAAATCGGTTAACAAACAAGAAATCAAATCATGGAAGTAATTGCTAACGATAGTACGATGTCGAATGAAATGATGCGTACAATGATGAACAGCAAAAATGGTATGATAATAATGCAGAATCACCAAAAAATGACGATGGAGAACCATGATTCAATTATGAATATGCTGAAAACTAATCCTAGCATGGGGAATGCATTCGGGCTGGTGGATTTTTAAGCTTGTCGTTGTTATAGTAATAGCAAGTTGGATTATCCTATCCTATCCTGAAAAAGAAGATGAGCAATGAAACAACTTTAAAATCGTGAAAAAGAAGAACCATTATGAAATATCAGGAATGAGTTGTGGTGGTTGTGTGAACAATGTAAAATAAACGCTACTGCAACTCACGGATGTTACAGCAACTGAAGTCCAATTGAATCCCCCCAACTGTAGTAGTTACCAAGAATAAACCTATTGAATTGAAAAGCTTTCTGTATTTCAGCCAGAGAATTTTTAAATGAAGACAGAAGACAGAAGAGTATTCAATTATAAAAAACTTAAAAGCTAGATAATTATAGTAGAGTTATAATTCAAAACCCAGTTTTGTCTATATTTGTTCAGACTTTCTTTGAAATTTTGCCAGTGTTCAAGGGGCTCATAAAACAGCCAAGAAACCAGAAGAACACTAAACAGCTTCCGAAAACCTTCAGGTTAAATTCGGCTCTTTTCGGTAACTTCAGTTACTCCGTTGTTACTTATCCTTTCTACATGAGCCTAAATACCTACTAGAAACTTATATTTGGAGCTTAAAGGTAATTTTCACGATTAACCTATAAGTATTGGGTGACAATAAACGTTCTTGAGTAGCCGCACAGGCTTACTTTTTCCAAAGAATCCTAGTTGGTAAGAATTTCCATATTGAGGGCCTTTTCGCTTATCTGACCTCCCACCATGTCTACATAATAGGATTTGCTGGTACTATTCAGGGCGATGGCTTTCACAAACTGTTCATTTTCAAAATAAATCCCGGCATTGTTATCACATGCATAGCCAGGAGGTAGTTCACCTTTCTTAATCAACTCTTGATATAAAGGACGACGTGACGCCTCTGCGTCATAGTGCGGGCAATGAGATCCCTTAATCCATCCAAGACAGTCGACCTTTGACAGTTTAATAGGTCTTGAATCGGTCGTTCCACTTTGAAACCAGCAAAGTGAACCGGCGCTTCCACCCGACATCACCACGCCTGAGTCATACGCTTTTCGTAGAGCAAGATCAACACCCTGAGCTTTCCAGATAGCCATCATATTTAACGTGTTGCCACCTCCTACTACTACAGCATCCATTCCCATGAGAAGTTCTTCGAAAGTCTTTTTTGTGTCGTATGAGTTGATGAACGTTTTTAATACGAATGGCCGAATCGGAATGTCCTCACAACTTGTGAACCAGTTTGAAATACTTACCAGGCTGTCACCTGTGGCAGTTGGAATGAAACAGACTTTCGGGTCCTCTTTTTTTGTAAGGCCGATGATATACTTTGAAAAGCTTTTGAAGCCCCCTCCGCCCGTAATGAATATTTTTCTTTTAACCTCCTGATTCATGGTTTCCGAATGGTTGTTTGTTGATGCTAACACGCTAAGTGGTAACCCAATAGACAAGGCTGTGGTTGACACGGATTGAAGAAAGTTTCTGCGTTTCATTTCTAAATGTGATATGTTATTTTTCCAATAAATTAAGAAATTTTCTAATGGCTGCACGGTACTCTTCAGGCCGGTCATTCATTAGTCCATGCGCAGAGCCTTCAATGATGGATACTTTCGAACCCTTGACCAGTTTCTGAAAATCAAGCATCGATTCAGGCCTTGCTTCATCATATCTTCCTGCTATGAAAAGTACAGGTAGCTTCAATTCATGCAACCGGCCGACCCTGTCAAAGTTTTTGAGATTGCCAATGGCATTAAATTCAGTCGATCCCCACATATAGAAATAAATATCGCGATTGCCGGGTGGAACTCCTTCACATCCCGTTAATTCCTTTGGTTTGTGTCTCCGGTTGAAACGAATATTAAATGAGTCGGTGGCAGCGCGATACGAGGGAGTGTCGTATTTCTTCAAAGCTTCATATTTCTTTATCGTATCTTGTACCGCGATTGGTAATTGAGATAAGAGAATTTTCGCGTCGCTCATCCAGACCGGCGTGCTCAGAAGTGGTCCGGCAAATATCACAGATTTAACGCCAGAGGGTTTCTTTGTCAGCATGTATTCCACCGCTACTGTCGCACCCCAGGAGTGACCAAGAATATTCAATTCTTTTAAACCCAATGCCTCACGTAACGCTACAACTTCATCGACAAAATGTGAGAGCTTCCAAAGTGTGGTATCCGTAGTACGATCTGAATTGCCGGAACCAAGCTGATCATAGAATATTATCTGTCGCTCGTCACCCAATAATGAGTAGCCCGGTATGCCGCTGCAACTCCTTCCGCCTGGTCCTCCATGAATCAACAGTAAGGGACTGCCCTTGCCTTGCCCAACCACCTTGTACCAGATACGACCACCGTCAACATTGACAAATCCTTCCTTCTGCTCGAGAGATTGGCCGGTGCCGGTGAGAGTGTTTAATCCAATAAGCAGGAGGACCACTAGTGGCTTCATTGCTACTTTTTATAAGTAAATTTCTTATTTGCATCAACGTATTCGACCAGTTCCCATATCTCTCCCCTCGCGATTTTTCTTGACGTGTTAACGGTGGCAAATAATTTGGATAGATCAGTTGTAGGATAAGCCTTTTTTGCGATGGTGGCATAGTCCAGATTGACAAGCGTATTGATGTCATTCATAAAATCAACTGCGATATAGTTGAAGTCTGACTTAGCATTATTAGGGAGGATTTTCTTGTACAATTCCCAGTCGCTATACGAGCCCATGGCCACAATCTCCTTGTGAATCGGTGCCATCAATTCCGTCTCCATTTTTAAGTACTCTTCTTCTTTGCCATCGCCAGTCATATTGAAATCGACACGCGCATATTTCGCAGGTTTTGAATTTGGGACCAGGTCGGATATGCGTGTGAATATTTCTCGTTTAACGGATATCCGGCTTTCGTCAAAGTCTTCTGCAATTGATGCGAGTGTTTGGTCCGAAATTCCGGGAATTGCTTTCTTCATAATATCCGCATACGTGCCCGGTTCTTCAAAAAGATATTTGAAATCCGTCACAACGCTAACCGCAACAAAATCATACTCTGATGCTGACCCACTTGGCATTCTCACTTCATAAAAGTACCATCCTGTAAACGCGCCAGCATCTATGGCGTAGCTAAGAATCTTCGTGCTGTAATTCTTTACCAGGTCAATGTATTGACCCCCCATGCCCGGCTTTGCCTTGATGTAGTTGAATGCCAGATAAACGGGCTTCTTTTCCTGAGCGACGCTCCTGAATGAGATTGTCGTCACCAATAAGCAAAGGATTGAGAGCCGGGCTAAAAAGAAAATAGTCTTCATCAATTTTTTTATGAAGATAAAGCAATTACAATGTGTGATGCAATATGATTTAGAGGAATGGTTGGCCCCAATGGTGGAGGCTTATTTTGTTCTCCCAGTTGTCACTTTGTCCTGCGTAAGGCGATAAAAGAGAATCGCCGCCCGTTTGGCTTGCAACGCTATGCTGCGGGGATCGGCTGTTTCGTTCACGGTGTGTCCTCCTGATGAACGCAGGCCGAGGCCGTCAATGGCCATATCAACATATGCGGCGGTAAAAGATATGTCCGCAGCACCCGCTTTCCGTGGGTTAACGGCAATAACGGGACCAGCACCAAGATCACGACTGATCTTATCGATATAGCTAAGTAACGCATAATTCCCCTCGGTAGGAGCCAATGGTGGATAGCCTTCACCAAAAATTATTTCCGCTGTGGTGAGAGGCCGATGTTTGGCTACAATCTCTTTCATCGTTTCCTGCGTCTTCATTAACTGTTCTGGTGAAATGGCGCGAATATCTCCTGACACCACCGCACGTTCGGCCACGATGTTACTCTTTCCATGGGCCGTTCCACCATCCATTTCCCTGTCATGATCCACTGTCGATCCAGCAAGCATCAAACCTGGGTTGAAAGTAAGATAGATTTCCCCAGCAAGTGCTTCGTAAAAACCGTTGACGATCCTGGTTGCTTCATAAATCGCTCCGGCACCAACGGCTTCCGTGAATATCTGTGACGAGTGGGCTGGAACACCGGTAACATTTAGCTCCCAGTTGGAAGAACTGCGTCTTGCCACAACGGCCGTGCCTGGATCACCTGCCCCATCTTCAAATCCTATGGCTATATCAGCGGCCTTTGCTGCTTCGATCAGGTCATGACGCGCCAATGTCAGTGGTTTTCCGCTTAGCTCTTCATCTCCTGTCATTACGACAATAATGTTCATATCTTTTAAGAGACCATTGTCTTTTAGTGCCTGAAGGGATTGAATGATCACAACATCCCCACCTTTCATATCACCGACTCCCGGGCCTTTTACTGTAGAATCATTTACCATTGTGAATTTCTGAAAGGGACTTGCCAGTTCGAATACGGTATCCAGGTGCCCGATCAGGAGCAGTGTTTTACCTTTTCCTTTATGCTCCGCCACCAGGTGTCCTGCCCTGCCGAAGGGTTGGCCATCAACCCATTTCGTTTGAAAGCCCAGGGCATCCAGTCTTGCTTTGAAGATTTGTCCGACTTTTTGAACTCCCTCAAAGTTCATTGACCCACTGTTGATGTTCACTGTTTCTTCAAGCAGCTTTAATGCTTCCTGGTAGTGTGTGTCAACCTGAGTGGCTATCTTCTTTTCTATTTTCGATAGCTGTGCCAACAATGAATTGGTTGCCAGGAAGAAACATAGAAAAAGCATTGCAAATGATTTCATATCAGGGATTTTACGCAGTTAAAGTAGGTGATTACTGGTTCGGTGGCAAGAACAGTTTTGCCTGTGGCATCTGTTGGGAGATTTAAAACGATACAGCAATACTTATTCCCGAAATAATCAAACATAAAGGCGAATACATTCTGGTATCATTTATTGCGAACGGCGTGCCTTTGACTCTTTTAGTAAATCCAATAAACCTGAAGTCGCCAATTGCACGAAGGAGAAAAATAGCAGAGATCACCCAGCCGCCATACTGAAAGTACCGCCGTGCGACGACACCGTCCCAAAGGCCTGAATTTCCCAACATAATAAAAGCAAACAGCAGAAGTCCGAAAGCAACTACAAGTGATGATGTCATCCCCGGATTAAACAACAGTTTTCCGTCCGGTTTTGATGGAACGGCAGCTCCCCAACTCCATCTACCGCCGAATGCCCAATGGAAATGGAGAAGTGACAGGAACAAGAAGATGCCCGTGTTGATAAGGATAAGTATCGGCATATCGTATGTGATTATAACATACTTGAAGCAGGATACCGATTACTAGTTACCGGTGACTAGCTAGATAGCGATCAGAGCCCAATTTATTGTGGGATTGTTAACAGCCAAAAGCTATAGCCAACCCATCAAATCCCTTTCGGCCGAATGGTACGCTTATTGCCCAAACCGACAGGAACAGGTACCGGAACAAGAATGTCTTGTCTTCGGGAAGAACGCGCCTTCAATCGCCCTGCTCCTGTGATGACATTCTCTTTTACTCCTGATACGATCTCGCGGCAATTCGAGCTTCCGCACTGGCATACAAATGGTTCAAGATTGTCGTCAAGAAACAAAGCATAATCCAAGGTCAGTTCATCTCCTTCAGAAATATCCTTGATTGCTACCACATTAAGACCTTCATAAGCAGTATTCGGGCTACAGCTATGATTCTGAGGAGCCCAATTGGTTGGGTTCTCATCCCATAGAATATATACTTCCTTGCTTATCGGATAGCCGTAATGTTTGAAGTCGTTCTTTTGCCGTTGGTTCCAGTTTGCTTCAACAAAGCTTTTGGAAACGATCCGTTGGGCCATTTCTTCACCCATAAAGACCACTTCGTTCCTCCGGATCTTGCGGCTGGCAAAGATGCCATAACCCGAAAGTGCGTTTCCTTTCAGAACGTATTTACGTTGTTTGGCTTTATTGCGAGCGATACCCTCGGCAATGATGTGCTTTAAGAATCCACTTTTTCCAGCTGGCTCATTATTAAGAATATGATCTGCTGACCCCTGATAGCTGTCTACGTAAAAGGCTGAGCAGGTAAAATTGATCTCCAGGAAGTAGATCTCGTTCTTTGAGTTCATTCTGAAGTCCAGGCGAGCGTATCCAACACCACCAAATGATGTGAAAATCTGCTGGGTAGCCATTTTCAAAGCTCGTTCGATCTTAAAATCATGAACCGGCACATTTGATTCAGGGTGTAACTCTGATGTCTTAAGTGCGTAGGTCTTAAAATTTCTGCCTTTGGGGAAGATATACTCGACTGGTTTAAAAGCAGTAGATGATTTTCCGTCCCTATTGGCCGCTACTAGCACAGTGAATTCCCTGCCAGCGATGTACTCCTCTACCAGGATCTCGTCGTACTCTTTAAGAATTGCGCTTATCTTGGATCGTAACTCTGTCTCATTATTAACCTGTGATAATTCATCAACTCCCAAACTATCGCCCGCCTTTGCTGGCTTGATGAACATGGGAAAAGTGAGCTTATCCAGTACCTCGTCGATATCTTCTACGGAAGTTAGGTCTACGGAAGCAGGAGTTTTAACCCCTGCACAATAGGCAACATACTTCATTAAAGGTTTCGGGGGATCGTACAATGCAGCATTAGGACCCGTGTAGGGCAGGTTCAGTTGCTCCAACGTGTGGATAACATCGATAGATGGAACCTCCCACTCAAGGTATCCTTCACAAAGATTGACATAGATATCGTATCCCTTCTTGCTGCAATCTTTAAGCTGACGATAGGTCGTTAACTTATTAAGGAATACATGATCAACAACATCATCCTCAGGAAGTAAGCTTGTCAAATCCCGCGGAGGATCGTAGTTCTTGTAGTCTACGTTAGTCGTTGAATAATCTGGTTGAAGTACACAAACTTTCATCTATTGTTTTGCTTTATGTTTTGCCCCATAACGCGACAATGCGTCTTCGATAATCTCAATTATTAAATAAGTAAAAGATTTTTTTCCAAATCGCAAAATTGCGCCGATAGAAGTATAGTTTTCATCCTCGCTCAAACCACACTGCGCATTGACTTCAAGCACATACAACTTACCGGTTTGTCTATCCATGCGAATATCCAAACGTCCATAGCCCATACCTCCTACTGACTTGAATGCATCAAGACTGATTTGCTTTAACGCAGGCAATAACTCTTGTTCAGGTTCATGATAATCATACAATATACCTTTATCCGGTAGTGGTGTTTCGTTGTCATACGTTTCCCAAAGGCGATCAAATGATAAAAACTGTTCTTTTTCGGGCAGCGATGAATGAAACACTCGCTCAACCGGCGGATAAACATGAATGGTCTCAGGATTGGTTGATGAACCTACTACCAGGGTGGTAAACTCTCGCCCATTGACGAACTCTTCGACAAAGATTCCGCCCGTGTCGAGTTTCCATCCGTGGTATCCACCTTGCATTTCACTCAAGATCGCCTTGAATTCAACCTCATTGCTGACAACATTTTTGATGCTCAGACCAAGGCTTCCCGCAGATATCGCTGGTTTCACTATAAGTACATCGCCGATTTCTTCGAAGAGCGCAGAAGGATTCACATCAGTTGGTTCGATCACCCTCCAGGCTGCTGTCGGAACCGAACACTTGTCAAAAGCTTCCTTCATGGGAATCTTTGACGTTGTGATCTCATAGAACAGATCATCCGAGCCGGTGTATATAAGGTCGTACTTGTCGAGGGTGTGTATGACAGATACCCCAGGGATGCCATTCATTTCGTCTCCGTCGCAAAGATTTACGACTATACTTGCCTTTGAACTCGGGTAATTTCTTATCTCCCGGATCACTTCTTCGACTGTATCCAGGGTTACATTCTTCCATTTCCACTCACATCCAACCTCATCAAACACTTTTTTGTATTCGGCGATACTTTGCGTGTAGTCGTAGTAATACTTGAGGTTTGGGTCGTCAGTAACAAGGTAGGGAGCAAGAATCCATACCAGATAGTCATTTTTTCTTTCTCGGAAGTCTATTGAATTCTTTAAGCTATATGTAAGGTCTCTTGATGTAATCACTTTGATATCAATAAGTTGATAAAAAAGAAACGTTTGAAGAGTAGGGAGAGTCCGGAGCCGTTCAAGTCTTTCGACTTTTCGATTTTTACTGGAGGTGTTTGTAAATCCGGTTCGCTTACATTCGACATTTTGATCGTCTTATGTCAAAACTTTTATAAATATAAATACTTTTTATTGACATAACCTCATACTTAACCAATTGATATTGACTTTACTGCCTCAACTGATCTATAAAGTTCATCTCTCCGCACATTCACTAGCCTGATCCTTATGAACTTTCTTGGTATAGTGAACTTAAAAGATGCGTATCTATTGATTTCTAAAAGAATTTGCACTCAACCAACACTTCAAGCCTTGCTCTTTCATCTTTGATCTGCAATCTTCCTATCTCGTATCAAATCTTTCCGCTCTATGCCCTTAAGGCCAACTTACCCTTGATAAAGTCTGTAAACTGGTAGTTCTTAAGCACGTCTTTAGACAAATACTTAGCTCCTTTGATCATGCCAATGCAGTTCTTGCTTCCGCACTTGCACTCGAACGCCTGATCCATATCCCATTCAGCAGATGGGTAGAAGAATGTAAACTGTTCACCTTTCTTGATAGGCTTAACAGCAATCAAATGCTTTCTGGTAGTGTCAAAAAAGGCATTTGGGTCGCAGCTGTGGTTGATGCACTCAAGGTACTCGGGCCTTAAAAGAATGTGTTCATGCTCGCTTATCTGCACGGTGAGATAGGTCGGCGTTGCAAAAACCTGGTCCCAATAGAAGGTGGCGATAACTTCTCCTACTTTGAACTGCTTACAAGAGAACAAAGAACGATGGCCAGTGATTGCATCGGTACGTTTCTCTGCCACGTTGGATTGAGAGTCTACTACGATAGAATTCGATTCGTTAAAAATCATCGGAGTGTTGTTTTGTAGTGGTTGTTGTTTGTAATGAAACAAAAATGGTGTAATCAATGGATTAAAAAAAATATTCCTGAATGTATTCTCTCAAGTCGATGCATGATGTAACATGACTATGCGTTCGTTATTAAGTTGTTAGGTGTTCAAGTTATACATGAGGTAAGGCTTGCTATGTAATTTAAAAATGAAACGATCGATAAGTTGATTAGCGATTTCATTGATTAACTATAACCAAACATTCTACGCTCCTTCAATGAATTTTCTATTAAAGAAATTGATATAGTATCGATTTGTACTATAATTCAGAAGATTATTTGGTTGGATTTCTTTGCGAGAACCTTTGATGAATAGTTATTTCAAACTATTCATCAGCAATCTATAATAACTGCTATAGCCACCCCCTTTGCAAAGGCCGGGATATGGTGATCTCCAAAAGGGTAAAGAGAAACTTTATTATTTTTTGAATTTTTCCTTCAGCATGGCCAGTTTATCCTCCATACTTTCCTCTTTTACAGTGACTTTGGGATTCCCGCTGCTCTTGTCAACCTTACGGCTGCTGCTATTTTTCGCTGCGTTCGTCGTGATATCCTTCCTCTTCACGTCACCCTTTTCGGCATGAGATGGTGTGGCACCACTCCCAAACGGATCGCTTTTCATTGACAAGGCTATACGCTTCCGTGCAACGTCCACTTCCATCACAGTGACTTTTACTTTCTGAAGGACAGCAATGATCGTAGCGGGGTCTTTCACAAACTTGTCGCTGAGGTGACTGATATGTACAAGGCCATCCTGATGGACGCCTATATCCACAAAGGCGCCGAAGTTGGTCACATTGGTGACTATACCAGGAAGTACCATACCAATTTTGAGGTCTTTGATCTCATGTATGCCCTCTTCGAAGCTGAATACTTCGAATTTCTCACGTGGGTCGCGTCCGGGTTTCTCAAGTTCAGCAAGAATATCGCTCAACGTAGGCAAGCCGACTTTATCGTTGACATATCTTTTCAAGTCTAATTTCTTTCTAAGTTCAGCGCTTGACATCAGGTCGCTCACCGTGCAGCCGAGGTCTTTGGCAAACTTTTCCACAATGGGATAGCTTTCAGGGTGAACAGCGCTCCTGTCGAGGGGATTTTTCGAGTCACGGATACGCAGGAAACCTGCACACTGCTCAAAGGCCTTGTCGCCAAGACGTGGCACCTTATGCAGAGCGCTGCGATCTTTGAACGCTCCATTCTGGCTGCGATAGTCAACAATGCTTTTAGCCAGCTGTGGTCCCAGGCCAGACACATAAGAAAGAAGCTCTTTACTCGCGGTATTAACTTCTACGCCAACAGAGTTGACGCAGCTTACTACGACATCATCAAGCCCCGCTTTCAATTTTACCTGATCCACATCATGCTGATACTGCCCCACTCCGATCGACTTTGCATCAATCTTCACCAGTTCTGCCAGTGGATCTGTAAGACGGCGGCCGATGGAGACCGCTCCCCTTACGGTGATATCATGATCAGGAAATTCCTCACGGGCCACTTCGGATGCCGAATAAACCGATGCACCACTCTCATTCACCATCACAATGATGATTTCCTTTGGCAGACCGAGAGCCTTTACAAACGACTCGGTTTCGCGGCCGGCCGTTCCGTTACCAATGGCAATTGCCTCTATCTTGAATTTATCACAAAGACCCATCACGATGGTTCCCGCCTTTGATGTTTCGCGTTGCGGTTCGTTGGGATAGATTACTGTGTTAAATAACAGCTCGCCCTGCCCACCGAGGCAAACCAGTTTGGTGCCTGTGCGGAAGCCAGGATCCAATGCAAGTACACGTTTTTGTCCAAGGGGTGATGCCAGCAATAATTCTTTTAAGTTGGAGGCAAAAACTTTAATTGCTTCCGTGTCGGCATTTATTTTTGATTCAACGCGTACTTCACTCTCCATGGATGGCTTAAGCAGACGTTTGTAGCTGTCTTTGACAGCAAGTTTTACCTGTTCACCTATCGGTTTCGATGTTTTCACGAACTGATGCTCTAATGATTGAATCGCCAGTTCCTCCTTGGGAGCAATATCAAGCGATATGATACTCTCATTCTCAGCCCGCCTCATTGCCAGTAGTCGGTGAGAAGGAGTTTTTTTGATCGGCTCTTTCCAATCAAAGTAATCCTTAAACTTCTGCGCGTCTTCCGTCTCGGCCTTTGACTTAAGGACTTTTGATTCAATGATCCCGTCTTTCCAGAACAGTTCACGGATGGTTCGGCGGGCTTCCTGATTCTCGCTAACCCACTCAGCCATGATATCACGGGCACCTTGCAGCGCTTCTTCCTCCGTGTTCACACCTTTGCCAGCATCAATGAACGATGCTACCAACTTCGCGAGGTCAATATTGCCTTGTTCAAATAGGCTTACCGCCAATGGCTCAAGTCCTTTCTCTCTGGCTACAGTGGCTCGTGTCTTACGCTTTGGTTTGTAAGGGAGGTAAATGTCTTCCAGCTCCGCCATGGTTTCAGCATTATCGATTGCCTTTGTCAATGCTGCAGTCAGCTTTTCCTGCTTCCCGATGGATTTCAGTATTGCTTCCTTTCGTTTATCCAGTTCAGTCAATTGTTCATGCCGGTCGCGGATAGCAGTGAGAACCACTTCATCCAGACTACCGGTGAGTTCTTTGCGATACCTGGCGATAAAGGGGATAGTTGCCCCCTCTTTAAGTAGTTCCACTACTATATTTACCTGGTTCGTTGTGAGACTGAGTTCATTAGCAATTCGGGCAATTATCTTTTCCATGAGAAGTTAAAAAAATGACATCTGAAATGAGTCGCAAATCTAAAGAGGGAAATGGAAAATGCAATTCGGGTTTAAGTAACTGATGCTGAGTTCGCATACGGATTGTTCGTTTTTTTTATTGTTGCAAGGCTGGCGTCCATAACTCAAACAGCGGGCGCAGAATAAAATCTGAAGTTTAAGCGCGGGTAATTCGCATTTCTTACACTCGCAATTTTGAACGTAATTCGGTCAAGTCATTCAATATAGAGCGACCTATTCCGAGGGTGAGCAAGGAGGGTAAAACAGGTCCAAAATGGCATTAATTTAAGGTCACTCTGGCAGGTCGAAATTCATCGAATTTAGCTCAAATTGGCTAATAATAATTACTCAAGACACCGGTTTCCCACCTATTATCACCTGTATATAATAGTGTATTTACCATACTCCCATGTAGCACTATCACAACATTCGTTGAGATTCAGAAAGGCCCTTCCGGCCCTCTATTTTAGTCATCAATTTTTACTTAACTATAAACGACAACCTCCATGATCAGAATGGCGCTTGCGGTCGGTTTTCTGGCCGTATTCGGTATCGCAGCATACGCAATAGTGTTACTGCTTACCAATTATTTTCAAAAACAAGACAAGAAAAACAACGAAAACGAATCTAACCAAAACCCCTAATAACTATGGAACCAAATGGAAGTCGTATTCCCTCTTTTAACCGGCGTAATATCGTAGTCGGCGTGCTCGCTATAATCGGCCTGATCCTGTTTCTGATTGTCAATCCATTTTCATGGAATGATGCAGGAAACAGGACGGTGGTCGAGCGCACCAATGGTCAGCAAATTGTTCAGTTTGCTCCAGGTATATTCTATGCTGGCTTTTTCGCAAAGGAAAAGGAATGGCCGAACCAGATATCTGTAACCTATCAGTCGGAAGTTGCTAACCTTGATCTTCAGGACAATGGCATTGAAGTTGGACAGATCATGATCAGGTTCAGTGACGCCACTACGGCCAACGTAAAAGGCATCACTCAATTTATTCTTCCCGCCGATGAGAAGGAAATGGTTCTTATTCACAATACGCACCGCACCCCTCAATCACTTGTGAATAAGCGCTTGGCACCTTATACAAAAGAATGCTTGCAATCTTCGGCTCAGCTGATGAGTAGCGAAAAGCATTACGGTGGTGGCAGAGCGCAAATGGCGCAGGACTTTATGGACCAGCTAAAGGAAGGTGTGTATCTATTGCGTACGGAAGAGAACCTCGTATATGACTCTCTTGAAAAAGAGAAGAAACGCGTTTATCAGACCGAGATACAATTTGACAAAAAGACCTCGTTGCCTAAACGCAAGTTGTCCTCTATTAAAGAATATGGAATTACGGTAGCGGACGCTGCCATCACCGATGTCGATTATGAGGATAAGGTGGACCAAAAGCTGGTGAAGATCATTGATGCCGTAACGAAATCGTCTATTTCTAAACAGGAGTTAATGACCGCCCAGCAGCAAACCCTTACCGCGAAGGCTAAAGGTGAGCAAGCACTTGTGGAAATAGAATATCAGCAAAAGCAAGAGCAAACAAAGCAGGTTGTAGAAGCTGAGACAAAAGTGAAAGTGGCGGAGCAAGACAAACTGCAACAGAAGATTGCCTACGAAGGTGCAATTCTTGAAGCGAAGAAGATCAAGGAGATGGCAGATGCGCAGGCCTATGCCCGTTCACGGATCATGCAGGCCGATGGTGCGCTGGAGATGAAGTTAAATGCACAGGTTGAAGTTCAGAAAGCCTGGGCTGACGCCTTCAGTAAGTATACCGGAGCGGTTGTGCCGCAATTTCAAACCGGAGGTGGTGCAACGACTAACGGAGCGATAAGCTTCATGGATATTATGACTGCCAAAACTGCGAAAGACTTTGCGGTGGATCTGAGAACGAAGGTAAGCATCCGATGAAGTACAGGTATTAAATATTTTATTCAGGAATTTGAGCTGACCAGTTGTTTGGGAGAAGCTCTTCCAATTTATTAACGGAATGGGAAGGAATCCTCCGGAGAATTTCTCTCAACCATTCAAAGGGAT
>JBBRON010000043.1:0-30754 GCA_038229375.1 Cytophagales bacterium | reverse complement strand
TCAAGTCCTTTGCTTGAAAGGAATTTCCCGAGATTGGTTTCTTTTAATGCTTTCATATCGGCTTTGAATTTTCGGTGTAGAGAATCGATAGAAACAAAATGTCCGCAATCTTCTGCCGGCCAGCGTTGCTCGTAAGGTACTCAGCCTCCTTTCGATTGTCGAAGAAAAGGTTTTCAATGAGTATCGCTGGGCAATTCGTCTTTCTCAACACGTAGAAATCCTCTTCCATGTCCGCATCACCATCTGAAAGATCCTTTCTGAATTTGAACTCTTTCAGGTAGTCGCCATACGTATCGCAAAAAATCTTCGCGATCACATCGCTTCTGGTATTTCCTTTCGAAGTGTAGATTGAAAACCCGGAGCCTTTCCCATGCGCGGTGTCGGGCATCGCGTCGCTGTGAATGGATACGTAAATACAACGCCGGCCTTTGGCGTGGAGCGTATTGGCCTTCTCTACTCTTTCCTTCAGAGGAGTGTCCAACACCTGATCATACACCCGTTCGTAATCGAACCCGGCTTGGTTCATCAAAATAATCAGCTCGTCAGCAATCGCCCGGTTGTTTACTCCTTCATAGAAGGTAAGTCCGTCATCAAATGCGTACATCTTCGCTGGAGCGGTAGTGTACCTTCCGTCGCTGGTGATTCCACCATGACCGGCATCGAGCAACCATTTATAGTTGTTCATAAATTTGATGGATTAATGAATTCGAACTAGTGTGATTACGTCGCGGCTTGCTTTTGGTGGGCGGCTTTTCTGCTGGCGGACCGCTTAGATGTCCGTAACATTTTTCCAGTGTAGATTCGTTGCCGGGATAATCAAAAGCGGTTACTGAGATTGTAGTACTCATCAAATGCTGATTCTTAACCTTGGCAGAGTATTTCCAGTACCTAATAGCATCATTTTCCTTCACTGCATCACCTTCCTCCACCACGATACCATTTCCGTGCTTTATAGTCACTCGTACCCGGGCAACTTCGAAATCATCATGGGCCTGGATCGAGATGATGTCGCCTACGGCACCGTAGTAGTCTGACGTATTGATCTCATCTACCCGTGGTGGTGTCAGGGCGTCGTTGAACGCTACTGCATAGGCAGATTTCATCTTCTTGCTGATGCCTTCTTCATACATCGCAAATCTGTCTGCATCGGCAACTTGCTTCTTTGCATATTGACTCGCCGCGCGGAATCGACCCTGGACCTCAAGTTGCGATTGAGACATCGGCTTCTTCGCTTTTCGGGGATCGACGATCCGCATTTTTCCAAATAATCTGCTTTCTGTGTCATTGATCTTTCTTTTGAACAATTGAATCACAGCATTTGCTATGGTTGTTTTCATACGATTTTTTATTAGCGTTAAATAATGATTTTAAAGAAGTCCCTCCCCTTGCGGAGAGGGACTAGCTGTCAGAAAAGATTACAGCGTTTTGTCAAGTGACGCGCGATTACCAGGTTGATCGAAGGCCGTCGCCGTGATCTTTGTTCCCGCGAGCGGTGCGATAGCAACGGAAGTCTTGTACTCCCAGGTATTTTCGCTCAACGACTTTCTCGAAGCTTCGCCCACCTCGATTAATGCACCTGAAGCATCCGAGATGCTCACCTTAACTCTCGTCACCATGAAATCGTCAATGGCTTTGATCGTAAGAAGGTCACCTGCTGCGCCCGTGTAGTCAATCGCGTCGATCCCCTGAACGACGGGTGCAATAAGAAAGTCATTCAAGGCTACTGCGTAAACCGATGTTTTCTTGTCCGTGATTCCGGCAGCATACTTCTTGCTTTGTTCCGGATCCGCGAGCATCAGCTTTGCATACTTCGAGCCACTCAGAAACTGTCGTTGAACATCCTCTTGTGCAGGAGTAGGACTAGACAACTTCCTTTTCGGCCGGTTTATGGCAACGACCTTTCCGTTGACTTTACGAAACGAGACGCTTTCGCCAAACACGCCACTTAAATCCGATTGATTTTTGATTTTTGTACTCATAACTTTTTTTGTTTATCACCCTGACGCCGGACCGATAACTATCGGCAACGTGCAAGTCAGGGCAGGTTTCACATGATCACTTCGGAAGCCCGGCCGGTCTATTCCGTTTGCCAGATCTGTCGCGACAGTTCTGTGCGTCATGCTTGGGTCAAAGGTCAAACAGCTGTCAGAGGCAGTGTTCCAAAATGTTCCGAAACGTTCCAAAATGTTTCAAAATGTTTCAAAACACAACGAGTGTTAGGCATTTTACCGCCATTTTGTTGCCACGTAAGTCACTTGGATAATTTTTTTTTGCTTTTCGATGGAATTATTTTGGGACAATTCGTAAATTTTCTCTGTAGTCGCGAGATTGCTGTGTGATTAGTCTTATTTCCATCTAACTCCGAAAAAATATGCAGAACGAAGAATTTCGACCTAATCGAATCACCATTGGAGAGTTGAGTGCGATGTACAAGGTCTCTCGTCCAACGATACGACGATGGATAAAAAAGATTCCGGATCTTGGAGAACGGCTGGGACATTGGTACAATAGCGTGCAGACAAAGAAGATTTTAGATCATCTATGCTCACCTTTTCTGGTATTCGCCGCATTCCTGTTCTCTTCTATAGACGCCGTGGGAAAAAATTACGACACGAGCCCTTCTACTGATACCTACAATTGGGATGATGATCAGGCCCATAGTGATCAGAGCCTTGTGAATGATCCTGCTGATATTTCTACCGAAAGCCATAACCCGATCATGTCAGTGGTAAACTTGTTTTTCCTGGCGTTCACTATCACAGGTGTCATCAAGTGTCTGACCTATAATCCTAACCGAGCAAGAGTTAGTAGCGATGAAATCATCGTTCGCATTACTCGCATACTGTTTCAAGTTACCTCTGCCGTCATGGCGGTCGTCCTTGTGGGATATTATTTCGCGAAGGTGATATTGTTTAAATAAAATTTAGGCCATTAGAGTTGATCACCTGGCAAGACGTTGCATTGTGCCATGGTGAAAGTTCATTGAAATTTTTTTCCTGTGCTTGGTGTTTCACCGCCCTTTTCGACTCAAACACTAACAAGTGGTTTTACCATAGAGAGGTTTCATAGCTCAGAACGGTTGGTGAAAAACACAAACGCAGCGAAACTATGTCAACATACTCCAAAGTATGAAGAACGTATTAACAACGGATAGAGAACCTATCAACAACGGATGAGGAACTCGTTAAGAAGCCATTAACAACCTGTGAAGAGGCTGTTAACAAAGCGCGAACAACGTATGGAGAGGCAATAACAACGCACGAACAGGGTATTAACAAGGCATGGGGAAACAGCAAAAAAGTATAGAGAAAGTATGGAAAGGGTATGATGATGGTAGTAAGGAGGTCTTGAAAATCCATGGACAAATGACAAAAATCCAAGGAGAGCGTATGGACAGAGTATTAACAAAGTCTGAAAAAGCTCGAAGAAATGAAGAAAAAGTATGGAGCAGGTATGGAGAGAGTGTGAACAAACACTAAAAAAGTATATAGAAATCAGAAAAAAGTAGGGAGAAATAGCAAAATAGTAGGGAGAACGCTATCAATAGTACGAAGACAATTTAAACATCAACGAGTTTTGAAGCGCCAACTGGGGCGCGATTTCTAACAGGCCGCTCTGGCGCCCCATCGAAATCACGTGGGATCGTTAGGCCGGATTTGCAATCCGGCCTTTATTGAAACACCATCCCAAAGGTTTGCGGATTTAAGATCCACTCTCAATCTTTCATAAACTGCGCCCGGCTTGCTTGACATTTTTATGCCATATAACAAACCTTCACCAACCCTTTCAGATTCGTAAAACGGTAATCCGTAGCACAAGAACAAAAATACCCTCCTCCTCCTGGCTCCTCGCTCCTGACTCCTCTCCCCTTCTTGAAACACCATCGCAAAGGTTAGTCCCTTTCAGATTTGTAAAACAGTAATCCGTAGCACAAGAACAAAAATACCCTCCTCCCTCCTGGCTCCTCGCTACTCGCTCCTGACTCCTCCATGGCAAGACTACCTGTAAAAATATGGCACAACATGGTGAGAAACCTTCCTCGACAAGATCATCCATCAATTCTTCAAAAACCCCTCACAACGACCCTTATAAATTTCTTTCTCCGTTGACGTCAAACTTTGATCATTTGGAATTAAATCCAAACACATAATGAAAGTGTTTTTTGCCTCATTTAGATTCTCATTTGCTTGTAAAGCGCGACCTTTAAAATATTTGGCCAACGCGGATGAAGGGAAATCGGTTTCATACAGTTCAGCAACCTTGAGCATGTCGGCTTTCTCCTGCTTTGAAAACCGATCCAGAAATAAAGCCCGATATGCTCCATCTGAAATCGGCATAACGGTGATGGACTTTTGCTTTTGACGAACTTCTTCTACAGCACCTACCCCTTTCGTCTGAAGTAATCTAACTAAATAACTAGTTGGCAACGGAATGAAAACCTTTTTCCGGAAGGATTTGGATTGAAGGCCGGCTGTCATCCAACTGTCTTGTTTTTCAAGCGCCATCACTGTCGCAGGCGTTCCCTCGCTTTCTGAAAATAGTCCCTTAAAAAAGGTAAGTGAATAATTTAAGATCGCCTCGGCATTCTCACCTGGCCTCGGCCTTGACTTCCCAAGCACATTAGGAATAGCACCATCCAGCCATCCGTAAATGCCAAAAAAATTGTGATCCATGTTGTTGAATGCAATGAGGTAGCGATCAGTGTACTGACATGCATCAAACCAATCTATATTTCCACCGGCATCAGCCGGATTATATAAATGAAGAATGGGCATTTTTACTTTCTCTAAGCTATAAAACGGAAACCCTCCTAATAGCTGTGGACCAAATGTAGAACCAATGCCTCCATCCAAACTAACAATTCCTTTTATTGAAGGATTGCGTACCGCCAACCCAACTGCAGACTGGCCTCCAAAACTCATTCCCACTAATCCTACTTTCGTCGGCTTGACTGCAAATTTTCTAACCACAAAGTCAAACGCAAATTCCTGGTCACGAATTTCTGTTTCCATGCCAAGCACATTCACATCAAAATTGTTTTGCAAATAACCTTTGTAAGGCTCATTGATAACAATCATACCATGGCTGGCCAAAAATTCTCCCATCATCGAATAATTAACTGCTGGTCCATGAATCAGATGCACTACCGGAAAATCTCCTTTTTGAAAAAGAGCATCTTTCCTCGCCTTCATGGGTTTTAACTTGGTCATAAAGGCATTCCAGACATTCGTGTCAGCCCCCTGGCTCGTGGGGAAATCCAAAAAAACTCCTAGCGCGGCTTTGTCGTTTCGATTATTCGCAACTACGCTGTCTTCCGTTCCAATCAAATAAACATAGTCGAGTAAATTCATTGGAACATTCTTACTCGCTTTTGCAGGATACCAGACGTTGATCTGAACAGATCGGCCAAATTGATTTGCGTTTCGCCCAGGCCTGGAATAATCGAACTCCAGGGAAGACATAAATCCAACTTCGTTTGGACCATAGGCCAGATGTTTTAGCATCTGACCAGTAACGGTAGTTACAACAGACAGTGCAAGACTTAGACAGAATACAAATTTCATGTTTCGCAGCTTACTTTGATAAAGTTACCATTCTGGCAAAAGAGGCTTTCGCAATTTAGATGAGCGGTCACTAAATTCTTTTATTGCTTATGATTTTTGAAATTCAACCGCAACAGCTAGCGACGTTGTCGTTGAAGTATCTCGTATTTCCCCCTTGAATAGCCTTTCCGCTCTCGGCACGGGAAGTTTAGCCTGAACTAGGAGAGCGTCGCTATTATTTTCAACTCTACTACATCAACGTTAAAATAACTGCCGCTATTAAAAGCATAATAAAATGATAGGATGTAGTGATTGAAAACAGTTTCCACGAATTCTTCTCCCAGGCTACCCTGCCAATATCCATGGGTAGGTAAAAGCCAAGCCAGGTAAACGCTGTAGCGTTTAGAATAGTACCAAGCGCAGGCATCTCCTTCATGCCGGGCACAAAAGACCATGCGGCCATATTGTTGGCGAATACAAATGCCATCAGGAAATTACCCCCCAGCATGATGATCATACCTCTTGCCATCTCTCCTCCAGTGGGCTTAACATCGGAACCACTGAAGCCCATTTCCCTGGCCCACGCCTTGCCAAACAAGACGCTAAACCAGAGATAGCCAAGAATAAAATTGGCAACTACAGCTACCAGCACAGCGAATATATTAATTTGGATTGCCCCCATTCTATTTTTGGTTTTATATTGGTTTTAAAAATGAGAAAAATAAAATGATTTTATCTTTCCCATTAGATAAACTCCTTAACAAGTAGATGAATGCTGAGGGCTTTACAAAAATACCGAATTGGCATAGGCCATTAATCAAATGCGAAAATATTGATACCATCAATATTGCGCCCGAGAACTAGATCAATGAGGATGTGGAAATACAATTGCTCGCACAGTTAATAAAATGGCAAGCAGAAGCACTAGAATGACGGGCCTCGATAAATATGCCTTAACCCAATTGGTGGTATACTTAGAAACTATTTGATCTTCATTTTTTTGCTCTGAAGCAACCCACTTATATCCCACTTTACTACAGGTGCTAATCACCTCGAAAGGAAATAAATTTCTGATTTTTGAAATGGATTTTGTTAAAGCATCCCGGCCTTTCACGGTCGGCCCCCAAAACCGCTCGATCAATTCAGCATGGGTTACTATTTCGGGGGAACGATCCTTCAAAAACAGTATGATAGCCGTCAATAGAGGTTCTATTGACTTTATAACTCCATCCGATTGCTTAAGTTTATTTTCTTTAGGGAACAGGAAATAGCTCCCAATTTTAAGGTGATTTTGTGTATTCATGTTTTATTCAGATTCTATTCACATGGTTTTCGAAAACAAAATACAAAGGCTCCGTTTATTAGACGGTGAATATGAAAAATTGGTTACACCTTCTCTCACTCTCAATTGCAATAATTTTTCTCGGACTGGCAATATCAGATCCATTTGGTTTGGCGTTTTGGATACCACTGTATTTGTCATTAATTCTAATAGGACTTGCTTTCATTCGGATCGCCTATTTTCTTTGGCGGCAAGCTAAATTCATTTTAAAGCTGTCTGCAATAGCACCGTTGGCTATTTGCCTTATATTTTGGGTAACTGCATTCGGCCTTGCTACTGACTACCGTTGGTTGCTCCCGGATTTCAAGAATAACAATCCAGCTGTTGAGGATTGGAAAAAAGACCTAACAGTTCTTAAAAAAGAATTACTCAAACACCCTGCCTTTGCAGATAGTCTGAACGAATCGATCCTTAGCAATACAAAAATAACAAGTGACAATGCAGACCAAAATCTCGTTTCACTGATGATGATGGCGGGGAAGATCCCAGATGGGCACACCTTTATTCACCCAATGCAGCCCTGTATTAAGGCTGCCTATTTTCCGCTTCAAGGGTTTTGGTTTGATGATGGCTACTATATTATAAGAGCCGCTGGAAGATACAAGGCACTTATCAACAAAAAAATAGTTTCAATCAATCACACCCCGATGGAGGAGGTCTTGGTTAAAACGAATGCCTTGCATGGACATGAAAATGATTGGCAGGCTAAATCACGTTTTGATATGTTTGCTTGGTCGGCCAATGTCCTTCACGGCTTATATATTATCCCAACTCACGAAGAGTGTTTTGTTGAATATGAATCCAATGGTACCACTAAAATAATTGAATTAAGGGCTGAGCCAGTATTCACCTGGTTGTTTTGGTGGCTAAAACCTATCAACGACAATCAATGGGATCCTGCCTTTGCCAATTTACGAAAGCCCAACTATTCCATTCGTCACGATCAAGCCCGGTCCTCAGTTTATATTACCATTTCAATGTTTAAAAATTCATCAACTCAAACATTTGATGGGCTTGCAGATCAGTTGGATCAAATATTAAGTGTCGATAAAAATTCAACAGTCGTAATCGACCTACGCAACAATATGGGCGGTGACAACACCCTGTATAACAAATTAATATCTGTAATCCATAAATATAATGAGGCAAATAAATTCTATTTTCTTATTGGTCGTAAAACATTTTCAGCAGGCGTCAATTTTATATCGGAAGCTCGGCAAAAAGGAATAATTACCTTAGTTGGAGAGCCAACGGGTGCAGGCGCTAATCACTATGGAGATCCTCGCCACGTGCTACTTCCAAATACGAAACTTTCGCTATTTATATCAACCCGCAAATGGCAACTTGATTCGTTGGATAACAAAAACTTTTATACCCCAGATGTACCCGTAAAATTTACTATCAGAGATCATGTGGAAAATATTGATCCATTAATGAAGTTTATCCAATAATGTTGTCAGTCCAGATTTGCAATCCGGCCTTTCCTGTAACACCATCTTAAGGGTTAGCGGATTTAAAATCCATTCTCAATCTTTCATGAACTGCGCCCGGCTTAATTACTCCTCAAATCTGCACGAACCCCGCCAACACCCACAGTTATTTCTTTGAGCTGATCTTTTTTTCAGGTCCAGATAGCACAGTACTGACTGTCACTAAAACAGATTCACCAGCCATTTCTTTACCGAGTATCTTCGGAGTTTCAACGTTGTAATCCTTCAGCTGAACATGAAATTCAGATTTAAGGGTAATCTTTCCAGCGTTGACCGTCACGGTTCCTTTCTCAGTCACTTCCTTTTCAACACCGTGAATTTTTAATTTACCCGTCACGGTGGTTTGATACGTCCCTGCTTTATGGTAGTCTACATCGCCTTTGATCTTTCCTTTGAAACTCGCTACTTTGAATTTGTCGGTTTCGAGATAACTCTTCTGCGCATCACGGCCCATTTTTCCGCTCTTGAATTTAAAGTCTTTCATAGCCATGTCAATGGTCAATTCACCGGAAGAAACATTTAAGCCAATCCTTGCTTTTTCATTCTGCGCATCCACGTCCTTGATTGGCGCTTTCGAAAAAAATGAAATGTGACCCGTATTAGTGGTGTAGACAGACTGGGCAGTTGTTCTGAACGCCGGCCAAGCAACGGCCGCAACGAGGAATAGGAATACTTTTAATTTCATAAACAGAATTGAATTGATGTTGAAAGTGGAGCAGAAAAAACCTTGTTGCCGGCAGAAATGCATTTTAAAAAAATGCCTCAGACAGCCAGGCACGTTACACCGACAATATTTCGAATCAGCGACTGCAGACCTGCAAAATCATCTGGCTTGCATTTAAAACGAAAATCAGTTCCTGAAAAATTCTTGATTACCGTTGGATTGAAAGTCGAGCTCATCATAATGATCGGAACGGTTTTCATTCTCTCATTTACTCTAATGATGCGCGCACATTCAAAACCTCTCATCTTTGGCATATTCATATCCATAAAGATGTACTCTGGTACCTGTGGACCTGAAGTAATGTATTGGAGAACTTCGGCACATCCACTAAATACCATCAACTCAATATCTTCATGAACCGAATGGATCGCTTCGCTGAAAAGTTCGCGATCCTCCGGATCATCGTCAATGTACAGTACGTTCATGATAGTTTGTGATAAAGCCACCCAAAATATTTACTAAACCTGTTGTGATCAGGGCCCATTAAAGAACCTGACCGCATCCTATTTCATTCTATCCACGGCTTCATCAGCTTGCTTCGCTATTCCAAGGTGATTCTATAACACCGGCACTTTTCCTGCTGCCCTTAATGTCAGATACGGATTTTTACCGTTATCCGCTTCTTTTTTCTAATTCATCTATACAAAAATTAGGCCGCGCAATGCACGACCTATAAAATATAAAAATTTATTTTCATGCCATTCGGATCGGAGCTAAACGTATCGTATCTAATAGTGAGTAAAACGTCCATTCTTCTATGGTTAATAGCGATATTTGCCTCTTTCCTGAGGTTTTTTTCCACGGATCAATCCGAAGGTTAGTAAATGCGTAATCTAAAGGCATAAAATTTGAACTTCATCCAGGATGCTGTCAAGTTTCCGGATCGTATCCACGCAGTAAAACCAGAGCCGCATAACGAAATTCCGCCGACTGCTTCTGCACACGATACGTTTTGGGATTTTATATCGCAGGAAAGCATGCACGGTCTATTTACCGGGCGGAAACAAAAGTGCAGATGAGTGGAGGAACAACGACGATGCTGTTTATTTTATTAACGAAGCTTACAAACCTGTCGCAGCCAATAAAGAGGGGCAAGATTTCCTAATGTTAATCGCTGCAGGGCCAGGATCAAACGCAATAAATCAATACGTGAAAACGGTATTGCTATCAATGAAAGGCCTAAAGAATTCGTTAGAGCCATTGCACAACTTCGACTAAAATCTAAAAGGTGTTATTGTGCGGAGCTATGATCGTTCGAGCCAAAAAGCAGTCGGAGTATACGTATTCTCCTTATTACGAATTCATAAAACATGAAACAACTCAATGTTGTAAACGCTACTGCTAAAAGGAATTTTAAAGGAGCCGATATGTCTAATGGAAATATCAACAACGAACCCAGGTACAAAAAAGCCATGTGAATAATGTAAATCGGGTAGGCCGCTTTGCTTAAATAATTCAAGGCTTTGCCCTGCCGATTCAGATAGCGGCGGGCAAACGCAAAAACAGAAAATATCCAAACATTTGATTCAATGGCCATTTGATACGATGGCACTCGCATTTGAAACTGCACTAACCGATAGGTAAAGAGCGAGGCCGCCACCAGGAAAAACAACCATCTCCATTTTACCAGCATGTTCCAAAAGGAAGGGCCACACACCACAAAACAAAAGCCAAAGAGAAATGCGAGAAGCCCAAGGAAGAATCCATGCCAGGTCATCGCATATAATTCGTAGGGAGCTGGATTAACAATCAATACCTCCAATACAAATACAACGATGACCAGTAATAGCCCAGATAGCGTGCTGAATAGCTTCTTAATAATCGATACCACTTTTCCATGTTCGTTCTTTTTGAGGTAAAGGAAAACAGGAGACAAAATAAGCACATACGAAAAGATATTGCCTAAAAACCATAAGTGCCCGGGATTAGGTTCATAACTTATTTTCCAACCATAATGGAACTGCATGAGGTACATGTGCAGCGGAACAATGCAAAACATTCCAAACACAAATGGAATTACTATGCGCCTTGCGCGCTCTTTGAGAAACTCTTTCCAGTTTCTGTTTTGTAACGCAAAGAAAACGCCCATGCCCGACACGAAAAACAACAGTGGTATTCTCCACACGTTCAGCATTGCCATGGGAATCCACAAGGACTCCCACGGCTGGCTGTTAGTAATAAACCCGATCATTGCACCCCAGGGCTGAAAACCAACCGCGATGTGATAGATCAGCAATAATCCGATCGCTATTACTCGCACCCAATCAATATCGTATCGTCTATCTGGCATGTGCTTACTTATTTCAACATCGCTGCAATCACTGGCCTTGTTTTTTCCACATAATCAAAATCCAGCTTGAGGCCCATGGGTCCGAGCATTTTCTCCATCATTTCATACACACTTTTTACATCGCTGAACGAGCCAGCTACGGATTCGTACGCCGTGCTCTTATAATTATTCCGGATGGCTTTGTCCGCCTTTTTATCTAACAAGATCTTTACAATTTCTGGCCGGCAAAAGAATGCTGAGGTATGCAATGCCGTTGAGCCATCGTTGTTTTGAACATTGATATCAGCTCCGGCGTCGATCAGCATTTTGGCTATCTCTGTTTTGCCAAACAGGGAAGCTGAAATCAACGGACTTGATCCACCGTAAGGGTCTTTTTCATTGATGTTTGTTCCAGCCGCTATGTGTTGCTTGATTGCATCAACGTTTCCGCTAACGACTGCTGTATGAATATCAACTGCAGGCGTTTTTGTCTGTGACGATTGTTGAGCGGTTGCACGTTTGTCTTTACAAGCGCCAACGATTATCAACATTATTAAAACTGAAATCTTGACAATTGATACTGGTAAGTTGTTGTTTGTGGTTTTCATAGAATCTATTTTTTAGTTTAAATTTTACATAGTTCTTCCGTTCAGCATTATTTGCTGATGTCGCATTTTGTTAACGTATGGGTGTATTTATTTTACCCTATTATTCGCATGAGATGTCGAAATCTCACAGTAAAAGGAAAACTTTCCGAGCTTATCACTTTCATATCTATTGCTTCTTCACGTATTCTAATAAATCCGCTGGCTGACAATCGAGGGCATTACAAATAGATTCCAGCGTACTAAACCTGATTGCTTTTGCTTTTCCGGTTTTTAGTATCGAAAGATTGGCCAGTGTTAAATCTACTTTCTCGGAAAGTTCGTTCAATGACATTTTTCGCTTCGCCATCATCACATCTAAGTTTACAACGATTGGCATGGCTTATACAGTTAAGTCGTTTTCAGCTTGAATCTCGATTCCTCTCTTAAAAATCTGCGCGATTACCAGAAGCGTGATTCCCATAAACAACCACACATCGGCACCACCCAGGTGTAAATGTTGGATACCCGGCATGTTCACCCCTTTCACAATCATCCACTCACTGTAGTTAACTCCCCACCAGCTAAACAAGCCTATCCCTAATGTCAAATACGATGCGTTAGAAATAAAACGGCTCACTTCCACATTGAAAGGCTGCAACATGTTTAGCTTTTTATCATGCAAAATTCTCACGATTAAGTAAAAAAGAATTGCCTTCAGCACTGCCACAATACTGATGATCGTTGTTGTTGCAAAGAAATGGCCCGGGTCGTATTGATAAAGATTTGATAAATCAATTTCCTGCCAAAACCGCTTGGCGACTTCGGGGTTGAGAACCAGCGTTGCGAAAGCATTGAATATAATGCCGCACGCTTCAATACACAGGCCAAAAAATATTATCCAGGAAATGATGTACAATATTTTCAGCATCTGCGCTGCAGTAATTTTGATGTCCATATGTGATTTGGGTTATTAACTATCGATCTAACGATACAAATATCAATAAAGTTTTATTGTTATTCAATAAATATAGATTTATCTTCAATAAATATCGCAAAATGGCGATTTCAGCTCAATTTTGATTTCATTCCATTTTTAAGGGTTTAACGTTGGTCGATATCTTCACCGGCCACTCGGCTAACCGCAGGCAAATTTTCATACATTTATAAACCTTACCTGAAAAGAATGAAGAGATTTGCCAGCGCTCTGAAGTTTTCAACAAGCATTGCCTTGATACTAATCTCAGGCCCACTCCTCGCACAGGAAGTATCGGCAGTTGAAAATGATCTACTTGACTTTGAGAAGAAAATTGAAAAAGCCGTGGTCGACACCAACATTCCATTCCTCGAAAAAGCTTATGCCATTGACTTCCGCTTCAAGCACGGAACAGGTCTGGTTGACTCAAAAACTTCCTGGCTCAAAAGTGTAGAGAAAGCAAAAGGACAATATGTCTCACGCCTAGTCGATTCTGTGGAAGTAGAGATCCATAATACGATAGGAATCACGAATGGGAAGATCACTGTCACCCGGCTTCGCGAGGCTACCGCGGGCGAGGCCCGCAAACCAGATCAGGCTCAAAAAAAATATATGATTAGATATGTGAGGGTATATGTCAAGATGAAGGATCAGTGGCAGCTGATTATGCATCGAACGGTGTTTGAGAAGGATTATTAGGCGTCGGGAAAATCCAGGGTACTTCGACTTAACGACCCTTCGAAATCACCCCACCTACCGCACGTGTTGTGTGCCGGCCCAGCGCGAGGCTCACATACTCATTTTCCTGTTATCATATTTTTTTTATTGAATGGTATAATCCGCTGAAGTTACTCCAGGTGCCCACTTATTCGTATTGCTAGCAACCAGTTTGCCGTCGACATATATATTTGAGGTCACATCGGCTGCACCTGGGTTCCCGAAATTCTTTTCCGTGGTGGCATCAATATGCAGCACAAATGGTTTCTTCGTAATGGAGAATTGATATACCCAACCGTTGGATTTAAGTTGATCCGCAGTACAAAGGCAAACTTTTGTGTTTACTTCATTAATGTATTCCCCAAACCATTTGCCTTGATCGCCGGTAATTACTTCATATTTTACAGAGTAAGTCTTAACGGGGTCATCGGAGGTGGCGGTTTTACAACCAAAGGCCATCAAACAGACGGCGAGAAAAACATGTTTTTTCATGGTAGTTGATTTTCTATAACACCATAACGCCGTTTGTTAAAAAAGATACAGGGTGAAATCGTGAAAATACGTCTTGCAACTTTTGAATGTGGTGAATTGAGATAAATGGACCACTACCTCGCCCCGTTGGGGCTTGATTGCGTGTGCGTATTGACGCGCCGCGCTTCGCACGGCGCTAATAATCTCGGCCCGTTGGGCCTGGGAAATATAAACATCCGGGCTTTACGTTGGTTTTCATGGACCAGTTCGACTTCAAAACTAACGAGGATTTTAAAGAAGAGATGATTTAGGTAGAGGCGGCTTGATAATAACACCAACCGAAGGCAACGTGCCACAGGTTCTTTGTGGATCAATACTCCTTTGGCTCTTGCTTCACATGACGCAACCGAAGTACACGGATAGTATCTTCAGCAACAAAGTATGATACCCGGTAGCTGTATTTCTCAAAAGCACGGAAGCGGACATCTTTGTCTTTTCGATATTTATCCGGTGGGTACATTTCTGGATGATCAGGAAGTTTCCTTGTTGCAGCAATAATTTCCTCTTTCACTTTTTCTGCCTGCTTTGCAGAGTCCTGCCGGATGTGATTATAAACCAGTTTCAACGCTGCTCTTGCTAACTCATCCCAAACGACTTTCTTCTTGCTCACCATTGAGCAGCTTCTTTTTCCAAATCCTCCTGTGTGATAAACTGACCCGACTCGATCCGCGCGTTCGCTTCATCCAACTCCCTGTTATATTGTTCAAGACTGATGTGACCTTCATTTTTTAAACCATAATGCAAGACAGCTTTTATAGCCTGAAGCAATGATAGGTCTTCCACTTGCTGAAGCTCTTTGATTAGAAGTGATCGTTCAGTGTTGATGTCCATAACCTTCTTGGTTTCCATTTTTCAAAGTTAACAATTTCCTGCCTGTTTTTTGCCTGTGGCCGGTGTTTTGGGGCGGACCGAGAATTCAAAATCAAAGAAAAATTTCCTCGTTGATAAGTCAATTTCGAAAGAGGTCAGCCTCTTTTCACGGACCACATCGCCTACGCAATTAGCAAAGTCCGTTACTATCAAAATGTGGCATTCCTCGACGCGATCGTGAAAACACCAACCACACACAAAAATCTCTTTAAACGAATTTCGATTCACACCCTTGCAACTTTTGAATGAGGTGAATTGAGATAAATGGACCACTACCTCGCCCCGTTGGGGCTTGATTGCGTGTGCGCATTGACGCGCCGCGCTTCGCACGGCGCTAATGATCTCGGCCCGTTGGGCCTGGGAAATATAAAAATCGTGGCGTTGACTGGGTTGGCAACCTGTAGTCCGGTGACACCAACCGCAGCCAAAATGATCGGTGAAAACCACTGACCCTAGGCAGTTAGGAAGAGGCACTAATATCAAACACTCGCCGCTTCGACCTCCGGCGCAATCTTCTTTACCAGACCCTGAAGAACTTTACCCGGCCCACATTCAATGAATTTTGTGCCGCCATCTTTCACCATATTTTGCACGCACTGTGTCCAGCGCACGGGAGATGTCAACTGATCAATTAGATTTTTTTTGATCGTGGCTACGTCCACCGATGGAAGTGCATTCACATTCTGGTACACCGGACAGATAGGCGTGCTGAAATGGGTTGTCTCAATTGCCCTCGCAAGTTCTTCGCGTGCAGGTTCCATCAATGGCGAATGAAATGCTCCACCCACTTGCAACACCAGCGCGCGCTTCGCTCCTGCTGCCTTTAGTTTTTCAATGGCTAGGTCAATGCCTTTCAATGACCCGGAGATAACAAGCTGTCCGGGACAGTTATAATTCGCAGGCACCACAATCTCTTCCTTTATAGAGGCGCAGATCTCCTCCACTTTATCGTCATCCAATCCCAATACTGCAGCCATGGTCGAAGGATTTATTTCACAGGCACGCTGCATGGCCGCGGCGCGCTTGGCAACAAGCATAAGTGCATCTTCAAACGTGAGAGTTTTGTTAGCCACCAACGACGAGAATTCTCCGAGCGAATGTCCCGCCACCATCGCCGGCGCGAAGTCAACGCTGGCAAGCGCCGCAGCAACTGAATGAATAAATATAGCAGGCTGTGTTACGTTTGTCTGCTTTAATTCATCCGCACTGCCGGTGAACATCGTATTGGTTATTTTAAAACCAAGAATAGCATCCGCCTGATCGAACAGTGCTTTCACCTTTGCATCCGACTCATACAACTCCTTACCCATGCCTGTAAACTGGGCGCCCTGACCGGGAAATATATATGCCTGCATAAGATTTGAATCAAATTATGGTTCGAATATAGCACTGGAAAATCATGCCCCAAATGAAAAAAGCCTCTCATTCAAGTTGAATAAAAGGCTTTGATTCTGAATCGTTTAAAGGGCTACCGGATAATCTGAACCCAGCCTCGTATGTCTTTTACACGCTGCTTAGGATCCACTACGGTAAAGGTGACCTGTGCATTATAATAATATACGCCGGCAGACAGTTCCTTGCCATTGTTATCCTTGCCGTCCCAGTCAATATAGATATTCTTCTCACCGCCGGATTGATATTCATACACTGCCTTGCCCCAACGGTTGTTCACCGTAAAATACACGCTCTCAACAAACCGGGCACACTGGGTACGCTGGACAATCGGATCAATCGTCCCGCAGGGCCCGTTGCCATTTTCGTCAATTACATCGCGGTCGCTGAAGGCACTGAACTTCTCATTGCAATTATCTCCATTGGGTGTGAATACGTTGGGCAACTCATAGTGAGGACAATTATCAAAGCAGAAAGAGTCGCTGAACTCACTTTCGAGTCCCGCTCTGTCGACAGCTTTGATCTTGTAACAACGAGCGTACGACGGCAACTGTGTATCTACATAAAAAGTATCCACCACGTTTGATGCGTGCAACGAATACTCATCCCCTACCTGTGCAGCAATATAAATATTATAGCTCTTGACGTCCTGGCGGCATGCAGCATCCAGAGGACGGGCCCATGTAAGCGTATTGCTGAAGGTCGTCGGAGCGCAAGGTGTATTTTGAGGATACTGATCGCAGCTGGTAGCCGTGATCTTAAGCTCCGGTTTACACGGAGGCGTATCATCGTTTGGCTGCGCACAGTTTATCTGCGAATAATTCAGGAAAGGCTCCTTGATCTTTGGATTTCCATAGACACCTTTTGTAAGCACCCGGTAACAGTAGGTCTGCGTATTGTCAAGACCAGTATCGACGTAGGTGAATTTGCCGGCTGTTGCCTTGATACTATCAATCTTTACTAACTGACTTTCGGTGGCTCCTGCAGGCCCTCTGTAAATAATATGGTAAGGGAATTTCGGGCTTTGATTCGACCAGGGAACGTTTGCCGACCAGTTAAGTTGTAGCTGCTTGAATTGTGATTTTACTTCCAGTCGCACGGATGAAGCCGCAGCACTGGTTGTCGTGTCGTTAAGTTGAGTGGAGCCAACTAATGCCTCGACCTTATAGGTATAGGCTATTTCCTCTGTATTGATATCCGAATCCTGATAGAATGTATTCGTCAGTACACCAGCATGGGTAGTAACAAATGCGGTGCCCGCCAAGCCCTCCGCTCTTTTAACTCTATATCTTAATATAGTTGTATCGGGAAACACAGTTCGATCAAGAGGCGCTCTCCACTTAACTGTGATCTTTCCAGATGTAGGACTCGTCGTCGAACTGGTTTTGTCTACCGTCACATGCGTAATGACAGGAGCCGTAGCGGGTATTGGATCCAGACACATCTCTGCAGAGACATAGCTGCTACCACCGCCCGGCGAAGGAAACACAGCGACTAACCGGTAACAGTACTTCGCACCGGGGTTAAGTCCCTTCCCGCCATTGGTATCCGAATACTTGGACTGAGTAATGGGCAACTCTGCTATCTTGGTGAATCCCAGAAAATCCGGCATACCCGTCACGCACACAGGAGGTATAAAAGGATAACTATCCACACGGCGCCAGACCTGCATTACTACTGCGTTGTCGCAGACGTATGGCTCCCATTCAAGCTTTCCAGTTCGGTAAGGCACCACAGCGGCAGGCTTCCACTTCGGAGCTGGACCCACTACCCGAATGTTCCAGGTTTTAAATTGCACAAGCTTTGCCCCGCGATTAACTGCCACCGTATCGGTGATCTTAAAAACAACCTGATAGGGTTGTTCTTTTACATGAAGACACGTTGTTTGCCAGACAAATGAAAGCTTTGCAGGCGAGGGAAATGACTTCTGATATTTCGCGGGGAAAGGTGTATATGTTGCCGGATTTGGAAACGGCGGATTCAGATTAGCATTTAGAATTTGTGAGAAGGCTTCGATTTTTACGTTGTCATGTTCGGGGTCGGTTCCAAAAATATCAGCCGTGATCTTTGTTCCAGCTTCAACACAAAGATCCGCTGGTACCTGCAGCTCAGGGCGTTTGTTATTGCAATCATCGACGATGATCTGCATGTCACGCACTACGTAACCCAGGTTGATCCAGGTTCCTGCTATTTTCCTCCACTCCTTAACGACGAAAGCAATATTGTATTCTCCTGGTGCACCGGGCGCATCCCAGATTATTGTTCCGGTAATCGGATTTATCGTGAACGTTGGGGAGCCATTTTTACCTTCGTTGGCAGTGCCATAATTAAGACCAACGCGATCATAGAATTCTTTTACGTTAGGATCGCGGTAGTTGTTCACCGGGATTCCCTTGTCACGCTTCGGAACTGTAAATTCATAGGACAGACTGTCACCGTCTGGATCATACGCTCCGGGATTGTGATAGAAAGCGGCGCCGGTACACGCTTTGTCGATCGGTGGCACGAGTAAGCGCGGACTATTATCGCAACCGACAAATGGGTCAATGCTGACACTGGATTCCATATAGAAAGGAGTATCAACAGAATTAAACATGTTTAAAATACCGGCATTTCGGTTGGGTTCGCCATAGCTGACAACATAACGGCCCGCTCCCCCATACGTGTGGGTGGTTGAGTAGGTCACCGTTCCAATGTTAGGGCCGAGATCGCTGCGGTTGATATTGTCAATGGTAGGTGTTCGTAATGGCTTGCTACCATCGCCAAAATCAAGCAGGCCATCGCCAAACTTAATAGCGGAGCCAGTATTGGTAAAAACCGTAATCGTAATGTTGAAGGTGAGGCTTGTACAGCTCTGTCGTGTGATGGTGATTTCTCCTGCCCTTAGGTGAGTGGCGCTGGCGTCATGCCAATTCAAAAAAATCAGTATCGCAGAAAGAATAATAAATCGAATGCGCATCCCGGTACTTTAAACCTCTAGAACCAAAATTACAATAACTCGGCCGTTCTAACGGGCAAAATAAAATAAGAATTTACCCCTTCCTCAGCAAAAAACGATAGTTCATCTGAAATATTGGATTAAAAGGAATATCAACTTAAACTTTTTAGTCTAAATGGTATCTAAACAGCCGAAACCTTACACATGAACATTACTATCCCCCAGCCTGAGGTAAAGCATCTGATGAGCAGGGCCACCTTTGGGTCAGGTATTAAAAGGCTGTCACTGGAGGCAAAGCAGATCTATAAAGAGGCGGAGAAAATCAATCCACTGTTATCCGTCACCAAGCCGGACGTAGATCAATCCGATCTCCGAGCAATGAAGAGCGATCCTTCACGGAAGCAAATGGTGAAGGAACTTCTTAACAAGTCGAAACAGGATCTGATGAAACTTAATGTCGATTGGGTTGAAAAGATGATCTCTGAACCGACCCTTCGTGAAAAGATGACATTCTTCTGGCATGGTCACTTTGCGTGCAGGACGTTGATCCCCTATTTCGCACAGCAGCAAAATAACATTCTCCGAGAATCGGCACTCGGCTCTTTCCGTGACATGCTGATGGCGATTTCAAAAAATCCGGCGATGCTGCAGTTTCTCAACAATCAGCAAAATCGCAAGGACCATCCCAATGAAAACTTTGCACGGGAGGTGATGGAACTGTTCACCCTGGGTCGCGGTAATTATTCTGAACAAGACGTAAAAGAGGCAGCGCGCGCGTTTACAGGTTGGGGATTCAATGTGCAGGGAGAATATCAGTTCCGCCAGCGTCAGCATGACTTTAGCAGCAAATCATTTCGCGGGGATTCCGGAAGCTTTACGGGAGAAGAGATCCTCGAGAATATTCTCGATGATAAAAAAACAGCGAGGTTTATTACCGGCAAACTATTTAGATATTTTGTGTCAGACCAGACGGTACCATCCGCGTTGGTGGAAGAGTGGGGCGATCAATTTTATGCATCCGGATATGATATTAAGAAATTACTACAGGTGATCTTTGAATCAAAGGAGTTCAGTCTGCCTGCCAATGTTGGCAATCGGATAAAGTCTCCCATTGATCTTCTGGTAGGCCTGATGCTTCACACCAATGGCAAATTCGAAAATCCTCAGAGCATAGTATTTCTCGAACGGGCGCTTGGTCAGATAGTATTCTATCCGCCAAATGTGAGTGGCTGGACTTCCGGTAGAGGTTGGATAGACAGTACGAGTCTCACCTTTCGCGTTGCCTTGCCGATGCTTCTTTTCGGTGGAGCTGAAACTGATTTTGAGGCAAGTGATGACGGCGATGCCAATGGACTTGGAAAAGAACCGAAACAAAAACGCAAACTTCACTGCAATGTCGACTGGGCTTCGCTGGCCGGCCAGTTTACAAAAACTTCCTCTGACGAAACGATTGCAAACATCGAATCATTTCTTCTTGCACGACCTACCACCCTGGCAAATAGAAAATATATTACCCGAATGGCCGGAGCCACCTCCGATGGCGCAGAGTTTATAAAAAAAGCATTTATAGGTTTTATGTCAGTGCCTGAATACCAATTGTGTTAGCTATGGAAAATCTATCGAGAAGAGGATTCTTAAAAAAATCGATGTTGGCAACCTCCGGCACACTGCTGGTGCCTCAGTTTTTGAAAGCATTCGAACAGCAAAATCGGCAGAACGACAGTGATCGTATCCTCATTGTACTACAACTATCCGGTGGAAACGATGGGCTCAATACAATTGTGCCATATCGCAATGACCTATATTATAAGCTTCGACCCAGTTTGAGTCTGTCAAAAGAAAAAATCCTCACCGCTTCCGATGAACTCGGATTTAATCCAGCGCTTGGAAAATTCAAGGAACTCTACGATCAGGGATTTGTGACCGTTATTAATAATGTCGGCTATCCCAATCCTGATCGTTCTCATTTCCGGTCGATGGACATCTGGCAAACAGGAAGTCAATCAAATGAATATCTTTCCACCGGGTGGATCGGTCGTTACCTGGACTCAAATTGCGAAGGTTGCGGTTCACATACTGCGGTAGAGATAGATGACTCTTTGAGTCTGGCGTTGCGCGGCGAGCGTGTAAAAGGAATGGCAATTAAAGATCCGGCCAAACTTTACCATGCCACACAGTCATCTTTTTATAAGACTGTTTCAGAAAATCATTCCGACGAACCCACCATAGAATACTTATACAAGACAATGGCGGAGACGGCTTCCAATGCCCAATACATTTATGATAAATCGAAGGTAGTTAAAAGCACCCTTGAGTATCCCAACACGGATTTCGCTAAACGACTGAAAACCATTGCCGAACTGATTCAATCCGGCATAAAGACAAAAGTGTATTATGCTTCATTGTCTGGATTCGATACCCATGTGCGACAGGCCGGACAGCAGGAGCGCCTGCTTACAACGTATTCGGAAGCGATAAGCACTTTCGTGAAAGACCTGAAGGCGACAGGAAATTTCGACCGGTCGCTTATCATGACATTCTCCGAGTTCGGAAGACGTGTTGAGGAAAACGCCAGCGGTGGCACCGATCATGGAACCGCCAACAATCTTTTTCTTGTGGGGGGAAAATTGAAGAAGCCAGGATTCTATAATCAAACACCAGATCTTAAGAAGCTTGATCAGGGTGATTTGATTTATGAGATTGATTTCAGGCAAGTGTATTCAACGGTGCTCAAGAACTGGCTGAATACAAATGATGCTTCTATCATTAATCAGAGTTTTCCCCCTCTTGCATTGGTGTAGCGAACCTCAACACTTCAACACTTCAGCACTTCCACACTTCAACACTTCAACACCTCAACACTTCAACACCTCAACACTTCCCCACTTTTCCCTACCTTCGCACCATGCGCGTTATCGGAGAAATACCCCACAGGGATTGCAAGATCACCCTCTTCCATTGGAACAACCGTTACCTGATAAAACTGGAGCTGGGTCCTTTCGAGCAGACATTCAAAATTGCTGAATACGACCTTACGTCTGAAGAAGAAATCAAGCAGGTCGTCTCTGAAGAATTCATTCAGGCGGCCCTCCTCCGGTTCCAATCTATGAGTCAGGCGCTGAACGATGCCCTCAGCAAAGTCTGAATGTTCTCAAAGTTTCTAACTTTGAACCCCAGTCGATAGCTATGGCGGAGATTTTAGTTGAAAAGAAGAACAAAAACGTTGGATACGAGCCTATTCTGGATGGAATTTCGGAATGGCCTGTCTACCAGCTAAGCAAAAACAGGAAAGAATTCCTGGAGGAAGTCACCCGAAAATCGATCGATCAGATCCACCTGCTTCGCCCGACGCGTAAACAGCTTATCGACGAACTGGAAGCCACCGTCTTCCGTGAGCAGAACCGCTTAAAGCGCAACCGCTGGCGTGTTGATCCAAAGGATGAACCCAAATTCTGGTCCAGGATCAAGAATGAACTTGTTGAACTCAGCAGCAAAACAGCGGAAGAAGGTGGAAAGAAAGAAGAAGAACTCCTTCAGGAAATTGTAGGGCGTTATGCCAACGAGATCGCGGGCACGTTCAAAGCCAGCTCCTATAAATTTGCAAGAGAAGCTATAAAATTCTGGTTTGGACGACTGCTCAATGGGGCGCGCGTTAAGAAATTCGGAGCGTATTTCAGAAGTGAATACACCCTCCGCGACAAAATCCACATCGTGGGCAAAGTAAAGATGCTGCGACAGCTCGCGAGGCAGGGAACGGTAGTAATGGTTCCTACGCACTTCAGCAATCTTGATAGCATCCTGATCGGTTGGGTAATCCATTCACTCGGAATGCCGGCGTTCCTTTATGGCGCAGGATTGAATCTCTTCAACATTAAGATCTTTGCCTACTTTATGAACAGCCTTGGCGCGTATAAAGTAGACAGAAGGAAAAAGAACCTTCCTTATCTGGAAACCTTAAGGATGTATTCCAACCTGGCCCTTCAGAAAGGAGCTCATAGCCTTTTCTTTCCCGGCGGCACGAGATCACGCTCCGGCATGATAGAAAAACAATTAAAACTCGGATTGCTCAGCACTGCCATCGAAGCACAGCGCAACCTGTATATTGAAAATAATCCAGAAGCAAAAAAGATATTTGTCGTACCCGTTACGTTGAATTACCATTTCGTATTGGAAGCGCCCGAGCTGATTGAAGACTACCTGCAGGTGAAAGGTCAGGACCGATACTTTGCGGAGCAAGATAATTATGGAAGCTTCCAACTCCTGAAATTCATGTTCAAGTTCTTCACGAAAGGCTCCAGTATTTCAGTTTCCATTGGTCGCGGTCTCGACGTAATGGGCAATTATGTTGACGACAATGGCAACAGCCTTGATGCCAACGGACAAATAATAAACCCACGGGAATATTTCATGACGGGAGGCGTCGTTACCATTGACAAGCAACGGGAGAACGAGTATACCCGGATGCTGTCCTCGCGGATCGTAACGGAATATCACCGCATCAACAGAGTATTTGCCAGTCACCTGGTGGCGTTCGTTGCATTTGAAATGTGGCAGCGAAAATTTCCCAAACTTGACCTTTTCGGATTCCTTCGTTTACCTGAGGAAGACCTTGAAATTCCCTATGAGGAATTCAAAGAAGTATTCAAGAAAGTCAGAAAAGAAATTTACAATCTTAAAGAACAAGGAAAAGTATATCACGCTACCCACATGAAGGGCGAGGCAGATATTATTATCCGACGTGGACTTGACAACGTTGGAATCTTTCATTTGAAGCGACCGTTGCTGAGAAACAAAAAAGGAAATATCGTCACTCAGGATCTTAACGTTCTTTACTACTACCACAACCGCCTCGTGGGCTATGACCTTGAGAAGCTCATCTGATAAGCCCATTGGAGTCATCGGAGCGGGCAACTTCGGCACGGTCATCGCCAACATCATTGCAAGAAACAGGAAGGTTCTTCTGTACGCGCGCGATGAAGATGTTGTAAAGAAAATTATTGACAAGCATGAGAATCGCGGGCATAAAATGCATAAGAATGTGTTGCCGACAAGCGATATGGAATACCTCGCGAGTCAGTGCGATGTGATATTTCCAATAGTGCCTTCTTCCCACTTCCGGAGTGTCATGAAAAAACTCGCTCCTTACCTCCACCCCTATCATATTCTTATTCACGGCACGAAAGGGTTTGATATTAAGCTTCCCAAAGGGCAGACAATAGAATCGGTCAGTACGCTTAACCGCGATCAGGTAAGAACCATGAGCGAGGTTATTCAGGAGGAGACGGTCGTGGTGCGGGTGGGTTGCCTTGCGGGACCTAATCTTGCCAAGGAATTATCGCAACGGCAGCCAGGGGCTACCGTGGTGGCGAGTCACTTTCAGGAGGTAATTCAGACAGGCAAGAAACTTTTGCGAAATGACAGGTTCCAGGTGTATGAAAATTATGATCTCGTAGGCGTTGAAATTGCCGGAGTATTAAAAAATATAATTGCCATTGCCTCTGGCGCGCTGAGTGGTCTTGGCTATGGAGAGAACGCCAAGGGCCTTTTAATCAGTCGTGGTGCTGTAGAGATGGTGTACCTGGGGAAAGTACTCGGTGGTGACACCAAAACATTTCTTGGCGTAGCAGGTATTGGCGACCTTGTGACGACGTGCAATAGTCCCATGAGCAGAAACTATACCGTGGGGTACCGTTTGGCGAAAGGGGAAAAGTTGAAAGATATCCTGGAAGATATGGAAGAAGTTGCCGAGGGTGTAAACACGATCCGTATTGCAAAGAAATGCAGCGAGTATTATAAAGTTCGCCCTCTAATCACTGACACATTATACAAAGTCCTGTTTGAGGGGATGACGGTACAAGAAGCATTGGATTATCTGATGCGGTATCCGCTGAATGTGGATATTAAGTTGCTGTGAGTTAATCTTGTGCGCTGGCGCTTTTTTAGCCACCCTTTTAAGTTTTTTTGGCGGAAGTTACATCTTAACGAGTCTAAGTCTTTTAGTTAGTTTCCTTACTAAAAGTTCTTCTTGAAGTCGGCAAACCATCTGAAACCAGATGTGTCCAATTATCCAGTCCGCAGCCAAATTATAAATTGTTTCCTTATCCAGCGGCAAGAATAAAAAAAACAAAATAAAAATCGCTGCAATAAAATAATGTTCCGGTCTCATTGTTGTCAGCAAAGTGATTTTGGTTTGGGCTGAGTCATTGTCCGCGAGGTCAGCTCTTACATTTATTCCGTCAATCCAACTTTGTCCACCTTTCTGAACCAGGGTCCCAATTGAAATCCATGGATATATCTTCAATTTCTTATCACTAAGTTCTTTAAAACTCAGACCCTTTACTTTTCTTATTGATTCAATGCACTCTGTTGCCTGTCCGTCAAATTCAAATTGTCGGTCAATAAAAATGTATTTCAATAAGCTCTTCATTGTCTCAGATTAATCATAGTGCCTATGATGTCAAATCTCTTGCGCTATGATAAACAGTCAGAATATTTATTTGGTCTGCCGAAACTATTTCGTAAATAATTCGATAATTTCCCTCAATAAGTTCTCTTACGTTCTCGTCATTCTTTTCAGGAACAATTCGTCCTGCTTGTGGAAAAGTCTTTAATATGTCGGGCCTCTCAAATAATTTTTTAACAGTCAGCTTAGCGTATTTTTCTGAATTCTCGGCAATATAGTCGCCAATGTCACCAAGGTCATTTATTGCTTGGTCAGTCCAAATCAATTTAACCATTTGGTCAACTTTGCTTTGGCTTGTTCCTCTGTATTCACTTTCCCGTCCTTTACTTCTTGACGTCCTTTTTCAATTTTTTCAATAATTATCAGTCTCTCGATAATCTCGTCTATTGAAAATTCGTCAGGGAGTTTACTTATTGATTCCATAACTGTCGATTTTCTCATATGGTCAAAATTTTAACTCCAATTTAATCAAAATTAATGTCTATTGGAACCCCCGTCTGCTCTGCTCTAATTTTTATTCCTTTCAAGCATTTAATCATCATTACAATATCACCGAAATCGTAAACCAGATAATAGATTATCCAAAATCCTTTCCAAACATATTTTGTCCTAAGCCTTGTTATTAGTCTTGAACTTCCTTTTTCAGTTGAATATAAATACCAAAGCCAAGTTGCCTTTTCTTCTTTATCTACCCATAAAATATATTCATCTTCCTTAAATTCCTTAACCCACATTCCCTTTTTTTGGTCAGGGGTAAATGGTATAAATTGTCCAATTTCAATTTTCTGAAACTCTGGTAAAAGCTCTTGCGAACTTGAAATAGAACCTTTATCTATCCAGTCTATACTATACCATCCAGCTCGTCTGCTGCCTATTTGAATAATCCATTTCCATATATTATCAGGTGTTGAGTTTATGGTTATTCCTCTTGTTGCATTAAAGTCAGGATTGGTAACTAAGTTGTCGCCTATCAAACTAAGTTTTAAATCATCGTCAGTGGCCCCCCACCTTAAATGCCAAGGTCTTAAAACTAATAGATAGAGTGCTGTCAGCCCTAGAAGAATTACTGCGATGATTAACAGTGTAGTCATAAGTGTAATTTCTCTGCTCTTTTCTTAATTCCAAGCATACATTTTCTCATCATCCAAATATCGAAGAATTCAATGAGTAGGTTGAAGAGGATTGCTGCCGAAAAGAATCTGTATTTACTCGAACATACCCAAGTAGTATCACCTTTTTTATCCCACCACAACATCCATTCGTTTTTTTTAAAGTCCTTAACTAACATTCCTTGCTTTCCATCTGGGCTCAGGGGAATAACATCACCAATCTGTATATTTTGATGTTCGGGAAGTATAACTTCTGCACTTCTCTTGGCTAAATTATCCAAAAAGTCATAGCTGTACCATCCAGCTCGTGTCACACCCATTTGAATTATCCACGGATAAATATTTTCAGCAATCGCATTGATTGTCAATCCTCTGGTAGCATCGAAGGTAGGTTTCGCCACAATTTCATCCCCTGGCATTAACCGTTTAATTTCAATAGCTGTGGCTCCCCATTTTAACTGCCAAGGTCTTAAAACTAAAAGATAAAGTGCTGTCAGCCCTAAAATAATTAATGTTATAATTAGTAGTGTAGTCATAAAAGCTTGCCGCCATCATTTCGCAGCTTGGTGAATTATATTTTACTAATTAAACAAATAAGTAAAGAAAAATTTATTTGTGCCTAGCTGCTTGCTATATGCTGTAGTAAACTTGACTTTCCCCGAATCACAATCTTCTCTTAAATATCATTGTCAGTGAAATTGTTGCACCCGGAAAAGTAATTGCCCAAAGCGAAGCAGGCCAAATTAATGAATGATAATAGATTTGGAAGACGAGAAAGGGTATTAAAAGACCGTTTGCGATCAAAAAGAAGCGAGCTGTTCGCTCAAGCCCCTTATTACCTACAAATACAAAGGCTGCAAATAGCGTGGACAAGCTGATAAAGCTGTATCCAAGAATGTCTACAGAATATGTAAACGAATCAAAAGGCGTAAAAAGAAAGGGACGAACGCTCTCAATTTCTCCCTTTGTCATGTGAGGTAGAATTAAAGTTAGTTGAACGTAGTAGTTAATGCTTACCAATACACAATATATCGTGGCAAAAACAAGGCCCGCATGACTCCAAATTTTTTTGTCTTCAGGGGCATAATAATGAACACAAAGCATGAGGAGTAAAAATGATGACCCTAGAAATAAAGAAGGAACTAGAAGGACGATAAGGCCAAGCCCAGTGCTAGCATTTTCAGGACCTCCACCTGAACCCATTAGATCCATCCATTCTGCAAGTTGTCCAACAATGTAGGTAATGCTAAAAATTGATGCAAGTAAACCTGACCAACAGCCGAGTTTATTGACTGATTGTGCTAACTTATTTTCCATAATTATCTTTTGTTTATAAAAATTAAACGGAATCAATTAAAAATTTTCTGAATCCACTACAGCCTTGGATGCCCAAGCAAGGGCTACCTAAAAATGCCATCCGATTTTAACCGAAACCTCGCCTTGAAACATTTTGGTTTTATACTCAGTCGTACTAACTGACACGGATTGATTGCTTAACACATAGTGCACAGCTCCCCAGGGTTCAACGTAGAAATTTTTGTACACCTTAATAATATAACCTAGCCCCGCGGTGGCCACATAATCTTTGTAGTTGTAAGTATTATAATCACTTTTTGAAGTAATCTTGTTATTCCACAGTTCAACCCCGGCTCCAACCCACCAGCCCTTGAAGTTGTAATTCTTGAAGTAATCAAAAATCAAAGCAGTAGCTGTGGTATGTAAATCTTGAAAATCGCTATTCCCCATTAGTTTATCAGGCATATAAAAGTCCGCGATAACAGCGCGCACTCTAATTTTTCTGTAACCATACCATACTTGTCCTGAGTAGCCAAAATTACCTGTTGCGGCACTCAATATTGGAGGTAACAAGTCAATTGCAAAACCAACAGTCTGTTTAATCTTCATAGTGTCAGTTTTCCATTTGTGAATCGGATTTCTTGGGGTTGCACCACCTTCATTCGATTGTGCTAACGCCATTGTGCTTATAGCTAGCGTCATGACCAAGAAGATTAGTTGTCTTTTCATACAAACAGCTTACATATACCCAAGACCAAATAGGAACTCGAACAAACAAAGTTAATTCCATAGAGAGTTTAAATTAATGATGCTGCACATCATTAGTTGTGATTTATGTCAGCTTTTATCCGTGTGATGGAAGGTTGGCTCTTTTTCTTGCTTTGGTGTCGCGGTGGAATGTGTGGCAAGAAAATGTGCCAATGCGGGTAGCCACTACTCTGTCCCGCGGCATTGTGCATAACTGGTGGCTATGTTCAATATTACCTATACATTCAATATGGCGATGCACATACATCGCTAATCCGGTACTCTTTGTGCACCTTCACAAAGCGAGATTGTTGAGCGGACTCCTGATCTGGTCAAATCCCTTTTTCGTAACATGAGTATAAATTTTCGTTGTCTTACTGTTTTACTCGAATTATGGCACATGCACATTGATGGTGGCTGTGTGCGCTTCACCAAACTTTTTTTGAAGTCTTGTCAATCGACCCATATTCATTTAATAGACCTTGTCTCCTTTATAATAGGTGTAAATTATTTTTGTTTTATAAATTTCTTCAGGAGGTAATTTGAACAGGTTCTTGTCCAATACAATAAAGTCTGCCGATTTACCTGCTTCAAGTGAACCAGCAACTTTATTAACATGCTGTGCATAAGCACCTCCTAATGTATAAGCATAAATCGCTTCTGAGAGGTTAAGATTTTGCTCGGGGGAAAGTGGAGCTTTTTTAGAATTTATCTCCTTTCTTGTCAATGACTTTTGTATTGCTTCGAGGGGATTCATTGAAGTCACAGGGTAATCGCTCCCTACACAAACTGGCCCGTTTTCTACAAAGGATTTAAATGGATGTAGCTTTTTAACATTTTCATTACCAATAATGGAAGGCAATAATTTAGTATAATACTCAGAGTTATCCATCCACCACAGTTGCATATTGGAAATAACATTAAGCTGTCCAAATCGTTTGATATCATCCATGTGAGGTAAATTAACGTGTGCTATTTGATGGCGATTATCATTTTTACCATTCACTTTAATAGCAAACTCAAATGCATCCAGTGCAACCCTAATTGCGCTGTCGCCAGTTGCATGAATATGCAGCTGATAACCACTTGAATCAAGTTTTTGAACAATGGCATTTAGATTTTTAGGCTCAATTAATAATGTACCAACTTGGCCGGATAAGTAGGGAGATAAGACGGCTGCTGTTTCGGCTTCTAAAGTGCCATCTAAAAACAGTTTAACTGTCTTAGTAGTCACATTGGGTGAAGCAAATTTTCTACTTATTGAATCAAGCTCATGTAAAGTATTGATGGACGATTTGGCGCCAGACTTGTAGGGCAATCCAAAAGAAACATTAAAGGTCTGTATTAACCCTTTCGAATCCGCATTGTGATAGAGTTCTAACAAGCCTAAATCGAAGGATGATGGGTCTTGAATGCTTACAATTCCATTTTGTCCCAAAAGCATCGCCATTGAATGAAATGCCGAATCCAAATCAGCAATCGCATATTCAGAAAACTTTGTATTCCTTAACACAAGATTCCTCGCCTCTTCTTTTAAAAAACCAGTTGGTTGTCCATACTCATCCTTTACGAGCCAACTTGGATGGTCTTTATATATTGTTGTTTTGTCAATTTTCGATAGTTGATTATTCCGGGAAGTGTGACCCACTAATTCCGGGAATGGTTTGACCCACCCCTAAGCGATCAAGATTTGATGGTTCAAAGTTATTATTTTTTGGTTGAGTTTACGGTTGATTTTTTGCGAAGTGATTCGCCTTTCAATT
>JBBRON010000042.1:0-33035 GCA_038229375.1 Cytophagales bacterium | reverse complement strand
TTATCAATTTCTGGTCGTAAACGGTACGGACTCTACTCTTACGTCACGAAATATTACCTTCAAATGGGAAGAGCAGAACATTGAAGCTGGATTACGAATTCCACTTATTACCACCACCTCCAAATACTATGGAAATTTTTCAGTAGGTAATTCAGCAGGACTTACTCATGTTACCAGCTTTAGAAATAATATTAATGCCGATCGTGTCATTCCTTCATTTATTCAGGACGGTAAACTAAAAAATGCATACACTTTTTATAATTATGTGGGGCCTGGCAATCTCCTTTACAATCATTTTTCGATGTCTGGATACCGCTTGCTGAAGCAGAGCAGAAGAGATATCAACAGTAAATGGGGACAGTCATTCTATCTGAACGCATACAATACGCCGTATGGTGGTGATTATTCTGGTTCGCAGTTTTCATTTTATACGTCGTTGTATTTCCCTGGATTTGCAAAGCATCATTCAATATGGGGATACTGGGGCTATCAGAAAACACAGATTAACCGGTCCTTTATTGCCGCCGACGGAACTTCTGTAATCGATAACTCCGACTATCTTTTCAGAAATCAAATTCCATTACCCAGAGGTCAGTCGGTAAGAAGGTTTCAGGATTTTTACATTATGTCCGCAAATTATTCACTTCCACTCTGGTATCCTGATATTTCCATTGGGCCATTGTTAAATGTGCAACGGGTGCGAGCAAATTTGTTTTTCGACTCCGGATACGGTAAAAATGTTTTCACTACAACCGCCACTCAGAGCTATACGACAGTAGGCGGCGAGATGAAATTTGACATTAACGTCCTTCGCTTTTTGCCCCAGTTCAATGTGGGATTCCGCTATAGCTACGGCCTTACACCCGCTGTAACCAGATTTGAAGTCCTGATCGGCTCCATTAATTTTTAGCGTTCATTAAAGTGATGAAGGGCGCTTGAAAATCGCTTCGATAGGCCTATTTTTGATCTTATATCCAATTTTTTAATTATAAATATGGCTGAGATTATCAAGATGCCGAAGATGAGCGACACGATGACCGAAGGGGTAATCGCAAAGTGGCATAAAAAGGTGGGAGATGCCGTGAAGTCTGGTGAACTGATGGCGGAAATAGAAACAGATAAAGCCACGATGGACTATGAGTCGTTTAGCAGTGGCGTTGTTCTTTACCTGGGCGCGAAAGAGGGTCAGCCTGTGCAAATCAATGGCGTACTGGCAATTGTAGGAAAGCAGGGAGAGGATTATTCAGAGTTACTTGCCGGAGCCCAGACTTCTGCAGCCGCCGGTGGTAAAACTGAAACACAGAAAGTTGAACCGGCCGTAGCCGTTGCAACGGCTCCTTCAGCGGAGGCCATTGATACATCAGGAATAAAAGCTGAGATCGTATTGATGCCAAAGATGAGCGATACCATGGCGGAAGGTGTGATAGCAGCCTGGCACAAAAAAGTTGGTGATGCTGTAAAGTCCGGCGAATTGCTCGCGGAGATTGAGACAGATAAGGCAACAATGGAATACGAATCATATAATAACGGCACGCTGCTTTACATTGGTGCCAAAGAAAAAGAACCGGTAGCGGTGAATGGCGTACTGGCAATCATTGGGGAAAAGACCGCTGACTGGCAGACATTGTTAAAAGCACACCAGTCAAAAGGAACGACCGCCAAGAATGTTCCGGCGGCAACCCCGCCTGTGGTAGGTCTGCCAGCGGCAACTTCGGTAGAGGACAACCATGGTACTAGCAACGGTCGTGTGAAGGCTTCGCCTCTCGCCAAAAAAATGGCAAAGGATCTTGGATATGATATATCAAAGGTTGCAGGTTCTGGTGAACAAGGACGTGTAACAAAAAAAGATGTTGAGAACTTTAAACCCTCTGCTACTCCGGCCTCAGCCGATGGTGCGAAGGCAACGGCTGCGATCGTATTGCCATCCGTAGTAGGACAGGAGAGCTTTGAGGAGGTTCCGGTGTCACAGATGCGGAAGACGATTGCCAGGCGACTTGCTGAGAGCAAATTCAGTGCTCCGCATTTCTACCTTACCATGGAGATCAATATGGATAAGGCGATAGAGGCGAGGAAGAGCATGAATGAAATCGCACCTGTGAAGATTTCGTTTAATGACATGGTTATCAAAGCAGTAGCGGCGGCGCTCCGTCAACATCCCGACGTTAATGTTAGCTGGCTTGGAGATAAGATGAGGAAGAATCATCATATTCACATTGGCGTTGCGGTAGCAGTTCCGGATGGATTACTTGTTCCGGTTATTCGTTTTGCAGATAACAAGTCTTTATCGCATATCGCGGTGGAGGTCAAGGCTCTCGCACAAAAAGCGCACGATAAGAAACTTCAGCCCAGCGATTGGGAAGGAAGCACATTCACTATTTCCAATCTTGGAATGTTCGGCATTGAAGAATTTACTGCCATCATCAATCCATCGGACGCCTGTATTCTGGCTGTCGGTGGAATCAAGGAAACGGCAATTGTTAGAAATGGCCAACTGGTTCCGGGGAACGTTATGAAAGTGACGATGTCATGTGACCACCGTGCTGTTGATGGGGCAGTGGGATCCGCTTTCCTCAAAACTCTGAAAGGTCTGCTGGAAGACCCGGTAAGAATTCTTATCTAAACATTTAGTTTATCCTCACATTATCTTGAATCAGCAATCCAATACTATTCACGCTACCACTATTCTGGCTGTTCAACACAATGGACAGGTAGCAATAGGAGGTGATGGTCAGGCCACGTTAGGTAATACCGTTGCCAAGAGCAATGTCAAAAAGATCAGGAAGCTCCAGGATGGCAAGATCCTGGTAGGATTTGCCGGGTCTACGGCCGATGCCTTTACCCTTCTGGATCGTTTTGATGAGAAGCTCAACGCCTACAGTGGTAATATGAAACGTGCGGCGATTGAACTGGCTAAGGATTGGAGAATGGATCGCTTCCTTCGGCGGTTGGAAGCCATGCTGATCGTCGTGAATAAAGATGAGATATTAATGTTGTCGGGTACCGGCGACGTCATCGAACCAGACCATCAGGTTGCCGCGATTGGATCGGGATCGATGTACGCACAGTCGGCCGCGCTTGCGTTGAAAAAATTTGCTCCACATCTAACGGCGGAAGAAATGGTGCGGGAAAGTCTTCACATCGCAGCATATATCTGCATCTATACCAATCATAATCTCGTTATTGAGAAAATTTAATCATTGAGGAGTTACGTCTTTTTTAGGAATCCGTGCCCTAACTGGCCTCAATCGCCTCCAGAATTACCCGACATCCGTCGTCAATTTCCTCATTTGAGATCGTAAGGGGCGGAGCAATCCGAAAGCTATTGGGATGTGACAGAAACCAGTAGCAGATCACACCATGCTTTTTAGCATATTCGACGATTCTGTTTACTCTTTCTTCGGAATCAAAATCGACCGCAAACATCAATCCGATGCGCCTGATCTCTTTTACTTTTGGATGACTGAGTAAAGCCTCGATCTTTTTGCCTTTCTCCTCCACATGCATTAAAAGGTTTTCTTCCTGAATCACTTTTAGGGTGGCGAGGGCAGAGGCGCAACATACTGGGTTGCCACCAAACGTGGTAATGTGACCTAGCATTGGATCAAAAGTTAACGTATTCATGATCTCCTTCGACGAAATAAATGCGCCGATCGGCAGTCCGCCGCCGAAGGCTTTCGCTATAGTGAGGATATCAGGAGCGATGTTGAAGTGCTCAAAGGCAAACAATTTTCCTGTGCGCCCCATGCCGCATTGGATCTCGTCCAGGATTAGTAAGGCGCCCGTTTCGTCGCAACGTATCCGCAACGCTTTCATGTATTCCTTTGCGGGAATTCTTACGCCAGCATCTCCCTGGATGGTCTCCATGATTACACAGGCAGTCTTTTCAGTGATTTGGTTAAGCTGTGTGGGGCTGTTGAAGTCGATGAACGTCACGTCTGGCAATAGAGGCCGAAATGCATTCTTTTTCTTTTCGTTGCCTGACACGCTCAGCGAACCGTGGGTGCTGCCGTGATAGGACTTGTTAAAGGAGATGATCTCCCTTCGTCCTGTGTATCGTTTGGCAAGCTTCAACGCCCCTTCATTTGCCTCTGTCCCGGAGTTTACAAAATAACAGCAGTTTAGACTTGGGGGGAGCAGGCTTATTAAGGTCAATGCCAGCTGATTGGGTGTGGACTGAATATACTCACCATAAACCATCACGTGGAGATGCTTGTCCACCTGATCTTTGATTGCCTTTACAACCCGAGGATGCCGATGGCCGATGTTGCTGACCGAGATCCCTGAAATCATATCCAGGTAACGCTTCCCGTCGGGAGAAAAGAGATGGCTTCCTTCCGCTCTTTCGATGGTAATGTCAAAAGGGAAGGGGGAGGTTTGAGCAATGCGATTATGAAAGATATCAGGATCGAAATTCATGCTGCAAAGATTCGCAGAATTTGCCTGTCAAAAAAAAAGACCCTCGCAGTTTCCCGCGAAGGCCTTTCAACAAACACTATTTTGGGTTAGGGTTAGTTCGATTGGGTCGTTGTTTATTGCTGACAAGTTTCACCTATTGGTGAGGTTATTTGAATTGTGTTGTTACTTCTTATTTTAGGATTGGAGGGCTGAGCATCAGTGGGTTGAAAGAATAAAATGCCTGCGATAATCAATATAATAAGGATAAGAAGTTGTGTCATTCGTTGACGCATGCCGATGTTTGCCAGTGGTTGTGCCATGTTCTTGTTTGCTATTGTTTTCAACAACTGATCAAAGGTGCACTTGTGTGATAAAATAAATCCACCAAAAACGCCCCAAACCCTACATCAGTACATTCGATTGCATTGTAGATGTACCGCAAAAAAATGCCCCCGCAGAATCTGCGGAGGCTATCACTAAACACCCCTATTTGTGATCAATTTGATGCGGTAGCCCTGGTATCGTCCGTCTCTGCCATGGCTTTGCTCTTTGAAGAACGTCTTGATGAAGCAAATAAAGGTTGCTTTGGCCTCGCCGTTCTTTTCTTGTGAAGGATATAACAAGTTCTGTTCGAGTCCTTATGGACTTGGATCCGGTATTTTGGCTTATCGATTGTCGACGCCCCCTGCGCATTTGTTACTTCCGCGTACAGCATTGATGCCAGGACCAGTACAATAAACACGACAATTTGCGTAAGTCTGTGGCGTACATTGATGTTTGATACATATCCCATAATCCCCTCCTTATCTTTTTTGTTGGATCAAAGGTGCACCAGTGGCAGAGAAGAAATTCACCAAAAATGGCCCAAACCCTACATTTGTAAACTAACCGTGAAAGTGAAATGGCGGGCAGTATGAATCCTTCTGATTTCGTGATAACTAATTGATATTCAAATTAATATGCCGTGTGAGTGCCTTCAATAGATCTCACCCGAAGTGGGTAGAATACTCCCAACCATCGGCCCAATCAGTACATCAATGGGTGTAAAACTTACACGTACTGGTAATGGCATAAGAAAAAAGGTGTCCTTTCGAGACACCTTTTTACAGATTTGATATTTATTGTCGCATTAGAACTTAGCCAGCTCCTGAACGAGATCAATGATCTTGTTAGAGTATCCCCACTCGTTGTCGTACCAGGCTACCACCTTTACGAAACTGTCATTGAGAGCGATACCGGCTTTGGCGTCAAAAATACAGGTACGTGCGTCGCCAATAAAGTCGGACGACACTACGTCGTCTTCCGTATAGCCAAGAATACCTTTCAATTCGCCGTCAGCAGCTTCTTTCATGGCCGCCTTAATAGCGTCATACGAAGCTGGTTTTGCCAGGCGCGCTGTTAAATCAACAACTGAGACGTCGGCAACCGGTACCCGGAACGACATACCCGTGAGCTTTCCTTTTAACTCAGGGATAACCAGTGCCACAGCCTTGGCAGCTCCCGTCGAGGAAGGAATGATATTCTGATAGGCTCCACGACCTCCGCGCCAATCTTTTGCTGACGGACCGTCGACAGTTTTTTGAGTTGCTGTTACTGCATGAACAGTGCTCATCAAACCTTCTAATATTCCAAATTTGTCATTAAGCACTTTTGCAAGTGGCGCGAGGCAGTTGGTTGTGCATGAGGCATTTGAAACAATGGTATGCTCAGCAGTGAGTTTTTTATGGTTCACACCCATCACAAAAGTTGGTGTATCATCTTTGGCAGGCGCCGACATTACTACTTTTTTTGCTCCAGCGGTGATGTGCTTTTGACCATCGATTTTAGTCAAAAACAGCCCGGTTGATTCGACAATTATTTCTGCTCCGACTTCATTCCATTTCAGATTGGCAGGATCTTTTTCCGCTGTAACACGGATTTTCTTCCCATTAACTATCAGATGACCGTCTTTAGCTTCAACTGTGCCATCAAACCTGCCGTGAGTAGAGTCATATTTAAGCATGTAGGCCATGTATTCAGGATCAACGATATCATTGATTCCCACTATTTCGATGTCTTTGCGACCTACTGCAGCCCTGAATGCCAGGCGGCCGATACGACCAAATCCGTTGATACCAATCTTTGTCATGTGTTTTATCGGGTTAAAATTTTCAGAGGCGTAAAAATATATCAGTATTAAGGTAAAACCAACCGATAATGTTCCCTAGGCCCGAAAAAAGAACAAACCATTTTTGTCAAATAGCGGGAGGATTATATCTTTGCGGCTCTTTAAAAAAGACGGTCCGTTCGTCTAGGGGTTAGGACACCAGATTTTCATTCTGGTAACACGGGTTCGATTCCCGTACGGACTACTGAAGGCGATAAGTCAAAATTGTGATTGACTTGTCGCCTATTTTTTTGATTATAATTCGCGGATATTTCTGCAATTAGGCCGATTACAACATTGACTTGTGAGGTTCGAAATGCATCACTTTTTTTATCAAAGATAATTCCTTCAGGGAACAGGATATTCTGCACCATTTTTCTTTCCTCATAATCACCCTCTTGCCAGCAACTCGCTAATTCTGAGGAGAATGCAATAGCTTTATCAATAAGTTCCTCCGGGTTCGAAATGGATATTGCCTTACTTTCTAATTCTTTGGAAATTTCAGCAATTTCTTTTTTCAACTGAGTGCTTCTTTTGGTGTAAATGACCTCATCAATTTTACCATCTGCCCAGCGGTCTTCAACTTGGTCAAGTGTGCCTTTAAGCTCACTCAGTTTTGCCAGCATAGACTTCTGTTCACCTGCATTCGATTCCATAACATTATACCATGTTAGCTCAAGTTGTTTCTTGACCAGGGGTATAAGGTTCTTATCAAGCTGATACCCTTTTAGAAATTCAGTGAACTTACCATGCATAAGCTTTACACCCCTGTTACACTTACACCCCGTTGTATAACATTTGTAATAATGAAAATATAACGTGTTACCATTCTTAAGTAACTTACGCCTTTGATAACCGGTAAGGGGTGTACTGCAATCGGCACAGTTTACAAATTGTCTTAGCGGAAGATTTTCATTCTGAGTATTTTGCTTGAACCCATGCGGTATCTTCTTTGTAATTTCATTGACTTGGAGAAAAATATCTTCTGGTATTAAGGCAGGATGTTTTCCTTTGACTAGTTCACCCTCAAGCAAGTTATGCGATACATAGCCACAATAGAATGGGTTTCTAAATGATTCAGTCAATCTTTTATAAGTAAGCCTTAAACCCATTTTTGTAATGGCATCGGCAATCTCAATATTAGTCTTCCCCTCATGAAGCTTCATTAAGAAAGCCTTCTTCATTAACTTCGCATCATCATTGAAGATGATCTTTTGTTCCTTGTTGCCCTTACTACGGTCGAACTTGTACCCAATTGGTACAACGCCCATCCATTCCCCTCCTAAAAGTTTTTCTCGCATGCCGGCCACACACTTCTGTCTTCTCAAGTCATTATCGTATTGACTGAAAAGAAACAAGATGTTTTGTTGTAAAACTCCTGAAGGGTTGCTCGTGTCAATGGGCTGAGTAACAGAAGCAATTGTAATTCCGAGTTCCCTTAATTGCCTGGATAGCCAAATAGCATTATCGCCTGTGCGACTGAATCGCTCAAGGCTATACACGATGATATATGATATTTTTTCTTTTGCCTTTTTTACAAAACTTATCATGCGCACGAACTCCTTGCGTTCATCACTTTGTGCGCTTTCATAAGTTCCTCCGAAGTGGCCGCTGATTTGATAGTTTAATTTTTGAGCAAATACATTACATCCTTTCAGTTGAGTTGTAAGACTCATGTTATCCATTTGCTCTTTAGAAGAGACGCGAGTGTAGATTACCGCATTACGGCCTTTGGTCTTTCTTTCGGTAAGCTCGCTATCACCTTTCGCGAATGGTTTAATAAGCTCATGATATTTACTCATGGTGGTTTTCGTTTGTTGAATTTCCTGATTATTAATAATGCTAACCTTTCAACGGCTAAAATTATTTGTTTGATCTCACCATCAGTGCGGTGTTCAAAGCCGTTAAATCTTCTGACGTCCTGAACGGTTAGCCGTTTGAATTCCTTCCCCTCCATCTGCACCAATTTTGCGCCCAATTTTGTCTAGTATGACTTTACAGGACGCTGAATTGCAGATTCCCGTAATTTACAAATATTATGACCTTTTCTTCCTTGTATTTTGCAGAACTGGCCCAAGATTTTCACTGATTTTTTCCAATGACCGTCCAGCAACATAGCCCGTTACACCCATTTCCATTAATCGCCAGATATGATCATCCAGTGTAGCCACCGGGATATTGAAATATGGCACAAGCACATAATTGTTCAGCATAATGAACATGCAAATGACCATCAACATTGGCCGCCAGTTTCGTTGTAGCCAACTCTCGCCTTTTGTTTCTGATTCAACAATTTTCGATTGGCTTTCCAAGAGCTTGTTCTCATAGTTGAGGTATGAGCCTTCGATTTCCATAAGAAGCTGTTTATACTTTAACTGCATTTCAAGTTTCTCATCCGACTTGTCAATCTTGTCGATGGCATTACCAATGGCATCCACTGTTTCTTTTGCACCTGTGCCTAGAATTTTTGACAAAAAGCCTCCCCACAGGCCAACGCCTTTTCCTTCTGCTTCCATAATTGTGTTGTTTAAATTATTTAATTATTTATTGAATAGGATTTCAATGCTGGTGATGCATGGGGTAGTTGATTGAAAAAATTCATAGTCCCTTTTACCCCGTAACGGTTTCTATAAATGGTAATTGAACCACTTTGCACTTCACCCGCAATTTCTATTTCATGCTCCCAATCTTTGCCTCCCCTGTAATTCCCATCTTTTGTATGTTGTAGAATAAGGATGAAGGCAGTTTCAGGATGAGCCTTTCGTAAATCCTTATAGTCTTGAAGCTTTAAACCCAGATCATTTACAGAGTCCAGAATGACAAACTCATAATCTGAAAGATCAACTCCTTTAAAGTTCTCTACGAAGAAAAGATTGGGTGGAAAAGGATTTAGTAGCTCATTAACTTTTTCGGTCATTGTAGAAGCTGCGAATTCTTCGGAAGACACATACAGCACCTTCCCGAAATTCTCAGCCAGGTAGTTAGCAAACTGTAAAAGGAAAGTAGTCTTGCCAGCTCCTGGTTCACCATGAAGCATCATGGTGAAATTCTTAGCAGGTCTTCCGATCAATGCTGCATACTTTGAATTAAAGTGTAGCATTTCAAAAGTTCGGTTGGCCATTTCTTCTGCTGTAAGTACACCGCTCAATCCGTGATTGTACGAACAAGCTCCTTTCCTCGAATCAGAGTATGTTCTTTTCTTACATTGTCTAAGTTGCTTCCCGTTTGTCTTGTATATTTTACCTAAACTTTTTTGACAGCCACAGGCTTTAACAATTCCTTCCAAACCATTTAGCTCTGTCTTAGTAAGAGAGATTTTTCCAGAGGTTGTTTTTAGTTTTTTGTAGATCGCGTTAAGTTTATCGGCATAAGGATCATCACGGATAATCTGCTTTTTACTCACGGCACTTTCCAACTGTTTGAGGAACGATTCAACTTGACTCGTTGTCAGTTCTTTCTCCTGCATTCCAATAAAGCGTCTAATGAATTTGACGGAAGGATATACTTCTTCGCCTCCGGCAAGAGCAACAAGTTTCCTTAAATCTTTTTCGTTGATTTCAAACCGCTCATCGCCCTTCATTTTATTATAGGCATTTACCAGTTTGTCCTGGATCATTTCAATCTCTTTAGCCAGCGGGGAAGTTTTACGGATTAGTTTCTGCACAACAGAACGTTGAAGTGCTTTAAGGAATGAAAGAATAGCATTTGGTGACTTCACTTTATTATGAAGCCCAACATACCGCTTGATAAATTTTATTTCTTCACGGATATGTTCAACACGCTTTCCAGGCTTTCTTTCCTTATTACGCTTTTTCGGCTTCTTCGTGCCTACTGCTTTCTTCTCTGGCCTTTCTACTTTTGGTTTTGCCTGGGGATAAGGTTTTGGCGATTTCCTTTCTGGTTTAGATTGAACTTGCTTTTGCATCCGCGAGGAGACAAATTCATTCAGCTTTGTAAGATAGAGATCGACTACTTTGCGGATGGTTTCATTGCTCTTATATGTATCCCAACTGCCACCGTTACTAGTACTTTTTATAACAAACTCGTGGCTCTTTCGAAGCGTTTCAGGAAGATTGGTTATTCCAATTTGTTCAACTTCAGTGAAGTAATTATTTTTTGTAATCATGTCTCATCTTTCTAATGATTGAAAGATAAAGCATGATAAAACCGCAAGTATCGATTTCGGAAGGTTATGGATATGTTTGGAAGAAGAAGGAATAATTTGGCTGATTCTGTCAGAACAAATTAAGTTGATTATATTCCATCCAGTTTATCGGGTCGCCATGAATACCCAATGGGTATTTGCTTTTTATTGACTCTATAAATTCTGCGGATAAGGCATCGTTATCAATTGTATAATAATCTCTCAGCTTACTACATAGAGCCTTGTAAGTGTCCGCAACTTCTATGTGATGATCTCCAAAATAAATAAAGTGATTTGATATTAATACATATTTTCCTTGAGTGTCTTGTTTAAGATTAGCTTTATTCAATTTACCCTCATAGAGGCTGTGGTGAGAATCCAACTGACACCATTCATTATTTTCTTTATGGTAAATATTGTCACCATGAATTTGAACTAAGCTTCCATTCATAACTGGCCTCTTCCTTGCAAATCGCTTATCGTTCCAATATTCTTCAAAGCTAATTTTCTCCGAAACCTTCATGAGAAAAATTAATCTATTTAAGAGATTATTCTGTTTCGCTCCTGTTCCTATGATCCAGTCATTAACTTCGGCTTTCTTTCGTACGTGGGGTTTGCAGCAGGCTAAAGTGCAATAGCCAAAAAATGGATTAGGGGCAAATCCATAGTCCCTTGTTAATTTGTAAGAATAGTAACTCATTATTGGCAACTAATTCGAGCAACATTATATGTGGGTGTCTTAGGCTCACCGTTCGAATTACACCAACCAACATCTTCTCCCTCAAGTCCTGCGATGATTCGCTCAGAGTTCCAGCCGACTAATCCATGTCCATATTTCTCGAGACTTTCAGGTATATCAGAGTCCTTTGCACCTTGCATAAAAACTCCAATTATTCTTTTTTCTTGCCTATGAGCTTCGTCTATTTCCCAATTCACCCAATCTCTGGAGTGGGTTTCCGAACCAATTAAAACAACAACAGTTCCAGCCCAAGACATTTTCATTTTTAAAAGACGTCTAATTGTATCATCGCTAACTGTCTTTTGATTTAATCTTTCTGTGTTTTTTGGTTTATCTCTGATTGAACTATTTCTGACAATGTAATCTTTACCTGCTAAAAGATTCGTAAAATCGGTCACTGCTTTATCATCTTTATGATGGTGGCTGATAAAAACATTTTTTGATGTACTCATTTTGATTTCATTAGATGATTAATCTCCCATTTTGGAGGAAAGAAAAATTCAATTGGTTCTTTTGATTGAAGTGAAAACTTTTGCTTAATTCTTGTTCGGTTTGAATACCCTAAAATATCAGGGTGTGCAACTCTTGAATATTTATCGACTTCGCAAAAAATATTCTGACAATCGATCAATTGTAAATTTCTTCCCCATAAAGTGTTAAATTCAAGACCTAGTCTGTTGAATTCAGATTCCTGATTGTCTGCCATCATCTTGATAATGTCATCAAAGGAATAATCTCCAAAATCGACAAAGCATTTGGCAATACCATCCTTTGCTCCTGGTCCAGCTTTCACAAATTCCATTTCACTAAAATTAGTCAAATCACTGTAGTTAATATCAGTTGCATACTGGTATGCCAAGAATTCTCCAATTGTTGGATAGCTAAGTAACAACTGATATGCGGACGCCATACTATCACAGCTTTGAAGATTGTTCGGAGCTTTCTCCTTAATCATCTTTTCAATTAATTTCAGATGATTTTGATGCTTTCTTTGAAAGCCAAAAGTTGAACGGCCTGACGCCATAATATAAGCCGCAGAGTAGATGGGAATTTTATTATCCAGTAACTCTGTTAATAGATTATTATATTTTTTGAATGAATAGTTCTTGAGAGACAACTCGCCAAACTCTCCTTTCAGAAACTCCCAAGTCGAAATACGATTGAATATTTTGAACAGGAGTATACGAAAAAATAATTCATCTGGGCTTTGACTCCCCTTGTAAATAACATTCTTAATTAAGTATTGACTAACCCTGTCAGTTGCTCGGTAAACATTGGTGAATTTATATTGGGATAAAATAGAGTCCTTTGACCAAGGGAACAATTCCCCGTTCAGTCTTTTAAAGAATATGCTTTGTCTTTCAGCAGCAAAACGCCAATAAGTCTTATAAACCAAACTCGGCTTTGGTTTCGATCTTTTCTTAAAAACCAAAACATCATTTATATTATTTTTTGTTTGTGTTTTATCTAGCTGCATGTCACGATGAGAAGCGATTTGTCAAACCCTTTAAAATTAAATGCACCATCTCACTTATGTGAGGTGTATTAGAAAGTCTTTTGTTTTCTAATTCAGTTAACCCATTTGTTTCTGATATACCTTTGAAGTTCATTTTTTTTAGAATTAAAAAATATTCATTATAATCAATCTTGTTACTTAAATGTTTCGAGTTATAAAAAGTAAACATCTCTTTGTACTCAGCATTATCAAAATAGAATTCATCAGAAAAGCTATCTGATTTAGCATCGTTCAAGGCATCAATGATGTCCCTTGTTATTCCGCCAAATGCACCTATTAAATAGACTGGATGTTTATTTTGAATTGCAATTAAAAGTTCCTCTAAAATACCTGGACACTTCCCCTTGAACCCTTTAGTTCGCCCACCGATAAAGACTCTGGCATTACACGCTAATTCCATTTCCTCCCTCATCTTTGTTAAGCATCTTGACCATACATATAAATTTTCAGATGAATCCGGCTTTAGGAATTCGCCTGTGTTTGCAATCGAAAGATCAGTTGGTGGCGCGGTTTTTTTGAATGACACATTTAATCTCAGCTCGGCTTCTTTTTCAGGTGTTAAGTTTAGAGATAATGGCCACGCTAAGTAACTGTAGAATCTTTCATAGGGGGCTAATTCTTTGTCAGCTTTATAGTAAGCAAGTAAATCAAACATCAGTTCAGTAAACCCGCCTTGCCTCATATCTCCACCATAAGCCAGTTTACCGCCTAATGCTAAAATGTATCTCGCCATTTCAATCATTGCATCTTTTAGATGGGCAACTCCATATCCTAATTCATTCAGGTTATCGCTTTCTGAAATGGATACTCCGATTGTTTTTCCTTTTAGTAAAAACTTTCGAGACAGAACATCCTCCTTTTCCGGAAGGACGAATTCATCATTTCCAGTATCATCACCAATATTTGATATTTTACTTTCTCCGCTCATTTGCCATTTGCCTTTAATATTGATGGTAACATTAGTGGGGTAATAAAAACAAAATTATCGTCTAGCTGATTGAGGATTCCCATTTCCTCTGACCCCAATGGAGGGTCTGGATAAATAACTAAGGAATATTGTTCACCAGTTTTCAAACCTCCCTTTTTAAGTTGAATAAAATTGAAGAGTTCAGGAGAATTGCTTAATATTTTATCAGTCTTGATTCCATAAAGGTCAGTGAGTGAATCAAGAAATATTCTTGTGTAGAGATTAAAGAGAACCTGTTCAAGGGTCAAATCTATTATCTCAATAAAATTATTTTTGAATCTAATTGACGGGTGATTGCCTAAATATGGAAACGCTCTTTTTTCTCCGTTCTGAACCGCATTCACAATTACAATAGGACAACCTGCCGTTTTTGCTTCCAACACTTCAATTCTACACCACTCTCTATCAGAATAACTGTCAGATTGAAAAACAACCAATGCTGATTCTTGCGCTGCTTTTTTAATTTCTTCTCCAAAGTTTGAGCCGAATGAAATATCGTTAGCATCAAAAAATGTTTTCAGTTGCGTTTGGGAATTTATGTAATCTCTAAATCTTAAAGCATCAAGTTTTGATTCATCATGTTTAGAATGACTAATGAATAATTTTACAGGTGGTGCAGTTGCTAACGACTCAATTTCATCAGTAGCTCTTTTCATATTCATTAACAATCTACATAGTTCGTGTAAGATTGGAGTTTTGATTTGCGTATTGACGAAGACTCTTTCATCCCGATCACAACCCTGTTTACTTTTATCAATTCGGATACAATTGATGGCCGAAAATTTTACAGATACATTGTAAGCACTTCTCGACAGTGCTACAGGGTAGACCCTTCTCTTATCTTTGCTGACTTCACATTTATCAAAAATCCTATCAAGGTAGTCTCCGTAGTTCTTGTCAATGACAAATTCATCCGACACCAAAGCTATTACGGCTGTATATTCGGATTCATTAAAATCAATTTCTATTGGTTGCTTTGTGTCAAGCGTACTCGTGTTTCTAAAATAAACAGGAATACCCATTGATCGAATCAATGGTTTGGTTGTATCTCTACATAAAACGGAATAAAGGAAATCAGCAATTTGTTGACCTTCTATACAATCTGGATGCCATATTACATATACAGAAAGTGGCGTTTTGAAACTCATTTAACATTCAATTAATTCTTACCAAGATATATTAAGGATCTGTTTTTTCTGCTGACCATAACACGACCTCCATTATTGGTGCGAAGTTGGTTGAACATATCATACGAATTCAAGATGGCTTTTTCCCATTGCTTACCACTACACTCCTTTACTTCTGTTTTTTGTACTAGATTTTGTACTTTTTTGATTATTCCTGAGTCTACACTTTTACTATACTTAAGTAGATCGTGATCCAAAGCATGGTGATACGTAAAAAGCGAAACTAGTTCTTCAGTTATTTGCGACCTAGCACCATCTTCATTCTCATCTATCGTGGGGTTGCTTTTTCTTTTCGCTTTTAGTAATTTCCTTAAAACAGGTGACCACCCTAACACAGCTAAGTAACCATAGTGGAAAATATCATGGAATCTATATCCATCATCTTCATATGTATTATCGGTTAGAGGATCTCCAATCAAAAGCCCATCTCTCTTGTCAATGATTTTCAATTTTTTCTTTCCATCTTCTTCATAGGTAACAAACTCAATTTCGAATTCATCTGGAAACCTTTCGTTTTCGGGATAATTAATATCAAAATCCTTGTACATTGAATGATCGTCAACTAAAAAACGGTCATGAATTTTAGCGAGATTTTGATTTGCAATCTCTTCCAAACTTAAATCATTTTGAGTAGCGATCGTTGAAAGATACCATAACACATCTCCTAGTTCTTCACTAAGTTTATTCTTAAATGCTACGTAGGAATTGCCATCCCGGAATTTTATTTTGAGTTGAGTAACAACCGATCCGATTTCCCCAATAATCCCAAGAAATGGTACAATTTCAGAAAGTTGGTCTTCAGACGCATTTTTTTGAATAGTTTTTTTTGCTTTCTCTTGATAAGTGATGAATTCCATTTAATTTATTTATTAATGTAAGCTATCCAATCAATTATTTTGAAGTATTTCTCTAAAAAAATGACGGCAGGTCATTTTCTACAGCGATTTTTTCGCTTCTAGGTTTTTCTTAAAATTATCAAAGTGTTTTAAGTGGTGGCAAAACAAATATTCATTTGTGGGTTTTTATCATTTTGTGTTGGTTTTAAGATTTTGACAATGTCACCATATTTCAGTGATTACAAGTACAATATAGATTTATTATTTGTTGTTTTAAAGACCTGTTAGTGCTTGTTAAGCCGCAAACTCTAACAGTTCCAACTCTATCTCCAACGCCATAGCCTCCAGTTCCAGGTCATCAGGTATAGCTTGCTTAGGCCGAATTATCATAACAGGTTTTACACGTGGTAATCGTTTAGGAATATCCTTCTCTATCAATTTATATTGAACAGGATTAAGAGAAACGCTTGCACTAAATTTCTCTTGAAGAATCTCCACCAGTTTGTCAATCTTATCCTCATTTAAAGTAGCAGCCATCCTATCGGACACCTTCTCGAATTTTTTATTGTCCACCAATTGAAGAATATCTTGATCAAGGTAAACATCACCAGCTTTCTGCTTTGATGAGGACACGATCAGTTTGAATTTACCTGGCTGCCGGAATATGGAGATGTTATTACTGGTTGTGATCTGACCACCTGGCTGTAATGAACGAATAATCTTTAAGGCTTTTCCAACAGGTACTTCTACTTTTTGTTGTACCTCGTTTCCTGGATTCCAATGTTCAGGCATAAGGATGCCTTTCTTCCCTTCGCCTGTTATAGTAGTATAACTTACGAGCTTTCCTTTGTAGGAACTGAAAGCCTGTAACAAATTACCAGTGATTACATGCCTGATCTTTCGGTCAACGTTACTTTCTTTTATAGCAGCCTCCCAAATGGATAAGGTTTTGTTCAGACCGTCATCGTTCATCCCGACACTTGCTCCTTTTATGGCTGTAATGTCTTTTGAATAGCTTGCAGGGATGGCGATGTATTTGTTACTACTGGCAATTGCAAAACGGAGACGTATGGCGCTAGGAGTATATGGATTCGTTTTCTTTTTGTCAATGATAAAACCGAGGAATACAGCAGGTACAAGTTCCTGCCCTTTGTCATAACTTTCAATTGGATAATTTAGATTTCGGCTTACATAGAAGAAATAAAGTAACCCTTCCAGATATTGCTGACGGGCAGTATAAGTCTTATTGATTTTTTCAATAGAAACTTGCATGGCCGTTTCAAGTTCCTTTGTTCTAGTTGAAACGAATTCATGAAATACAGCTTGTCCTTCCTTTTCCAATAACTTCTTTACCTTCTTCTCATTTGGTACTTCTCGAATGAGCCCTTCGTAATGGGTAGTGTTCTCTAAAAGTTCTTCTTCAATTTTACCTGCTATATATTCGTCATATTCTTTTCTGATTTCTAGCTGTTGGTCAATTGGGTCTTTACCCTGTAATGCTTCTGTGATTAGGTTATTCAATTCATTTCTGGAGAACGGCTTTTTTAAAACGTTAGCCATTATTGTCTCCAGAATACTATCATCACCAAATTCACTTTCGCCACCCTTACCAACTTTTACAACCCTCGATGAAATGGTTTCTGCCTGAAGATCCATCGCCTCTACTTCAAGATCATAGTCACCTACCTGTTTGAGATAATCAACAAAGTCAATGTACCGCGCGGCAATGTCATTGTAAAAATCCTGTTGCATTTTTGTAGAGAGCACCGCTACACGACCAGATACTTTGTGCGCGGCATCTTCCAATTCGGCTGCCTCTACTTCACGCTTTTCAAGACCAAGCGGATCATCTAATAATTTATTGACTTCTAAGTTCTCTTTCAGGTATTCCGCTACCATTCGGTCGCCATATTTATTTAGGAAATCAGGCACGTCAAGAATCTTGGTGCTGGATTTTTGATTGGAGGTTGTGTTTGCATCTAATGACTTTAGTTTCTTTTGAAGCATCATCATCAGTCTTTTTTCAGCAGGGATGGCAGAGTTTACATAATCGTAAAGTGGTTTTAAGATTTGACCTGTGCGATTAATACGTCCACGTTTCTGCACTTCGGTGTTAATGTCTAACTCGGCCTGAAGCACAATCATTACCCTTTGCTTTACTCGCTCTTTAGAAACTTTGGGAGTTGAAATAGCGTGAGCGGATGCACCTGTACTACCCGATTGATTAATCAATAGAACATCTACTTCATTGTTATTGAATTGCCGGAAGGCATCATTGGTGTTGATTCTCTTTCGTGTAACTACCAATGCCTGATTGTTTTTCGGATTGATGTGTAATTCATATTTCCGTCCAGTAACTTCTGCTACTTTATATCCGGCTTGCGTTAGCATTCGGACAATTACATCAATCGGTGAAATCGTAATACCCGTTGAGATTGATTTTATTTTCTCACTGACCCGTAAATATTCCGACTGTGCTTCCGGTGAAAAATCTGTTATCTCGAATTTCTTGTAAATCTTATTGCCATCCATATCAGTTTCAGTGTAACGAAGAACACCATCAAGTCCTTTTTGAAGTACCCCTGAAAAGTCTGCATTGATCGTATCTCCATCGGAGACTTGTACGCCCCGACTATTTTCCATTTGCTCAATGAAGCTTCCCATCGTGCTGGCAAAAGCAATGACGGGTTTCTTACCTTCTTTTAATCTGGCAATAGCTCGTTCAGCAACGGCTTCTGCTTTTATGGAGAACAGCATTTGATTGATCACGTTAAACACCTTTGAAAAATAAGGTTGATTATCGACTCCAGCTTGTGAAGTACCTTCACGTATTGATACCTGTTTGCCTTCGGCTACTGCAATATCATCTAATTCATCTACGATCTCATCGACATGATTGCCCTGGAAGCTGATAATGTCACGAAGGATTTCGGTAATGTTATCGGCTATGGCTTTATGCTCTTGCTCTTTGTCATCCAGGGTAATGTAATTCACTTCAACGCCTTCAAACGATCGTTCACGTCTAAGCATTTGTCCTTCGGCCACAAGCTGACTTGCTAATACTTCTTGTAAGGCTACTCCACCTTTCATGATTGCATCTACTAACTCATCACGGGTCATGTTGGCATCACTGATAGCCGTCTTCATTGCATACACGGGCATGTTGTCCGGGCGTTTAGCAAACGTAGCGGAAAGAAAAACTACACCCATTGTTTTGGCCAGTACACCTTGCATGAAGTTTCCGGTATTGCTGGAGCCACTTGAGTTATGGCTTTCGTCCATAATAATGATATTGTCTTCTGCTATTGCATATAAGAAGGATGGTTTCTCTGGTTTCCTTTCAGGTGAATTGAACTGCGAGTAAGTAGCCACTACAAAATCAAACCGACCTGGTATTTTCTGGTCTTTAAAAATTCGGCTTTGATCTTCTACTAGCAATGCCTGATAAACTATATCTCCATCTTCGTTCTTGATGTCTGTTTTACTTTCGCGGCCATTGACAATAAACGGAACAAGTTTTTGCGAACCAATGGCTACAAGGTCGCGGTATATATCGGAAAACAAATTTGCTTTTTCCGTAATGAAGATTGGCTTTAATCCACGTTCAACACCATAACGGATCATTGCCGCTGCCACCCGACCTTTACCAATTCCGGTCTGGTCGCCAATGATCATGCCCTGGTTTCGGACTTCAATATTGTAGATAGCCATTGCAGCCGCATCAATTTGTTCGGCTGAGAGAGCTTTACAAAGTTCTGTTTTGGTATTGTAATTGAGCCTGTTGCGCACAAACTCGTCCATATCTCCACCAACTTCTTGCTTGATTCGTTGCAAGGCAGAGTGGGTTTCAAAACCCATTGAATCTGGAACAACAGTATCTAATACCACACAGCTATCGGAAGCAGGGATGTAAGGCATTCCTAATTCACTTCCATTTAATAATTCAAGTTCCAACGCCAATGCTTCGGCTTCTAATTCTAAGGTTGTCATAGTTATTTCTTTTCGTGATTCAACTTCACTCATCACACGCTCAAAAAATCTCTCAAAAGAGTCAACTACTTTTTCTCTTTGTTCATCATAAACCGGAGCTGCTCCCGATGGGGCTTTCTTTCTTCCGTGTATTAAAATCAATCGCACATCGAAAGAAGTCCCTTGTCGGGAATAGAGTTTGCTTCCGTCAATGTTAATTATGTCAGATACGTTGTATCTGCTATAGAGATAATTAAAGAAGACCCTGCTTTTACCTGCTTGTATTCTGCCTTTCTTATCGTGTCTGGTATGACCTCCGATAATGATAGATGCTTTACCATTATCCTTCATAGTATCAAGGGCACGTAACGCCATCAAATGATCAAGGGTTTTAATGCCGAAGGATTCGTATTTTATTTCATGATCAAGAATACCAAACGGAGGGTTTGTAATAACAGCATCAAACTTCTTTTCAAAACCTTTGAAGGCCAGGGTAGCATCTTGCTTTAATACTTGCTTATATCCTTGGCCTTCCAGATTTGATCTTCGGAGATTATCAATCTCATTTACAATTACATTTTTTGGATTTGATGCGATCGTAAGCAACCCATTACCAGCGGAAGGTTCAAAGACTGAAATGTTTTGATCAGCATTGACAAATATTCCGGCAAGGAAAGAGATCGGTGCAGGGGTACTATATTGCTGCAATAAGATACTTTGACTGGTGCGATGGGAGAGATTAACCTGATTTTGATAAAGCTCAACTATTTGCAAAAATATTTCTTCAACACTAGCATTAGATTGAGCAATGGTTCGGGCTTTAAGGACAATGGTTAGTTCTGTGTATTCTTTTATTTCGGTCTTATCTGTGATGCCATAAGATGCAGCAATCCGTTCGATGGATTTTTTATTATGCTTTGCCCTGTCATCAAGCTCACTTCGAACGTGCTTGACGAAAAGAGCTTTCGAGATAATCCTATCGTTCTCTTTTGCTTTCATATCATTCCTTCATCAGCAAAAGAGAAGTAGCTGGTTTTTGTAATAATGAGATGATCAAGCAACGCGATGTCAAGTATCTTCCCTGCCTCTTTAATCTTTCGTGTTATGTCAATATCAGCCTGGCTCGCATTAAGATTACCAGATGGATGATTATGGGCGAGGATTGTTGCCACACTGGCACTGGCCAATGCAGTTGCATAGATTAATCGTAAGTCTGCAACTGTTCCGGCAATCCCGCCAACGGAGTGTTTATAATAACCTAGAATCTCATTTGCCCTATTCAAGTACAGGACAATAAACCCCTCTTGCAATTGAAGTGTACCCCGGCTATACACTCTTCGAATAAAATCAGCAACATCCTTTGAATGGCTGACTTTACCCAGGAATATTTTGGGTGACCTGTTATAACGGATTTTGATTTCAGGAACTCCTTCTTTAGGAATAAGGCCAAGACCGAATACGATTACTTCCTTTTCCTTTTTGTATGACTTTAATCTTGAAGAATTCTTTCTCATAATATTTCCAAAAACCTTTTGGCTTTTCAGAAATATACTCTTACCCGAAGCTGCAAGTATCTACTTTGGATATTTTTGGAAATGAAAGAAAATCTTTAGATGAATAAGAAAAGGATCAACGGTTGTTCATACGGTTAACATTGATTGGTCTATATCCATTGGGATAGATTATCTCTACTGATGGTTCACCAATGAGTTCAAAAATCCTTATGACTTGATTAACAGAAAAGAAGTTACCATGTTTCTCTCCGATTTCCTTTTCGAAGGGTTTGAGTTGCTGCTTAATAATTTTGTATGACACCCCATACAGCCCGCATAAATCCTTGTGGGTACACATTCTCACCGTCCATGTTTTCATAGTAGTATATAATACCATTAGCAGTATTTCTATAAGATGTAAACAAAGGAGAACGTTGTATCAAACACAACTTGAACACCAATCACTCAGCACAATCCAATTCAATCTCCTCTTCGCAAAAAAAATTTTTCAGTATTAACGAGAGTAATAGTATAATAGTCACATACAAGTAATATTATAGATGCATTTAGAATATTTTAGATACGAAAGGAAATGTTTAGCCAGAAAAGTTATCAAAAAATTGCTGGCTGTCGGATGTTCTGTCGTTCCGTTGTAAAGGCTAGCATATTGTAGTTAAAAAAATACTGAACTGAATACAATAAAACACAATTCTCGTTTTCGAGAAAAGAGCAATTCTTTCTGTGGGGTTCCATTAAGACAAAGTCATCCTCGTTTTAACGCTCATTCGTTTTTAGATATTGTTAAAAATGTATTAATTTATAGTTGATTTTTATTTACCCCAAAGCATAGCGTTGTCAGAAAACATAAAACGTAAACTATAATCAGGACTCACGAGTTAAAAAGTGTAAACTAAAACCTGGCCGAGACAATAGCGTTGAAATTGCAAATAAAATCTCAATCTAATTTCAATTCCCTTTAACTCCTTTTAAAGATACGCAACCAAAGTTGTACTGATTTTCAAGGCACAATCATCTTTAATCAAACTGAATTACTACAAAACCTTATAAATTTTCTTTCACGAATATCAATTCAGGGAAGTGTATATTTTCTTCTACATTACCGGCAGATTCTTTCCATTCCTCTCATATCGCATTATTGCACAAGCCCGATTGTAATTAATAGTTATATGCCTTGATCATCTTAGAGGGGGGTAATGATAGCTTATTTCAAAGGCGAACTTGAATGATCCTGCCATTATTCTGATGGACGGTTCGGGGCACGGTAATTGTATATAACCTCAACATACTCTCCTTATAACTCACTCCTTACGGATACAGGTAAAGGTTGTTTATGAAATATTTGGTAACTGATTAAAATCAGTTTGCAACGAAATTAATATCAGCAATCAAGAAAATTGCGAATGCATATTTACTTATTAGAAATTAAAACCCAATAACATGAAAACTCGATATATTTTACTGAGTTTATTTTCTTTAACAACTCTTTTTGCATTTGCGCAAAATAGTGGAGTCTATTTAAGTGCTTCTGATTTCGCTTCCGGCAAACTCAAGTATGAAATTAATTGCTCTACAGAGAAACATAAGATCAAGCTTAATGAATTTCTTGAGAAACCGTATATCACGGTTTTTCACGACAACAAATCACATGAGCTTCAAAAAAAGGAAATATTTGGTTATAAAGATTGCAATGGATCGGTGTATCGTTTTGTTGAACAGCATCATTATGTTGTGGTGAACCCCACTGAAAATATTTTGCTTTATAAGCACGTGATCGTTGCTTCAAAGAATCAACAAGAAGCTATTCATTATTTCTTCAGCAATGGCTCAGCGGGAAATGTCCAAGAACTAACTCTGACAAACCTGAAATCAACTTTTCCAGAAAATCATAAATTTCATGATGCGCTTGATTCCAATTTTAAATCAGACGGTGATTTAGCTGAGTACGATTCCTTTCATAAAATATACAAAGTAAACAGGCTGTATTCTGGTAGCCTATAGTAAAGCAATCTTAAAAATTCAAAACTAACACATAATCATGCTTCGCTTTTAATTCTTTTAAAACTAAAAACAACTGAACCCAATAGCAATGAAAACAAAAATGATAATGGTTTGCTTCGCCCTGATGAGCGGTGCAGCTTTTGCGCAAGATTCTACCATGTACATGGAAAAGAAAATGAATCACGATATGAAAAATATGGATGGAGAAATGCCCTTGTTTAAAGATGCAAAATTAGGTACTTCATATACACACTACATACATGTGAAAAATGCGCTGGTAGCATCCAATTCAACAGAAGCAAAGAAGATGGCAAGCGAATTAAATACCGCATTGGCTTCCGTGAGCAATGGCAGCAAAGCCGCTGTTCAAGCAGCAAAAGTAGCGAACGTATCAACACTCGCTGATCAACGCAAAGCTTTCGAAGGGCTAAGTAATGAAATGGCCACATTGGTAAAAGGCGGACAACTTTCAATGGGTACTATCTATTTAGAGTATTGCCCAATGGTTAAAGCATCTTGGCTTTCCAACGAAAAGGAAATTAAGAACCCATATTATGGTGACAAGATGATGAAGTGTGGAAATGTAAAGGAGATGATCCAATAAATGAAAAAGCTCTTTTTCTTCTTTTCTGTTTTGTTAACTTCTTCAACCTTATACAGCCAGCCAGCCGTAGAAAATAATAATTACAGAGCATGAATAAAATTTCTTTTCATAACGTAAACAAAGAACCAACTGCGTTCTATTTAATGTGTGATATGTATAAGTCTTGCTCCTAAACATGTAAGGCTATCAGTACAAATAAAGAGGACATTTAGTAGCATAAGTAATTCAATTAAAATTATGAAAAACATAATTGAAAATAAGTCAATAATGTCAGAACGAAAATCTACTCAAACATTTCAAACCAAAGAATTTTAAATATGAAAGTGTTCATAAAGCGCATTGCATTCACGCTTATTTCCGTAGTTGCAATCAATAGTATTGTTTATTCCCAATCCACCTATAAAATTCAAGATACAAAAGATGTTGACATGAAATTACTGGGTACATCTACCTTACATAAGTGGGAGATGGAAGCCACGTCAGTGTCGGGCGAAGCACAATTTGTATTTAAGTCGGGAAGCAAAAGTGATCTTGCTTCGGTGAAGTCCTTATCATTTGCTTTGAAAGTAAAAGATTTAAAAAGCGACAATAAAAAACTTGATAAGAATGCTTACAAGGCGCTGAAGTCAGATGAATTTAAAGACATCCATTACAAACTGATTTCAGCAACCGTAACTTCTGAAAATAAGAATGAATATTTACTTAAGGCCAGTGGCAAGCTCACGATTGCCGGAGTAACAAAGGAAACTGAAATGGATGTTCATTGTGTCGTTAATGCCAATGGTAGCATCACCTGTACCGGATCAGACAAACTGAATATGACCGATTACAATGTTAAGCCACCCACCTTTATGCTAGGCGCTATGAAGACCGGTGATGCCATCACGCTTGAATTTAATGTAGTCTATAAAACTCAAAAAGGTGCATAGTGCGCTTTTCAACTAACTAATTATCCAAAATGAAATACACTCTATTGTTATTGCTTTCGGTTGTCTCCCACGTTTTAATAGCGCAGCAACCTAACCTCCAATTTTTTAGATTTAATGATAAGCGAGGTCTCAATGTTTATGAAACCACTAAAGTGGATACAATACCCTATACGGGTGTTAAGGTCAGAGTAGGTGGAGATTTCTCCATGCAGTTCCAGGGACTAAATCAAAGTAATACCGCTAACAACCTGGTTGAATTGGGTACGGATTTTAATTTACCATCGGCCAATTTAAACCTCGATGTGCAACTGTTGGATGGAGTTCGCATGCATTTACGCACCTATTTATCTTCCCGCCATCATAATGAAACCTGGATAAAGGGAGGACACATTCAAATTGACAAACTGGATTTTGTCCGTAAGGGATTTCTGCAAGGTGTTATGAAGTACACCACCTTCACTATTGGACTGGATGAATTTAATTATGGTGATGCTCACTTTAGAAGATCGGATAACGCCCGTGGAATTTATAATCCCTTTATAGGAAACTATATCATGGATTCATTTTCGACTGAAGCATTTGGTGAAGCTACTGTTCAAATAAATGGATTATTGTTTGTTATTGGTGTTACCAATGGTAAACTCAATCAAAATGTTGTTGTTACGAATACATCTGATAACAAACCCTCGCTTTACGGAAAGTTGGGCTTTGATAAACAACTCAATGATGATCTGAGAATTCGTTTAACGGGATCATTCTATTTAAACAAAGGTACTACTACCGGCACCTGGTTATATGGAGGAGACCGTGCTGGTAGCCGTTACTACAATGTGTTACATACACAGCCCGATGCACTTGGTAATGTAGAAGGCACTGATTTTGATGGTCGTTACAACGCCCGCTTCACAAAACTTTCAGCGTTTCAGATAAATCCGTTTATAAAATTTAAAGGACTTGAGTTCTTCGGTATTTATGAACTAGCTAGTGGTAGTAACACGTTTACGCAACCCATTGTTGACAAGGAAGGTGCTTTTACCCAACTGGCAGCGGAGTTATTATATCGATTTGGTAAAGAAGAAAAGTTTGATGTGGCGGGAAGATATAATTCAGTAAAAGGTAAAGCGCTTGAGAGCGCAACAAGTAATCTTGAAATCAATAGACTTAATGTTGGTGGCGGATGGTTTATTTCGAAAAATATTTTAGCAAAAGTAGAGTATGTAAATCAACAGTATACAGGAAGTGCATGGACGGGCCGATTTACTGGAGCAGAATTTAATGGGTTTGATATCGAGGCCGTGATTAGTTTCTGATTTTTATACCATGATTACTTTAATAGTGTAATAGTTATGATGGTAATGAAGAATTAAATAATGCTTATAATATAATATCAATTTAAAATTCAAGAAATTATGGAAAATTCAATCAAGCATACTTATCACATCGGTGGTATGAGTTGTGGTGGATGCGCTGCAACAGTTAAAAATAAATTGTCAGCTGCTCCGGGTGTAACGTCTGTATCAGTTGACCTTGGAAAGAAAGAGGCTGAGATTATTTCATCCGCAGTAATTAAAGCAGATACACTTCAGGAGGCATTAAGAAATACGCAATACAGCATTGCAGAACTTAGAGCAGCTTAATTAAGCAGGTGGATCATTTAAATGTAATTTTCGATGGACTTTGAATCCAACACCAAAATGCTTATTAGTTCTATTATGGTTCATCCGATACAATGCATAAAATAATATCAATCAGTTAATCAAAACTAAATAAAGCAATGAAAACAATTCAAAATGAAATGTTGCTTGATAGCGAAATCGCTAAAGCAGGCAATAGCACAGAGACTTACACTTGCACTATGCATCCCGAAGTTAAATCAGACAAACCGGGCAAATGCCCTAAGTGTGGAATGGAATTAGTGAAGAAAAATTAAGCGTACCGGGCAACATCGAAAATGAAGAACAGGCAACAGTGTAACTGAAGAAAATAATAATTCTAAATAACGATAATAATGAAAATCACAAATACAATTTCTACCATTTACGCTTTAATGTTTATGGTGGCAGTATGCTTTACTGCAAGCAGCTCTTTCGCACAGACCAGCGCACAGCCTTCAATGATGAAAGATTGCTGCATGATGAAAGACAGTATGATGATGTACGTGAAAGATGGTAAGATGATGCCAATGAAGAAAGACATGACCATGAAAAACGGAACCATATGTATGATTAACGGTGAGTGCGTAATGAAAGACGGAACAAAAATGAAAATGAAAGAAGGTGAATGTATGGACATGAGTGGCATGATGGCGGATTGCGGCATGATGATAAAAGATTCAAAAACAGGAAGCAAAAAGAAAACCGAAAAAGCAGTAGTGGCAATGTACGTCTGTCCAATGCATCCGGAAGAGACAAGCAGCAAGCACGACAAATGTGGCAAGTGTGGAATGGATATGGTTAAGAAAGAATAAAAGAGAATCGTTGCAACATGCAATTCTAATAATTTAATCAAATTAAAATTCAAATAAAATGGAAGCTGCAATTGAAAAGAAACCAACAGGTTTAGGAAAACAAAACGGTAGCGACAAACAAAAAATTGCTTCTATCAAAACGGTAAACCCCGCCACAAACGAATTGGTAAAGTCATTTGAAGAAATGACAGAGCAAGCCATTGAATCTGCGGTCTCTGATGCGAACAAAGCCTATCAGAATTGGAGAAAAACTTCGTATGAAGAAAGAGCAAGCCTGTTACATAAAGTAGCAGCATTAATGCGTAAGGAAAAAACTGCGCTATCTAAGCTCATTACATTAGAAATGGGCAAGCTGCTTAAAGAAAGCGAAGGCGAAATTGATTTGAGCGCTAATATCATTGACTACTATGCAGATCATGGTGCTACGTTTCTAGCCGATCAAACTTTAAAAACAGAACATGGTGAAGCCCTTGTGCGCCATAGTCCTATCGGTGTATTGCTGGGGGTAGAACCCTGGAACTTTCCATTCTATCAAGTGGCACGTTTTGCCGCGCCTAATATCATGATTGGTAATGTGGTTTTAGTAAAGCATGCTTCCAATGTACCGCAATGTGGAATTGCTATTGAGAGACTTTTCAAAGAAGCCGGAGCACCTAACGCTGTATATACCAATTTACTAATTCCAGGTAGTAAGGTAAGCGCTTTATTGGGTGATAAACGGATTAAAGGTGCTTCTCTTACGGGCAGTGAAAATGCAGGTGCAAGCCTTGCAGAAGCCGCAGGAAAAAATCTTATAAAATCTGTTCTGGAATTGGGTGGCAGTGATGCGTTTATTGTTTTGGAAGATGCTGATATGGATAAAACTGTTGAATGGGCAGTGGTTGGCAGAATGAATAATACAGGTCAGTGCTGCGTGGCTGCCAAACGCTTTATTGTAGTGGAAGCTGTAGCCGATGAATTTCTGAAAAAATTTAAGGAAAAACTAAGCGCATTAAAAGTTGGCGACCCGATGGACAACGATACGCAGCTTGGACCTTTATCAAGCGAGGAAGCGGTAGTGCATTTAGATGATCAGGTGAAACGTTCTGTTGCAGCAGGAGCAAAAATTTTATTGGGAGGAAAACGCATTGACCGCAAAGGTTCTTATATGGAAGCCACTATTCTTACCGACATTGTACCAAGTGTGCCTGCTTACTATGAGGAATTGTTTGGGCCGGTTGCTTCTTTCTATCGTGTAAAAGATGAGGCAGCAGCCATTGAACTCGCAAATGATTCACCATTTGGATTAGGTGGTTCCGTATTCACCAATGACATTGAACGTGGAAAGAAAGTTGCCGATCAGATAGATACGGGAATGGTATTTATCAATCATCCTACCTGGACCAAAGAAGATCTGCCATTTGGAGGAACCAAACGCTCTGGGTACGGCCGTGAGCTTTCTGAGTTAGGCATACAGGAATTTGTAAATAAAAAACTCATTCGTGTAAGTGGATTATCCGATCCATTTTAAAACAATGCTAGATATGAAAGAGAGCTATGGAACTTTATCAGAAACAATCAATGGTTTAAAGAGTGAGGGCTATACACTCGACTTTAATATCCGAGAGGAATGTCTGGTCTGTGATTTGCCAAACATGATACTATCTCCTGATGATTTTAAGATTGATAGGGTTTACCGGTTTGAAGGAGAAACAAATCCTGATGATCAGTCTATTTTGTATGCTATTTCCTCTCACAATTTTAACGTAAAAGGAGTGCTGGTGAATGGTTATGGTATTTCCTCAGATGAAATATCTGATCTCTTAGTTTCGAAATTAAGAACACATTCTTGAAAGTCATCTTAAGATGTTTGCAGAAATGATTTTAAGGTTTATGAAAAGCATCTCCGCGGCTCATAACAAGAGTGTTAATTAAAAAAATAAAGGGAATGCAACGAAGCGATAAAAGCAAACAAGGAACGAGTATGGAAACTAAAAGCAGTAATAAGGAAGTAATCGTTATCAGTGGCAGCAGTGGCTTAATTGGTTCCGCATTAATTCATAAGATAGCTTCCAAATACCGGCTTGCAGGGCTGGATAATTCAGGCCATCCTTATCCACCAGCGGAAGCTGAATGTGTGTGTCTCGATATTACCAGCGATAAAAGTGTAGAGTTTTCTTTAGACAGAATACGTTACGAATATGGCAACAAAATAGCTTCTTTTGTTCACCTGGCTGCTTACTATGACTTTCTCGGAAAGCCATCCCCGCTATATGATGAAATCACAGTGAAGGGAACAGAAAGGCTAATAAAAAAGCTGCAAGAGTTTGAAGTGGAACAGTTTATTTTTTCAAGCAGCATGCTGGTTTACAAACCCACTTTGCCAGGCAACCCAATGAATGAAGAATGGCCGCTGGAACCGAAATGGGATTATCCAAAATCAAAAGTAACCACAGAAAAAGTCTTGCGTGATCAAAGAGGAAAAATTCCTGTGGTATTAATGCGAATGGCAGGTGTGTACAGCGAAGAAGGGAACTCTATCCCCATCACTAACCAGATACAGCGTATCTACGAAAAACAAATTACTGCGCGCCTTTATCCCGCTAACACCGCACACGGAAGCACCTATGTCCATCTTGATGATTTAGTGGATTCTATTGCAATGACCATTGAAAAACGCAAAGAGCTTCCTGAAGAAGTGGTGTTGAATGTTGGTGATGATGAAGTACTTTCTTATAAAGAACTGCAGGATATCATCAGTAAAGAGGTTGATGGAACACAGAAGGAATTTATAAAAATTCCGAAATGGTTCGCAAAAGTAGGGGCCTTTATGCAAAACTTATTTGGCAAAGCTTTTATAAAACCCTGGATGATTGACCTTGCCGATGACCATTTTGAAATGGACAGCTCGAAGGCAAAAAAATTGCTCGGCTGGCAACCGAAACATAGCTTAAGAGAAACCCTTCCGAAGATGATTAAAAAATTAAAAGATGATCCCAAAGCATTTTATAAGGTAAATAAATTAAAGAAGTAGAAATGTTGCACTAATTTAACTATGCATAAAAGAATGGATGTTCATGAAAGCTAAACGAATAGTACTCGTATTACTTGCAATAATTCTTCTGCCAATTGCTGCATTTTTTGCTGTACAACTCTATCATTATTCAAAAAACAAAAGCCCTTACCGCACACTGTTAACTCCTCGGCTTGAGATGGGAGTAATGGAAATAACGTATCTGAGTTCAGATAAAATCAACATGCACGCAAAATTGCGTATTCACAATCCACTGTCTTTTAATCTTACGGCCGATAGTCTTCAATACAAACTATTTATTGGTGAAACGGAGGTGATAAAAAGCACCTATAAAAAATCACTCACCATACAAAAATGGAACAGCACCTGGATTGATCTGCCCGTAACTATTGATAGCGATAAACTGCTCGCTACACTTAGCAAAGCAGATAAACAAGGTAAAGACAGTGTAGTGTACCGCGTTCAAGCTACTTTTCATATGCACATACCTTTCAAAAAGAAATTTGATATAGATGCGGAGAAGATGCTCCCCTTATTCTATGTACCAACGGCACGGCTAAAGGAAGTATCTCACGACTCGCTCAGCCTGAAGGGCGTTACCCTATTTTTAAAGGTGATGATAGGAAACAGGAATAAATTTCCTTTCCAGTTAAAAGATTTGAAATACAAATTTTCGCTCGCTGACCATCCCTGGATTACCGGAGCAGAGTTGGGAGTAATTGATATTAAACAACAGGACAGCACGGAAATCACATTACCCGTGCGCATTTCGTTTTCCCACATTTTTAAAAGTTTAGGGCCACTTATCAGCAAAGGAGGAAAAGTGGAATACAAATTTGGGATGGATTTGAAATTAGTGTCGGAGAGCAATGTTATAAAAAATAGTAAGGTGACGGTGAATGATACCGGTACACTAAAGGAACTAATTAAGCTTGCAAAAGACGAGAGGAAGAAAGAGAAAGAAAAGGGGCAACGGTAATATAAACTGAATCTGTAAAGGATAATCGTCTATGCAATGAGACGTAAATAAATAATAGGTTATGGAAAAACAAGGCATACAATATACGTGTACAATGCATCCTGAAGTTATCAGTGATAAGCCAGGCAATTGCCCTAAATGCGGAATGACACTAGTGAAAAAAGAAGAAGCAAAAAACGAGATGTCAGGTCACAATATGGAAGGTATGGGCTCACGTGGTGTTACACGGCCGATGATGGACATGGAAAAGCATGAACACATGGACATGGGTGCCATGAAAATGAGTGCAGATGATCGCATGAAAATGCTGAAGGATCACCACAACCAAACGCTCTGGGTATACTGGGTCATTGTATTGTTGGGATTTTGGATGATCGCTTCACCGCTCACTTTCGATTATGGAAAGAATGTGGTAGCACCTGCCGGAGGAAGACCTGTCTGGTTGTCGCTTAGTGATCGTATTGCGGCCATGTATTGGAGCGATATCATTAGTGGATTGTTACTGGTTGTTTTTGGTTGGCGATCCCTGAAGCCCAACCGCCCTTATAGCGTTTGGACTATTTGTTTTATCGGGATATGGATCAGCATGGCTCCACTCATTTTTTGGGCGCCAACTGCTGTAGCTTATTATAACAGCACCATGGTTGGTGTCTTAGTTATTGCCTTATCCATCCTCATACCTGGCATGCCTAATATGATCATGTTTATGAAAATGGGGGGGAATGTGCCTACCGGTTGGAGTTACAATCCCTCAAGTTGGCCACAGCGCTCTATTATGATTGGCCTGGCATTTATCGGGTGGCTGGCCTCACGCTATTTGGGTGCATTTCAATTGGGCTATGTAGATACTGCCTGGGATCCATTTTTTGGAGATGGAACCTTAAACGTTTTGAACTCCGACATGTCGCATAGCTGGCCTATTTCAGATGCGGCCTTGGGTACAGTCGCCTACACTTTAGAATTTCTGATGGGATTTATGGGAGGTACTTCCCGATGGCGTACTATGCCTTGGATGGTTACGTTTTTTGGTTTTTTAGTCATTCCGCTTGGGTTTGTGAGTATATTCTTAGTGATTTCCCAGCCACTTACCGTTGGCGCCTGGTGTGCCCTTTGTCTGTTTTCTGCCATTATTATGCTTCCCATGATTCCCTTACAAATTGATGAAGTCATAGCGATGTGGCAACACATGGTGCAACGAAAACAAAAAGGAGATTCGTTATGGAAAGTATTTTGGAAAGGTGGTGATGCCCTTTCTAATGAAAACGATGAACGTTCTCCTGACTTGGCAACATTTGTAGACAGCCCGTGGAAGGTTTTCAAATCATCAATATGGGGAATGACTGCCCCTTGGCAGTTAACAGTTTCTGTAATCATTGGCTTTTGGTTGATGATTTCCCCGACCGTTTTCCAGATGGGAATAGAAACATCAGCAGCTAATTTGAATCACTTGGGAGGAGCACTCGTGATCGTTTTTGCGGTAGTGGCTATGGCCGAAGTGCTTAGAAGTTTTCGCTATTTCAACGTACTGATAGGTCTAGCATTGGCAGTGTTGCCCTGGTTGGTAGAGGACAGCAATATGGTGCACACTATTAGCAGTAGCCTAGCCGGACTTATCGTAATAGCCCTTTCCTT
>JBBRON010000041.1:0-34132 GCA_038229375.1 Cytophagales bacterium | reverse complement strand
TACTCTATCTTCACACCATAGCTAGCGCATTTTTCAAATGCCATTCTCTTCGTTGTAGCCATTGATTCGCCCTTGAGAAGTTTTTGACGGGCTTCCAGTAAACACTGACTTAACAGAATTGCACGCTCCCGGTCTTCCATATTCAATCGGGCATTGCGTGACGACATGGCAAGGCCGTCCGATTCACGTACTATTGGCGAGCAAACCAATTCAAGATCAAACTTCAATTCTTCCACCAGTCTTGAGATTACTTTGAATTGCTGGAAATCCTTTTGACCAAAATAAGCACGCTGTGGGCGAACGATATTAAAAAACTTGGCAACCACCAGGGCTACGCCGCTAAAATGTCCTGGCCGAAATTCTCCCTCCAGAACTTTATCCAATGGGCCAAATTCAAATTTCAGTTTGGTGCCTTCCCGATACATTTCAGAACTATCAGGACAGAAAGCGACATCACAGCCAGCATCCTTTAGCATTTGAATATCGGTGTCCAAAGTCCTGGGATATTTCTCAAGATCTATCGGATTATTAAACTGAACCGGGTTGACATAGATAGAGCAGACAGTAATATCATTTTTCTCTTTTGATGCCTGGATAAGACTGAGATGACCCTTGTGCAAAGCCCCCATGGTAGGCACCAAACCAACCGTTAAATGATTGCTCTGCTGATGCTTCAAATAGGCTTTTAGCGGCCCTATTCCTACGAAAATATGCATCAAAACCCCCTTTTTTGAAAGGGCGCAAATATAGGCTTTATAATTGATTCACAGTTGAATACGGGGTGTTTTTAGCGTACCTTTGTACCCTTGTTTCCTTATAAAAACCATTATTATGTCTAAACTGCGTATTCTTTATGTTGCCAGCGAAATCAATCCTTTTCTTCAAACTTGTGAGGTAGCCGAATTTGTGCGGAAGCTGCCACAGGCGATGCAGGAAAAAGGGATGGAGATTCGTATTCTGGTGCCAAGATTTGGGTTGATTAACGAGCGTAAGAACAGGCTTCATGAAGTTGTCCGCCTTTCAGGGATTAACATTTCTGTGGGAGATGAGGAAAAACCGCTGATCATTAAGGTAGCGTCAATTCCTAATGCTAAACTTCAGGTTTATTTTATTGACAATGAAGACTATTTTCACCGCAAATCCGTTTTCCACGATAAGGAAAACAAATTTTATGAAGACAATGATGAGCGCGCTATTTTCTTCTGCAAAGGAGTAATAGAGACTGTCCGCAAACTAGGATGGACACCGGACATCGTTCATTGTAACGATTGGATCACAAGCTTTATTCCTTTGTATCTGAAAACGACGTACAAAAACGACCCGCTGTTTAAGAACACAAAAACTGTCTTCACCATTTACAACAATAGCTTCAGCCATAAATTCAAAGGTGACCTTATGGGTAAAGTGAAGATGATGGACATTGAAGATAATATGTTGGGCCACCTGAAGACTGGAGATTACGAAGGCTTTATTAAATTAGGGGCACAATTTGCCGATGTTGTTTCCGTTGCTGGTGACAATAAAAAACTGGAAGGATTAGTTAAGAAGATAAAAGAGAAGAAAGTTGAAACCATTGAGAAGGACGATAACTACACCGAGTCGTTTTATAACCTTTATACAGAGCTGGCTGGGTAACGTACCCAGCCAATGGCTGTGTCTTTTACTACTTCTTATTTTTTCATGCAAGGATGATGCGAACTTTATCGGTTTGCCCAGATCCCCACGCCTGAAGACGGAGTATATTGATATCCCTCTTACGCCAAGTGTTATTGATTATACTGGAGTAATCACAACAAATCCGTCAGGGGACGCCGTTAGGAGAATTCTGATAGGGCGCTATAATGATCCAGTCTTCGGAAACATAGAGGCAACGGGTTATACAAGTATTGCTCCGCCAGTGATCTACACCAAACCTTCTCCTGGCGCAACGTTCGATTCTCTCATCCTGCGATTGAATTTCGATTTTTATCACTATGGTGATGCGACAACGTCTCAGCAAAAACTTCAAATTTTTGAAGTCTTGGATACGCTTATAAACGGCAAGACCTATACCAATTCATATACAGTCCCCTTGTCAACCAACGTTTTGGCGGAGACTACCTTTGAAATTAATCCTGCTTCTTTTGATAATGCCCTCGAGGTCAATGCCGATAGAGATACGTCCAACAATAAAATATTTTCAATCAAAATAAAGATTCCCGGAAGTTACGGATCAAATCTTTTTGAAGATATGCGATCACCGGATTCAGTATTGTACGATTTTAAAAAATTCACTGGTAAGTATAAAGGGTTCGGCCTAGTGGTGCCTAATGGTAATGGAGACAAAATCCTTGGTATTAATCCTGTGTTTAAGGATCCGTATCCTGTCACCAACGACACTAAACTCACAGTTTACTGGACTGAAACTGACGGTACTACTACTACACAGGTTCACGCTGATTTCGTGCTGAACCCTTCGGTAAGCTTAACTACCGGCAGGATCAACTCCGTGGTAAGTTTTAGTAGAATCCTGACAGATCGTAACGCAACCACCTTGAGTGGAATAGTTCCCTTTAAAGAGTTCAGACCATCTGACGGCAGATTCTACATTCAGGGCGGAACTTCCCTGATAACCAAATTTGACTTAACCCCATTTTACAATTTTATTGATACAATAGACTATCTCTCCTTTAATGAGGCGGAGTTGATCGTTAATAACATAAACACACAAAAACCCCCTATCAACCTGTCGTTACGTTTTCTTGATTCGCAGAATCACTTCAGAACCGCTTATGTTGATACCCTTCGGCAGGATACCTTGCGCGTGGCCCTTGATCCTTACCTTGGCAAAATTTCGACATCGGTTTCTATCGGGCAAACTTCAGCCAATCGATTCGTCACGGTTGGAACCGATCTCACAGGAGCGACGTTTGGGGTGTTTCCGGATAATTACGCAATAGATAAAATTATACTTACCCAATTCTGTCAGCAAATTTTCAAACACAAGCGTGATAACAGAAGACCAGCATCCCTCGGGATGCTTGTTGATGGCGACCTTGGTAGAAAATCAGTCAACGGTATTGTCCTTGACCCTTCAACCGTTTTGCGAATCTATTATTCGAAGCCCGTTATTAAAATTCAATAACAACTTATGTGTGGTATTGTCGCCTATGTCGGACATCGTCAAGCGAGTGATGTAATAATCAAGGGGCTGAAGAGACTGGAGTATCGCGGCTACGACAGCACAGGTATTGCGCTGCTCAACGGAGCTCTTAATGTTTACAAAAAAAAGGGGAAGGTGTCCGAACTGGAAGGATACCTGAAAGGTATGGACCTCAACAGTCATATCGGAATGGGCCATACACGTTGGGCCACTCATGGTGAACCCAATGACGAGAATGCTCACCCTCACTACTCCGCCACCAAAAAATTAGCCATTATTCATAATGGTATCATCGAAAATTATGATTCACTCAAAAAAGAGCTAACCCGTAAGGGACACACTTTCTTAAGCGATACTGACACTGAAGTTTTTATTCATTTCATCGAAGACATTAAGGACAAGGAAAATTGCTCGCTTGATGAGGCTGTCCGTCTGGCGCTGACCAAGGTAGTAGGTGCATATGCCATTGTGGTGATGTCATTTGAAAATCCCGACATGCTGGTCGCTGCACGAAAAGGTAGCCCTCTAGTGGTAGGTGTTGGCAAGGGTGAATTTTTTATGGCTTCCGATGCAACACCGATCATCGAGTATACCAACGAGGTAGTTTATCTGAATGATCAGGAGATCGCCATCGTTGACAATGGGAAACTGACGATTAAAAACGTTGCCAACCTTCCATTGACACCTTACATACAAACAGTAGACATGGAATTGGAAGCGCTTGAAAAAGGTGGCTATGAACATTTCATGTTGAAAGAAATTTTTGAGCAACCGCGCTCTATCATGGACTGTATGCGCGGGAGACTAGACTCGTCATCTAATCGACTGATCTTGGGTGGTCTTCGTGACTACATCAAGAAATTAATTAATGCCGACCGAATCCTGATTGTGGCATGCGGTACCTCCTGGCATGCCGGGCTTGTGTCAGAATACTTCTTCGAGGAGTTTTGCCGCATCCCGACAGAAGTCGAATATGCATCTGAATTCCGTTATCGCAATCCGGTAATACGTGAAGGCGATGTTGTAATTGCCATTTCACAATCCGGTGAGACGGCTGATACACTTGCTGCGATTGAGCTGGCCAAGTCAAAAGGCGCTATCATATTTGGCGTGTGCAACGTGGTGGGTTCTTCTATTCCAAGGTTGACGCATGCAGGCGCCTACACTCACGCGGGCCCTGAAATTGGCGTCGCGAGCACAAAGGCGTTTACTGCTCAGCTCACTGTGCTGAATATGATTGCTTTGATCGTGGCAAATTCAAAAGGCACTATCTCCGATCAGAAATTTCATGAGATGCTGGTCGAGATGGAGAACATCCCGTCCAAAGTAGAAAAAGTACTGAAGCTCAATGATCAGATCCAGGTGATTGCGGAAGAGTTCAAGGACGTACGCCATTTTCTTTATCTGGGGCGTGGCTATAATTTCCCTGTTGCTCTTGAAGGTGCACTCAAGTTGAAGGAGATTTCCTACATACATGCGGAAGGTTACCCTGCAGCAGAAATGAAGCACGGACCCATAGCACTAATAGACGATGAAATGCCTGTCGTTTTCATAGCGACCAAGGACAGTTCTTACGAAAAAGTTGTTTCTAATATTCAGGAAGTAAAAGCAAGAAAGGGTCGCGTCATCGCCGTTGTTACGGAAGGCGATACGTTGATCCCTACCATGGCGGAGTTTGTAATTGAAGTGCCGGCTACCGTTGAAGCGCTGATGCCAATGGTTTCTGTTGTCCCTCTCCAGCTATTGTCTTATCATATTGCTGTAATGCGCGGATGCAATGTCGATCAGCCAAGAAATCTGGCAAAGTCAGTGACGGTGGAGTAAGAACGTGTCTTATCATCGTATAAAATTGTTCTGAAAATCTTCTAGGGGTTCACCTGCATTCGGCGATGCCAAACTCATTAATCCAATTTGCTTAGCAGCGAAGAGCAGATAGTATATCTTGAATCCTTTGTTTCACTAAACATCGCTTCAAGCAGTCTGCAAACATTGCGGCTTCCTATTCGGGTGCACCATTCAAAAGGTCCATAGGGATAATTCGTCCCAAGTTTCATTGCCAGATCAATGTCATCTTTCGTCGCCGTTCCTTCTTCTACGGTATAATAAGCTTCATTGATGATCATGCAAATCACCCGGGGTGTCACCAGTCCAACCTTGTCAGCTACAATCTGATATTTTGTAGAAAGCGTTAAGCAAATGCGTTCAAGAGCCGGACGATGATCTTCCGTCGACAAACTCGTTTCCAGAATCTCCCGATTCAAGAACGTCGGCAGTCCACAAAATCCAAATACGGTACACTGAAATTTATCTGCACCCCATTGCGACAAGCTGCAAAATGTCGTATCCGCGAAAACAATAAGCGAAGGATGATCTTTATACAAGGAGGCAGATTGGTCGCTGGTCACAAAATCAAAAACAACAGAATATTTTCCGAAAGGAACTTCCGTTGCTTCAGAAGCTAGACAGACGTACTGATGAGTTTCTCCAAACTTCGCCATTACCTCTTTCAACTGGGGCTCAGAACCTATGACCAGAATTTCCATTCGATAATTTTATGATATCACCGGACCAAAAGGTCTGGGTTAATTTCTCATCTTTGATCAAAAGTAAACGATTATGGCAAAAAATGTGATCTATTCATCCAAAGCTCCTGAACCGATTGGCCCTTATAGCCAAGCTATTCAGGCGGGCAACCTTCTCTTTGTTTCCGGGCAGGTGGCGATTGAACAATCATCCGGAAAAATTCTCACAGCCAATATTCAGGAAGAAACAAATCAGGTTATGAAAAATCTGAAAGAGATCCTTACGGCCGCGGGCACAGACTTTTCAAGCGTTGTGAAATGCACCATTTTCCTGAAAGACATGAACAATTTTCCAAAAGTGAATGAAGTGTATGGCTCCTACTTTGCGAGCGAGCCACCGGCACGCGAAACCGTCGAGGTAAGTCGTTTGCCAAAAGATGTCAATGTCGAAATTTCCTGTATAGCCGTGAAGTGATTTCATTACTACCAGCTTTTCATGAGACCATTGTCCTGCCAACAACAGCAGACAAGGTTTTTCAATTGCTGGAAAATTCTACCTCAAACAAACCATTTATCCAATCCAATGAAGAAAAACTCTTCTTCAACAGCTGGGTAAAAGAGGAAAAATTCAGGCTATCACTGAGACTCAATCGTCCTAATAACTATTTGCCGCTTGTGATTGGCCAAATTGAATCCACTTCTTCGGGAAGTATATTAATGATCGACTATATCCTCTTTCCTACCACCAGGCTGTTACTCACACTCTGGACTATTCTTCTCGTGCTCGGTTCGGTATTCGCTTCCTTTCAAACAAAAAACATTGTCTATCTTATCGGAGGCGTCTGCATCATCGGGCTGATTCATGCTATTGTGCGGTCGAATTTTACCCTTCAGCTTAAACCAACACGAGAAGCTCTTCATCGTCTGCTGTCGTAAGCCTGAAGGGGATTTAGTACATTTGAGCCCGTTTCGGGATAAAAATGAGAGAAGTCAGAGTTCGGTTTGCACCCAGTCCTACTGGTGCCCTTCACATCGGTGGAGTGCGCACGGCATTATACAATTACCTGCTTGCTCGAAAGCACAATGGCACCATGATCCTTCGTATTGAAGATACCGATCAGGGTCGTTTTGTGCCGGGAGCCGAAGAATATATAATAGAGTCCCTCACCTGGGCTGGAATCAAAATCGATGAAGGTGTTGGTGTCGGTGGGCCTCATGCCCCCTATCGCCAATCGGAACGAAAGCCTTTGTACATGCAATACGCGAAGAAACTCGTTGATGAAGGCTACGCTTATTATGCATTTGATACAGAAAGTGATCTTGAATCAATGCGCAAGGCAACGCCAAACGCGCAATATGATGGCATAACACGCGTGAAGATGAAGAATTCACTCACTCTTTCCGCCGAAGAAGTTATTGAGAAAATCTCATTGAAAGAGAAATATGTGATCCGTTTAAAAGTTCCTGCCAACGAAGAAGTTCGTTTGCACGATTTGATACGCGGCGAGGTTGTTGTAAACTCATCACAAGTTGATGACAAGGTATTGATGAAGTCGGACGGTATGCCAACCTATCACCTTGCAAACGTCGTGGATGATTATTTAATGAAGATCTCTCACGTCATACGAGGTGAAGAATGGCTTCCATCAGCGCCATTGCATGTACTATTATATCGATATCTCGGTTGGGAAAACGAAATGCCACAATTTGCCCACCTTCCTTTATTGCTGAAGCCTGATGGCAATGGCAAGCTCAGCAAACGCGACGCGGACAAAATGGGATTTCCAATCTTCCCATTAAACTGGACAGATCCAACGAGTGGTGAACTAGCAATGGGATTTCGTGAAAACGGATACCTGCCGGAAGCTCTTATCAATTTCCTTGCGTTCCTTGGATGGAATCCGGGAACAGAGCAAGAAATATTTTCAATGGAACAATTAGTAGACGCTTTTACCCTCGAGCGTATTGGAAAAGCCGGTGCGCGGTTTGATATACAAAAAGCCCAGTGGTTCAACCAGCAGTATATCCGTGCCCATTCAGATGAAAAACTTACGGCTTATTTATTTGAGTCATTACAGCGGGAAAACATCGAATGTACCGGCGAAAAGGCAGTGAAGATTATCGCAGTGATGAAAGAGCGCGTCACCTTTCCACGGGACTTCTGGGAACAGGGGAAATTCTTTTTCATCGCACCAACAACATTTGATGAACAGATTATCGCAAAAAAATGGAACGATGATGCTGTGAACGTTCTAATGACTTATAAAAATGAAATCAAACTGAATCGTTCCCTTACTGCAGTTGCGGCAAAGGATTTGCTGGAAAAGGTAACAGCGAGTCTCGGTATAAAACCTGGACAGGTGCTTCAGGTGCTTCGAATGGTTATGACAGGCGGCGCTTCTGGCCCCGATCTTATGATGACCATGGAAATTCTCGGTAGTGAAGAAGTGGAACAAAGACTCGGATACGCGCTCGAAACAATAAAAGCTAAAATCGTCTGAACATGGCAAAGAAATCAGAATCGCCCCGCAAAAATCAGAAGGTAAAACCAAAGCCTCGCGTTCATAAAGACCTCAACGGTCTCGAGGTTTCAATTGACTCCTTCGGAGAAATCCGTTCAAGCATGAACATTGAAAAAATTAATGAGTTTCTGAATAAAAATGTAGACGACAAAAAACTTCTGGAGAAAGAAGAGGCAGACGCGAAGAAGAAGGAACGAGAAAGAGACAAGGGAAAAGCAAAAAAATAAAATTGATAATAGAGGAGTGAGGAGTCAGGAGTGAGGAGTTAGGAGTGAGAAGTCAGGAGAGAGGAGTCAGGAGTAAAAATGTATACTGGAAAGGAGTATTTTTAGAGAATGAAATCCATCTCCATTGGTCTTATCCGTGAAGGAAGAGTTCCACCCGACAAAAGGGTAGCCTTTAGTCCATTGCAGGTGGAGGAGATTATACAACGATATCCATCGGTCAAGGTTCTTTGTCAGAAGAGCCCGACACGATGCTTCAGCGACGAAGAATTCACCGCATTGGATATTCCCCTGGTGGATGATGTGCAGTCATGTGATATACTCATGGGCATAAAAGAAGTGCCTATCCCCGATCTTATTGCCAACAAAACCTATCTGTTTTTTTCACATACACTTAAGAAGCAGCCTTACAACAAAAAATTGCTTCAGGAAGTATTAAAGAAAAAGATCCGGTTGATTGACTATGAGGTTCTGAGGGATACACAGGGGAACCGGCTGGTTGCTTTCGGAAGATACGCAGGAATCGTGGGTGCATTCAATGGACTTTGGACCTATGGAAAAAGATTCAATTTGTTTTCCCTTCGCCGTGCATTCGAATGTTTTGATATCAATGATCTTAAACTAGAGCTGAGGAATGTCAAGCTCCCCAATATTAAAATTGTACTGACGGGTGCCGGGAGAGTCGCAAAAGGCGCCATGGAAACCCTTGACACCGCCGGGATACGCAAAGTAAATCCACAGGATTTTCTTACTCAGGCGTTCAATGAACCGGTTTATACTCAGCTCAGCAGCGCCGATTATCATTTCAAGAAAGAGGGCGGGCATTTTAACCGGGATGAATTTCATCGTAATCCAGAACGCTATAATTCACATTTTTATGATTTTGTAAAAGTGAGTGATATTCTCCTGGCGGGCGCCTTTTGGAACCCTAAGGCTCCCCTGCTGTTCACCCGACAGGACATGCTATCATCCGATTTTAAAATTAAAGTGATCGCCGACATTACGTGCGATATCAATGGCTCAATTCCAAGTACAAAACGCGCCACATCAATAGTGGAGCCCTTGTATGATTATGATCCCGAAACTGACTCTACGCAAGCCCCCCTGAGCAGCGATCGTTTTATCACGGTGATGGCTATTGATAATCTTCCTTGTGAATTACCCCGTAGCTCGTCGGAAGAATTTGGGAGAGATCTTATCGACAGGATACTGAAGCCGTTGCTGACAGAGGATACCGAGCGCATTATTGCACGAGGAACCATCGCGGAGAACGGCAATCTGACATCGCATTTTGAGTATCTTCGCGATTATATCGAATAAATTGTGACTTTGCAGTTATCGACTAAGCTCAGGCGGTGCGTGGCCGTTCCGCCAGCTGGCGGAAGCGGCGCAAACCGGGCATGTGTGTTGACGGGAGCGCTGGCAAGTGGGCGGCCAGAAGCGGGTAGGTGCGCAGCGTTCGTGGTGCCTTTTTCTTTGGTTACTTTCTTTTGGGCAAACAAAAGAAAGTGACAATGTTAGAGCGAAACTCATTTAAGATGGCAACACGACCAGTAACTGAACACCAGTTTGGATAAACTTGAAACAAATTAGGACTAATGATTTCCTTACCTCGTCTGCAAGTGTTTTACCTTTTTCTTGGGCTTCTCGTTGGCTGTAAATCTTCAAGCGAGAATCAGCAGCAACTCTTTAACGAAAGAGATCTCACGGGTTGGGATACGTATGTTGCCTCGGCTGCCGACAGCATTCCTCCTTTGGGTTTAAATAAAGATCCGGATCATGTTTTTTCTGTTGTTGAAATAGATGGAGCGCCTGTGCTGCGCGTTTCAGGAGAAACGTACGGTGGAATATCTACTCTTCAAGAGTATGAAAACTATCATCTCACCTTACAATTTAAATGGGGACAAAATAAGATTGCTGCTTTTAAAGAGCGCAAACGCGACAGTGGCTTGTTGTATCATGCCGTTGGTCCGCATGGTGTGGATGCACGCGCTTGGATGCGATCTCAGGAATTACAAATTCAGGAAGGTGATTGCGGCGATTATTGGGGTGTCGCTGGTGGAATTTTTGATGTGCCTGCCACAAAAAATGAAAAAGGCGAATGGCACTACGATGCTGATGGAACAATGATGACCTTCAGCGATTCGAGCGCAATAGGAAGGCGTTGCTGGAAAAACCCTGATGCAGAGAAACCAACCGGCGAATGGAACACGGTTGAGCTCTATTGCCGGGGCGATTCAAGTATTCACGTTATCAATGGGGTTGTTGTCATGCGATTATATCACTCCCGTCAATCCGATAACGGAAAAGAAATCCCGCTTGCAAAAGGCAAAATTCAACTTCAGTCAGAGGGCTGTGAAATTTACTATAGAGGCATAAAACTGGAACCAATTGATAAGATTCCTGCTTCTGTACTATAATTAAACTGAATGAATAATGTCTCTGCCCGGTACCTGTTCACCGGTCTTCTTTTTTCAGCCCTATGGGCATCTGCTTCTTCTGCCGGAAAAATCGGTTTACAATCTGCTGAAGGTCTGGTACTTTTTGTCGTTAGATTTTTAATAGCAGGCGTTTTACTCCTAAGTTATTCAACATTTGTACAGCGTGATCGTTTTCCTGAAAGAAAAGAATGGATACCCTTACTAATTTTTGGAGCATTTAATACCACGCTTTATCTGGGAATCTTTATTGTTGCGCTCACCGAAGTTACTGCTGGCATTACGACCATTGCTCTTGCGCTGAATCCATTGCTTATCAGTTTCATTACTGCCATATGGTTAAAACGTCCCGTGACAAAGCTTGAATGGATCAGCATCATTATCGGAATTACAGGAGTAGTAGTAACTGCCTATCCATTACTAAAAGAAAGTTATGCAACCGTCACAGGCCTGATTATGATTGGAACGTGCATGGTAACCTACTCATTTGGATCGGTCTATTACGGCACAATAGATTGGAAGCTTTCGCGAACCTCAATAAACGGATGGCAAGTATTGATTGGAGGAATTTTATTAATCCCGTTTGCCTATTTGATGCACTCAAAGCCAAATAGCTTTGACCTACGATTCTGGCTTTCGATTGGCTGGCTGGTACTACCGGTTTCTATTGGCGCCGTGCAACTATGGCTTTATCTATTAAAGGTCGATCCGGTTAAGGCCTCGCTTTGGCTGTTCTTATGTCCAATCTTCGGACTAGTCTATGCTACCTTTCTGTTAAATGAGCCATTTTCAATTTATACTGTCGTCGGATCGGTCTTTGTACTGAGTGCACTGGCACTTGGGCAGTTGTCCTCTCAGAAATCTAAGTAAATACCTTGTTTCGTCCGGCGGCCTTTTCAAAAAAAGAACACACTGTGTTTTGAAAAGTTTGTACTTTCAAGTCCATAACCTTTTCCTATGCGACCACTGAAAAATCTTCTATTCATTCTTCTCATTCTATTTTCGACGAACGGAATTGCTCAAACCACAGCAATCCTTTGCAAACAAGTTATTGACGGAAAAAGTAATCAGCCAACTTCTTACACGGTCGTTGTTATCGAAGGTGGAAAGGTAAAAGCGGTAGGCGGTAAAGATATTATTCCGAAAGGTGCGACGATCGTTGACCTGGGTACCCATACGATTCTCCCCGGTTTTATCGATCTGCATTGCCATCCACTGGGTAATGGTGATGATGATTATCAGCTCTATCATTTAGAGAAATCTTCTGCTGCCAAAGCAATGCAATGCTTGAGCAATGTACAGGGTATGCTGATGGCGGGATGGACTGCATTGCGAGTGCCGGGTGACCTTGACGTTGGCTACGCACATCTGGAAGTTCGTGATGCCATCAACAAGGGATTGTTTACAGGTCCACGAATGTTTGGTGCTGGTCATTGGATTTCAGTAACAGGCGGTGGTGGTGATCTTAATTTCTTTTCATATGAACAAAAAGGGGTAATTGTCGATGGACTGGTAGTTGACGGATCTGATGAGATGAGAAAGGCCGTGAGAAACGAAATCAAATACGGCAGCGACTGGATCAAGCTATTAGTATCTGGCGCATTTATGACAGCCGGTGACAATTCTCAGAATGTTCATTTCAGCAAAGATGAATTAAGCGTAGCCATGGAAGAGGCAACCAAGCGAGATGTTCCTGTAATGGCGCATGCACATTCTACGGAAGCAATAAAAATGTCTGTTAAAGCGGGAGCCCGCACGATCGAACATGGTTCCTTTCTCGATGATGAAGCGATTGAGATGATGCGGAAGAATGGAACCTATCTTGTTCCTACGCTTACGATTGGTAAGTGGTTTCTGGAATTCAATGAAAACAGCCAGGCACTAGCTAAAGCAGTTAACCTGACGAAAAAGCACCGACCTCAGATTGAAAGTATGCTGACGAAAGCAATAAAGGCTGGCGTGAAGGTTGTCGTTGGTTCAGATCTTACGGGAGAAAATCCTGAATACCTGGCGAATGAATTTTCGGAGCTTGTCCGATTGGGCATGACGCCGATGCAGGCAATTAAAGCAGGAACAAGTCTTGCTGCCGAAGCATTGAACAAAGACAAAGAATTCGGCACGATTGAAGCCGGTAAGTTCGCTGATTTGGTCGCGGTAAAAGGAGATCCAATTGCCGACATTAATGAATTGAAAAAAGTAAAGTTCGTAATGATCGGAGGAAAGATTGTTAAGAATGAAAAATAATCACTGACGCATAGGCCATTCATTGCTGGAAATTATGCATCGCGATTGTTTAATATTGTACTTTTGAAGTATGCTTATTTACAATGTAACCACAGGCGTCGATAAATTAATTGAAAAGGAGTGGCTTCAATGGATGAAGGAAAATCATATCCCTCACGTCATGGCCACGCGAATGTTTGTGAGTTACAAGATTTATAAAGTGTTATCCACTGAAAACGAAGAATCTGTTTCGTACGCCGTGCAATACACTGCCAAATCAATCAACGAGATCGACCGTTATCTGGATGAATTCGCACCCTCCTTGCGGGAAGCCGTAACAAAAAAATTCGGAGAGAGGGCGTTAGCATTCAGGACACTGCTGGAAGAGGTCTGATTAGTTAGGAGTCCCCTACTATCTTCCCCACATTCTCACGATAACTCCTGCCGATAGGTACTGCCTGGTTTCCAATCATCACCTTTCCGGAAGAAACTGCAGAAACTTTCTTTCGAGCAACGAGGTACGATTTATGAATTCGCACGAGCATGCCTGCTGGAAACATTTCTTCCACACTTTTCAATGAACCTTTCACAATTAATTTTTCCCGGCCGCTGAATAATATCGCATAGTCTTTTAATCCCTGTACATACGTGATCGCGTCGCGGTCAATCTTTATTTTTTTCGTTCCTGACTTTACGAACATTTCCGAACTCTCATCCTCACGCGACAAGATTAGTTCATTTTCTTTGAGTTGCTGAATTTCCTGTTCAAGAATCTCAACTTGTTTCTTCTGTTCATACCAATCCAGCGCCCGGTAAAAGATTACCGTAAGAATCAAATACCAAATGGTAGTAAACACCAGATAGCCTGATGCCGCCCTGATAGTAAAGTCTTTATCTCCCAGTACAAAACCATATAGATAAACATCATAGGCCTGCTGAAGAAAAATGTAAATAGTGACCGCCAATCCAATCAGCAAAATATAAATCAACGTTCTACCTCTTTCGAGAAATCGCGGCATCAGCACATTGATATTCAGGTGAGCCAGAATAAGAAGCAACCCAACCCTCACGACTGTACACTCCACGAAATGACCCAGTCCAACTTTCTGGGAGAGATATCGCCTGTCATAAAGCATGATCAGGGTAATTATAATCCAGTACAAAATGACGTAGACCTTCTTAAGCGAAATGTTCATGAAAATAAAATTACCGTAAACGCTGATCATGAAACGAAAAAGGTGATGTCGTTGGTCGAGAAAGCCCTTTGTTGGTCTATTTCCGAGATTTTCTGCTATCTGTCAAATCAAAAGCTGCGTATCCTTGAATAAAAAGATATGCGAATACTCCCGATTATTCTATTGGCAGCCAGTTCCGGCTACGGCTGCCAAGGCCAGTCTGCACAGACAGTTGGCGGCGGCTGTGATGGTTGTGAAATGATGCTTGAGGGGATGCCAGAACGTATCAACGCCATGGATACAAGCATTGCCTGGAATGCTACCGATAAACGAATGGTTATTACCGGCACAGTGTATCAATCCAATGGAAAAATACCAGCGGGTGGCACAATAGTGTATTATTATCACACAAACCGGGAAGGCCGATACGCTCAGACAAAAGGACAGATCAACGGAAAGCTACATGGAAATTTGCGGGGTTGGGTAAAGGTGGATAAAGCCGGTCATTACAAAATTTTTACCAGTGTGCCTGGCGCCTATCCTAATGAAAAGATTCCGGCACATGTCCATATGATTGTTAAAGAGCCGGGCATTAATGAATACTACATTGACGATATTCATTTTGATGACGATCCTTTGCTTACCACAGCGCTTCGCAAAAAGAATCAAAGCCGCGGGGGAAGCGGTGTTATCATGACCGAGGAAAAAGATGGTGTTACCTACGTTGAACGCAACATTACATTGGGATTGCACATTCCTAACTATCCAGTTGAAAATGAACAGCAAATCGCTTCGGGCCTTTCCGTTGGAGAGAACTGTCCAGCATTTGATCCCATTCATTTCTCTGGTCCAGACAAGGGCAAAAGACGATGCCCGATGTGCAGCTACGGTTCCGGCCAAGGTGTTATTATCTGGTGGAACGACCCCAACACGGAGACTTTGGCTGGCCTTCTCAAAAAATTTGATCCGATGATTGAGCTATATGGACCTAAAAACCTCCGCGTATTCGTTGTGTACATGAATCCTGAAAAAAAAGTGATCGAGGTCGTAACAAAAGACTTGACCAACCTTGCTGCAAGAAGTGAATTGAAAAATTGCGCACTCACCTTCATACCGATCCCAGACGACCAGCTAACATTCAATGATTACCAGCTCAACCAAAAAGTAAAAAACACAATTATGATCTATCGAAAACGAAAAATCATTGACAAGTTTGTAAATTATCAAGGCCAGGATTTGTCAGAACTTCTACATCGATTAACGTTATGAAACTTCCCTTGTTACCGTTTTCAGCGTTTTTGCATCCAAGTGTAGGCAGGCTTCGAGGCTTCTATGACCAATTCCGTATGGGTTGAGGAAGTTAACCCTGACAAAAATCTAGTGCTCCACTGATTACCTCTTAGCGAGGTTCTCTCGCTCACTGTGCTCGAGACTTCAGCGTCCATTCGTCACCATTCTTTTATGAATTTGATGCGCTGATATCTAAACCATTAGGCTACTGTTTGACAATCTTTGCAATGTGAACTTTGTCTCCGTAGCCAACTTTGAGCAAATACACTCCCGATGCCAATGCAGAAATGTCAATCGATTCTTGTCGGCCGCTTGTTTTCATTTCAATCACGTTGTTGCCCTGCATCCCCTGAATTGAAATACCGGCCTGACCTGAATATTGGGGCAGGGAAATATTAATTGCACCGGAAGATGGAACTGGATACAATTTGAATTCCTGATCTTCCGCTATACCCGTAATAATAATCACGCGCGCATCTGAAAAAACACTTTCACATCCGTCCACTACCGTTTTCACTTTGTATGTCCCAGATGAAGCTGTGATCGTCTTAGTTATTGATGTGAGCGCAACATCATCTTTATACCATACGTTGCCAGTTTCGTTACTAGAAGTAAGCTCTCCTCCGCTGATTGAAATTGTAGGTTTCGCTGGATTTATGCAAAATTCCTGTTCTACAGCGGTGGCAGCATTGTAATTTACATTTCCAGATTGAGCAGCATTTATTTTTGCTTTTCCGGCCTTTAACAATTGCACCTGGCTTCCACTGATGTTTACCTTATCGGACGAAGATGAATATGAAACGGCCAATGCCGAAGTTGCGGATGCCGAAAGGGTAAACCCAGGTTCACCTAAAATCTTTGAGGATAAGGCGTTAAAAGCAATAGTCTGATCAGCTTTGTTGATAGTGAGCGTTTTTATAACAGGCGCTGCCGCATCAAAATCGTCATTACCTATTTGAGTGGCCGTGATATCAACGACACCCGCTTTCAGTATCTTGAATTTTCCATTCACAAACTCCACAATACCTGGCACTGAAAACTGATAGGTAAGTGGCAGGGTTGAGGTCGTTGAACCGCCTGTCGCGAAATCATCATCTCCAAACTTCTTAGCAGCTAGATTATTTAATGTAATTGTTTGCACTTGTTTGACTTTCAATTTGAAAAGTTCATTTCCATAATATTCTGAATTTGCTCCAAAGTAAATCCAGTTGTCAATAGCTTGAGGGGCGTTTGTAGGCGTCAGGTCGGAAACAGACATTGTGGTTTCAATGGTACCCCCTGATTTCCACAGTTTTCCACCTGACGAAAACACGCAGACGTTTCCAACACTTAAAAGTATTGTAGGATTAGAAGAAGAAGAACCGGGTTTTATATCTATCAAAACAGTTCCATTTTCAGTTCCATCGCTTACCCACAATTCGCGACCATGAACTCCATCATCTGCAGACATGAATAGCTGGCTGCCTGTGGACATAAGATTTTGAATTCCATTAGCAATAAATTTAACCATCGTTGTTCCTGTCTCGGTGCCATCCGTTTTCCATAAAGACATCGCGTGATTGTCATCACTTGCAATAAAGAACATCTGGTTTGCAAAAGTTATAAAATTTGATGGTGATGAACTACCAGAACCGGATTTGATGTTCTTAACGAGTGTCGTCCCATTCGAGGTACCATCAGTTTTCCAAAGCTCCGATCCATCTGAATCAGTGGTTGCCGTAAAAAGCAACTTGGCTCCTACTTGAGTAATGTTTTGAGGTGTAGAAGAAGTCGCACCGGGATTGATATCTTTAAGGAGCATGGTACCACTTTCGGTGCCATCACTAATCCACAACTCCTGACCTACTGAATTGTCATCGGCAGAAAACAAATACTTTGAATTTAAATCCGCTCCCTTAAAAGGAATCGATCCATTAATTCCCGGGGCTATATCTTTCAATAGATTCGTCCCGGCAGGCGTTCCGTCAGTAACCCAAGGCTCCATGCCAGTAACAAGGGTCCCTTGATAAATTCCCAGCCAAAAAAAGAATTTTCCATTAGAAACGGTGCTTGTCTCATTTGGCAAACTGAACGAGGAAGCCAACCCGGCAAAATCTTTCAGAAGAACCGAACCACCAATTTGCCCATTACTCTTATACATTTTAGTCCTAGTGAAGAGGTAAAAATCGTTTTCAGTTTTTCCTATTACAGAAGCAGCATTAAGATTTTCGAATTGGGCTGTGGACGCAGCGTCGCCGCCAGATTTCCAGAACTCAGTACTCGAACCAAATGGCGATGAGGTTGCTCGGAAAAAAAGATCTGAGTGTAGAGTCGTGATTCTGCCAATGTTGGCGTCTGCAGTCGCCAGTTTAATATCCATTAATAAACTCGTCCCAACGGCGGTTCCATCGGTTTGCCAAATTTCTGTACCGTGCACGCCGTCATCTGCCAGAAACAGCAACCTATTATTGATTTCTATGAAGTTCTTGGGGCGTGAACCGTCAACGCCAGGATTTATCTCTTTTAAGAGGGCGATCGTTTGTGAACCCAGATCAAATATTCCAAGCTCTTCACCATTAGAAATATTACTCGGATTATAGGGAAGGAAAATTGAATTATTCAGTATTGGCAATTCCATGCTTGAGTTTGCACTACCTAACTCTGCCACCACCTTGGTACCGGCCGCGGTGCCATCAGTTTTGGTCAAATCTGTTCCGTTGGTAAAAGGATTAAAACCCAACCCATAAAAATCATTGGCAACCTTCACGCCAGCGGTTATCTGGCCGCCCAATAGCTGAGCAGAATTCGGTGTGCCATCTGTTATGTATGAATTATAAAGACCTGTGAAAATGATTTTATTATTGAATGGAAAAATTGCGGAAACATATGACGATTCGATGGGAACAGTCCCTGCAACGGTGCCATCACTCTTCCAAAGTTTATCCTCAAAAGTACTGTAGTCACTTACACCAAAGTATAAATTGTTTCCTGATAAGATGAAGTTATAAGGCATAATTGTCGTCCCATCCGGGTAATGAAGGAATTCAGCCAGTTTTATGGAAACTCCCTTTGTACCATCCGTTTTCCAGAGTTGAAAGTTCTGATTGATCTGATCCGTTTCAGTAACAACAAAATAGAGGGCTGTCGCATTGGTTCCAACGGGCGTAACTGTCGATTCACTGTTTAAGCCGGTGGGTGCATTAAGAAACAATTCAGTGCCTGCATTTGTGCCGTCGGTTCTCCAAAGTGACCTACCAGAAACACCGTCGTTCGCGGAAAAATAAAGAAGGTTCTTAAATTCGAAAAAGTTAAGAGGGTCCGAACCTCCGGTTGCGTTAATGTCCTTTATCAATTCCGTTCCGGAAGCGCTTCCATTAGTTACCCAGAGTTCGAAACCAGTAATTCCATTATCACCACCAAAGAACGTACGTCCTTTAAATGGCGCTATCGACTGGTTAAAGCCATTGGATAGCCCTGGATTCAAATCCAAAATCATATTGGTTCCAGCCTGAGTGCCATCCGTGCGCCAAAGCTCTGTTCCGCTAAAATTCGTAATTGGAAAATATACGAGACTGCCGCTTTTGGTAAACAAGCCAGTAAAATCATTTGGCGATTGAATTTGACCCGGCGTTGAATTAATGTCTTTCACCAACTGACCCTGTGAAAAAGAGTTGAACGCACCGCAAAACAAGAACGCAGACAGAAGAAATTTTTTCATGAACGAATTTTTTATATTACTGACACCAATAGAATCAGCGTCCGTTTTAAACAATAATATTTGATCTTTGTGAATCTTAACTAATTTCTTTTCTATTGACGCCTGAGTCAATAGAAAAATAGATTAACTGCAGGAGCGCTAATTTACTTTTTTATTGAATCTAACGCCAAAATATCCGGAAAACAGCCTCGCCTGATATTTAGGTCGCTTTTGTCGGCAGAGCTCAGGTCCTTAGCATTAACTTTTCAACGCATTTCTGAAAGCCTTGCCATCTGTTGGAATTTTTCAACGATAGTTCCATTACTTAAAAGGCAGAATAGTCGTTTTGCCTTCATTGACATTTCCGACTCAAAATGACTTAGAAATTAGCCCCTAGAACTTAGAATTCTTAGCCAACTCCTCCAACTCGCTCCTCTCCAAACTACAATTCGTCCACTCGTCATCAAGCTTCGAATTATACTTCTTATAAAAATTTATCGCCGGCTCGTTCCATTCCAGCACTTGCCACATCATGCCACTGCAATCTTCTTCGATAGCTTTTAGGATTGTCCGGTCAAACAAAAGCTTACCAACTCCGCTTCCGCGTTCTGAATGTGTGACAATGAGATCTTCAAGATAAAGTCTTTTTGCCTTCCAGGTTGAATACCTCCAATAGTAAAGCGATAATCCCACAATGCCCTTTTCATTTTCTGCGACAAAGAATCCAAAGATAGGGTTGGGTCCAAATCCATCTACTTCCATCTGTGCAACGGTATTGGTCACCTCATGCAAAGCTTTCTCATACTCTGCCAGTTCTTTTATCAACTCTAAAACCCGGGGCAAATCCGCTTTAACACCTTGTCTGATCTTCATTCTTTTAGACTTGATTTAAAATTTAATTTTCCAGATTCAAATTACATTGACTTTTTTACTAAAGGAGGAATCACACCCATATTATACCACGTGAATGCAAACTGATCGGCCTGTGAATCTAATGCTTTGGATAGGTTAGATGATCCATGACCAGACTTGGTGTCAATGCGGATCAACATTGGATTGTTACTTACATTATCCTCTTGAAGGGTTGCCGCAAATTTGAATGAATGTGCAGGCAACACGCGATCATCGTGATCAGCTGTTGTAACCAGAGTCGCAGGATAAGTGGTGCCGGGTTTTAATGCATGTAGGGGAGAATATTTTTTAAGATACTCAAACATCTCTTTTGAGTCTTCCGCTTTGCCATAGTCGAATGCCCATGCAGCACCGACCGTGAATTTCTGATATCGCAACATGTCCATCACACCCACAGCAGGTAATGCAACCTTCATAAGATCCGGACGTTGCGTCATGGTAGCACCTACAAGTAGTCCACCGTTGGATCCACCCACTACCGCCAGATAGCTGCTGGATGTGTACTTCTCGTTGATAAGGTATTCCCCTGCGGCGATGAAATCATCAAAAACATTTTGCTTGTTGAAAAGGCGACCAGCATCGTGCCATTTCTCGCCATACTCACCGCCGCCACGCAAATTGGGTTGCGCATAAACGCCGCCATTCTCCAGCCATACTATCCTTGATGCGCTGAACGTTGGAGTCAAACTGATATTAAATCCACCATAGGCATAAAGCCAGGTGGGATTTTTTCCATTTAGCTCAAGGCCTTTCTTGTACACGATAAACATTGGGATCTTGGTTCCATCCTTGCTGCTATAAAACACCTGTTTTACTTCGTAGTCACCCGGATTAAAATCTACCTTGGGTTGTTCGTAGGACGATGACTTGCCAGAAGCGATGTCATACTGATAGATCGCATTCGGTATTGTGAACGAGGTGAATGTATAATACACTTGTTTATCTTCGCCGTCTCCACTGAATCCTCCCGCCGAACCAATACCAGGAAGCTCGACTTCTCGTTCAGGGTTTCCATTGTAATCAAATTGCTTGACAAGTGTACTTGCGTCTTTCAGATAATTAACGAACAGTTTTTTCCCTGCTTTGGACACGCCCTCCATGGCATTTTCAGTTTCTGGCACAATCACCTTCCAGTTTTCAACTGAAGGCCTCGCAAAATCAAATGACACGATACGGCCATTCGGTGCATCGAGATCCGTCTGCAGGATCAATGTTGATCCAATATTATCTATTACTTCATGATTTTTGTTGAAGTTGTCCACTATGTGAACCAGCGTCGCTTTTGTGTCTTTTAAATCCTGAACATAAAGTTCATTCCCATGTGTACTGGTCGATGCTGCTATTACCAGGAAGCGTTCGTCTTCGGTGAGGTAGGCGTTGGGTCTTCTCTGTGGATTGAGATTACCATCAAATATTAGCTCGTCAGCTGTCTGTTTTTCTCCCAGCTTATGGTAAAAAACCTTACTGTAATCGACTTTTGAAAAAAGACTGTTTCCTTTTGGACTGTCGAAGCGGCTATAATAAAATCCATCATTCCCTTTCCAGCTTACACCACCAAATTTCAAATCACGAATGGTGTCACCAACGACCTTTTTATCGTCGGCTTTCATCACGACAACCTCGCGCCAATCCGATCCCGCTTTAGAGATCATGCAGGCTACTAATGAACCATCCTTTGAAAATGTCATTCCCGTAAGAGCCGTAGTGCCATCCTTTGAAAATGAATTGGGATCAAGGAACACTTCTTCCTGTCCGTTATCTCCTTTTTTGCGATACTGTACACTTAGATTTTGCAATCCGCTGTTTCTTGAATAGTAGTAATAATTTCCTTCACGATGTGGAGCGGTTAGCTTAGCGTAGTTCTGGACTTCATCCAATCGCTTGCGGATCGCATCCCGGAATGGAATGCCTTTCAAATAGTCGAAGGTTACCTTATTCTGATCCGCTACCCAGTTGATCGTTGCTTTCGCAGTGTCGTTTTCCATCCATCGGTATGGATCGGCCACAGCTGTTCCAAACAGGGTATCAACAGTACCGTCTTTTAAAGAAACAGGATACTTTGAAGCTTGAGCATCCTCTTTTTTGGGGGTGCAGCTAAGGATGGTGAAGGCAAGGGCTAATGCAAGAAGTTTATTCATACTGGATTTTTAGGACTGTGAAAGTAAGGGGAGTTGGATAAATAGGCAAGATAATTTTGCCTGCCGTTTGCCTGCAGTTTTGCCTGCCGTTGGTGTTTTGCCCGCTGTTGGTGTTATCACCAACGGCCTCGAGCTAAATAAAAAACCCCGGATCTCTCCAGGGTTTTTTTCTTTTCTCAAAGCAATCTTACGCTGCCTTCTTAATATTCTCAATCAGAATTTCTTTCTGCCGTGTAATCTTAATAACTCCAATGGCATTCAGCAATTTAATGACCTGAAAGGTCGGGTCAATTTCATGCCAACGAATACCGCCGAAGTTAGCACGTCCACCGTTCTTGTGGTGATTGTTGTGATAGCTTTCACCCATCATTAGGAAATCAACCGGCAGGAAATTTCTGGAGGTGTCTCCAACTTCAAAGTTGCGATAACCATACTTGTGTGCAAACCAATTGATGATCGCACCATGAATAGGACTCATCAGAAAATGGATTGGCAATAGCAACCATAAATACCATACTGTAGCAAATTGCCAGTAGATGGCAACATAACAAAGTCCCCAGAAAAGGCGTGACGGCCAAGAACGGGCGAACTTGTCGAAAGCGGGCCACTGCGGAACACCTTCAGTAAATCTTGTATCAGGTACTAAAGTCTTATTGGCAATAGAAGAATAAATAGTACGCGTCTTCCACATCATTTTAAACAGGCTTTCATCATACTTAGGTGAATGCGGATCATCTTCAGTATCAGCATACGCATGATGCATGCGGTGCATTACTCCGTATCCGTAGGGACTCAGGTAATTGGATCCTTCAAAGATCCATGTGAGAACGAAGAATACCTTTTCAGTAAAAGGACTCATGGTAAACGCCTTGTGAGATGCGTACCGGTGTAAGAAGAACGTCTGGAAAAACAGTGAGAGATACCAGTGCGCTACAAAAAATGAAAGAATGACAATCATCTAAAATCCAGGTTATAGGTTATTAAAGCTCAATCCAACGTAGACTGCAGGTGTAAGACAATTTTCCTGCCCTTTTGTGACAAAATCGGGTAAAATTTTTAAGATTTTTTTGGTGCTGTGTCAGAAATGTCCCTTTTCAGGTCCTGAATGAGGTCTTCGGCATTCCCCAGTTCACAGGCCTTGCGGAAACTGGCCATCAGCTGGGAAGCATCAGGGAGGTCAAAATGCATTTTCGACGTCTCTTCGCTGAGCTTCTTTTTGGCCCTTGATACGAGCTGCCGGCAATGGTCCTTTTTCTTATCTACTACCGCCTGAAGGGCTTCATAATCAAAATCAAAAACCTCCTTCAGCAAGTATGCGGCCCTCTCAAGAGGTTCAAGCTTCGCCTGCATCACCTTGAAAGCTTTTGCTAAATCAGCTTCCAGGTCGAGGTGAGCAAAGTTGTTCTCCTTAAAACGATGAATGAACTCCGTTACATTGATAGAATCAAGGTATTCCTCTTTCTTCTTTTTCAATGAATTGAGGTGATTGAGACAGTTGTTGGTCACAGCCTTGATCAGATACGCTTTTGTGTTCTGTATCTTCTCAGAATCTATGCTTAGCCACTTCAAAAAAGTCTCTTGCACAATGTCTTCCGCGTCGGCCTTTGAGCGCAACAAATTGTATGCGATCGAAGTGAGCGTTGGCTGATAAAGTGCTATGACCTGGGCCTGATTCATAATCTCACAAAGATAGTGTAAAAGCTTGATTTTCACGCTATAAACTATCGGTTTGGCTTACGCGTGTTCGTAATGGATGCCCTATAAGCACTACGCGCGGCTTTGAACAGAAAACCGTATTTTTGTGTTGATAACTTGTGGGTTTTTTCTACACTTTTTTGACGCGACAATGTCCGATTTAACAAGCACAGCAACTCCGGAGGTACGAAGCAAACCAATTGTTTTACAAGAAATTGCGTTCGCTATTGTTCACCTCCTTCCGTTAGGAGCCCTCTTTACAGGAGCGACGTTCTTCGACTGGATGGTGTGTCTTTTCCTGTATTTATCACGTATGTTCTGGATCACGGGTGGGTATCATCGTTACTTCGCACATAAGTCTTATAAGACATCACGCTGGTTTCAGTTTGTAATTGCTTTCATGGCACAGACCTCCGCACAGAAAGGCGCATTGTGGTGGGCAGCGCATCATCGTCATCATCATCGTTACAGTGATACACCAAAAGATCCCCATTCAATGAAGGTGTATGGATTCTGGTATTCACATGTGGGTTGGATCGTTGGACCGGATTTTAAAGAAACAGATTATAAAGTAATCGGCGATTACGCAAAGTATCCTGAACTCGTCTGGTTAAACAAGCATTATCTTGTTGCGCCTGTATCGCTAGCCGTTTTTGTAACAGCATTGGGTGGAATAGTAAATGGCGGAAGCCTGATGGCGATGTTTACCTCCGCTGGATTTTCAACATTGTTCATCGGCTTCTTTCTGAGTACAGTGATACTCTATCATGCCACGTTTTCCATTAATTCGATTATGCATTATTTCGGAAAACCCCGTTACGACACTGGTGATGAGTCCAAGAATAATCTATGGCTTGCACTATTGACATTGGGAGAAGGCTGGCATAACAATCATCATTATTATGAAGTAGCATCACGCCAGGGATTCTTCTGGTGGGAGATTGATATATCGTATTACATACTTCGCAGCTTTGCGGCGGTAGGTTTAATATGGGATTTGAAAGAAGTGCCCAAACACATCCTGCATTCCAAGGACAAGCAGCACGCACAGGAGTTGAAGAAGCAGATGGAAAAAGACCGTCCGCCGGTGGCGAGGGGTGAGGTTTCAAAACCAGTCGAAGAGGATACTGTTGAGTATTGATGTGTTCATGTGAGTACTGCTTTGAGTTGGCTGCATGATGCCTCTGAAATTATGCCAATCATTTTAAAATCCAATGACTCCATCCATCGAACAGAATTTCCTTGAAAGTTCCATCAAACTATTTCGCTATTATAAATCTCTAGGTGAAAAAGCAATTGATCAGCTGACCGATGAGCAAGTCTTGCAAAAGCCCAATGATGCCAGCAACAGTATTGCTTTGATCGTTCATCATCTCAGTGGCAACATGCTTTCACGATTTACAGACTTCCTCACGACCGATGGCGAAAAGCCCTGGCGCAACCGTGAGGCAGAATTTGAAGAACAATATGCTGACAAGAAAGCGATGATGGTTGCCTGGGTCAACGGATGGAAGTGTTTGTTTGACGCACTCGAAACGCTGAAACCTGACGAACTCACCAAACTTATTTACATACGCAACGAAGGACAGACAGTGATGGAAGCCATTCAGCGACAGCTAGCTCACTACCCTCATCACGTTGGACAAATAGTATATCAGGCAAAGGTGCTAAAGGGCAGTGAATTTAAATCGTTATCAATTCCGAAAGGTAGTTCTGCTGACTTCAATAACGACAAGTTCAGCCAGGAGAAAAAGAGAAAGCATTTTACCGATGATAGGATTAATTAACAGTCTGTCGTAAGCCCACTTGCTCCTCCACGACCGCTTATCAAGGTTTTACATGGCGGGAACACCCGATAGCTATCGGGTTGCACCAGATCGGCGCGAAATTATTTTTTACTGAAGATCGGGGGAAGTAGTCAGTGGAGGACTTGTACCTTAGCGGAGATATCTTTTATAAGTGGTGCGGTAATTATTGTATAAAAGGATTTTTTAGAGTTTTGGTTTTGAATTGATCGGCTGCAAATCGGAATTTATGATTAATTCTTTCCTAAAATTCTGCATTTCGCTACTACTGGTTGTAACCAGGATTAACAGCTACGCGCAACAAGTTGATTCACTTACTAACAAAAAGAATGAACGGGCAGTACGTGAATCACGCATCTCGTTAACAAGTATCTTGACGTACGTTCGCGTAATTCAGGATGCATCAGGGAACATACGCTTTGATGAAAATTTTATCCCTGTTTTCAAACTCAATAAGTGGGTCAACCTCGAATTGGGACTCCGCCATGGTTCACAAACATACCAAACTAGTCAGGCAACGCAGTACGGTGCTTACGATCATTATAAAATTGAATTACAAACGAAACGCGTTAAGTCTTTTCGTGTAATCGCACGCTTATCGGACAATGTCATACGAAATCCGACCCCCCACTATTCCCGAAGTAATTATGTTTTTGCGATTGACGCAAGACCAAAAATTTCCAATTCGTTCACAGCTGTGTTGGCGTATGGTTATGTCTTCTCTTATCAACAAAATGACAAGCTTGACGCCGTACCGCTCCTAAGTGGTAACGAGACCAATTATCCCATCTTTAAAATTGGCTTACAGTATAATTTGTGGAACAAAGGGCGAATTGGTTTTGACTATGGGTCGTACGATACATTCAATCCCTACCTTCTGAAAGACCCATTTACTCAAATCACATTTGATTACGAGCTTAGCAAACGCGTTAGTTTTTACTCTTTTTACAGACGAGAATTTCTCAACACGTATGGAAACATCTTTAACCGTTTCTTCACTGCGGGGGTTATGATTCGAATGGAGAAGTAGTTCGCCAAAATGATTCTGTCTGGAGGGAGCCAATTTGCAGTAGCCCTCAACTATTTTCGCCAATATGAGCTCATTTTTTAATAACTTTAACTTCATGCAATCGTTCAGGAAAATCGGTTTTTTCACGGCCTTCATCTTGCCTGCGTTAGTGGTAGCCGGTTTCTATCTCGGGGGATACTGGAATTTTCTATCCATTATTTTCGTGTTTATTATTGTTACCACGATTGACCACCTCACCGGTGTAGACACCGAAAATATTTCAGCTGCAAGTTCTGCCATCGTTAGTGAAGAATTCTTTTATCGATTCATTACGTACGTTTGGGCCTATGTCCAATTGGCGTTTGTAATCTGGGGTGCTTATGCCGTTTCCCTGAATAAACTCACCCATTGGTTTGACTGGATTGGCTTCGTGATAGGGTTCAGTCTGGTAACAGGTGGTATTGGTATCACCGTTGCACACGAACTGGGACATAAAAAATCAACGACAGAACAGTTTTATAGCAAATTGCTGTTAATGACGGTTTGCTACATGCACTTTTTCATCGAGCACAATAGAGGACATCATGTTCAGGTTGCGACTCCCGCTGACTCGGCCACCGCCAGAAGGGGTGAAAATTTTTATGCGTTTTGGTTTCGTTCGGTGTTTCATGGATATGGCCATGCCTGGCAACTCGTGAAAGAAAGTCTGAATCGGAAAGGGTTTGCTGTTTTAAATATCAGAAATGAAATGATCTGGTTTGCGTTATTGCCCATTGTTTTTTGCATTGTTCTTACACTGGTGATCAGCAACCTGACGGGTAGGGTAGTTTGGGAAGTGCCCATTTTCTTTTTTGCGCAGAGTATATTGGCGTTTTCACTTTTGGAGTTGGTCAACTATATCGAACATTATGGGATTGTGCGCAGAACAGATGCCACAGGAAAGTATGAACGGGTAAACCCCTTTCACTCGTGGAATGCCAGCCACCTGATCAGTAATTTCTTTTTATTTCAACTGCAACGACACTCTGATCATCATGCGAACGCGATCAAACGATACCAGGTTTTAAATCACTATGATGAAAGCCCTCAACTGCCGTTCGGTTATCCCACGATGATCTTAATGGCGTTAGTTCCTCCCCTTTGGTTTGCTCGAATGAATCCGCTGTTGGAAGAATGGAAGGACAAGGTATATCAGCCGGTAGCGTAGTATGATGGTAAAAACCTCCAGGGCGTGAGATTCTGTTTTACGCTAACCTTGACACTTTTTTTTGTGGGTTATTATTTAAAATGGATTCGACGCGCCGCTTGAGCTTAGTCGATCATCGCAGTAATTTCCAACTTCATTAATTAACAGTCTGTCGTAAGGCTACCTGCTCCTCCACGAACTGCTTACAGACCTCTCCTATTTACTAGTTGCGTTATTAGTTAGAATGGATTTCACTCTGACATTGTCACTTTCTTTTGTTTGCCCAAAAGAAAGTAACCCAAGAATCCCGAAAGCTTTCGGGAGCACCATCACGATTGCTATCGGGACTGCGCGGCGAGAACGTCTTGGCACCTGTTCTGATCCAGGTCGCTTTACGCCGCGTCCGCCAGCTGGCGGTCCACGCGCCGCTGGACCTTAGTTGATAATCGCTGTAATTCCCAACTTCATTAATAAACAGTCTGCCGTAAGGTTACCTGCTCCTCCACGAACTGTTTACAAACCTCTCCTATTTACTAGTTGCGTTATTAGTTAGAATGGATTTCACTCTGACATTGTCACTTTCTTTTGTTTGCCCAAAAGAAAGTAACCCAAGAATCCCGAAAGCTTTCGGGAGCACCCGATTGTTATCAGAATTGCGCAGCGAGAACGTCTTGACACCTTTTCTAATTCGGGTCGCTTTACGCCGCGTCCGCCAGCTGGCGGAACGCCCACGCGCCGCTTGAGCTTAGTAGATAATCGCTGTAGTTCCCAGCTTCATTTTAACACTTACACCAGAGGCATTTTACAGAGGATAAGATTAATTAACAGTCTGTCGTAAGGCCACCTGCTCCTCCACGAACCGCTTATAAACCTTCCCTATCTTCAAATCTTTATTGTTGATTTTAATACTATCTCCATGGATGCTGCTAACCAGTTTGGTATTTATTATATGCGAACGACTGATGCGTAGAAACATTGGACGGGGAAGTTTTGTCTCCGCCTCTTTCATTGAAAGTCGTATCAGGTAAATCTTATCAACGGTGATAAGTCTTACATAATTTTCAAGGCTCTCAACGTATTGGATTCTTTCAGCCGGTACCTGATGTTCTTTCCCATCCAACATAAAAATGAAATGAGAGACTTTGTTGGGATAGGATGGCGGTGGCTCGAACGTCTCGTTTGTGATAGCAAACCTGTTGCGATACCGGTATAAAACATGGACACCCAATCCAGTAAGGGTGAAGATCCAGAAACTCAAAATTCTTGGGAGTGTATCATAATCTCCGAAACCATAAATAATGACCAGATACATGTTGACTGATCCGCCGAACATGAACAGGGTCGTCCATATCAGATATTCGCGCTTCCTTCCAGTCAGGTATAAGCGATCGAACAGGTAGCGGTTGTGAAAAACGATCCATATGTACAGGCCGATTAGTAACAAATAGGGAGCTCCCTGTTTGAAGCCTTCCCTGTGATGTAAGGCAAACCTATCCGGGACGTAATAAACCAGCAGAAGTGCCAACAGGCCCAGGATATTCCTGACAACAGGATGCTGCCACCACTTGCTCTCGTTCATCATGCAAAGGTAGCCAATGTCCATACAAGCATTTTGACGCTGTGACGAAATGATTTGGTCACAACACCAAATTACCTTGTCACTAAGCCTTTTATTCTGATTACTCTCAAACGCATCATTGCGTTACAAATCAATGACAATCGAAATCATTATGATTCACCAGTTCAATATTCTGATCCATGTCGTTGCCGGTTCAATTGCGCTTGTGCTCGGAGTGCTGGCAATAATTCTTAATAGCCGGGTTAAAACCCATCAAAAGGTGGGGCGTTGGTTTCTTTGGTTTATGTCAGCAGTGGTCGTTACCGGATTCATTGGCTGGCTTTTCTTCCGGTCGGACCCGTTCCTTTTGATATTGGTGATTATTTCGGGGTACCAGGCGTTCGCGGGTTTCAGGGTGATTCGGCTTCGTGAGACGGCACCGCAAGGAATTGATTTTGTAGTGGCTTTTGTTTCCCTCGCTCTCGCATTCTTTTACCTCTGGAGAATTTCGGAGAGTAATCACGGGATGGCGTGGGTGGTTATCAACTCAACCATGGTGGGACTTACGCTGATAACGGTCTATGATATGGTGAAATATTTATTCTTGCACCGCTATGTGAAAACCTGGTGGTTGTACGAGCATATTTATAAAATGATCAGCGCTTTCAGTGCGATCTTCTCAGCGTTTACAGCGACGGTTATCACTGGCTATGCGCCATACAGCCAGCTTGGGCCGAGCGTGGTGTGCATGGGGATGATTGTGTATTTTATTTGGAGGAGGAGTCGCTATGCATTGTAGTGGATCGCTTTGCAGATAACTATTGCAATTCCGATTTCCCAAACAATACCGAAAACTGCTGACACCAAACCAACACATATTTATATTGATCCAGATCGGTCGTGGCCGCCACATCATAGGTCTGCTTGCCCGATGTTGCCATAAGCGGGCCAAGGTTAATGTACTTAGTTGCATTTTGATCGGTGCTTAGATAGATTTTAAGATCCGGCCCATTTTGCGCAGAGAAGGGGTCAAGTACAAGTATTTTTTTTCCAACATCATTATAGATTTTTGCTGTTCCACTCACACTGTGGCCGACACCTGTTAATGTCCCCTGTTTGAGGAGTGTGGCACCTGTTGCCATTGGATCAAAAGTGCTATTGACAGGTTTTGTGGGCGTGTTGCTTTCGTCTTTGTTGCAAGAAACCGACAACAGAATTGCGAGTATTAAAAATAATTTGTTCATGGGATTATAGTTTAAATGGCGACTTTTAATTTGATATTTTTTCTACCGTCAATTCATCGTTAGATCGGTAGCAAATAACCTTACGCTCGTATCCAGAGGTAATATCCGTTTCATCTCCAATAGTCAGAACCTGAGGCATCCGTCTCGTTTTTTGCAAACTACATGAAAAAGTATCACGATTTTGTCACGGCCAATACATTTGAGTGTTTAAGCAAAGTTTCTACCGGGTGTGCAATGCCAGCCAATGCAAACGCATCCTCCGTTCGTGGACGCCCACGCTCCGCTTGAACTTAGTCGATAAACGCTATAAACAACATCATGATTACTTCCAGGTTAGTAAATTCCGAACATGAACACAAATGATCTCATCACTGAGAAATATCAACAATTAGAAGATTTTACATGGAGAACCCGTGTGCCAGATTCGGCTTCCCGCTGTAGCGGTGATTGAATTCAGAAGTATCCGAATGACAACCACCGTACATGCACATTCCTTACTGACCCATCAGGTCCTTCTTCATCTCTTTCATTCTCGAGCCCGCCGAACTTCCCCAATAATAGGCGGCTATTGCAAGAACAATATCACGAACAGCGGCCCGACTTTCGATGAAGATCTCACGCATATCCTCGGGTATTGATCCCGTAGCGGAGATGATGACCGTGAAGACAAAGCACATCAGTATCACAATTCCGAATACGGTCATAAACCAATCGATATGACCCGCTGTCGCAACGAATTCTTTTTCGCGTTTCCTTGCACTCGATGTATCAGCAAGTTGCTTGTCGAGTTCTTCGAGATTTAATTTGTAAAGTTCAAGGAATTGCTTTTTGTCTTCTTCGCCGAGTTGATCTCCGTTGTTAATCACAGCGTTCTTAAGACGTTCGAGCATTCTGGCACCAGGCACTAGATCGCCAAGTCCTTCTAATAGATGGTCAAGTCCTTTGCTTGAAAGGAATTTACCGAGAGTTGTATCTTTTAATAATTTCATAATCATTTGTTGATTTGATGATCCGATAGCTATCGGATTATTGATTGATTGATTACATAAGTGCTTCTCGAGTCCTTTCTCGGACATTTTTTGGCACTGACATCCGTGTGCATCCCTGAAATCCGTGGCCAATAATTTAAATCGGTTTTGTTTTTTCAACGTGGACAATGGATCGAAACAGAACCTCAGCGATCTGTTGTTGACCGGCATCGCTCAGTAAGAAGTCAGCTTCCTTTCGGTTGTCAAAGAACAGATTCTCGATAAGGATTGCGGGGCAGTTGGTCTTTCTCAACACATAGAAATCTTCTTCCATGTCTGCATCCCCGTCGGAAAGATCCCGCCTGAACTTGAATTGCTTCAGATGATTGCGATACATCGTGGAAAAAATCTCGCCAATGATGTCACTTTTGGTTTCTCCCTTCGACGTGTAGATCGAAAAGCCTGAGCCTTTTCCGGCTTTACCTTCCGGCATAGCATCGCTATGAACTGAGACATAAATACATCGCTTGCCCCTTTCAGCATGGATCTTATTGGCTATTGACACTCTTTTGCTGAGAGGCGTGTCAGTAATCTGATCATAGACGAGCTCGAAATCAATATTAGATTTTTTCAACATTGGAATTAGCTTGTTAATGATCGCCCTGTTGTTTACTCCTTCGTAGAATGTAGGTCCGTCGCCGAACACATGCATCTTTCCTGGAGAGGTAGTGTAAAAACCTTCCTTGGTAATGCCACCATGACCAGCATCGAGCAACCAGATGTAACTATTTGGGGATCCCATAGCTATCGGATTGGTGATTGAGCGATAAGACCTTTTGGAGCGTTGAGCGATTGCCAGGCAAATCGATGGCAGTAACAGAGATCGTAGTGCCCGTCAACTTTTGGTTTGTTTTCCTGGCGGTGTACGTCCATACATGAGGCACATGCTTGCGTACAACAGCCTCACCGCACTCAAGCTCATGTCCATTGCTGTTTGTTATGAGAACTTTTACGTGCGCAACCAAAAAGTCATCTGTCGCTTTGATTGAGATAATATCTCCGACTTCACCTCGATAATGATTAGCATCGATCCAGCTGACATCAGGAGCATTAAGAGCATCGGTAACCGCCACGACGTAGGCAGAACGTTTTTTATCATTTACGCCCCTTTGATACACTGATTTCATTTCCCGATCACACATTTGCGCTTTTGCATAGTGTGTAGCATTACGAAATCGATTTACGCCAAGCTGTTGTCCTATCGGTAAGGGCTTCTTCATTCCAATAAGTCTCAATACACAGACTTTACCACAGCGACATAGTTCAAGAATTTTGCATTTGATCCACAGGAGCAATGCGTAGACAATATTATTTTTCATAAGATTTTTTATGTTTTGTTTTTACTATCAGGGATTTAGGCAAGCCCCCCTCCATGCAGAGAGGGGCTTGGGTTTTAACTTAGATGACTAAGCTTCAGCTGGTGAAAACTGATTAGAGCACTTTCTCAAGTGTTGTCTCATTGTCAGGAGTATCGAATGCTGTTGCTGAGATCTTAGTGCCACCAAGGGATGGATTTGCCACCGTAGTGAAATACCTCCATAGCTCTGCATTCTTTTTATCCTGAACAGCTTCACCTTTTTCCAGGATGTTTGCATCGGCGCCGGTGATAACGACTTTTACGCGAACAACCTTGAAGTCATCGGTTGCGATTATTTTGATAATGTCGCCGGCGGCGCCTGTGAACTCCGCTGTTTTGATTTCACTTACTTCCGGAGCATTGATCGAATCGCTGAACGCTACCGCAAAAGCATTTTTCTTTTTTTCAGTGATGCCGGTTTCGTATAATGCTTTCAAGTCGGCATCTTCCATTTGAGTCTTTGCATACTTTGCCGCTTTCAGGAATTTTTTCTGAACTGCTTGCTGTTTTACTGATGGATCGCCCATCTTCCGTTCGGGCCGATTTTTGATGACAACCTTGCCGTTAACTTTTCGAACCGCGAGACTCCCACCCAGGAAGCCACTGATGTCTGTTTGATCTTTAAGAGAACTCATAAAATTTTTTGTTTTGGTTTCGCAGAGTTCACCTGGTGATCTGTTGACCTGATAGCTATCGGGTTAATGATTGATCCTCTTCTACGAGCTAGCATCATCGAAGAGAGCGCGCCAATCAACAATCCGACAGCTATCGGATCAGTAAATCATCAAATGATTTCTGCTTGAGTCAAAAGTGTAACGGCCCGGAGATCCACTGGCCGGAAGTGGCCAGATTTGGCCACGAATGGCCGAACATGGCCCAAAGTGGCCGGATTTCATCTTTGCTTTTGCTGCTTCCTTGCTTGGTTGTTGCTTGCTCGTTGCATGTTTGTTGCTTCTTCCTTGCTTAGTTGTTGCTTGCCGCTTGCTTG
>JBBRON010000040.1:0-37318 GCA_038229375.1 Cytophagales bacterium | reverse complement strand
TGCTATGGCCTCCTTCGCTTAGATAGTTATCTTTGGTGGCTAAGGCCTAGGACTCTTTGGTAAGTATTTTTGAATTTATCCGCCTTCTCTCCGAGACGGTGCTATGGCCTCCTTCGCTCCGACAGGGAGCTTTGGTAAGTAAAGGCCTAGTTCGCTTTGGATAGGAATGGTGGATAAAATCCGCCTTCGCTCCGAGACGGAGCTATGGCGGATAATAGGCGAGGTAGCTCAGTTGGTTAGAGCATCGGATTCATAACCCGAAGGTCGGGAGTTCAAATCTCCTCCTCGCTACTTTGGAAGTGCGGAAGTGTTGAAGTGTTGAAGTGATGAGCCCGTTAGCGGGAACCAAACTCTAAATTTCTTGCCCTGATGTAATGCCAAGCAATTTTATAACTTGGCAGGAATTACATATATTCCCTTATCAATAAGCAAGGATGGAAACACAAATGACAAAAAAGCAACTTTTCACTGCCGACTATGAGCTTCATGCTTCAGTGAAAATGCTCTATCCTTATATACAGACTGCCAGTGGATTATCAGAATGGTTTGCGGATGATGTTCGCATTAGTCCTGAAAAAGTATTCACCTTTGTATGGGACAATGAAGAACACAAAGCGGTGATCAGTTCACACCGCACCAACCACTTTGTGAGGTTTGAATACCTGCCAGAATCTCCCGAAGACAAGAAAGATCCTTCCTATTTTGAGCTTAACCTTGAGGTGAATGAACTCACTCAAATGACATTCCTGAAGATTTTTGACTACTCTGACTTCAATGATATGGAGGAGTTGCAAGATTTGTGGGATGGATTGTTGGATAATTTAAAGAAGGTGGTTGGGGGATAATCCGTTAGTTTGTTAGTCTACACTTTGTCAGATAGCGCTGATGTTCAAATCAGGCTTCATCCCTGACTTTGTAACTGTTTCTTAATTGCCTAGAAGACCCATTGGTAATCAAAATGTCTCTCCTGGCTCCTCTCTCCTGTCTCCTAACTCCTGTCTCCGGTCTCCCAACTTATGCTATTTTTGTCATCTTATCCCCAAATCTATGTTACCCTCTGTAAACCCAGTTGAAACCCAAATCTGGAACAGGCTGACCGCCCATTACCTTGACATGCAAGCGACGCCCATGCGCGATTTGTTCGCAGCTGATCCAAAACGCTTTGACAAATACCACCTTCAGTTCGAAGATATACTCGTGGACTTTTCAAAGAATATCATTACTGAACAAACCCTCGAGTTGCTTCACGCACTGGCCGAGGAAAGTCAACTCACCGAAGCGATTGAAGCAATGTATTCCGGGCAACCAATCAACCAAACAGAAAAGAGACCGGTGCTCCATATAGCATTAAGGAATCGTGCCAATACACCTGTGCTAGTGAATGGCGAAAACGTAATGCCTGATGTAAACAAAGTGTTGGCGCAGATGAAGTCATTTTCTGACCGCCTCATTTCAGGCGAATGGAAAGGACATTCCGGCAAGGCAATAACAGACATCGTCAATATCGGTATAGGCGGATCCGACCTCGGACCGTTGATGGTGACAGAAGCACTTAAGCCTTATCAAAAAAATATCAAGCCTCACTTCGTTTCAAACATTGATGGCACCCACCTCGCTGAAACACTGAAGCTGGTTAATCCTGACACCACGTTGTTTATTATAGCATCAAAGACTTTTACCACTCAGGAGACAATGACTAATGCAGAGTCTGCAAGGAAATGGTTTCTTGACAAAACAGGCCAAAAAGGTGATGTTTCGAAGCATTTTGTTGCATTATCCACTAACGAGAAAGATGTAAAGGCCTTTGGCATCGCGCCAGAAAACATGTTTGTATTCTGGGATTGGGTTGGTGGCAGATACTCGTTGTGGTCATCAATAGGTTTGTCTATCGCGTGTACCATTGGGTTTGAAAATTTCACTCAACTCCTCGAAGGTGCACATGCCATGGACAAACATTTCAGGAACGAGCCTGCGAAGAAAAATATACCTGTAATACTTGCATTGATAGGAATCTGGTACACCAATTTCTTTGATGCTCAGAGTGAAGCCATCCTTCCGTATGATCAATACCTTCATCGGTTTGCTGCCTACTTCCAACAGGGAAATATGGAAAGCAACGGGAAGTCGGTAGACCGCAATGGTCAGCCTGTGCTTTATCAGACCGGTCCCGTGATCTGGGGCGAGCCAGGCACCAATGGTCAGCATGCATTTTATCAGTTGATCCATCAGGGGACAAAAGTGATACCGTGTGACTTCCTCGCCCCTGCTATCAGTCATAACCCAATGGGTGAGCATCACAGCATTTTACTTTCCAATTACTTCGCTCAAACGGAAGCACTTATGATGGGCAAGACCGAGGAAGAAGTAACTGGCGAACTTAAAAACAAAGGGATGAGCCAGGAGGATATTGATGCACTTGTGCCTTACAGAATATTCTCAGGAAACCGTCCCAGCAATTCATTCCTGTTCAAGCAACTTACCCCGCGCACTCTGGGCACTCTGATAGCACTTTATGAGCATAAGATTTTCGTTCAGGGAGTAATATGGAACATCTTCAGCTTTGATCAATGGGGAGTAGAATTAGGTAAAGTCCTGGCGAAAAAGATACTGCCTGAATTGAGCTCTGATGCCGACATCACCTCACACGATTCCTCAACAAATGGCCTAATACGCTATTTCAAACGGTTGAAAAGATAGGTGTTGAAAAACCTGTTTTCTCCGCTATTTTTAGCACTATTTTGGCTTTGACAGAAACAAAAATTTCGAAGATCGGGGTCTTCACCTCAGGTGGAGACGCACCAGGAATGAACGCTGCCATCCGGGCAGTGGTTCGAGCAAGTATTTATTACCAAAAGGAAGTTTTCGGTATTATACATGGCTATGAAGGAATGATCGAAGGCGAGATCGTCAAACTCGGCGCACGTTCCGTTGGTAATATCTTGCAAAGAGGAGGCACGATTCTTAAATCCGCCAGGAGCGAAATCTTCCGGACACAAGATGGCCGGGCGAAAGCCTTCGAGAACCTAAAGAAAAATGGAATCGATGGGTTGGTTGCTATCGGAGGTGACGGCACATTTACAGGGCTTCATCTTTTTTATGAAGAGTTCGGAATTCCATCGGTTTGTATTCCAGGGACCATTGATAACGACATTGCCGGTACGGATTATACCATCGGGTTTGATACCGCTACTAATACTGCTGTAGAAGCGATTGATCGTATCCGTGATACGGCACTCTCCCACAACCGACTTTTTTTTATTGAAGTGATGGGACGTCACTCGGGATACATAGCACTTAACAGCGGAATTGCCGGTGGAGCGGTGGCGATCATCATCCCTGAGCAGAATATCTCGTTTGATGAACTCTACTCGCTACTTGAACAAAGCGGAAAGACAAGTAAAAAATCCAGTCTTGTGGTGGTTGCCGAAGGATCGAAAATCGGTGGAGCCAATGAATTGGCCAAAATGGTTGCAGAAAGATCCAGTTACTTTGATATAAAAGTTACCATCCTCGGTCATCTTCAGCGAGGGGGCCCTCCTACCTATTTTGACAGAGTACTAGCAAGTAGAATGGGAGTGTCTGCCGTGGAAGGATTGCTTAATGGAGAACGCGACTCCATGGTTGGAATTTTTAATAATAAGATTGTATTTAATCCATTCGCCAGTATCATGAATGGACAGCATCATGAAATAGATCAGGAATCGTTGAGGTTGGCTAAAATTTTATCTATCTAAGTACACATGAAAGACCTTACAGTAGGTATTGACATCGGCGGCACCAACACCAAGTTTGGGGTAGTTGATCGTGAAGGAAAAGTCTATCATCAGGCAAACATCGTCACAACCGACTATGAAGAATTTAATGACTTCTTCGATGCGATGGCGGATGCGTTGCGTGAAGGGATCCACTTTCTACCAACCGATTCAAAAATTGTCGGTATCGGTATTGGTGCTGCCAATGGTAATTATTACAAAGGCACGATTGAACGCGCCACCAACCTGAAGTGGAAAGGTATCCTGCCGTTAGCCAAAATGTTTAAGGAGGAATTTGGTGTACCCTGCATTCTTACGAACGACGCGAATGCAGCAGCGGTAGGTGAAATGATTTATGGAAACGCCAAAGGCATGAAAGACTTTGTTGTCATCACGCTTGGGACAGGTTTGGGTAGTGGATTTGTGTGTGGAGGTTTGTTGTTGAACGGTCACCATGGCATTGCTGGTGAGCTCGGCCACACCTCTGTTAATCCTGCAGGCCGTTATTGCAATTGCGGCAAACGCGGATGCCTGGAGACCTATGTATCGGCGACCGGAATAAAGAGAACCGTCTACAAACTTCTTGCTGATCATCTGGAGCCCAGCGAGTTACGAGGAATAAGCTTTGAAGATCTCAATACCAAGATGATATCGGAAGCGGCCAACCGGGGAGATATCGTCGCTAAAGAGGCCTTTGAATATACCGGGCGAATATTGGGAATGAAGCTTGCGGACACAGTGGTTCATACCGATCCGCAGGCAATATTTTTATTCGGTGGACTTGCGTTGGCGGGAGATCTTATATTCAAGCCAACGCTCTATCACATGGAGCAAAATCTTATGCCGTTGTTCCGTGGAAAGGTAAAGATCTTACCATCTGCTATGCAGAATCAGGCGGCGCCAATTCTTGGAGCGAGTAGTCTGGTGTGGGATTATCTGGAGAAGACGAAGGAAGCGATGGCGTAGGCCTATTTTAACACAGAGGTTCACAGAGGTTAATACTGCACAGAGTACACAGAGCGTTTGATACAGAATTATTACCTAATCACAAATGCACATAAGATTTACTGTTCTGTGGGCCTTTGCCTTTATATTTTAAAGTCGCTGGATTTACCGCCAAAGCTCCGTCTCGGCGCCGAGGCAGGTATTTGTTTGTGCACCTCTGCGTGCATTTACTCTGTGGACGTCTGTGTTAAAATTTCCAAGAGCCGAAGGCGGTCTCCATCATTTCATAATCAATTCATTTCAATTCATACTTTGGCAACTCGAAAGCCGGGCCGGATCGTTGGAAAATCTATCTTCGCAAACGATTGCTCCGGTCCTATGGTAGAAGCGCGAGGGTATGGTTTTTGTGATGCTAAGCCAGACAATAACCAATATATAAAACGCGGAATTGGATCAAAACATGGTGTTCTTGCAGTTACTTTCAGGGGCCTGGCTCCATATATCTGGTATACCACACTTTGGCTTTAGTTTTTTGAAGAAACAGTCTTTGAGCAATGGACGTCTTTTTTGGCCATTCATCGTTTAATAAAGGTTTTTTTTCGAAATTGCCTTGTCAAAAAGCGCAGTCAACTATACGTTTATCTTTTACCCTGAATTATGAAATTGAACTTTACTGTTGATCTCTTCTTTGGTGGAATAAAGAGGCTATCTGTTTTAGCATTAATTGTGTCGGCGATCAGTGCCGGAGCGCAAACACCTGTGTTCGATAAGATGAATGCGACGACCACTCCGACCGGTGCTTATTCGTTAAGGAAGTTGAATTCCAGTGTTACCAATACTAAGGTCATTCACGTAAAAAACTGGGATGGTAATGAGGCTGATATTAATTTCTCGGCAGGAGTGCTTGATCAAGCTGCACTTACAACATTGACTAACAGTTATATACTTCCGGGTAGTAGCAGCAACCCAATCGATTTGCTAAGTGGCGCTCCTTTTCCCATGGAAAAAAATGCAATATACTCGTTGCGTCCAATGACTTCGACTTATGTAGGAAGCGCTATCCGAGTGAGAAGGACTGATGGTATGCAACAAGATATTGGCTTTTCTGGCGGCGATCTTAACGTTGCTGCGCTGCTTACTTTTGTAGGAAGTGGACCTACCGATAACGGATTTGTTACTGTCTGGTATGATCAAGGTGGAACTGGCTACAATGCAATTCAAGCAACTCCGGCGAAGCAGCCCCAAATTGTAGCGGGCGGCATCGTTCTCACAAGAAATGGAAAGACCACAATGACATTTACTCTTGGTCAATATTTTGAAGCATCCATTACGCCTTCCGGTGGTGCTTTCAACGCCATTACTGGAAATGCGGTAGCATCAATGACTAATGGTAATGACTACGGAAGACTTATTTCTATCTTCGATCCTGCTGCTGCGAGCGGTCTGGACTACGATAATCCAACATCCATTGATTTGTTGTCTAGAGCAGGAAATACACCAACCGATCAAACTATCGGCACTTATTTCAATGATCCTACTACAGCGAATAATGTAATACAACCCATTCCTGAATACGATGCCGGGGCTTATCCTAATCATCCTTCCTCTTTTGTTGCGACAACGATTTATAACGGAGCTGGTAACGCAACGGTACACGTAAATGGGGACGCTTTCACGCCTGCAGTCACAAATCCACTGGGTACTCCTATCATAGGGGGATCATTATTTAAATTATCAATAGGAGCCTATAATAATACATTGAACGGATGGGGAAGCAATATCTCCGAGGTTACCGTTTTCTTTTCAGCTCTCAACAATGCCGACAGAGGATTTCTGGAGGGATCACAGTTAAAATATTACGGCATCGGTAACAATGGATTTGTTTCTGCATGGTACGATCAAAGTGGCGCCGGTAACGACTTGCTGCAAAGCACCCCTGCAAAACAACCACAGATTGTTACTAATGGTGTAATTGCTTTACAGGGCGGGAAGCCAACAATACCGTTTACAGGATATGAGTCATTAGAAGCTCCCATCACGGTCGCGGGTCCCATAACCGACATTACCGGAAATGCGGTTGGCGTTTTAAATAGCACCACCACTAAATCCTTCGGCCGGGTGCTTTCGTTTTTAGGCCCTGCTGCGGGCCCAAATGATTACGACGATCCGGCCTCTGCCGATCTCATCGGAGCAGATGGTTCTCTCACGACTCTTCTCTCAGCTTTCAATAATGGCACGTTCAACTCAAGCGCCGTTGTTGGTAGCTCGCCTTTCGTCGCGTCTTCGGTTATTAATTCAAGCACTTCAACGCTCTATGTAAACGGCACTGGAACTGTTCAAACCGCAGCTGGTGCCGCATTTAATGGTGCTTCATTTTTGACAGTAGGGAACGATAAAAGTTCAGATTTTACTTATCAATGGGGAGGAAGTATTTCTGAAGTCGTTCTTTTCGCGTCAGTATTGAAGACTGAAGATAGATGGGTGTTGGAAGCAAATCAGGCTGATTATTATTCAGTATCACCTTGGAATGGCGCTTTTGCTTGGGAAGGTGGTACAAGCAACGTGCCAACACTTCCGGCGAACTGGCTACCATCATTGAGCTCGATTACTTCAACTACAGATGTTGTTATTCCTAGAAATGTCCAAACACCGATTTTAATAACTGCAAATACTTCGGTAAGAAATTGGGGAATGGTTGTAGGCTCAACTTCCACTATTAATTCTCCACGTACCCTTAATATTTCAAACAATATTTTTGGCGGTGGGACTCTGACTGGCTTGGGAAGTATAAAATTTTTAGGAACAGTGGCTCAAACAATAACATCAACTGTAATATCGCTTACCAATTTCTCGCTGACTAATACTTCTGCACAGCTTGTCAATAATGGAGACGTTAGTATCACCGGTATTTTGCAATTAAGTGCTGGCGCCACAATGGATGCCGACGGAACAACGGGGACGGGATTGTTTACGCTCAAATCGACACCAACAAGTGATGCGATGGTGGCACTCCTAACAGGGACAAATCCTATTTCAGGGAACGTCATCGTCGAACGTTATTTGCCGTCAGCGACTCCCTCAAGAACGTACCGTTACCTGGCTCCTCAGGTTAAGAATGCAACAGTCGCAGACTGGAAACTTAGATTTCCTATAACCGGGACTTTTTCTGATCCTTCAATAACTTCTGAGTGGTCTCTTGGAACAATTGTATCTGGCAATCCTTCCTTGTTTGTATATAATGAAGCCCACTCCGGCTCAACTACCAAAGAAGATCGTTACGAAGCGTATCCCCTCACGAGTTCGGCCGCATCGATAGTAAATGGGGTTGGTTATGCCGCTTTTATAAGGGACATCAGTCCAATCAACATTGTCTTGAAGGGTCCAATTGCACAAGGGAATGTTACTGTCCCTGTAACAAACACCCCATCAGGCGTGCCAGCAAATGACGGTTATAATCTGATTGGTAACCCTTACCCTACCCCGATAAGCTGGGCTCAAGTAATAATACCGGCTGAAATTGATGATGTAATATATGCAAGAGATAACGCTAACAATTATGGCGTCTTGGGTGGTTATGCGACCTTTATACAGGGCACTGGGGTTGGTTCGCCTGTGTCTTTTGATGGAACTCTTGCCATGGGACAAGCTTTTTTCGTACATGCCAGTACCAATGGCAGCATGATCTTTCATGAAACAGATAAGATCACTTTAAATTCTGCGCCTACATTTATCAGACAAGCTACTGTCAATTCGATCCTCCGCCTTTCAATAAGTGGTAACTCAACGAAAGATGAAACTGTTATCTATTTCCCTGACGATGCAATAGACGTTGCAGAAAGTCGTTTCGATGCTGTAAAATTTAAGAATTCAAACGCTCGAGCATTGAATTTCTCATCTCTATCAAGTGATGGAAAACTGATGGTTATCAATGGATTGGCTTCCGTTAAACCCGGCACCGACAAAACAGTTAAGTTAGCTATTGAAGGCGCGACTGCAGGCACTTATGAAATTAAAGCAGGACAGTTGGAAACTTTCGACAATAGCGAAACAACCATCGAACTAACTGATAAGTTTACAGGAACTTTGTACACATTTGATCCAACGCATCTGATATATAATTTCAGTGTTACTTCAGAAGCCGCCTCTTCTGCATCGGATCGTTTCACATTGAAGTTCACACGCAAGCAAACTATCACTGCGGTTGAAGATATTAACTACCAGTTTTTGACTTATCCAAACCCAACGAAGAACATCGTTTATGTAGAAGCGCCTTTAGCACAATCTACAGAAGTGAAGGTGATCAGCTCAATGGGTATTGTAATTGGAACGGTCAACCTCACTAACCAGGATGGCAGATTGAAAGGACAGTTTGATCTTTCTGATAGGCCGGTTGGAATGTACTTGATCAATCTTTCACAAGGCGGGAAGATTGTGAGTAAGAAGGTTGTTAAGAAATAGGCCTCCTTCGCGAAACGCTACGGCGGCCAAGGTCAACCTTCGCGAAAGGATACGGCGAACGAAGCCCACCTGCGCGAAACGCTACGGAGAGCGAGGCCCACCTCCGCGAAACGCTACGGCGAAACAAGCCCACCTCCGCGAAACGCTACGGCGAAACAAGCCCTCCTTCGCGAAACGCTACGGCGGGCAAAGGCGAGAAACAAAAAAAACAGGGTATCGAAAGGTGCCCTGTTTTTTTTATGAATTTGCTTTGCCTCTGGTTTGTGATATCACCAGCTGGCATCCGGATGGTTCGTTGATGACACCGACCATGGGCAACATGGTAGTCCTGTAGGGACTAAATCTTTGTAGAAAAAATTACAATTGCAAGGCATGCGTCCCGTAGGGTCGCAACCAAAACTATCCTAACCGATAGGTTTCGTCACTAGAGGACGACCATCACGTTATACCCACGTTGTCTACAAAAATTTCATCCCTAATGGGATGATTCTACTTGCCATTAGTTAGTGTTATCACCAACTAGCTCCCGGACGGTTCGGGGACACCGACCATGGGCAACATAGTAGTCCTGTAGGGACTAAATCTTTGTAGAAAAAATTGCAATTGTAAGGCATGCGTCCCGTAGGGTCGCAACCAAAACTATCCTAACCGATAGGTTTCGTCCCTACAGGACGACCATTACGTTATACCCATGTTGTCTACAAAGATTTCATCCCTAGTGGGATGATTCTACTTGCCGCTAGCTAGTGTTGTCACTAACTAGCTCCCGGATGGTTCGTTGATAACACCGACCATGGGCAACATGGTAGTCCTGTAGGGACTAAATCTTTGTAAAAAGAATTGCGACTACAAGGCATGCGTCCCCTAGGGTCGCAACCAAAACTATCCTAACCGATAGGTTTCGTCCCTACAGGACGACCATTACGTTATACCCATGTTGTCTACAAAGATTTCATCCCTAGTGGGATGATTCTACTTGCCGCTAGCTAGTGTTATCACCAACTAGCTCGCGGATAGTTCGGGGAACACCGACCATAGGTAAAAGCAATAATTTTTTTGGTTTGGGAATGAGCGAATGTCGATCCCCGATTAATATTAGAGCCAAAAATTAAATAGTCCTTGTTTCACCGTCATAGTATTTTTAGTTAAATTGATTAATAATCTTTAAAACAGAAACCCAACACCGATCGGGTTTCAAGAGCAAGCATGATTCGGACCTGAAGAAGCTGATAATTTTACCGATTGAACGCTTTTTAAGGCTTGCACCTCGGTTTACAGCATCAAAAAGCAAAAAATAACCTAAAAGGGTGGGCAGACCGTGGTCACCTCCTGGTCATCCGCTGGTCACCCCATGGACTGGCACGGACACTCCCCCATGAAAGTCCAAACAGACCCTGAACAAGCTATGAGAACACACGGTTCTGGGCTTGACGTGACAATGAAATTCCCTACTTGCATATAGTTGGTGTTATCTCCAACTAGTTTTAGGATGGTTCGGTGATAACACCGACCAGAAGCAAAGTTTTAGGATGGTTCGGTGATAACACCGACCATGGGTAAGGGGAGCTATTCTACCTTCACCCCAAGATTATCTCCTAAAAAATAAAATTGCTCCAGCCAGTCGGCGTGAAGCTCATGATTTAATGTTGCTTTATGCTCCAGCGACATCTTAAAATATAAATTCTGACTCAGGTAGAGGTTCGGTTCCAGTTTGAATTTCGCGAGTATGGGAAAGAGACGATTCAATCGCTGGATGCGCTTTACGTTGTCGCGCTCAGCGCTCACGCGCTGCAACTCTTTGTAGATGCTCTCCCCCGCCAGGCGCTCCACTTTTCCAGGATCTTCGATATTCAGACTCCAGCGATCGATCTCTCCCACGATGCGCTCCAGTGTCTTAATATTAATTCTGTCGGGCTGAAAACATTTTAACAAATCAGCGTTCAGGATATATTCAAATGTGGTGCGGTAAGCTTTGGGAATTGGAATGTCATTGTTAGACAACGCATTTACCAACGGATAGTCGCGATTATAGGCCCTTCGAAGGGAACTTTCAATATCCTCCATCCCTTCATTCGCAATGGTATCCAAAATCTTTCGTTTTTCTTCTTTGAACAGCGACCATATCGAATACTTCTCGGGACCAAAGTAGGTTTGCATAATACTGATTACATCACCAAGGCGACCATCCTCAAACGCATCAACCATTTTTGACTGCATCACAGCAAACTTATCAGTCTCAATGTCCAGAGAAAGATTACCAATCAGGTCATGCTTTCCAAGGTAGATAACCGCAAAGGCAAACCGCTTCTCGGACCTGGTCACTAATGATTTAACTTTGGTAATACCCAATACAAGCTTTTGTTCTCCTGCTTCTTTTTTTACAAAGAACTCATTCACCGCTTTATAGTTGAACAGTGGCAGATTCTCAGGCTCTTCTTCAAATATAGACGACACAGCATAGTGCATTCCCACACGGGAAAGGTTCGTCTTGGAAGGAAGAACCATCTTGCGATAAACACCCGCGCCGTTTTCATAAGTGGCCACATTGCTAGGAGCCTGCTCAAGACGGGCAAGGAATTCACCATCGAGATCACGGTCGGTCAATTGCTTGGAAAGCTGGATCGCACGACAAGCGTATTGTATTACCTGAACGGTTTCAATACCTGAAATCTCGTCGAAGAACCAGCCACAGCTGGTATACATCAGCATCGCATGGCGTTGCATTTCCATCAATCGCAATGCCTTGTTGATATTGACCTCATCACTTTCCACAGCATGGTCTTTAATAAAATGGTTGACCTTTTCTTCGTTGCGTTTTAAGATTACATTGATGTATTCATTTCGCGCTTCCCATGGATGATGGAAGATTTTACCACCCTCCTCTTCAAAGATCGTAGCCAATTCGTCGCATAGCCAATCCAGCGCATCACGCAATGGCTTTCTCCATGTTTGAGTATAACCAGGTTTGCCGGAATTGCATCCGCAGTTACTTCTCCATCGTTCAATGCCGTGCACACAACTCCATGAGCTGTTCTCAATGATCTGAGCTTCATGGACCGGCGGGAACTTCGCAATAAATGAGGCGTAGTTACTCAGGTTTATATCATCGAGCTTCTCGATATGGTCGAGACACGACGCAAGAGCCATATCGCCGTTCTTATGATGATGTCCATACGTTTCACCATCCGTGGCGATGTTCACCAGCTGTGGCGTTTCGTTCTTTTCGAATGTATCGATAAGTCTTTCAGCAAATCCTTTGCCATCATATAACAAGCCATTGAATGCTACCCCCTGAGCCACGTTGCCATCATAGAAGAATAAAACAATGCTTTTACCAGAAGGCAAATCACACCGATACGCTTTACGTGTGTCGACAGTCTGATCGTTGACTTCCTGCCACTCGGATTTACCAATGGACCGCACGGCCTTAGCCTGCCGTGGAGCAAGTACTGTGAACTTTATTCCCTGCTCGGCAAGAACTTCGAGGGATTCAGTATCCACCGCAGTTTCCGCAAGCCACATCCCTTCAGGCTTGCGCTTGAAGCGCCGCTCGAAGTCACGAATTCCCCAGATCACCTGCGTCTCCTTATCCCGCCGGTTCGCGAGTGGCAAAATCATGTGGTTAAACACCTGCGCCATCGCGGATCCATGGCCTTCAAATCGCTCAACACTTTCCTTGTCAGCGTCAAGAATAGCCTTATAGGTCATTGTATCATACACTTCCATCCAGGATAAAAGCGTCGGACCAAAGTTGAAGCTGATCCGTGAATAGTTGTTGCTTATATTTTTTATTACGCCGCCTGTCTTATCCAGGATGCGTGACGCTGTGTTGGGGGCATAGCATTCGGCGCTGATTCGCTCGTTCCAATCATGGTAGGGATGAGCACTGTCTTGAATCTCAATTATTTCCAGCCATGCATTTTCACGGGGAGGCTGATAAAAGTGACCGTGGATGCAAATGTATTTATTCACCTAAATTTTTTTGATTTAATGATTTAATGATTTAGTGCCCCGTTGATTCGGTGATCAGTCAATCAACAAATCACTAAGTCAACCTACCAATTAATTCTAGCTTCCGATTTCAAATTCTTTGACTTCTTCGTGCAATTTTAATACGGAGATAGCCAATGGTGGTAAAGTTAATGTTACGGAGTAATCTTTGCTATGATATTTTACAGGGGAGGTATTCATCAGTGCCTGGTTGAGGAGTCCGCTGCCGCCATAGCGGATATCGTCTGAATTGAAAATTTCTTTCCATGACCCGCGTGTCGGTACGCCCACTCTGTATGAATGCCGTGGCGCTGGAGTGAAATTGCAAACGATTACGAGCGTGTCCTCTGATTTCTCACCTTTCCTCATAAAAATTATGACACTATTCTCGCGGTCGCCGTAGTCCACCCATTCAAAGCCATGATTTTCAAAAGGATACCGGTACAATGCAGGCTCCGATGTGTAGAACTTGTTCAGGTCCTTAATAACGTTCATGATTCCCTTGTGGAAAGTGTATTCCGTGAGATGCCAGTCAAGGCTCTTATCATGATTCCACTCAGCGGTCTGTCCGAATTCGCCACCCATAAAGATCAATTTTGTACCTGGATGAGCAAACATGTAACCGTAGAGCAGGCGAAGGTTGGCGAATTTACTCCACTCATCACCGGGCATCCGTCCAATCAATGATCCCTTACCATGTACCACTTCATCGTGCGACAATGGCAGCATGAAGTTCTCAGTGAAGGCATACATTACACTAAAGGTGATGTCATTCTGATGATACTTGCGATGAATAGGATCATTTTTGAAATAGCGCAACGTGTCGTGCATCCATCCCATCATCCACTTCTGGCCAAAGCCAAGACCGCCCAGATAGGTCGGCTTCGACACACCAGGCCATGCAGTGGATTCTTCCGCGATCGATACCGTATCGGGGAACTCTCCATAAACGGTTTCGTTGAATTCCTTTAGGAAGACAATTGCTTCAATATTTTCATTGCCACCATACTCATTTGGAATCCATTCTCCTGCCTTGCGGGAATAATCAAGGTATAACATAGAAGCAACGGCATCGACACGAAGTCCGTCAATGTGGAATCGATCCAACCAGAATAACGCATTGCTTATTAAGAACGAACGTACCTCGGGCCTTCCATAATTATAGATGTAGCTACTCCAATCCGGATGAAATCCTTTTCGCGGATCGGCGTGCTCATAGAGATGTGTGCCGTCAAATTTATAAAGGCCATGAGCATCGCCCGGAAAATGAGAAGGCACCCAATCAAGAATTACTCCTATCCCTGCATTATGAAATGCGTCAACCAAGAACATAAAATCCTCCGGCAAACCAAAGCGGCTGGTGGGAGCAAAATAACCTGTCAGCTGATATCCCCATGATCCAAAAAATGGATGCTCCATCACGGGAAGGAATTCAATATGAGTAAAACCCATTTCTTTTACATAGGCAACCATCTCCGTGGCGAGTTCACGATAAGAGAGAGAACGGTTGCCATCTTCAAGCTTCCTGCGCCAGCTTCCCATGTGACATTCATATACAGAATAAGGCTTCGCCTTCCCGGAATTCTTTTTGCGATCATCCATCCATGATTTATCAGTCCATTCATGTTCTGCCTGCCAAGTGATGGATGCAGTATTTGGAGCGACTTCCGCATAAAATGCAAACGGATCTGCCTTTTCAAGGTATTCACCTGAGTTGGAATGTATTGCAAACTTATAGGCTTCCCCTTTTTTAACCTGTGGCACAAAGGCCTCCCATATCCCTGATTCATCCCATCGCGGATTCAGTTTATTGGAACCATCAGCCCAGTGGTTGAAATTCCCAATTACCGAAACAGCCTTTGCATTGGGTGCCCAGACGGCAAAGTATATTCCGTCCTTGCCGTTAAACTCTGCCAGATGAGCGCCAAGCTTCTCATATAGTTTATAGTGCTTTCCTGCCTTGAAGAGGTGAATGTCAAAATCTGTAAGGAGGCTAAAACTCTCCCCGCTTTCGGATGTTCGTTTAAGAGAGGTCTTTTTTGCCATGGTTTTGGTTGTTAGGATTTCGGTGTGATCAACTAAATTTAAAATACAAGATTGTGTTTGGTGAAAACCACCGACAACGCGGAAGCGCGAGTCGAGGGTCTCTGAGGGAAGGATGCAAAGAGAAATGCCACCGGTACTCTTTGCGTTACTGGTGTTTTCGTTTTGCGTCCTTTGCGATTGATTTTCATTTGCTCTTCTTTTTCTCTTTCTCCGACAAATAACGATTAACCTGATACTCAATTCCTCTCAAGGGGATCACTGTCCAATCAGGTCGTCCATTGAGTTCATAACCAAGTTCGTAAACTGCTTTCTCAATTAAATAGGTACGAATGAGCACGTCGTCTTCGTAGGGAAGTTCAGTACCCAGCCCCATCTTTTCCATGTAGGCACCAAGGTAGAACCTACTAACATAGTGCTGCCACTGTTCTGCCCACGATTCAAGAAACTCAAGATCCTGTTCGCGGTAATTTTCATTTAGCAATATCTTTCCGAAAGCAGCATAATGAAATGAACGCATCATTCCAGCAACATCTTTGTATGGACTTTTCTTAAGCCGTCGTTCACTAAAACTAAAGCCGGGCTCTCCTTCAAAATCTATTATTATAAAATCCTTACCGGTAAAAAGTACCTGACCCAAATGATAGTCACCATGGATCCTTGTCTTTATTCCATTAATTCTTGTCTGATAGATCTCACTAAAGCATTCCATGATGCTTTGTTCCATTCCGAGAACACGCAAGGCCAATTCCTGCGTTTCCGGATTCAACTTATTCATCGACTGGCGCAACAATTTGAATCTGTCCTTTAAGAGTTTGCGCAGCGATGAATACAATGATCGCTGATAGTTGCTGGTAAAATACTCTGGAGCAAATGCCGGATTGGAAGTGTCCGACGCCAATGCAAGATGCATTTCTGCTGTACGTTGCCCCAACCGGACAACGCGTTCGTAAAATCCTCTTCCGATAAATTCCTGCAGCAACTCTGGCGCCTCTTCAAATGTTATGGCTGGTTTGTTCAGAAGCTTTGGCAATTTTTCCTTTTTCGCCTTTGCCATCACTCGCTCATAAAATCTTCCCACCGAGTCAATGGTCATATTCCACGCATCTCCCTGGTTATCTACCTTCTCTTGTAACAATCCAAAAATGATCGGCTTACCTTCATCATCGCGGTACTCAATACTGCCCGAATACTTCGGACTGTTACGGAAGTTTGTATTTTCTGAAAGGAACCTCGCTATTTCCAGGTCGGGATTGATTTCTTTTTCTATTTTACGATAGAACTTGAAAAAATACTGATCGTTATACAGGATCGCTGTGTTGCTTGAATCTACTTTGAGAATTTTGGATTCAATGGTTTCCAGCTTGATCTTCGAAAATACACTTCCATTAAACTCAAGAACGCCGTCACCATCTTTTACCCTGGACTCCTTTGCCATGCTTGCAAACAGGAAGTCGCGGAAAACGCGGTCATAACTACTATCCAGGATAAACCCAGCTTTGTTCTGGATCTCTGCCCTGCACACTACACTTTGGGCCGTGTATTCAATTCGTTCCAATAAAACTTCCGATGGAACAAACGTAAGGGGCAGAAAATAAAATTCCGGAAGTCGCTGAACATAATGGACTTCGATGATGGCTAAAAAGTGAGTGGTGCCTTCTACTTTCAAAGGTATAACCTTGTGTATACTCATCTTGCTGATGACTTTGGCCTTACCACCAAACCATCTGCACTTTTTCATAAAAGGTTGAAGTATTTTTCGCTCGAACGTCCTTATCTCGTCGTAATGGTTAAATACTTTTTCCCACGAAGCGTCGGTTTTGAACAGTTGAAGTTCGCCGGCAGTACCAGGCAGATCTTTCTTTTCCTGATCATCTACCTGAAACCAGAAATAGCCATAAGGTCCTATAGTAATGGAATAATCGCCATCCCCGACACCCATGAACCGATTCTGACTAAATGCCTCCGTGATGTCGCAATCCTTAAAGTCAGCGAGATTAAGAGTGGTAGCCTGGGAAAATTGTGAAAGATTGGCAACCACTATGATTCGTTGCTTGTCAAGGCTACGAACGAAGCTCAGCACTTTTGCATTGGTACTGTCAATAAACTTCAAGTCACCCCTGCCAAACACTTGCAAACGCTTCCGCATGGCAATTACATTTTTTACCCACCAGTTCAGAGAGGAAGGATTCTCTTCCTGAGTCGACACATTTACCGACTCATAACGATAGGCAGGATCAGAAATAATTGGCAGGTACAGCTTTTGGGGATTGGCTGTTGAGAACCCCGCGTTGAGATTCATATTCCATTGCATAGGTGTACGAATCCCATGTCGATCACCCAGGTAGACGTTGTCACCCATTCCTATCTCATCGCCATAGTATAGGACTGGAGTTCCCGGCAATGAAAACAAAATGGTATACAGCAATTCTATTTTTCGCCTGTCATTGTTTAGCAGTGGAGCCAGTCGCCTTCGAATGCCCAGGTTATGTTTTGTATCAGGGTCGTTCGCATAGGCTTTGAAGAGATAATCTTTTTCCTCTTCCGTCACCATCTCCAGGCCAATCTCATCGTGGTTTCGCAGAAACAGGGCCCACTGACTGTTGGGTGGTGTTTCAGGAGTTTGCTCGATGATATCAATGATCGGATAACTATCCTCGGTGCGCAGTGCCAGGAAAAGGCGCGGCATCAATGGGTAGTTAAAATTCATGTGACATTCCTGTCCACCACCGAAATACGCTGCTGCATCTTCGGGCCATAGATTCGCTTCCGCAATCAGAATACGGTCTTTATACTCCTTGTCAATATGTGAGCGGAGACGCTTTAGAAAATCGTGCGTTTGTGGGAGATTTTCACTGCTCGTCCCCTCTTCTTCAAATAGGAATGCCATTGAAGGTAAGCGGAAACCATCCACTCCAAGCTTCAACCAGAAATCAGCTGCTTTTATCATTTCCAGCTGCACTTCCGGATTATCATAATTCAATTCAGGTTGATGGCGATAAAACCGATGCCAATAATACGCTTTGGCTTCCAGATCCCAGGTCCAGTTAGATGATTCTTCACCTGAAATCATAACACGGGCTTCCTCGTATTTTTCCTGTGTGTCACTCCATACGTAGTAATCTTTATATCGTGATCCGGCTCTAGCTTTCCTTGATTTTTGAAACCAGGGATGCTGATCAGATGTATGATTAAGGATCAGTTCGGTAATTACCCTGATACCTCTGCGATGGGCTTCTTTCAGGAATGCTTTGAAGTCGCTTAGTGTGCCATACTCAGGATGAATATCACACTGTTCAGTAATATCAAATCCATCATCTTTTAAAGGAGATGGATAGAAAGGCAACAACCAGATAGTATTAACACCCAGGTCCTCGATGTAATCAAGTTTTTGCAACAAACCGGGAAAATCTCCGATACCATCACCATTACTGTCAAAGAATGAGCGTACACTCAACTCATAAAAGACGGCGTCCTTAAACCAAAGGGGATCATTTTTACTTTGCGCTGCCATAGTTTACGATCACATTTGAGACTCGTGGATATCCAATTTAAAAATATGGAAAGGCATTTTGTCGGGCTCCAGTTCCACATAGCTCCATTCCTGTGTCCAGGTATATTGCTCTTCAGTAATCATGTCTCTTAGCTTGATATTTATTTTATCACCGAGCTTCAACTTCTCTTTGGGCACCTGCAGGTAGCCCGATTGTTTTCCATTAGGATCAAGATTGACCACCACCATAATAATGTTCGACAGATCATCCGTTGCTTTCAGGTAAGCTATCAGGTTTGGATTTTCAATGCTACAGAAGGTCATGTTCCAGGTCGAGTGCAACGCTGCGTTTTCCCGTCGTGCTTTATTCAACAATGTTATTATATCGGTCATCCGGTTGGTCTTTCGCCAGTCGAATGATTTTATTTCGTATTTCTCGGAATTGAAATACTCTTCTCTTCCTTCCACGGGTGTGTTATCGCCGAATTCATACACCGGGCCATAGAGTCCGTAGTTGGACGAAAGTGTACCTGCTAGGGCAAGGCGTATAATAAAGATATTTTCTTTTTGATGCTGAAGATGCCACGGAAGAATATCAGGAGTATTCGGCCAGAAGTTAGGGCGGAAATAATTTCTCGACGGCCCTTCCACCAGCTCGGTCATGTATTCGGTAATCTCCAGTTTATTTATTCTCCACGTGAAATACGTATAGGATTGAGTAAATCCAATCTTTCCAAGCGACGCCATGATCTTTGGACGCGTGAATGCTTCTGCAAGGAAAATTATATCCTCATGCTCTTTATTCACTTCCGCAATCACCCACTGCCAGAAAGGAATGGGCTTGGTATGAGGATTATCAACGCGAAAGATGGTGACTCCTGCTTCAATCCAGAAAACGATCACAGATTTTAACTCATCCCACAATTCTCTCCAATGCTCCGTCTCGAAGTTAAATGGATAAATATCCTGATACTTCTTGGGCGGATTTTCAGCATACTGAATTGATCCATCGGGACGCTGTTTGAACCATTCGGGATGCTCTTTTACATATGGATGATCTGGCGCACATTGAAAAGCCAGGTCAAGCGCGATGGAGATATCAAATTTCTTGGCCTCGCTGATCAGTTTTTTGTAGTCATCCAACGTTCCAAGCTCGTTGTGAACCGACTTATGACCACCCTCATCACTTCCGATTGCCCATGGAGAGCCAGGTTCTCCCGGTTCAGACGTTACATTGTTATTTTTTCCCTTGCGGTTGATCTTTCCGATAGGGTGAATCGGTGGCAGATAGAGTACGTCAAAATTCATTGCAGCAATCCGCGGCAACAACTTGATAGTATCATGAAACGTTCCATGCTTTCCTTGCTTAAGGGAACTTGATCGTGGAAACAATTCGTACCAGGTGCTGAAGAGTGCCGACTTCTGTTCTACTCTAATTTCAAATTCCGTTCCGAGTTCTGTTTCATGATTACGCAAAGGTTTTTCATGCACAATCATTGCAAAATCATCGCTCAACACCGCAGCAATCGCGTGTGCCTGATTTTTGTCTTCCAATCTCTTGATGAAAGGGGCTATACGCGTGTCTCCCCGACCAACAATTCGCAGGTATTCAATTCCTTCAAGGAGTTCGACGGTCACATCCACTTTTGCAGCGGCCTTTTTCCTGAATCCATCAAACCAAGTATCAAAATGGTCGATCCACGCACGAACTGTAAAGTAGTACGAGCCCTTTTCCGTTGCGATAAAAGAGGCTTGCCACTCGTCGTTCACGATTGGTAGCATTTCAACAATTTTCCATTCCCCTTTCTTGCCGTATTTATAAAGTACTTCCGCGCGGATGTGATCGTGGCCGTCTCCAAAAATAGCAGCAGTGACGTCTACCCGTTCTCCGACCGTGCGCTTGGCCGGATATAACCCACCTTCTACCTGTGGTTGAACATTTTCAATAATAACACGTACTTGCTCTTCGCTCATGCCTTAATTTTTAAGAACTACAGAACTGTAGGCTGGCAATTTCAATTTACTGCCTTTTAACCCAGCTTCCTTATTTGTGGTAAAATCTATTTTACTGAATTCACTGACTTCTTCCAAACCAACGGTGATCTCTATATCTGAAATGTTGTGAAGGGCAAGCCTTCTATCCTGATCCATTGTCCGGATAATCGTTACTACTTCCCTCATCGAAAACGGCGGTACCGATAATTCACCCCGGGTCATAACTTCATTTTCATTCCGGTAGGCAATCCACTTTTTATAAAAATTAAAAAGGGATGACTTATCCTTCTTTTGTCTGTTTAATGGAACAACCGTTTTGTCAGTAGAATATTTTGGAGTTTCCCATGTCGTTTGCAATGGATCCCGACTTCCTTCATCCCAGATAAACGGCTCGCGAATGTATTCATCGGGCTTCATACCCTTCATACCGATCTCTTCACCATAATAGACATAGGGTGTACCCGGAAGGGTAAATAGTATGGAAGCCGCCACTCTCATTTTATTTTCATCGTCGCCCAATTCAGACAAGATCCTATTTTGATCGTGGTTCTTTAGAAATGTTGCATCAATGTAATCTGGCGTGATAGACCTGTAAAAATCATTTATCTCCTTGTACTTCTTTACGAGATTGATAGTATCCATGCCACCATCGACTACTGACGTAATCGCATAACCCATATCAAAGTTGAATAATGCCGGCAAGCCTTTCAGGAATGGCGCTACTTCCTCGGCCTCTGACCACACCTCGCCTACCATGTAAACGTCCGGTTTGATCTTTTCCATTTCACCACGGAACCAAACCCAGAATGCATGATTATCTTCCGCTCTTTCCTCAGAGAAAATATGCTTGGCCGCATCAAGACGAAAGCCATCAACTTTCATTTCGGTCAGCCAATACCTACCGATGTCAATAAACTCATCTTTCACCTTCGGATTATCGAAATTCAGATCCGGCATTTCGCCATAAAAGAATCCATAGTAATGCTCTTCGGTAATATCACCATTAACAGGATGCCATTGCGTTATATTGTCTGAATCGAGCGATATCTCCATCTTTGAAATCTCGTCCTCGACAGAGTCTTTATCCGCCCAGATGTAATAATCGCGGTACGCATTATCCTTGCCTTTCACTGCTTCTTTAAACCAGGGATGTTGCGCAGAGGTGTGATTCAATATCAGATCAATAATTACCTGAATTTTTCTTTTGTGTGCCTCTTCAACAAATTTTCTAAAATCATCCTCTGATCCATAGTCAGGATGAATCCCTTTGTAATCTGTGACATCATATTTATGGTAGGATGGCGATGGCATGATCGGCATAAGCCACACTCCACCAACACCCAACTCCTGAAGGTGGTCCAGTCTTTCGGTCAAGCCGATGAGATCACCCTTTCCATCGCCGTTGCCATCAGCAAAAGACAGCACAAAAACTTCGTAGTTCACACCATAGGGCCACTGTTCCTTTTTATTACATGAAAACCAGGAAAATATCATAGCAATAATCAATAGTTTGGTCCCCGGCCTTTTCATCCGTTATTTTATCTTCAACACGAACGAACTATAAGGTGGAACATCCAATTCAAAGGAATAATCTTCATCAAAACCAACATCTGCCCCACTCCTTAGCAGATCCCTTCCGATGTATTGTCCTTCCGCACTAAGTTTGAAAGCGGATACAACATCCGACGTCAGGTGAATTTTAATGTGCTCAGGCTTTGTGTTGAAGCTTGAAATAATCACCAATCGTTCTTCTCCATTGACCCGGGCATAGGTAAGAATCCGGTCAGAGCAATTTTTCAAACCGATATTATGTTGGGTCAGGTCATGATAATCACCCTGAGCTATCGCTGTATTGTTCTTAGAGAGCGTGAGGATGTCGCCATAAAATTGCCGCAATGCTTTTTGTTCATCACTCAACAGGCCTCCGTCGTATTTCTTATTGTTGACCCATTTCTGATGCTCCGGAACACCCCAATAATCGAACACCGTTGTGCGGCCGTCGGCGCCGCTAAATCCCTCCGCACCCGCGGCCGGCTCTCCTACCTCCTGTCCGAAATAAATCATCACCGGTCCTTTATCAATAGTTGCACTGGTCACCATCCCTGGTACGGCTTTCCATGGATCTCCATTGAAATCAGGAGAAGCAATGCGATGCTCATCGTGATTCTCTAAAAAATGCACCATGTTATGATTGATGCCTGCCATCGTGCGTTGAATATCGTGAATCCCGAAAGTGCTTGCCTTGTTATTGATCAACAACCGAAGCGTATCATATAACTGAACCTTGTCATACAGGAAATCAAAGCGACCGTTGTCCAGGTAATTCCTGTATTGTTTTGGATTGTAGATCTCGGCAATGAAAATCACTTCAGGGTTTACCGCCTTTACTTGCGGGATCACCCAGTGCCAGAATTCTACCGGCACCATTTCAGCCATATCACACCGGAAGCCATCCACTTTTTTTCCGGTCCAGAACACAAGGATATCTCTCATCTTATTCCAGGTATCCGGTATCGAATCAAAATATCCACGGCGATCATTCAAATAGTCCACGCCATAATTCAACTTCACTGCTTCAAACCAATTATTTACCGTAGGTGTGGCGGTAAACTGATCATCTCCAGTAGCCTTGGCAGGGTTCTCGTCAAACTTGCCATCCTTTGTTGGAAATGAATAAGGTCCCAGAGAATTATAACCCTTCGGCACCTGAAAGGCCTGACCGGGCAAATAGTAGAAGTTGTTTTGTGGATCAAATGCTCTGGATGTGTTGTCTGTTTCTCCAAGATCTTTAACCCCGTCCGGTTTTACGTCAGATCGGTAGCGACGGGCCACATGATTGGGTATGAAATCGATAATCACCTTCAGGTCCAGATCGTGGTTGCGTTTCACGAGTCGCTCAAACTCCTGCATCCGGTTTTTCACATCAACGGCCAGGTCCGGATTGACATCATAGTAGTCTTTAATGGAGTAGGGCGATCCGGCACGCCCCTTTACTACGTCGGCATCATCGAGTGGAATACCGAACGAAGTATAGTCCGTCAACAGGGCATGTTCGATTACGCCTGTGTACCAAACGTGCGAAATACCAAGCTCTTTCAGGCCCATAAGCGCCTTATTATCAATGTCTTCGAACTTTCCAACACCATTTTCCTCGAGGGTGCCGTAGGGCTTGTTATTCGTTTTTACATTTCCGAAAAGACGAGTCATTACCTGATAAATTACGATCTTATTTCCGGTGGTCGTCATGGTCGGAACGGGGGGAATTTTCTCTTTGGGTGGGTTACACCGCCATAGACTGAAGGTGACTAATAATAAGAGAATGGAGAAAGTCCGCATAGCTAAACAAGGTTACAATATAGCCTACTGGGAATGACTGTCAAAGGGTGAAAAAGGGAAGTTTTTGTTCAGTTTTTGAAGGAAACTATCTCCGGTCGCCGCCTTGGCGAGGCTCTTATCGCGACGTTCGATATTCAGCGTTGGATATTCGACATTAAAATATCGAACGTCAAACACTGAATGTAGAATATCGAAGTCGCCTGGGTTTCAATCAACGATTGATTTACTGATGAACCGCAACCACAGCAGAAGGGTCGTGCTTGTACTTAAAAAATAAAGGAAACGCTATACCCAACACAAGCGAATACGCCGCAAACGAAAACCAGATGTTTGGCCAGTTCTTAATTCCATCAATTGTAAAATAGTCAACCACCATTCCGCTTATTGTTCCACCTAGAAAAGCTCCGATACCGTTGGTCATCAACATGAATATTCCCTGGGCGCTGGCCACCATAGTATTGTCGGCTTCCTGCTTTACGAATAGGGAACCGGATATATTAAAAAAGTCGAATGCCAGGCCGTAGATAATCATTGAGGCAATCAAAAAGACTACCCCGTCACCGGGATTTCCGATCCCAAACAACCCAAATCGTAACACCCAGGCGAATATGCTGAGGATCATTACCTTCTGAATACCGAATCGAATCAGGAAAAAAGGAATCGTTAAAATGAAAAGTGTTTCAGAGATCTGCGATATCGACATCATGATACCAGGGTACTTTACAGCGAATGAATCCGGATAGGTAGGGCCAAAATCGTGAAGAAATGCTTCTCCAAATGTATTGGTGATTTGCAACGACGCTCCGAGCAACATTGCGAAGACAAAAAATATCGCCATCTTCTTTCTTTTGAAAAGAACCAGTGCATCCAGCCCAAGCGATTGCATCAATGTCGGATTGATTTTCCTTTCTGCAGGCAGACATGCTGGCATCGTAAATGCATAAATCCCCAAAAGAATAGCAGCGCCGGAGCTTACATATAATTGCATTGGACTAACACTCCAGCCTGCCAGATCCACTACCCACATTGCCACCACAAATCCCACCGTTCCCCACATACGTATGGGAGGAAAGATCTTTACAATTTCGAGATGATACTTTTCAAGCACGCGATAGGAAACAGCATTGTTTAACGCAATCGTCGGCATGTAGAACATCGAGTTTAACAGCATAATGAGGTACATCGTGCTATAGTCAGTCACCATCGAAGCAATGAACAGAAAAACTCCATTGAGAATATGGCATATTCCGAGAACACGTTCCGCATTGATCCAGCGATCAGCAACAATCCCAAGGAGAGCGGGCATGAATAAGGAAGCAACTCCCATCGTGGCATAAATACTTCCCACCTGACCACCCGTAAACTTCAGTGAGACGATCATGTATCCGCCGAGAGAAATAAGCCACGATCCCCACACGAAGAATTCCATGAAATTCATCAGGATGAGACGGGATTTTATCGACATGAAGGTGGGTTTAGAAAATCGTTAATTGCAAAACTGGATTGTGAATTACACACCTGATACAGAATGTTGCAGATAGGGTATGCTAACCTGGAAGGCGGCCACCTGAATCCGGTAACTCGAATCCAGCAACTAATTATCAGTTTCTCTTTCCCAGTTCGTCCCTGATCTTTGCGGCGCGCTCGTAGTCTTCCTTGTCGATCGCGTCTTTCAACAGATCGTTGAGTTTATCTATCGGATAACTTTTATAGTCATCACCTTTCTTCGTATTCTCTTTCTTAACTTTTACTTTCTTCTCTGCCTTGGGTTCGGTCTTTTCTTCATCTTCCTCCTCATCCGTGAGTACAATACCTGCTTCAGCAAGAATATTCTCAAACGTATAGATCGGTGCATCAAAACGAAGTCCCACAGCAATAGCATCGGACGGCCGGGCATCGACTTCCGACTTTTTCAATCCATCGGTACATACAATTTTGGCAAAGAAAACCCCTTCTTTAAGATCAGATATTACAATCTCATCCACATGAAAGTGAAATGCGTTGGCAAATGACTTGAAGAGATCATGCGTCATTGGGCGATTGGGTACGATCTTTTCGATCTCAATCGCGATAGCTTGCGCCTCGAACATTCCAATGATGATAGGGAGCCTGCGATTTCCGTCAGCCTCTCCAAGCACCAGCGCGAATGACCCTGCCTGCGACTGGCTGGACGATAATCCCAATATCTCTAGTTTTATTTTTTTCAACGTCACTTTCCTTTAAAAACCAATCACGATATTAAAAAATTTGCCCCATTTACGGATAAAATAGGGATATTTATTTAGACGCCTGTATCGCTGCGGTCAGCTTCGGAATAACCTCAAAAGCGTCGCCGACGATCCCGTAATCGGCCGCTTTGAAGAATGGCGCATCTGCATCTTTGTTGATCACCACAATGCATTTTGATGAGTTCACGCCGGCCAGGTGCTGAATCGCACCGGATATTCCAATGGCAATATAAAGTTGTGGAGCAACTTTAACGCCGGTTTGTCCGACGTGCTCATGGTGTGGCCTCCAGCCCATATCTGAAACTGGCTTGCTACACCCGGTAGCAGCATGAAGAGTCTTTGCAAGCTCTTCCAGTATGCCCCAATGCTCAGGGCCTTTTAACCCACGCCCGCCTGAAACAACAATGTTGGCTTCCGGCAATGAGACCTCACCGGTGGCCTTTTCTGTAGAAAGGATCTTTGTGTTGAAGTCAGCATCATTTAAAGTCGGAGTAAATGCAGAAACTGCGCCGGTACCTCCGGTCTCTTTTAGTTCAGCTGCGTTCTTCCGAATAGCAATTACCTTTTTCGCAGATTTCATTTCAACGAAGGAAAAAGCCTTCCCGGTGTAGATACTTCTCTTGACTACAAAACCACTTGCCGTATTAGGTACTTCCACCACATTGGATGCAAAGCTGGCTCCGATCTTCACGGCAACTTTTGCAGCAACCGGTGTGCCTAGGGATGAGTTAGCCAATATCAGATTGTCTGCATTTTCCTGCTGCATTGCCTGAATCAAAACAGAAGCAAATACCTGTATAACGGGATGATCGAGTTTTACATCCGCAGCATGTATAACTTTGGATGCCCCAAATTTACCAACGGCATCAAGTTCTGCTTTATCCACAGTTCCCAATGCAATTGCCACCACTGTTCCACCCATGGCATGCGCATACGCTACAGCTTCCAGAGATGTTTTTTTGATCTTGCCTTCGGCGGATTCTATGAATACCAGAGTTGTCATGGGGTATAATTGATGATTTGAAGAGATAATGTTTTTATGATTTAATGATTAAAGAACCTTTGCTTCGTTCTTCAGCCTGGTTACCAACTCCGCGACGTTGTCGGCAGAGATCATTTTCACTGCGCCCTTTGGTGGAGGTAGTTCAAACTTTTGAGCAACGATGAGCTTGTCAACAACTTTTGGTTCAACAACTTTCAATGGCTTTGTCCGCGCGCTCATGATGCCACGCATATTGGGGATCTTCCATTCGGCTATCGGCTCCTGGCATCCTGCAACGAGAGGAAGGCTTGCCTCTACTAACTCTTTTCCACCTTCAATCTCTTTTGTCATCTTCACCGACGTGCCTTCAATATCCAATTTCATCACAGGTGAAATGGCAGGTACTCCCAGCATCTCTCCCACCATAGCATGCACAACACCGCCGTTAAAGTCGATTGACTCACGGCCCATTAATATCAGGTCGTATCCCTTTGCGTGTTCTGCAATCTGGCAGGCAACGAAATATGAATCAGTTGGGTCTGCATTGACTCGGATGGCATCATCCGCGCCGATGGCAAGTGCTTTGCGGATCGTTGGCTCGGTTTCGGCAAGTCCAACGTTCAGCACCGTGACGGTAGCGCCTGAGGATTCTTTTAATTCAATCGCCCTGGCCAGGGCATAATCATCGTATGGTCCGATGATAAATTGTACTCCGGTGGTGTCGAACTTAGTATTATTGTCGATAAAGTTAATTTTGGAAGTTGTGTCGGGAACATGTGTTATACATACTAAAATCTTCATAGTCAGTCAGTTAAATCGGGCCCTTTGTTAGCTCTGGCAAGATAATAAAACCGTTGATTTGTTGATTAGTTTATACTTTGAATGCTTATTTGAATTCTTTTTTATGGACCGCATACATCAGTTGAAGCAATTTGCCCTGGAGGAACCAGATGACGCGTTTAATCGGTATGCCCTTGCCTTGGAGTATCTGAAAACTGACCCATTGGAAGCAGGGAAGATCTTTGAGAAATTGATGTCTTCACACCCCGACTATCTGCCCACCTATTACCCCTACGCCCAATTGAAGGTTGAACAGAAAGATAATGACGGAGCTGAAAGAGTTTTTCAGCTGGGCATAACGATGGCGAAAACGAAGGGGGAAGTGAAAACACTCAAGGAGCTGCAAGCCGCTTATGGTGATTGGAAATATGAGATAAGTTGAGGAGACGAAAGACTGTCGATGAAAATACTGCCAAAATTTGAAATCGACGATGAACGTCACGTAGGGTCAGCCTTTAATCATTAATTCTTGATCTTTTTCAGTCTCCTACCTTAAACACAATCTTACCTACCTTATTCGGCAACGTGATATCAGCGAATGATTCAGCAAGTTTTGAAAACGGACGAATCGAATCAATCATAGGTCTGATCTGATGTTTACTGACAAATGACAGCATTTCTTCAAACTCATTGTCATTTCCCATTGTGCTGCCCTGAAGCGACAGCTGATTCCAGAACATTCTATAAAGATCCACCTTGGCGGGAAGTCCGTTTGTAGCGCCATAAAAAACGATCTTACCTCCCGCCCTTAGTACTTTAATAAAGTTATTAATCTGATCGCCCCCGGCACTATCGATTATCAAATCAAAACCTCCCTTTGTTTTCCACAATTCACTATAGTTTGCTTCCTTCTTGTAATTGTAGGCACCCTTCGCTCCCATTTTTAGTGCGCGTGCTATCTTCTCATCGCTTCCGGATGTTACGTATACGTTAGCTGCCGCAGCACGAGCAAACAAAAATGCAAACTGTGCTACGCCACCTCCGAATCCGGAAATAAGAATATTCTGGCCTGCTTGTAAGCTCCCCTGACGGAACAATGCACGAAAAGCAGTCAGTCCGCCGAGTGGTAATGCCGCAGCCTGAAGAAAATCAAGATGAAACGGTATTGGCTGCAGTCGGTCTACATTTACAAGGCAATATTCGGCGAATGTGCCATTCACCGGCATACCAAGAATGGTGTAATGCTTTGACTGAACATCGGGGTTAGGGCCCCAATCAATATTCGGATTAATGACTACTTCCTTGCCAATCCACGCGTTGTCTTTTTCATCGCCCACTGCTTCAGTGATGCCGGCTCCGTCAGAGCCAAGTGTGACACCATATTTGATGTTGGGATATTTTCCTTCCTTGATCCATTCGTCGCGACGATTCAGCGCAATGCCTTTCATCCTGACCAAAGCTTTGCCAGGTGTTACATTGGGTTTGTCCAATTCGCGCCATTCAATCTGGCCGGGACCGATTAATACAAGGGCTTTCATACTTTTTGATTCGAGCGATAAAATTGGCACAAAGACGCGAAGACACTAAGGAATGGGGTAACTTTTTTTTAATAATTCGATAGGTTGCGGCCCGGGGGGGCATGCCTAGCAATCGCAATGCTTTTCTTCAAAGATTTCATCCCTACCGGCCTACATGATGCGAAAGCATCCCATTAGGCTGAAATCTTTGTAGAGAATTTGGCAGTAACGCGATCGTGGTCCCGTAGGGACGAAACCTAAAGGATGAGATGGCTGCGCATCGATCAATTTTGTCGGTATGTTGCGGCGTTACTAGACGCTTCCAACGCATTCGTAATTCGATTATGTCCCTGCAAGCCTATCCAACTCCAAAAGCGGATAAGAAGGATCATTGGTCAAAGAATCAAACATCGATATTCAACTCATTTGCCGATTTCATTTCATTAACTGAATAACATTGTCCTAAACGGCTGGTCCTTCGTGCGCTGCTTAATGATCGTCGCCTGCCACGCGGTTCAGACGATTTTGACCTTATTTCCCTAGAAAGGCATCTCCTCATCGCCTCTTGGTGGCGGTGGCACATCATCGCGGAATGTGTTCAGCCTGCTTTCGCGAGTAACACTTCCAAAGGAATTATCATTTGAAGTGGGCCCATCAAAGTCAGCAAACTTGGTGTATTTACCGATGAATTTCAGTTTCACGGTATCCAACGAACCGTTTCTATGCTTAGCGACGATTATCTCGGCCATACCCTGGGTAGGCATTCCTTCCTCATCGACAGTAATCTTATAGTATTCCGGACGATAGAGGAACATAACAATATCGGCATCTTGTTCAATTGATCCCGACTCACGCAAGTCAGAGAGTTGAGGTCGTTTATCACCTCCCCGTGTTTCAACACCCCGGCTTAACTGGGACAGGGCTAAAACAGGTACCTCTAATTCCTTGGCGATACTTTTGAGTGCTCGCGAAATGGAGGCAATCTCCTGTTCACGATTACCCTGACTATCGCCTTTCATCAGCTGCAAGTAATCAATGACTATAAGTTGAATATTGTGCTCAGCTTTTAGTCTTCTGCATTTAGCGCGAAGCTCAAGAATCGATAAAGCAGGGGTGTCATCTATAAAAATTGGCGCGGCCGACAAGCGATTGGTCTTGTGTACCAACTGTGCCCATTCAAAGTCTGCGAGAGTACCTCGCTTGATCTTCTCAGACTCGAGTTCAGCTTCAGCTGAAATAAGGCGATTCACCAATTGCAGTGAAGCCATTTCCAGGGAGAAGAGAGCTACGGGAAAATTGAAATCGACGGCGGCGTTCCGCAAAGCAGACACAACGAAAGCAGTCTTACCCATACCCGGGCGGGCGGCAATTATAACCAGGTCTGATTTCTGCCATCCGCTGAGAACGCGGTCAAGCTTCGTGAATCCCGTTGGAACACCAGTGAGTCCGTCCTTATGATTTTTTCGTTCCTGAAGTTCCTGTACGGCTCTGGCCATCAACGACTTCATGGTGTCGTAGTTCTTCCGGAGGTTGGAGTCGGAAATAGCAAATACCGACTGTTCTGTTTTGTCGAGAAGATCAAAAACGTCAGTGGTATCTTCGTATGCATCCCGCTGGATCTGAGAGGAGATCTGGATCAATTCCCTTTTGATCGCCATCTCAATAATATAACGGGCGTGATATTCAATGTTAGCGGCCGAGCTTACCTTGGAAGTAAGTTCGGCGATGAAATAAGCCCCTCCTACAACTTCAAGCTTGCCATTCTTACGAAGCTGACTGACAACCGTCCGCATGTCAACCGGCTCAGAAGTTTTGAACAGGTCGACAATGGCCGTGTAAATCTCTTTATGTTGCTCGGTGTAAAAATGTTCAGGTCTAAGGAATTCAATTACTGCAGTTAATGCATTCTTTTCCAGCATCAAAGCACCCAGTACTGCTTCTTCAAGATCAAGCGCCTGAGGCGGCAGCTTGCCAAGGTTCTCCGTTATATCACGGGGAACTAACTTTGCAATTTTAGTGCTGCCTGACCTCAATGACGTTGATCGTTGCTCCATACTTCGTGGTTGTTGTACGTGTTTTCGTAAAGGGAGACAAACCTAAAGATTAAAAGCGGTCCTTATTTTTCATTCCCCACAACTTCTTAACAATCTACAAACATTCAACGTGGATTTATGTGAATAAATTTCCTTCCTCAAGGCCTTCTTTCTGTCGTTAAAATCTATGAGTAAAAAAAGAAACACGTAAACTCCTAGTGATGAACACTTTTAAAGGACAAACATTTTACTTTACTTCAAGCCGGAAAAAAATCAAAATCTTTGCAGAAGTCCGCTAAAATCCATTTCATAGGCATTGGCCATGGCAGCATGGCCGATCTTGCCATTGCTTTAACGGCTCTTGGTCATGTTGTTACAGGTTCTGATGAGAAAATTGGAGCAGATATTTTGGCCAAACTTCAAAGCAGTACCGTGGTAACGGGGGCATTTGAGTGGAATCAGGAAAAGATCAGTTCCGGCCTGGATGCGGTGATTGTTGGTACTATAATAAAGAGTGGGAATCCTGAATTAATGCGGGCACAGGAATTGAAGTTAACACTCTTCTCCTTTCCTGAATATATCTTCCGGCAAGCCATCGACAAGCAGCGCCTGGTGATCACTGGCAGCTATGGAAAGACAACCATAATCCTGATGATCATCCATGTCCTCAATTTTCACAAACGAAAATTCGATTACGTGCTGATTGATGGATCTTCAGGTAAGCTTGCGAGCAATGTAAAGCTATCCTCTGCGCCCCTTATTATTATAGAGGGACAAGATGTAATAACACCTGTCATTGACAGGGTACCCGCCTTCCTAAAATATCATCATCACATTGGAGTGATTAGCGGAATTGAGTGGCAGGAGTCGGACACGTATCCGACAAAAGAAGAATACACCAGGCAGTTCGGGATGTTCGGTGCTTCCACTCCCAAGGGAGGTACGATGATCTACTTCGAGCTGGATCCTGTTGTAGCAGTTCTGTCGGGTGTCAATCAACAGGATGCTACACTTGTTCCCTACAAGACCCACGCAACCACCTATGATGGTAATAACGAATTTCTTATCACACCTGAAAAGCAACGAATTCCCTTGAAGATTACGGGTAAACACAACCTGCAAAGCATTAGTGCCGCACGGGAAGTGGTAAAGAAAATTGGTATCACTTCTGAAATGTTCTACGAGGCAATCTCGAGTTTTGAAGGGGTTGGTCATTAAATCGATTAGCGCAACTGTACTGTTTTCCGAATGCATTGCAATTTCATTAATGCCATTGCCCGCCAGCGGTTTACTTTGATTATAATTAATACATGAAACTAAATCTCAAAATACCACTCTGCTTCTTCGACCTGGAAACAACAGGAATAAATATTAATCAGGATCGGATCGTGGAGATCGCTGTTATTAAGCTGATGCCGACCGGTGAGGTTCTGGAGAAAAAAAATCTTGTTAATCCAGGGATCCCCATACCTGCCGAATCATCTGCTATTCACGGGATAACCAACGAAGATGTAAAAGATAAGCCCACCTTTAAAGAGCTTGCCAGGGATTATGCCAAGTTTTTTGAGGGGGCCGACCTCAGCGGATTTAATATTTTAAAGTTTGATGTACCAGTCTTGGTGGAAGAATTCCTGCGCGCAGGCGTCGACTTTGATTATTCTCGCAAACGTATCATCGACTCCCAACGCATTTACCATTTGATGGAGAAACGCAATCTCAGTGCTGCCTACCAATTTTACTGTCAGAAGAAACTGGAAGATTCTCATACCGCACTGGCAGACACACGCGCATCGATGGAGGTTCTGTTATCACAAGTAGAGCGATATGAAAACCAGGAAGTAACTGACGGCCTTGGCCACCCGCTTGGAATTTTGAAAAATGATCCAGACGAGCTTCACAAACTTACTTCTTCTGCCATGATCGATCTCGCAGGTCGGATGGTGCTGAATAACAAAGGAGAGGCAGTTTTCAATTTCGGAAAGCACAAAAACAAAAATGTGCTCTCCGTCTTAAAAGAAGAATCCGCCTATTACGACTGGATGATGAATGGCGACTTTTCTTTGGATACCAAGCGAAGACTAACCGAAATAAAGCTCAGCCAGTTCAAAAATAAATAAGGATTTTTTTAGTGACGAACGGTTTTCATTCGTTCTAAATACATGATTAGGAACATTGTTGTCGTCTCTCGAAGTTGACATTTTACAAACGATCAATTGACAAAGGGATTTCTTACCTCTTTGCTAACTGCTACTTGTCGCTTGTCAATTAATGTTCTGAAGTATTCACTCCTAAAATTCATTTTTATGCAAACGAACCGTTGGCTTATCGGCCTATTGGCCGGGGCGTTAGTATCATCCTGTGCGATCATTCGTCCGGGCGAAGTCGGGATAAAACAGAAATTGGGTAAGATCAAAAGTGATCACCTTTCACAAGGCCCTTATGCAATCAATCCGTTCACGACAATTATCTATAAGATCCCGGTCCGAACGGTAGAAGCGTTCAACACCCTGGACATTCCCACCAAAGAAGGTCTTACGGTAAAATCAGAGATAGCGTTACTCTATCACGTAAAACCTGAAGCTGCAAGGGAAGTTTATACAAAATACGGCATGAACTATCAGGAAGTGATTGTTGAAAGTAATTTCCGCGCTGTAGTGAGACACATCGCCGGCATGTATTACGCGAAAGAATTGTTTGCTGTCGATCGCAAAAAAATTGAAAAGGAGATTTATGATGAAATCTCCGCCAGCATCTGGGACAAGGGATTCGTCACCGATGCCGTCTTGCTAAAGAGTATAACCATGCCGCCCCAGATCTTCCAGGCGGTGGAGAACAAATTGAAAGCCGAGCAAGAATCCCTTCAAATGGAGTTTGTTATTTCAAAACAAAAGAAGGAAGCAGAACGTATGCAAATAGAGGCGGAAGCGCTTAAGAATTATAACAAAACCATCGGCGAAAGTCTTACCGAAATGATGGTGAAATGGAACAGCATCCAGGTGATGAAGGGGTTGGTTACTTCGCCGAATTCAAAGGTCATTATTACTGATGGCAAATCGCCGATGATAATTAATGACAAGTAGCATTAAGAGTGAATGGTGAAATCAATTCCGACTGGACGCCGGGACAGACAAAGATCACAGGGTAAGCCAACAACGACTTGGCGCTTGCCTTGTGTTCGTTCGTGACCAGCTTCGTGGGCGTAGTTACCTTGCATCACCCTTTCATAAAAAATCGTTGGGTAATATTTAGGGTTTTTCATTTCTTACGCCCTTACTCCCGACCGTGATTAAACAAATTTATAATAGTCTGACCTCTTCCTGGTGGAAAGGTACCTTAACTGGGTTATTGCTGATCGTGCTGCTGTTGTACGGTCTCATGGGCCTGCTGTTTGATTCGGGTACACCTGTAATCTTAAATATTCTGGCTGGATTACTCATCGGGTTCGTGATACTATGTCTGATGGCATTGATTTTCTGGTTATTGAAAAAACTTTTTGCCCTTCTGCCTGGCGTTATAGTAATCGGCTTTCTCGCCGCGATGGGTTCACTCATCATCTTGAAGATCCTCTTCCCGTTACCGGACTATATTTATTATATAGGCTGTCTCACTCTCCTGGTATTTACTGCCGTGTCTTTTGGAATCATCAGCCAATCAATTGGATCAGGATTCAATTCGTTCAAGGGCACTCAACGGATCATTATTGCCATATTCTTTATCGTTTGGTTTGGCATTATAGGTTGGACCACGTATTGGCTATCCTCCAAGGGTGACTTTGAACTCAATTACTGGCCAGCAACTCCCATTGCATCGGTCACTCCTCTTGCCATTGAAAACCCGGCCACAGTGGGAAAATATAAAGTTCAAACAACAACCTACGGAAGTGGAAAAAATCAACGCAGGAATGAATTTGGCAAAAACGCAAAACTCATTACCAAAACAGTAGATGCCTCGCTTTTACTCCCCGAATGGAAAGGTTTCAAAAAGAAAATGCGTGAATGGTACTGGGGATTTGGCGTGAAAGAATTCCCGCTGAACGGGCTTGTTTGGTATCCCGAAGGTGATGGTCCTTTTCCGCTCGTGCTGGTGGTTCATGGTAATCATGGAATGGAAGAATATTCAGATCCGGGTTATGCTTACCTCGGCGAACTTCTTGCAAGCAAAGGGTACATCATGGTTTCAGTAGATGAGAATTTTTTGAATGCTACCTGGTCGGGCGACTTTACTGGAAAAGAAATGCAAACGCGGGGATGGATGTTATTAAAACATCTCGAAGTCTGGAAAGAATGGAATCAAAACAAAAACAGTCCATTTTATAACAGAGTAAATCTGGATCAGATCGCGCTTATTGGCCATTCACGTGGTGGCGAAGCAATTGCTATCGCCGCTGCATTCAATACGCTTGACTATTATCCCGACAATGCATCGGTAAAGTTTGATTTCAATTTTAACATACGATCTATCATTGCGGTTGCCCCCACCGATCGGCGTTACATCCGCAGGCTTAATTTAAAAGATGTAAATTATCTCACATTGCAAGGTGGTTATGACAGTGATGAACCAAGTTTCTTTGGGATGCGTCAGGCTGAACGAATAACGTATTCAAAAGAACCTTACTTTTTTAAGGCTGGAATTTATATGCCGGGTGGCAATCACGGGCAATTCAACTCCGTTTGGAAGACAGACGCCAGCGCACCGTTTGAATGGTTTCTGAACAGAAAAGCGATGATCCCGGAAAAAGATCAGCAAGAGGTCGCGAAAGTTTATATCTCCGGATTTCTTCAGGCGACCCTGGATAACAAAACTGACTATATCCCCTTGTTTGAAAACTGGCAGTATGGTAAGTCCTGGCTACCAGAAGGCAATTATCTGAACCGGTTTGAAGACAACAGGTTTATCGCCGTGGCTTCATTTGATGAAGATGTAGATCTTACAACAACCTCAATAAAAAATGCAACTATAAAAGGTAAAGATCTGAATGTATGGCGTGAGGCAGAATTATTTTATCGAGACGGAAAGGATAAGCAGGCCAACAGTGCGGCAGTGGTCGGCTGGCTGAGAGATTCTATCCCCGGGAATCCATCGTACGCCATATCCCTGCCATCAGCTTTTGTCTCATCCAACGCATTGGCAGAAAGGGATCGTTTGACTTTCGCATTAAGCTCTGGAAATATAAAAGAGTTAAAATCCGAAAAAGAAGAAAAAAAAGAAGAAGAGCCCATTGAAGAGAAAGAGAGAGCGCCTGATTTCTCCATTGTGCTGGTGGATTCTCTAGGTACGGAGGCTTCCATTCCTGCGCATGAGCTGATTCAGATATTACCGCGGTGGGAAATTCAATACCTCAAGTTGAAAGATCAGACCAGCGAATCCTTTGGAGATCTCTGGGAACCAACGCTGGCGAGTTATCAGCTTCCTCTGTTGCTTTTTATCAAGAAAGCACCAGCGTTAAAGATAGATGCCCTTAAACAAATAGAGTTTCGATTCGACCTTACAACAAAGGGTGTTATTATTATTGATAAGATTGGATTTCAGAAAAGATAGTTGTTAAGGGTTAATATCCTTCGTCGATCAGATTTCTTTCCAAGTATGATCTGCCAGTAATCTCACTCCAGCAACAAAGCTTTTATAAGGTAACTTGCTCCCCCACTCCTTCGGCCCTATCATAGATACGAGATAGGAGCCATCCTCTTTTTCATACAGATAATAGATTTGGCCTATCACAGGATTAAAACTGAGTTTCGCATCGTAGATGATAATGGATAGTTCTTT
>JBBRON010000039.1:0-38719 GCA_038229375.1 Cytophagales bacterium | reverse complement strand
ATTCCAAAGTGACATTCCATTTTTTCCAAATGCGCTTACAAGAAATTTCAGAGGCATGTCGCGCAACGTAGCGACGGTGTGAACACCCATGTCGTACAGAAAAGAAGATGTTTGCTTTCCGATCATGGGAAGTTTCCCCACCGCGAGCGGCCCCAGGAAATCCTTTTCACCCCCAGCCAGGATATGCCTCTGCGCTTTTGGTTTGAATTCCGCTGTCGCTACTTTCGAAACAAGCTTATTGACCGACATACCTAGAGAGATGGGAAGGTCGCTTTCCTTTATTATAGTCTTCTGCAATTCAATGGCCCATTTGAAAGCGCCGAAGAACTTGTCCATGCCACTAGCGTCGATGTAGAATTCATCGACGGATGCTTTTTCGAACATCGGAGCTTTTGAGGCAATGATCTCGGTAACAAGATGTGAGTTGAGGCTGTAGGCTTCCATATCGCCGGATATCACTTTAGCATCCGGACAGAGTTGCAGCGCCAGATACATTGGCATGGCGGAATGCACGCCGAATCTCCTTGCCTCATAACTGCAGGCTGCGACCACGCCGCGGTTACTTTGCCCACCCACAATGAGCGGAAGGCCCTTGAGCTTTGGAGACTTCTTGCATTCTACCGATACGAAGAATGCATCCAGGTCAAAATGAATGATATTCCTGTCCATAGAGGCAAGTTACTAAAATTAGTATCAAATACTAAAAATATTAGTACCATTCAGGTTAACCCTCTTTTTTGACTCGAATGCAGGTTTCTATCACTCACTAACTGAATTCATCCTAAGTCACGTTTTGTGACCTCAGGTTGACCAGGTTGTTGCGAATCAGTCTGAAAATGGGATTGGCCGCTTATCTCTCAGTTACTTGGTTCGAGCCCTTGGTTAGTTAATGCCCCTTTCATTTATTTTCCCATGAAGTAATCTTTATCCGCAATCGGATTTCCTGAGGACCTTCGAAACGATACAATCTGCCCGGTGTGCCAGATGCAGTCCTCCAAGGGGCCATTAATTACATTCCAGAAAGGATATTCGTGATTCTTTTTGCCATCGGTGAAAATCACTTTTAGGTTTTTCATTTCCTGATCAGGAATACTTAGTAATTTATTGCTTGCCTCCCTTAAATTTTCGAGCGTTTTCTTTCTCATTTCTGCAAAAGGCAGCTTTACATCCTGACCCTTGACATTTGATTTGTTGCTTGCAGCGTTGGCAACGATGAATGACATCTCATAAATATGTTCAATTGTTTCCTGAGTGGTTCTTGCACCCTGACCGGGTTTATACGCCAGATCATTTTCGCGCAATCCTTCGGTAGCCCAATGAAAACGGAAGATTAATCCGTCGATCGTCCGCGCTGCGACGCTGCCCGCGGTGTAGGTTTCCGGATACGCAGGAACGGAAGAATATGGCGAACTTTGTGAATAACCTAGACTGGACAACGATAGCGCAAGTAAAAGCAGAACTCGGTATTTCATAATTGTTAATTGGTTGATCACGAATTATAAAAATAGCATTTTTTCACGCTTTCATTTTTATCTTAGTGCACCTTAAACTCATACTACTCATGCGATCTGTTTTAATGTTTCTCAGCATACTCATTTTTTTTGCCGCCTGTACCGAAAAAAAACCTTCCGAAGTCAAAACATCTGCAAAACCAATCGATAGTCTTTTCAAAGACTACTATACATTTAAAAAACGTATCAATCCACTTGAGGCGACAAAGGCGGGATTTAACGAGTACAACGCTCAGGTCGCCAATTATATTTCAACTCCCTATCAGAAAGACCTGTTGGAAAACTATTCCATGTTTCTGTCAGCGTTGGCAAAGTACGATTCAACAATGGTTACACCATCGCAGCAACTTAGTATGGGTGTGATGGAGTGGGATTGCAAGATTAAAATAGAAGGCCTGAAAAATTCTATCGTCACCATTGCATCGCCAATGTATGACATGCCGACATTCGAGCTTTTTCCAATAACACAAATACAGTCACTACATCTTTACTTCTCCCAGCTTGCGGGAGGCACTAGCGTGCAACCTTTCAATACCGTTCAGGATTACGACAAGTGGCTGGAGCGAGTTGATGCCTTTCTGCCGTTCCTTGACACTTGTATAGTGAAGATGAAAAAAGGAATAGAGACCGGAATAGTGATTCCCAAGGTTTTAATTAATAAGATGATTCCGCAGGTCGACGTCTTTGTAAAGACTCCTGTGCCGCAGCACGTTTTTTACGCTCCTATCACTATGATGCCCGCTGAATTTTCTGCAGAAGATAAGCGTCGTCTGACGGCGGCCTACACTGAAATGGTAAAAAGTAAGGTGGTTCCAAAATACAAAGACCTCAAGGAATTTCTCGTCAATACGTATTTGCCGGCTGGCAGGGAAACGGCGGGCCTGAGTGCATTGCCGGGCGGTGCCGAAACGTTTCAATTTCTTATTAAGTATCACACCACTACCAACATGACGGCGGCTGAGGTTCATGAACTTGGAAAAAGTGAAGTAGCGCGGATTCTCGGTGAAATGGAAAAAGTCAAGGCATCGATCGGATTTAAAGGTGACCTAAAAGCATTTTTCGAACACGTGCGTACCGATAAAAAGCAAATGCCTTACAGAAAACCAGAAGAAGTTATTGCCAGTTTTAATGCTATCCATGAAAGGATAAAAGTAAAATTGAATGATGTGTTTGACCTGAAACCAAAAGGAGGGTTTGAGGTCCGCCGCACGGAGTCGTTCCGAGAAGCCTCTGCCAGTGCGGAGTTTCTCCCCGGCAACAAGGATGGCTCGCGGCCAGGTGTTTTTTACGTTCCTATTCCGGATGTGAAATCCTACAACAAGTTTACAGACGAGGCGCTGTTTCTGCATGAAGCAATTCCGGGACACTACTATCAGCTTACCCTACAACAGGAAAACGATGAGCTTCCGGAATTTTTACATCCCGAAAGCATTTCTGTATTTGTTGAGGGGTGGGGATTGTATGCCGAATCATTGGGGAAAGAGCTAGGTCTTTATGAAGATCCTTATCAGTATTTTGGAATGTTGAGCATGGAAATGCATCGTGCGATACGGCTTGTACTGGAAACGGGTATTCATACAATGGGATGGACTCGTGAACAGGCGATTCAATATTCATTGGAGAACGAAGCAGAGTCGGAGGATAAGATCATAGTAGAAGTTGAGCGATATATGGCTACGCCAGGAGCAGCGCTTTGTTATAAAGTTGGACAGATCAAGATACGTCAGCTCCGGACCCGCGCAGAGAACGCGTTGGGGGACAAGTTTTCGGTGAAAGAGTTTCACAACCAGGTCTTGAATTCAGGAAGTTTGCCGCTCGTGTTGCTGGAGGAGAAAATTGATAAGTGGATTGCGGGGGAAAAGGGAAAATAAAGACCCCGGCTACTTATTTTTTTACGGCTTCGTTGCGCAGGCATTAATAAAGGAAACAAAGCGCAAATAAGCTCTAGAGGACACACGGTCCCTATGTTAGGCTTTTTGTTTTAAGACAAGATTCATATAATTTAACTGGATCTTTTGAATGAAATACGTTTGTCTTTTTGCTTGCCTCGCCATTTCCATCCAATTGATAGGTCAGTCGACGATTGAGTCGATTCCAAATAATAAATTAATTAACAATAGCTACGTTTCGAATCCCAATGGCATATTAGATCGGGGTACCGTATCCCGGATTGATACATTATTAGCTAACCTGGAAAGTAAGACAGCTGTCCAGGTGGCGGTGGTGGTTGTGGAATCAATTGGCGATGCGGAAGTAGTCGACTTTGCACAGAAATTGTTTAACACCTGGGGCATAGGCAATAAGAATAACAATGGCCTGCTGTTGCTACTTGTCAAGGATATTCACATTGTTCGATTTCATACGGGTTACGGTCTGGAAGGCGCTTTGCCAGATATTACCTGTAAGCATATTCAACGTGAGTTTATGGTTCCTGAATTCAAACGGGACAATTACAATGCTGGTGTGCTCGCGGGATTACAGCAGGTTGAAAAAGTTCTGACCGATCCCATCTACAAGGATGAATTAATGAAGGATGCAGAGGGTGTGTCGGGTTTGGCAGCCTTTGTGACGTTTCTATCGGTTGGCCTCGGGCTTATTATTTTTACCGCCTTTGGCATCAAACTAAATAAAGGTCAGTTTTCCGACTCAAAGCATCCAGCGCAGACTAGTTACAGGGAGATGCGCTTGCCGATGTGGCTGTGGTTCATTGAATTCATCATTTTACCGGCGTTAATAATATGGTATTACGCACGTCAGGGAAACGACGATCTGGTAGGAGTGCTGATATTCGTTCTCTATCTGTATTTTATATTGACAATTTTTCACCGGATTATTCGTGGTGAAAAGGTGATAGCCAGACTTCAGAAGGACCAGAAGTATTTTGAGGTAACAGAATTTATGGAGGCAGGTAACGTGTATTGGTTCTTTATAGCATTGTTTTTCCCGTTTCCATTCTTGTTTTATTTTTTACGCCAGGTTTATAGAAGGAATTCGTATCGCTATCGTGACAGGAACTGTGCCAAGTGTAACAGTAAGATGAGTAAGGTGTCGGAAACAAATGATGACCAGTTTCTTTCGAATCCAGAGCAGATGGAGCAGAAATTAAATTCGGTTGACTACGACGTCTGGAAATGTAGCTCTTGTGAGAATATTCAACGGTGGGCATATCCGGACCGTAAGTCCAAATACGAACCCTGTCCGAAGTGCAAAACAGTAGCGTACTATTTTATTAGCAGTACCACTCTTCGTGCTGCAACATATTCTTCAACAGGACAGGGAGAGCAGGTGAAAGCTTGTAAATATTGCGGCGTTCGAAACCGTTCTAAGTTTACTATTTCCCAACTTAAAAGGAGCTCATCTTCGGATGACGACTCGAGCAGTAGTAGTTCTTCATCATCATCTGACAGCGGAAGCTGGGGTGGAGGAAGTTCGGGTGGCGGCGGAGCGAGTTCATCGTGGTGACGTTAATAACATTTACGTGTTTTTCTTTATTTTTAAATTATGGTCAAGCGTTACCGTCTCCTTGTTGCCTGCGTTCTGCTTTTTGTGACAAACGGGTGGCTGTATAGTATTTGGCGGGGAGGAGTTACGGATCTGTCTATCACCCACTTTCAACTTAAGGACAACTCCGGGCTCGATGCTTATATTAAGAATCCTAAAAACAATTTTGAAGATATTCAGTATCTCCTTCGGGAAAAGGGGGGGAAAGCGCTTCTTGAAGCCTCGCAACGTTTTTCTGAAAAAATTCACGCACTGCTAATAGAGCAGAATTCTGGTACTGGCAACGAAGCATCACCAATTGTTTATTTCAATGAGAGTTTATCTATAGATAAGAAATCCCAGGATGATCTGGCATCGGCTCAGCGGGAGTTTCAGGAGGTTGTGACACAATTTCTTGAGATAGAGGTCGCCGCCTTTCGAGAGCAGTCTAAAGCAGAAAAAGAGCGGGCAGAGGATCAGTTAGCAGTCATGAAGAACGCGGCAACCGGAAGGCAAAACGGCTCGCGATGGTCAGAGCCTTTGAGGTTACCAACCGGAGGATCTATTAATATTAGATGGAGCAAAGAAAATGATTCGATCTTCTGGGATTCCGGCCAGCAACTGTTTCAGCGGTACATGAATGCCCTTGAAAGGCATGTCGATCCACCTCATGCTATTCAGTCGAAAAATCTAATCATGAAACTTTCGAGGACTTTTGTCACTCCTGGTAAAATGGAAGTCTATGGAAAAGTTTATGACCTTTCCAGAATCACACGCGTTGAGCTTGAATCTGTTTGCGGCCATATTGCTATCCTCAAGGCAAGAACAGAACGGTGTATCCTTTTAACTGCTCGGGAAATGCTCTTTATTCTATGAAAGACAAGGTTCTCATCACGCTGTCCCTGTTGTTGGCTTCAAGTGCTGCATTTCAGCTAACAAAAATTCTTTCGCTGCCGGAAGTTCCTTATGATCTGATAATAAATCAGGAAAGTTACTATCATATTGTAAATGAAGACAAGGCCCAGAGTATTTTTATCAGTTATGATCGGTTGATGGATCCACCCTCCAAAGCAAGAATTGTCATCGAGACAAAGAATGCTGCTAAAGTAACCATCGATCTTCTACAGAAATCAATGCTACAGTTAGACAGAGCTGTTGCAGCCCGCACCTATCGCGATTCGGTTCAGTTTTTCCTCGCGACTGCCTCTGCCTATCAGAATGAAATGTTGTTGATCCAACAAAAGATCACGGAGGAAAAGTGGCCACCGTTAGATTTAGATTCTATCTCCACGTTGCCGGAGGTATTGATTGATCTAGCTATCGAGAAATCACGGTGTGATATTTTAGACATTAATGAGCATGTAATAAGTCAGTATTCCAGCAACACCGAATCAAGTAGTCTTAAATTTGGTGATCGTGTTCAAGAGTCTTTGAAGAAAACCAAATCCCCGGATTGGATCAAGGGTTTTATCGCTTTCAATCCTCCTGTTGAGATGCGAGTTAATCAAAAGGACCGGGTACAGGTTCGGATCAGTAAGAAATTTCTTTCGGGCATGATTGAATCGATGGCCCGCGTTGAAACGATGACTGTTGACTCCCTCAATGTCGGAGATATCATGCTGGTGAAATTGTCAGGCGAGGAATTCAAAATCGTCGCATATGATGAAGAGGAGCAGGGTGTCACAAATGAAGGATACTCGCAATGGGAATTTGATGTTACTCCTCAGCAATCCGGTGACCTTGAGCTTTTCCTGAAAGTTGGTGTGGTCTATTTTGTTCCAAACCTGGGACCGGCCAAGAAATATTTTCCAGTCTACGAGAAGAAGATAAAGGTCACGGTCAGTGCGTGGCAGGTAGTAGCCGGTTTTGCGACGGAGCGCTGGGAATTCATTGTCAGTAGTATTGTTATCCCAGTGGGGGTGTGGTTCTTTTCGCGAATTCGTTCTCGAAAGAAAGAACGACATGAAAGCAATGCAAAGAGTCGTTAAATGATGGCCCTATTCTTTTCCCACTCAATGAAACTGTCAAGCTCGTCTTGAGCCGACTTGTAAACCCAGGTGAGTACGGCCAGATCGTCGATGAAGCCAATGCCAACAATAGCATCCGGAATGAGGTCGATTGGATTCAGAAAGTAAATCAAGGCAGCGATTATTTTGATGATGGTCTTAAGGGGAATCTCGCGATAATGTCCACGGGCATAGGAGTTCACCAATCTGCCGAATGTTTGAAGGCGTTCCGACAGACCTTTCAGAGAGAGTTGACGCCGGTCCGTTTTATATAGACGGTGTAACAATTGTGCCACAAGCTGAAGAAGACGACCCGGCTTTCCGGCCAATCGAGTTGCCTGAGCTAATGCAATTTTGAAAAATTGATTTGTCATCGGTTATACAACGGCGAATTTAGCGGAATAGTTTGTATCTGGGAAATGACCTATGGACCTAGCTACCACCGTTGAGTTTCCCTGGTCGGTTAGAAATTGCGATTCAGAGAAATATCTATCTTTGAATTGACTTCAGGCAATCGATGGAACCAACGACAACTTCAGGAACTGAAAAAGGTAAAGTTAGCATTCAAACACTCCTCCGTGCATATGAATTGATGTGTATCGCAAAGCGAATGGCCGAAACCTACGAAGAGAATCGTGAAATTTGCAGCAAATATGTTCATAGCACTTCCAGAGGGCATGAAGCCATCCAACTAGCCGTTGGCCTTCAGCTTAAGTCGTACGATTTCGCTTCACCTTATTATCGCGATGAATCCATGCTCCTGGGCATCGGACTCGAGCCCTATGAGTTGATGCTTCAATTGATGGCGAAAAGAGACGATCCATTTTCAGGCGGTCGATCCTATTATGGTCACCCGGCATTGAAGCGCGAAGGCTTTCCACTAATTCCTCATCAAAGCTCAGCTACTGGTATGCAGGCAATACCGGCAACAGGCATGGCTCACGGAATAGCGTATCTCGAATCACAAAAATTATTGAAAGGGAAGAATAAGTCGATTGTTCTTTGTTCTCTCGGGGATGGATCGGTCACAGAAGGTGAGGTTGCTGAGGCATTTCAGATGGCAGTTCTAAAGAAGCTTCCTATCGTGTACGTGGTGCAGGACAATGGCTGGGGTATTTCTGCTACCAGTAACGAAATGAGAACCAACGATGCATTTGAGTATGCGGCAGGCTTCAAAGGTATGGAGAGGATGCGTGTGGATGGCGCGGATTTTTCCGCCAGTTACCTGGGAATCGAAAAAGCAATCGCCTTTGTGCGGGAGAAACGCGCTCCTATTCTTGTTCACGCCAGATGTGCGTTGCTCGGTCATCATACATCAGGAGTGCGAAAAGAATGGTATCGCGAGGATCTAATGGAACACCAGAAAAGCGATCCTATTGATCTATTGGAAATCCAACTGATACAAGAAGGTTATACCCATGATCAACTCGAAGAGATCCAGACCCGGGCAAGAAAGAAGGTGAAGGCTGATTATGAAAGAGCTGTGGCGTCAGCAGATCCGGATATAAGTGATTTTGATTCCCACGAGTTTGCTTCTGTAACTGTCACTGAAGAGAAGGGAAATCGCTCGCCAAAAAATGGCGAGAAGGTTGTAATGGTTGATGCGGCGTTGCATGCTGTTGAAGAGATTTTGAAAAAGCATCCCGAAGCTTTATTTTATGGACAGGATGTAGGCAAGAGGTTAGGTGGTGTTTTTAGGGAGGCCGCTACGTTAGCCGAGAAGTATGGTGATGACCGCGTGTTCAATACGCCTATTCAGGAGGCGTATATTATTGGCTCGTCGGCTGGGATGTCGGCGGTGGGGTGCAAGCCTATTGTAGAAATTCAGTTTGCGGATTACATCTGGCCAGGGATTAATCAATTGGTGGAAGAGCTTTCAAAGAGTTGTTATCTAACCAAAGGAAAATTTCCGATCCAGGCGTTGATCCGGGTACCAGTGGGAGCCTACGGGGGTGGTGGTCCATATCATTCGGGAAGTATTGAGTCGACACTCCTGAATATTCGCGGCATTAAAGTAGTATATCCTTCTTCGGCTGCTGACATCAAGGGATTACTGAAAGCCTCTTTCTATGATCCTAATCCTGTTGTGCTGTTGGAGCATAAAGGACTTTATTGGAGTAAAGTACCGGGCACATTGGATGCCAAAATGGTTGAGCCTGACGAAGACTATATCATTCCACTTGGCAAGGCTAATAGAATTGTTGCTGCCTCTGACGAAAAAATTCGATCTGGTGAGTCTGCCGTAATCATTACCTATGGCATGGGTGTTTACTGGAGCAGAGAGGCTGCAAAAAGTTATCCAGGTCAGCTGGAGATTATTGACCTCCGCACACTTAATCCGATCGACTGGACAATGATTTCAGATTCGGTCAAAGTACATGGACGTGTGATGATTTTAACGGAAGAGCCTCTGCTCAATTCTTTCGCGGAATCTTTAGCCGGGAGAATTTCCAAGGAGTTCTTTAGGTATCTCGATGCGCCTGTATGGACCGTCGGTGCCGTTGATTTACCTGCCGTTCCCCTCAATGTTGATCTTGAGAAGATGATGTTGCCCTCTGCGGCCAAAGTAAAAATAGAATTGGGAAAATTATTTAGCTTTTGATCCGACGTGAGCACCTGAATACATCGGCAGGTTAAAAAGGATACCCAATACCCACATTCCAGATCACCGGCTCCTTATAATTAAAATAAGTGCCATCCGGATTTTGACTGGCATACGGTTGTGAGAAGCTTAAGCGGTCGAGGACAAATCTGTCGCCGATGGGTCGTGAGGGATCCCATGCTTTAATACCAACATCCACGCGCAACACAAGAAAATTGAAATCAAAACGCAGACCGAGGCCTGTGCCTACTGCTATTTCGTTATAGAATTTGTCGAAATAGAATTTGGTATTTCCCTGTGCCGCCCAGCTTGCAGTGGTTTCACTGGCTGGTGGTGTGGTTGCCTGCTGAAATGACCATACGTTGCCCGCGTCAACAAACAGCGCGCCATTGACGAATCCAAAAAGTTTGATGCGCCATTCGATACTTCCTTCGATAAGAATCTCTCCCGGCTTCTCATAACGATAGTCAAATAGTCCGTTGCTTGACGGGTTGGTACTTAGCTGAGTAGGGAAGGAACCTATTCCAAGACGTCGTGGCCGCCAGGCCCTGATGCTATTACTTCCACCAACAAAGAAATATTTTTCATAGGGCAATGCATTGTTACCGTCGTACGAGTAGGAGACTCCTGAGTTGAACCGCCACGCCACCGACGAATTCCGGTCGATGATTTTCTTTCTCCGGTAATCAATTCCTAACCTTATGTATTTATAAGTTTGCAACCCACGTTCCGTTGCGTAGGAGGGCGTATAAAAATTAAAAAGAGTGCCACCGCTTTCTGCTTTCACCTGCATGAAATAGGAACTCCTTTCATTATTTCCGTAGTTATTTGGATTCCAGGTCATTGCAAAGATCATACTACTTACCAGCGACGGCTTGAAGGAATTGATAAGATTGTTGCCCTGTGTTCGCTGTAGGTTCAAAAGGGTTGCATTAAACGCGCTGTCGGTTGTGGACTGGATGATTTGGAGGTTTATCAATGTGAATGAATATTGTCTGGTTCTGCTGCGACTATCCCAGGTGTACGTTCCTGAGATCGTCACGTTCGATCGCTGATACTCGGGCCGGTCGGTATAGGTGTATCCCGCTAATAATTTTGTTTTAGGATTAAATTTTCCGAATTTTTCTGCGGCCTTCCCTAATGGAAACAGGAATTGCGGAAATGTCACGGACGTGTTGATGTTGGCTTCTGTGCTTTTGTAAATATTTCCCAGTTGAGTCGCAGACGCAACACCTTCAAATCCAAAACGGCCGTTCAACTCGAAAATTTCCAGTCCATGAAAAATGTTTCGCTTTTTAAAACTGAGACTATAATAGGGTCCTGGAAATCCTTGTGTGACCGTTACCCCCGCCTCATTCGTCCATGAGTATCGATCGAGGGGACTTGTGAAAATATTGGCAATGAACTTCCCGCCAGAGGTGTCATAGTTGATATTGACAAATTTAAAAATATCAAGGTTGGCAAGCTGTCGTTGAGTCAAAAATGTATTGGTGCGGCTGTATAAACTGTCGCGATGGAGAAATACACGGTTGCTGAGAATTTTTTTACTGTATTGATCGGTGAAATAATTGAACTTGATGTCATGATAATAAGCAGACTGTCTTTTGATTGACCCTTTTCGTTTTACCGAAGCATCCGTTGTGAAGTTGACGGAATCAATTTGGAATGTTTTGTGCTCACGGTTAGCCGGATCCGAGATAGCTATCTGCAATGCGATGGAATGCCGGTGTCCATAGGCCGTGTCGATTTGAAAGTCGATATATTGTTTGCTAAAATCGTAGAAGCCATGATCTTTTAACATTAGATCAATACGGTCGCGTTCATCACTCAGTTTCTTTTGATCGTACCGGTCGCCGATTTTTACTTTACTTAGGGTTTCATACCGTCGCACGATATGCAAAACCGCTGTATCAAGCACTCTGTAGAAAATGGTATCGTATAAAAAAGGCTGACCGGGCGCTATCACATACTTTACCCTTACCCTCCTCTTTCTCTCTGTTACCTCGGAGGTTGTTTTTCCAAGAAAATACCCATGATTGAATAGAAAGTCATTTATCTTTTCTACTGTAGCCTGAACGTTTGTGGTGTCGTACACTGAAACGATTTCTCCCCATTGCATGGGAAGATTTCCGTTTTCAATCTTTGAATTGAGAGCATCAATTTTTTGTTGCTTTCGGAACTGGAGGTTTATCTTTTTTTGAGGCTTGTCAGTAGCCGCAACTTTCCTGTCAAACTTTTTTTCTTTTTTCTCTTTTTTGCGAATAAAATCATTCTTGCTTTGAATGAAGGAGGAGTGTTCTTTATTAAATTTCCTTAATCCGAGGTAATACATCCACGTCAGGGTGTTGATTGGTAATCCCAGGAATCGCCGATTCTCTTTTTGAACATAGAAATCATCATTGAGCCCTTCCTTGTCAAATCCCTTGGGAACTTTTATGGATTGACGATCCAGGAGCTTTTGGTTTTTTTCAAGGTGCTTCGTGCCAATGCACCCGCTAAAGATTAAGCAAATACAAAGTCCAACCGAAATTTTGGTAACTTTCAGTTTTACGTTTTGTATGCTTAGCAAATCCAAGATCAGCTTCATTAAGTCCCTGCAAGTAAAGAAATACCGCCAAGAGGAGCAATGCTTTCTCATCCATGGAGCCAAGACAGTAGACGAAACTTTGGTTTCTGATTTTGAGATACTTACTCTTTTGGGCACTGAAGACTTTCTTAAATCGATTGAAGGCACAATAATAGGCAAAGTCAAAGAGATCATCGAAGTGTCTGAAAAAGAGCTTACTTCGGTTGGCTCAGTAGAAACCAATAATTCCGCTCTTGCCGTCGTAAAAATGCCTGAGCAAGAGACGCCGCGTCTTCTTCCCAACGAATTTTACCTCGTGCTGGATGACATTCGCGATCCTGGGAACCTGGGAACAATCATCCGGACGGCGGAATGGTATGGAATTAATACGATCATCGCCTCCTCCGAGACCACAGATGTTTACAACCCAAAAGTGATCAGCGCCACGATGGGTTCCTTCCTGCGGGTAGGAATGTTCTATACATCACTGACCGAATTCTTTTCCGATAAGTCAATGCCGGTGTACGGCACTTTTTTGAAAGGTGAAAATATTCACAACGTTAAATTCCCAGCAGGTGGAATGATTTTGATTGGAAATGAATCGAGAGGAATTTCTCCTGATATTGAGAAATTTGTCACTAATCGCATTACTATTCCACGGTTTGGAAATGCGGAATCATTGAACGCCTCTACCGCTACTGCAATCGTGCTCGACAACCTGAGGAGATAGCTTACAGGAATTTCTTGCTTCCGTTGGAGGCCTCTTCGGCCAACGTAATCGCGTGTTCTTTGCCCAGGAACTTATCGATGACATTGTGACCAACGTAGATCAGAGGCGTCAGTAGTATAGCTACGAAAAATTTATAAATGTAATTGGTGATGCCGATGGCAAGGATCTGCTTGGTCGGGAAGATGCCATAGAAAGCAATAAAGAGTACTACGAAACTGTCAAGCAACTGGGAAACAAGTGTGGATCCGGTTGCCCTCAGCCATAGCATCTTAGAGCCTGTAACTACCCGTAGCCGGTGGAATACATACACGTCGGCCAGTTGCCCTATAAGAAATGCTATAAGCGAACCTATGATAATTCGCTGACCTTGTCCGAAAATTTTATTGAAGGCAAAATCAATGTTAAAATAATTACCAGCAGTATCCTTGCTGTTGGCATCCAGCCACCAACCCGCGGCAGGAAGTTTCATTGTTAGAAATATCACAATAAAGGAATAGGCGATAAGGCCGGTAGTGAGGTAGCTGATTCGTTTCACGCCCGGCTGACCGAAATATTCGTTGATAAGGTCGGATGTGATAAAGACTACCGGCCAGATCACTACCCCGGCCGTCAGGTTGAAATCCATTGTGAATCCGAGAATGTCCAGGTTGGCAGGAGCGAGGCCTAATGTATTTTCTCCTGAAAAAATTTTAACGCCAATCATTTCTGCGATCAAGGCGTTTGTAAGGAAAATGCCACTGAGGATCAGGAAGAGCCGGTGCTTTTTTTGTTCCAGGTCAGGTTTCATCAGTCGTTAAGTTCAAAACTTTCCCCCTCTATCGCTAATGAAGTTGAAGGAAATATTTCCGTCGCTTCTTTTAATACCAGATCAAGGTCTTTGTAACGCGCAGAGAAATGTCCGATGATTAATTTTTTTACCCCTGCCCGTTTGGCCACGCCGGCTGCTTCGCCTGCAGTGCTGTGCCGGGTTTCTCTGGCCTTGTTTTTATCTTCTTCCATGAAGGTAGCTTCATGATAGAGAACATCAACATTCTTTATTTGTTCAACAATTTCTTCGGTTGGCTGAGTATCGGAACAATATGCATACGACAAAGATGGTTTTGGAGGCAGAGTAAAATCAATTGCCCGGAGTATCACCTGATTGTTGTCATCTACAACATCAATGCCTTTCTTCAGCTGGACAATATGCTGTAATAAAAGTTCATCGCTAAGCTTTGTTTTGTCTAACCTAAGTCCTTTTGTCTTCTCGCGAAAAAGAAAACCAGAAGTCTTTATTTTGTGATCCAGCGGAACAGTTTCAACCCTCACAACATCATCTTCAAAAATGGTTTCGACTCCATTTTCCGTGAGATAGTAGAATATGATTTTAAAATTAAGAACCGAAGACGAGTGCTTGAACTGCGCCAGGAGAATTTCATCAAGACCGCGAAAACTATAGATCGTAAGATCCGCTTCCCGTTTTTGAAGATGCATGGAGAAGACGAGCCCTGTCAGGCCAAGGTAATGATCTCCGTGCAGGTGACTGATAAAAATATGATTGATCTTATGAATGCCAATAGAGTACCTCATCAGTTGTGACTGCGTTCCTTCACCACAGTCGATGAGAAAGTGCCGGTTTTGAATGATAAGGTATTGTGAGGAAGGAAATCTGCCGTTTGCTGGCAATGCCCCACTGGAGCCCAAAATGGTTAGTTTGAGAGACACGTTTTTAAAGTGCTGAAGTACTGAAGTGTTGAAGTGTTGAAGTGTTGAAGTGTTGAAGTTAAGTTGTTCGATTTATGTTTTTACATTTTCAATATATCGATAGAATCTGAACTTGACGATCAACCTTAACACGTCAACACGGGAGCGCATGAACCTGCTATTGATCTCCGTCCTTCATATCTTTTTCGATCTCATGCATGAACACCGTGTCGACTGCTTCTTCGTTGGTAGGTACAATATTGAGAACGCTATCCAGTTGAGATATTTTAATCAGCTTTAGTGTGTGTTCCGAAAGGCTGGCCAGAATGAAAACACCGCCGTCCTCCTGAAGTATGCGATTGCCCACCAGCAGGGCACTCAAACCCGAGCTATCCGTATATTTTACCTCTGATAAGTCGAGAATAATATTCCTGATTCCTTCAGCGTGCAGGGTGATCAGCTCGGATTTCAGTGAAGGTGCCACGCTGGAATCCAGTTTCTCTTCGTGCAGCTTAAGGAGGCTATATTTTTCTTGCTTATCGATCGTGTATTTCATGTGTAATAGGAAGGTTTCAGGCCCTAAAAGTAGTTCAATTTAGGTAATTAACGATGCTTCCTTCAATTCGTTTTAAAATTGGTGCCGAATCCAATGCGGCCAGTTTTTCTCCTGTCATTTGCTCATACAATTCGCGGTAGCGATCGGCAATCGAGAGCACAATGGCATCCGTCATCTCTGGCACCCGTTGTCCATCTTTGCCCTGAAATCCGTTCTCGATCAGCCACTGCCTTACAAATTCTTTTGAAAGCTGCTTTTGTGTTTCACCAGCCTGCTGCCGTGATTCATATCCTTCTTTATAGAAATACCTTGATGAATCTGGAGTGTGAACCTCATCGATCAGGTATATTATGTCACTGTGCTTACCAAATTCATACTTAGTGTCCACCAGGATCAGCCCCCGTTTGGCCGCTAGCTCAGTACCCCTGGCAAACAACGCATATGCATATTTCTCAAGGGTCGTATACTCGCTTTCTGTCACTAATTTTCTTTTGATAATCTCTTCTCTGGAAATATCTTCATCATGCCCCACGTGCGCCTTGGTCGTAGGCGTAATAATGGGAAAGGGAAGAGGATCATTCTCTTTTAATCCTTCAGGCAAAGACACTCCGCACAGTATTCTTTTGCCCGCTTTGTATTCGCGGGCCGCGTGACCGGCAAGGTATCCGCGAACAACCATCTCTACAGGATACGTTTCGCATTTGAAGCCAATGGTTACATTAGGATCGGGCGTAGCTTCTACCCAGTTGGGAACTATATCTTTTGTTGCTGTCAGGTTAATCGCTGCGATCTGATTCAGCACTCGACCTTTGTCAGGAATAGCTTTCGGAAGCACTACGTCAAAAGCAGAAATCCGGTCGGTGGCTACCATAGCCATACGATCGCCAAAGTAATATACATCTCTTACTTTTCCTCTGTAGAACCCCGTCTGTCCTTTGAGTGTGAAGTTGGTTTCCTTAATTGCAGTCATGATCCTCAAAGTAAAATCAAAGTGGGTTGTTGGCCTAATGATTTGATGAAAAAATGTGATGAAGTGTGGAAGTGTTGAAGTGCGGAAGTATTATTTCTCATCGGCCAGCGTACCTGCCTTAAACACAAGTGTCTTCACCAGAGTGCCACCCTCACTATATTCCTTCCATTCTTTATGCTTCTTTCCGGCAACATATTCCCCTTCTTCTTTGATCTGTCCGTTAGGGTAGAAGCTCCTAAACAGCCCATGTGGACGACTGGAGCGGTATTCAGAGACTGATTCAACTTTTCCGTTTTCATAGTAGGTTTTAACCGGTCCAGTGATCAGATTATAGAGCCATGTTTCTTCAATTTTCTTGTCGCCGTTGCCGAAGTAGGTTGTGCGTGTGCCGTGAAGGTTGCCATTCAGGTAGATCTCTTTTGTCATCGGCGTTTTTCCATCACTTGAGTAGAATATCCAGACGCCGAAGGGTTTTACTTTGCGAAAGTGCTTTTCATATACTGCATTTCCCTTGTCATCGAACTCTTCTTCACTTACATCAATTCCACTGAGTGAGACTACTTCCTTTGTCTTTATTTTTCCGTTTGAGTAGTATTCCAGATTTGTGCCTGTCTTTGCTCCATCTTTATAATGAAAGCGATGGCGAACGGTTCCGTCGGCGAAGTACGCGAGGTTCTCATCAACAAGGCGTCCGTTGGTAAAAAAACCTTCCAAAAGTAAATGACCGGCGTCATCATAATTCTTGAAGCTGCCGGTCTGTTCACCATCTTTCATGGTAGATACCGTTTCAAGCTGACTGTTTGGATAATAGGTTTTATAATATCCGTTGATAATTCCGTCTTTGAAGTTGGCTTCTTCAGCCATCACACCAGTTTCATAATATGTTTTGGTGGGACCGTTTGGTTTGCGGTTTTTATAAGTAATCTCTTTCTTGACTTTTCCTGACGGATAATATTCGACCATCAGGCCATCTGGCTTACCCTTAACAAAAACAGTTTCATGCTTGGTGATCCCTGTTCCGTAATATGACTTGATGCTATCGATCAGTTGATTGTTGCGATAAAGTGCTTTTTGTATTTGCACTCCCGATTCGTCATACACTTCAACCGGCCCATGACGCATTCCATCGAGGTAGGAAATTTTTCTTTGCAACGTTCCATCAGGGAAGTATTCGTTGAACAAGCCTGACCGGTTTCCATCTTTATAAATACCCTCCATTTCAAGCTTACCGTTTGGATAGAAGCGTTTGTAAGGACCATTGAGGATCTGATCATTATCCTGAAGGACGTAGTAATCCTCTTTTACACGCTTTTTCCCTCCATCAAAATAAACTTTGATCTGCTTCTGGGCCAGCAGCGAAGTTGAGCAGAAGAGCAAAAAGATGAGAATACGAATCATCATAGTTAGAGCAACCCGATAACGAAGAAGCGGTAGTGATGTTGTATGCTGCGTTCAAACTTCCCGGTTACGGGTCGAGCAACAGACAATTGAATCATTTGCGCCGCTCCAATTTTCATATTTTTTCTACCTCGCGGGCAGGAAATCGACACATCATCAAATTAATTCAGTCGTTCGAGAACTATTGCAGATGCACCACCACCACCATTACAGATCCCGGCCACACCAATCGTCGCATTATTTTGTTTCAGCACATTCGCCAACGTAATAGTAATCCTCGCACCAGAAGCACCCAGTGGATGACCCAACGCTACCGCACCACCATTCACATTTACCTTATCTGGATTGAGGCCGAGCAAGGTATTGTTGGCGATAGCAACAGCGGAAAATGCTTCATTGATTTCATAGTATCCAACATCTTTTTTATCCACACCTGCCGCTTTCAGTGCTTTGGGAATGGCAATTGAGGGTGTTGTGGTAAACCACATTGGATCCTGAGCCGCGTCAGCAAAGCCAAGAATTTTTGCAATGGGTTTGATTCCGAGTTCCTGCGCTTTTTCTTTGCTCATTAATATTACAGCCGCTGCGCCATCATTCAGCGTGGATGCATTGGCTGCGGTAACTGTCCCTTCTTTTGTGAACACAGGTTTTAACCCTGGTATCTTTTCAAAGTTAACATTCTTATATTCCTCATCTTCTGCAAATAGAGTCACGTCACCTTTCTTCCCCGTTAACTCTACCGGTACAATTTCATCTTTGAATTTTCCTGCGGCCCATGCTGCTGCAGATCGCTTGTATGAATTGATCGCATAGGCATCCTGATCCTGCCGGCTGATCTTCATTTCCTTTGCTGTGTTATCCGCGCAGACACCCATCGCACATTGATTATATACATCGGTAAGTCCGTCGTAGGTAAGGCCATCAACAAGCTCTCCATTTCCGTACTTATAACCATAGCGGGCTTTGGTCAGGTAATAGGGGATATTAGACATGCTCTCGGCGCCTGCCGCCACCACCACATCATTCTGACCCAGCATAATAGACTGTGCTCCAAGCATGATTGCTTTCATTCCCGATGCACAAACTTTGTTGACGAGGGTACAAGGTATTTCATAACCCAGCCCCGCGCCAACCGCTACCTGAGTTGCTGGGGCTTGTCCCAAACCTGATGAGATTACATTTCCAAAGAATACCTCCTGAACCGCTTTCGGATCGAGATTAATTCTCTGCAGGGCACCTTTGACAGCAATTGCACCCATCTTCACGGCGCTCAATCCAACTAATGAGCCACCAAAACTTCCTATTGGTGTTCTTACTGAGGAAACAATGTATACTTCTTTCATAGCCGGTTTTATTGGATTCTTTGATCTATAAATAAGTTCAAGCTGTAAAAATAATGTCTATGCTGGTGTTTCCAGCAATTTCGGCGAGATTGATTTTTTTATAGACACGAAGAGTGCCAAATGACTTCGTCATTGAAGAATTCCATGCGTACAACCTCGTTAAAATTTAGTCGAAGAGGTCGATGAAAGCAGCTCCCACAGTCAAAATTATCTTCGTGCTATTGATAGCGCTCTTCGAACTTTTTTGATGTTACTACCTAATTTTTTGCTATTTCCCTCCACTTTTTCGCCCTTTCCTAAGCATTTTCCCGATTTTTCCATACTTTTTTAAGGTCTTGATTGCTCATGCGTTTCATAGGTTCTCAATATGTTGTTAATACGTTCTTCAACAAAGATTAAGTCCCTACAGACCTTCGCCAGTTACTGGCATCGACTTAAGTCAGAAATCAACTAGTTTAAATTCCGAAAGCGATTTTCCGCTCGAGCGGAACGCTGCTCCGTTTGTCGAGCTGCTGGCTGTCGAATATACATTCAGCGTATTAAGAGTATAGGCACTTATAGACGTAAAATTAAGTTCAAACACCTTCCATGTATTTCCTGCGGTGGCTGTTGGAGGTGAAAATGATTGCACAAGGCCGTTTGCATCATATAATTCGACTACGGCTGGAGATGACTGGATTCCTACTCCTCCATTGCTTGTCTGGTTGCTATAGTTAAAAACAGAGAATCTATAGACACCGGGAAAAAAGCTCGCCAAGGTTGTAGTCTCCGGACCAAACCCTGATATATCATCTACATCAAGCGACATCGGACTAATAGGGATCTTGTTGCCGAAAAATAAATGAAACCGATTGGTGCCGGTTGTTGCTGCAGGACCGGTAAGGTGTGTGTCAAGATCAAGCGGCGTAGCTCCCCAGGTCAGAATTACTCTGAGCTGTCCGGCAGGCACCTTGTGAACCAGCGTTTGTTGTGGCACTGGGAACGCACCCGGTGTGAAGTTGAGTTGACTTATTGTTCTTGTATAGTATCCAGTAATCTCAACTATGCCTACAAATTGTCCGGTGGGAGCGTTATTAATAGTAAATGACCCATTGCTGCCAGTAACAATCCGTAAATCAGAATTTTCACCAGAGGTTGGTGGTGTGGATTGATTCATAAAAAATGAAACGGTGGCACTAGTTAGACCCTGACCAGTCTGCGAGTCAATGATCAATCCGGAAACATTCGATGTACCCAATAAAGATATGTTAATTGTCGTCGTGCCGCTCAGCACAATAGACTGGGTGCTATTAGTGTAGCCGGTGGCCATTGCTTTCAGGTCATAATTTCCCGATGGGATATTTTGAAACAAATAAACACCGGATGCATCACTCACTACTGATGCGACTGGTGTTGTCTCTCCAGGCTTATATAAAAACACCGTGATATTCTTTACAGGTCGTCCCGTAACGTTGGTGACGTTACCACTTAAACCGAACGAAGGAGTTTCGGTTTTCTTTGAGCACGACAGGACAATCAATGCTAAAGCCAAAACCGTCAACAATTTATTCATATTGGGAAGAGAATTCGATCAAAGGTAGGTTTACCCGGGTAAATATACAATATTAATAAGGGGGTATTTTTGCCACTGAAATAAGGTAACCTTTTCTTCGTGAGACCTACGCCGCAAACGAACTACCAATCAGGTTTGCCTTTGCTCTTCGGCTTGGTTGCCTTGCGTTTATTTTGCTGAAGATATTGAACCTCCTGATTTTTCATGGCTTCGAGCACCATGCGGGCTTTATCTTCAGTCATCTTCATATCTTTTAACTTATCCGAAACGGAAGGAGGGGTATCTTTTTTGTCTTTGGGATCTTTGTCGTTCTTATCCTTGTTCTCTTTCTCCTGCTTTTCTTTTTCTTCTTTGTCCTTCTGCTCTTTATCCTTCTGCTCTTTACTTTCCTTGTCCTTTTTTTCCTTTTCGTCTTTTTTCTTCTGATCGTCTTTATCCTTCTGATCCTTGTTGTCTTTATTATCCTTGTTATCCTTATTGTCTTTCTTATCTTTTTTCTGGTCGTCTTTCTTTTCGTCCTTGTTTTGCTGTTTTTGCTGTTCTTCTTCTTTTTTCTTTTTTTCTTCCAGCTTCTTTTTTACCAACTCATAGTTAAAGCGCGCATCCTCGTTTGTAGGATCTGCCTTTAAAGCATTCTTAAAATAATTCAACGCTTCTTCATATTTCCCGTGGCGGTTGGCCATTACTCCAAGCTGCTGGTTGGCCAACGATCTGAATTTGCTATTGGCACTATTGGTGAGGGGCAAGTATGAATTTTGCGCATTAACAGTATCATTCAGATGGAAGTAGGAGTGGGCAAGATTCATTGACACCTCATCTTCTTTAACACCAAGGGAATCAAGGAGCTTGTATTGTGCAACGGCCGATTTAAAATCTCCTGCCAGGTAGGCTTTTTTTGCTTCCGCTTTCGCAGAATTGGTCTTCCCGATTTTGCCAGGAGGATCAATGAAGATCAGAAGAATTAAAAAGATGCTGTACTTAATCATATCGTCACTGTTCTCACGCTCAAAACTATGTCCAGGATCAACAAAATCAGTGCCGCGAATAAAAAATAAAAATATCGATTGGCCGATACGTCTACTAATCTGGCATCGCGGGTTTCTCCTTCAATTTTACCCACGGTTCGGATCAATCGAGCCACATCATTCCCCGACTCATTAATCTCAAAGTACTGGCCGCTGGTCTGGTTTGCCAACTTCTTTAACGAAGTGGAATTGAGTTTTGATATAACGGTATTGCCTTGCTGGTCGGTTTTGTAATTGCGGCCCACGTAAATCTGACTTCCGCGTTCAGTACCGATGCCGAGCGTGAATAATTTGATTCCTTCATTTTCCACGTCCTTGGCGATTTTTTCAGTTTCTTCCCCAAAATCCTCGCCATCGCTAATAAGTATGATCACTTTTGATTTTTGGCTCGTACGAGCGCCCTCCTGGTCTTTTAATTTTTGCAAAGCCATTTCAAGAGGAGGTCCAAAGTCGGTGCCCGAAGCAGGCACCAGGTTGGTGTTCATCGTTTCAATAAAAAGGTCAAGCGCGTTTTGGTCATAGGTGAGGGGGCATTGCATAAATGCTTCCGACGAAAAGATGATCACGCCGATTCTGTCGGAGTTGAATGCATTTACCACCTTCTTTAATTCGAATTTTATTTTCTCCAGGCGGCTGGGCTGTATGTCGAACGCGTCCATGGATTTGGAGAGATCCACGCAGATCATGATGTCTTTGCCAACAGATTTGATTTCTCTTTTGGAATCACCAAAGGAGGGACCCATGAATGCGATGATCAGCAGGGCGAATAAAAGTCCCCGAAGGATCATTTTAGCAAATACCGAACTGAAGGGAGTATTGAGCGAACGGCTGATCCGGATGACCCGTATCACGTAAAGCCCATAAAACAAAACAAAACCAGCGATTAGTGCTACTTCAACCCAACCGAACTGCCGAAACCATACCATGGGGTAAAATTAGGATGATTATCGGGAAATGGAAAACAGGTGACGAGGCGAAGGTCGGATGTTCACTCGTGCGATGGTTCAGACCAAACCAAATTGAATAATTGCTTTCTTGTTAGGGTGAGAATCCAGAAATATTAAGATTTCCTGGTGCATGAAAAAATTGCCATCAAAACAGAACGAAGTGATGGTCTGCAGCCCGTTATGCGAAGCGAAAACATGGCTTGCTCCTCCGAAAATAATGTATCTAGCAGCCAAGTTTAGTTTTTATAAACTGTGTGAAATCTGAGCACATGGAAACGATCCTATTGGCAGACTCAAAAGCTGTCAATTTCGCCTCTTGCCCAGATTTTCCTAACTTTCAGAATGCAAAAGCATATTTCTATTCATGAGAGGCCAAACGTGGACCGAAGATGGTTCTGGGATTTTGACTTCGACAAAATAGAATGGCAAAAGAGCCACAAGACCATCATCGCTCGAATAATTGAAAGAGGAGATAAAACCGAGTGGCAGGAAATCACCAGATTCTATGGTCTGGACAAAGTGCTGAATGCACTCAAAAATGAAATCGTATTTCTACCTGAATATTCAATAGAAGACGTATGCGATTATTACCACCTTAAAAAAGAAGATCTGTTATGCTATACACGCAAACAGTCGAGGCCGGGACACTGGATCTGATAAAGCGTTTAATGCGAGATGAGGATTTGAAGGATTTCCGCCTGGTTGGTGGTACTGCTCTTTCACTTTGTATCGGCCATAGGATATCTATTGATATCGATCTTTTTACCAACACGGACTTTGACTCGCCTCGATTGTACGAACATTTGCTTACTAAGCACAATGGCGAAAAATTAAGGTCGGTTAAAAATGGTGTCTTCGGACTGGTGGAAGATATCAAGGTCGACCTAATCTCTCATCAGTATCGGTGGCTACAGCCCGTCAATGAGACCGTTGGGATTCGGCTGGCTTCTCTGGAGGATATAGGTGCTATGAAAGTGCATGCCATTGTGCAGAGCGGTTCAAGGTTAAAAGATTTCATTGACGTTTACTATCTCTTGGAACACTTTTCTACCAATCAGCTGATCTCCGCTTACTCCAAAAAGTATCCAAATGCCAATGAGACGTTAGCCAAGAATTCATTGGTATATTTCTCCGACATAGATTTTGATATCCCGGTAATGCTGGTTGAGAAAGAATTGAAGTGGGAAAGGATTGCGGAACGATTGAAAAACGCAAACCTTAATCGGACGAACATTTATAAGGCAAGCAGTATTGTCAAAAAGGGAATAGGTAGTAGGATTTGAAGAAGAGGTGTTGGAGGAGTTTAATTTTTTGCTTTGGTCTGATTACAACTCGAATTTCGGTGTTTCATAGTTGGCGACAATTGTAATGAATACGAATCATTGCGGGCAAGGGTCTATAGACGTTCTTATTTTGATTATTTTGATTTTAGTGTCGAGATCAAATTGTCCCGATTGCGCTCAAATAGTCAATCAAACCGATGTAAATCGAACCATTGCTTACGCTATAAGTTTTTGCTGTTCAATAACTTATAACTACCGAAGTGAACTGGCGGGGGCCCGAATTTCCGTTCACCTGCTGGTTCCCACAATTGAATGAAATTGAACGTGATTGATTGGTTGCTGCGAAATAAAAAAGCCCGTAAATCGTAAGATTTACGGGCTTTTGTTCATCTGCTAATTTCTGTCGGGCCGTGCCCGACGAAACTCGCCGCAGAAAGAATCTTCGTTTTAAAAGACTCCTTAACATCATGCTCGCCTTCGTTCCGAAACGGAACTACGGCGAGCGAGTCGGGGCGGCAGGATTCGAACCTACGACCTCCTGGTCCCAAACCAGGCGCGATACCGGACTACGCTACGCCCCGAACTACTAACACCAAATTCAGCGTAGATCAAATTTGGAGGCGCGAAGATATTAATTGTTATCGTAAGCGCAAGAACGAAATGTGATCCGGCAGGGAATCGAACCCCGAACCGTCAGCTTAGAAGGCTGATGCTCTATCCAATTGAGCTACCGGACCTGAAAAAAACACCCGCCTTCGTTTTGGAGACCAAAACTACGGCGGGCGTGCCCGCTTTTGGTTTCAGTTGGAACTCAAACCGAAAGCAGTAAACCCATCTTTGACAGACTTCATGTCCACCGATTCTCTCTTTCGCGAGCTCCAGCGGACTTGGTCCAGTGCAGCTCGATTCGGCGAGCGAAGCTCTCCTTCGCGGCTCCAGCGGACGTTGTCCGCCGTAGCTCGCTTCGGCGAGCGAAGCTCTATTTCGCGAGCTTCAGCGGACTTGGTCCAGTGCAGCTCGATCTGGCGAGCGAAGCTCTCCTTCGCGGCTCCAGCGGACGTTGTCCGCCGTAGCTCGCTTCGGCGAGCGAAGGCGGAGGGGGGGGGATTCGAACCCCCGGTACGGTTTGACCCGTACGACAGTTTAGCAAACTGCTGGATTAAGCCACTCTCCCACCTCTCCTTAATAAACAGTCGGCAAATATAGGCGAACCCCTCAATTTTACCATATCGTCGTTGAAATTCACATTTTTCGGCCAATCATTCTTGATGCCTGCGAACATTTTGAGCCAATCCTAGTTTTCGCTGTTACAAAGCTCAAACGTAAATTTGGGGTTTCTTGAACTTGAAAAAAATCATAAAAGGCCAATGGACGCTCAGGTTCACATTGTAGGCTTAGGTGCGATCACGGCGATCGGAAATTCGGTGAACGAATGCCTGACAGCGTTCAGGGAGGGGCGAAGCGGGGTAGGAGATATTACCTTTCTGAACACCCGCTACCGTGGATCTGTGCCTGTGGCGGAAGTAAAGCTCAGTAGCCATGCGCTGGCAGCACGTGCCGGTGTACACCATGATACGGGCCGCTCGGTCACGATGAGCATCATCGCCGCTCAGGAAGCCCTCAACGATGCCGGCATCGATCATCTATCATCTTTCAGAGTTGGATTTGTTTCTTCAAATACCGTCGGACGGATCGATATGGTCGACGAATTTTTTACAAGGTTTATTGAGGACCAGACCAAAGGTCGGTTGCGCCACGTGTTCGATCATGAATGCGGCGGAGTAACACAGGCCGCCGCTGATCATCTTGGTATAAAAGACTTTGTAACCACGATCAACACGGCGTGCTCATCATCAGCCAACGCAATCGCGTATGGCGCGCGCCTTATACGGAATGATATCATTGATATTGTCGTGGCGGGGGGAACGGATGCGCTTACAAAGTTTACGCTCAATGGTTTTGTGTCGCTAATGCTTACCGATAAGAATCCTTCGAAACCGTTCGATCAGAATCGTGCCGGCTTAAACCTGGGCGAAGGCGCAGGTTATGTTGTAATGGTCTCGGAAAAAATGCTTGCGCATTGCCGCAAAGGCCCTTATTGCACGCTTCGTGGCTTCAATAACAGTAACGATGCTTTTCATGATACGTCATCGTCCTCAGAAGGTACAGGTCCTTACCTTGCGATGAAAAACGCCCTGGCGAAGGCAAACCTTGCCCCGGCGGATATTGACTATATCAATCTTCACGGCACCGGCACCGAGAACAACGATATCACCGAATCTGCAGCGCTTCAACGCCTGTTCGGCGATGATTGTCCTCCGATCAGCTCAACCAAATCATTTACGGGGCATACACTCGGGGCGTGCGGCGGGATCGAAGCGGTATTCTCAGTACTCGCTATCAGCGAGGGAATTATATTTCCAAACCTTCGCTTTGAAACTCAAATGGAGGGCAGCTCTCATATCCCTGCAACAACTTTTGTCAGTGGCCAAACGATCAACAACGTGATGTCAAACTCCTTTGGCTTCGGTGGCAATTGCACGTCCCTAATATTTTCAAAGATCTGAATGAGTATTTTTATACGTTCATCCGCTTGCCTCTCGCCTCAAAATACGTTCGGAGAGAACTCACTTGGAACTGAAATTATCGAGCATCGCGAAACGTGGCTCCGACCCATTGAGCCGGATTATTCGAAGTTGATTGACCACAAGGCATTGCGGCGCATGAGTCACGTCATAAGAATGGGGGTAGCGACTGCCAGAAAATGTCTCGATCAGGCTTCAGTATCAATGCCCGATGCTATAATGGTTGGTACTGCGTATGGATCTCTGGAGTCGTCATCATCATTTCTGATCAGCACAATCGAACGCAACGAAGAAGACCTTTCGCCGAAAGAATTCATGCAATCGACGCATAACACCGTTGCATCTCAAATAGCGCTGTCGCTGAAGTGTCATGGTCACAATAATAATTTTGGCCACAAGGGATTTTCATTTGAGAGTGCTGTGCAAGAGGGCATCATGCTTCTGAATGACCAGGATGCGGCCTCTGTGCTGGTCGGCGGTATCGATGAGATGACCGATACCAGCTTTGCAATATTGAGCCGGTTGGGTCTTTACAAACGGAACCCGGTTTTAAACCTCGATATTTTCAAGTCTCCTTCCAAAGGCACGATCGGCGGTGAAGGTGCTGCATTTTTTTTCCTTTCCAAAAAGGCATCGCCGGCGAATCTAGCCGAGCTCGTGGGGATTCAAATTTTTTACAAGCCCATTGATGGACGGGAGATCGAACAACGAATTGAAAATTTTTTGAAGGCAAAGGGTATTCAGGTATCCGATATCGATCTGCTGATCGCCGGTAAGAACGGTGATCCTAAGAACGATCAGGTCTATGAGAATCTTGCTGCAGGTATTTTTAGAAGCACGCCGAGGGCATGCTACAAACACCTTTGCGGTGACTATCCTACTTCAAGTTCGTTTGCCCTTTGGCTGGCGGCGGGGATTGTGCAGAGTGGCCTTGTGCCACCCGTAATCAAAGACGGAAACGCAGCTACCCGCAATCCGAAACGCGTGCTGATTTACAATTGCTACCTGGGCAGCTATCACTCCCTAATGCTTCTTTCGGATCGCAAAGAAAGTTAAGCATACGTTTCAAAACTATTTATTTGGTGCGATGCACAACGACATAATCGGCGAGCACGGAGATGCTCTGGAAAATTCTCCTACCTTCTTTCGGATCGTGAATAGTGATGCCGTAAATCATTTTCAGAAGCACGATAAGCTCAAGCGAGTCAATGGAATCCAGGCCCAGACCTTCACCGAACAAAACATCGTCATCCTTGATTTCATCAGGAGTCATAGGTTTCAGGTTCAGCTCTTCGATGATCTGCTGCTTCAATTGTGTCCTTAGTTCTTGAATATCCATCTGCAAAGTTCAAATAAGTCTTTTCATTTTCAAACCCATAATAACGACTGCCTGCAACAAGACAGAAGTAAATAAAATCGGGACAATATTTGTCCAAATATCAGCCAAGGTGCCGCCTTCCAGAAACAAGCCTGAATAGGTCTCCAGGCACCAATGGAGCGGCGATAGCTGCATTACCATTTGCAATGTTTCCGGCATAGCAAATCCCGGTACCATAAGTCCGCCGAGGGCCGCGAGAATAACAATCGAGAAGGCGCCAAATCCATTGGCCTGTTCCTGCGTTTCCGCAAAAACTCCAACGCAGATAGCGTAACTCACCGCGCACCAGCCGCAGACAAGTGTCACCACGAAGAGACCACCGATATCCGATGGCAGATCCAGCGTCGGCAGTCCGATGAATGGAAATATCCAGATTCCAATCGAAAAAATAATAACTGCCTGCAGCGTCGTTACTGTAAGATAGGTTAGTTGTTTGGAAAGCAATACCAGGAAATAGCTCGTCGGCAATGTTCTCAATCGTGTAAAGCTGCCGCTAAGTTTTTCGCGGACGATGCCGCCACCAAGGGAGACAACAACAAAAAACATGGCGAAGATTGTCCAGGCCGGAACGTTGTGCTGTGAGGCGTTTGGTGTGTGGCGGATACCGTCCCATGAGACCGGGATGGAATTAAGGGTGACGCTGTTTTTCATAAGCGACTTTTCAAGTCCGGCCGGCATCGTTTTTTCATTGACCGCGAAATAAACCGCCCGCAACACTTGCTTGCTTTCTACGAGCTGAAGAGCACTATAAAGCGCACCTTCAATTGATCGACGCAACGACTCTTGTAAAACAGGCTGGTAATATAACGTCAGTGGCAAAGGGCCCGTGGAATCGGGTTTTGCTTTGTCTCCTTCAAGGCCGAACGATTCCAATGCTTTGCCCGCCGAGACATCTGCGGCGCGCATAGTTTTCTCAGAAAAATCGGCTGGAATTTCCATGGCGAGCATGGCCTCTTGTTCATGCATCCGGTCGATAATCTTTGCTTGCTGTTGATCACGCCTGTCAAGTTCGATACGGAACATCCCAATTTTGTCGACGGCATCAATAAACTCTTTGCTGATCCTGCCACTGTCAAGATTATATATCAGCACCGTGATCTTATTCTTATTCATAAGCTCAAAGGTGCTGTTCTGGATGCTGGTCACAATAATTACGAGTAGCACTGGCATGCCAAACATCAGCGCGATGCCGATCTTATCACGCATCAGCACGCGAAAATCTTTGGTGATGGTTGCCCGGAGCTTATGCATCAGGCTTTGTAAGATTAATGAATAGACCTTCGAGTCCGATTTGTTCATGCTTTGAAAGCAGCGCCTGAAGGTCATCGTGCGCAACAATCTTCCCCTCGTCGATCATGGCGATCTTGTTGCAAAGTCCCTCTGCCTCACTCAGCTGGTGTGATGTATAGACAAGTGTAGTTCCGTCCATATTGAGGGCTTTTAAATACTCCACAATTGCAAAACGGGTTTGAACATCCACTCCGACTGTTGGCTCGTCAAGGAAGAGCAGTGAAGGCCTGTGAATAACACCAATGGCAAGGTTGACGCGACGTTTCATTCCGCCTGATAACTTTTCTAATGCTTTATGCCGGACATCGTTCAGATCTAAAATCGTTAACAACTCATCCGTTCTCGTTTTGATCTCGCTAGTGCTAAGTCCGGAATAAGCACCGAAAAACTCAAGGTTCTGCACAGGTGTCAGCTCCTGATAAAACGAGAGCTCCTGCGGAACAAGACCGAAGAGCTTATTGATGGCGTTGTGATTATTTTTGATCTCCAGTCCCTCTAATAGGATGCTTCCGCTTTTTGCGGTAAGCAGTCCTGTCATGAGATTCATAAGAGTAGTCTTGCCAGCGCCATTCGGACCAAATAAACCAAACCGCTCACCTTTGCTGATCTCAAGATTGAAGTGCGAAAAAAATGGCGATACGCTGCCCGGGTAGTCGAACGATAAATCGCGGATTGAGATAGCCGCGGTCATGCGCGTAGTTTCAATTTTGCCAATGATTCAAAAGCGAGTTTTTCAACATCTGCTATTTCGAGAAGGTAGTCACCCATCGTATTGTAGTCTTCCTGCGTTCCAAGACGCCCCTTGTAGATCCCGGCGGCATGAACTGCTGCCGTGCGCCACCGATCGCCGGAATCTGTGAACATTTTTGAGATTTCTTTCAGTTCGTCTTGACGATGATATTCGAACGCCTCTTGAAGGAAGGCCGCGTAGATATAACGGAAGCCGCCCCCGCCTGTGCCGATCTCCTCCTGCATCCGTACGAGCTGAGCTAGATAGAGTCCGGCATCCTTCGTGCCAAGCCTGTCTCTCCATTTTTTGATACGTCTTCCCATAAAGCGAATCCCCTTCACGCCAACGAACGGGACGATAAGATGCAGCATATCGTGAACACTTTTTTCAATGCCGCTCGCGATGGCAGCTTTAATCTGTTGGTCGTTCACAACAGTTTTATGCTTCGGATAATAGAGATGGCCGTTCGGCGCAAACGCACCCTTCGCGAAACGAACGCGCTGGAGTTCATAAGGTGTTAATGTTGTCACATGCTCCATGATTGGATCGCTTACCAGGTATTGATCCTGTTGTTTACCGTACACGATGAGGTTATGGGCATTGAAATGAAACCGGTATTCTTTGGGAAAATGCGGAAGATAGTAAACACCCACCTGGCACCCCACAGGATTGCCAGCGTCTAGCGCCTGGTCTAAAACTTTCTGAGCTTCTTCTTTTGAATTGAATTTTTTACGAACCACCTCGATGCCAAGCGCATGGCAGGTTCGCTTGAAAATATGTCCGGGCATTGTTCTGAAAGCGATGGCAGGTCCGTTGTTGATCTTAATAAAGGGAACATACACGTAGAAGATGCCGGCGCCTATGCCGAACGCCAGCGGTTCGGTGATCTGGTGAACTCCGGAATTTCGCAGCAGGCTTTGTGTTACTCCGTTTTCACAATGAGCGGACTGCAGATGCTGAAAATTAACTTCCATGCGGTGTCATTGTCTTGAATTCGGTTAAACTTACGCCAAAGATTTCTGCGTATCGTTTATGGTGGCTCTCCTGGAGTTTAGCAAAGACAGCCGGCTTGAGGTGTCGTTTGATCTGCCATTTCCAGAATCCGGAATATTGCGAAAGAATTGTTACGTCCATCATTGCACGTTCCATGAAGAATAGCAAAGGGCTCGCTTCATTATTGAGAACTTTCTGCCGGGCTTCTGCAGTACGGTTCTCGATGTCTTGCCAGGCTGCCTCGAGTGCGGTCTTTTTTACCTCCCACCCAAGACTTAATTCCGTTACATATTTTCCAGACACATCGGTAGCATAACAAACCTCTTTGGTTATTTTTCCCAGCGAGCTTAAATCCTGCGGCACATCTTCTTTTTTCATCGCTTGCTGGTGTTACCCGTATTTTGTTAACACACCGTTAGCATGGCATACACGTATGAAAATCGTGCGCTTTCAGGCACAAGCAATAACAGCCTGTTGCCTTTTTTCAGTCTGCCGCTTTTGAAAAGTTCGTCGACCATCACAAACACCGATGCCGCGCCGACGTTTCCAACCCTGTGCAGGTTCATAAACCATTTTTCATAGGGCACACCGCCGCCGTAAATCTCCACGAGATCGTAAATTTTTGTTTTGAAGAATTCGCTTGAGATGTGCGGCAGAAAATAATCTATATCAGCTTCGGTCATTCCTTTTCGCTCAAAAATTTCTTTCACTTTTGGTCCGCCCAGGGAAACGATATTATCGCTCAGCAATCCGATGTCTTGCTTTACGCTGAAGATTGAGCGCGTCATGATCTGTTCCGGTGTGAAGTTCATAAAGCCGGTAAGCGTTCCGTCTTTTTCTTTTTCGGCACCCATGTACATGCACGTTTGCATTTCATGGGCATACGAAACGCCTTCGATCCAATCGATCCGCAAGCTGAGCCCGCGCTCATTGGGCTTGTCCGACATCAGGAAAGAAGACGCACCGTCGGACAACATCCAGCGAAGAAAATCTTTTTGAAATGCGATGTACGGATTGTCACCGAGCTCTTTCAACTTTTGTGCTTCTTCTTCAAAAACATCGGATACCAGCAATCCAGAAAAACGTTCTGAGCCGCTAGCAACGGCGAGCTTCACATCACCGGTGCGAATAGCAAGATAGGCGTACTTGATAGCGTGCATGCCCGAACAGCAAACGCCGGCAAGTGACACCACCTCAATCGCGTCCGTTTCCGGAAGCCAGCCGTGAGTCATTACAGCATGGCTTGGCATCATCTGGTCGGGCGATGAAGTACCGCACGACAAAAGTTGAATGTCTTTAAGCTTTTCGGAACCTTTTTCGAACAGGCTTTTGACTGAAAGAGCCGTCATTTCGGCGTTAGTGTGTGTTGGCCTGCCACCCTTCGTTAAGGCGTAGTAGCGTGTTTTAATTCCATTGTTGCGCAGCACGATGTTCTTCGACTTCGAGGGTTTCCCGTTGATATATCCGAGGTACAATTCCATGTCATCATTCGGAATTGCCTCATTCGGAAAAAATGTTGCTGTACGGTTTATATAGACTGCGGTCGAAGACATTCAAACAATTAATTTAGATTGAGATAGAAGTTTTTCTTTGCTCGCACACGCTCGGGAGCAAATAATTTGACGGTCAAAGCGTCGAGCGTTATAACAATAGGGGCGCCGACGAAAAATGCGATCAATAAATAATATTTGAATACGGTAAGCCAAAAAGCCCTGTTTTTCCTTTTCACAATAAACTTAGCCCAAAATTTAAATATTTTTCCCGCTACTGACTCAATCACCATCAGATTGTAATTGAGGGTAAGGGCATCATTTTGCATCAGGTCCTGCTGCAGATTTTGCCACTGATCCTCTGCTAAATGCCTTACGATCTGCTGACCCAGAACACGCGTATGCCGGATATCGGCGTCTGACACACCAGGCAATGGAAAAATATTGAGATAGCGGTCTTTTTTGCCATTGAGCATCCAATGAAAAATAGTGACAAAGCTGATGGGGTTGAAATGACGGTCGACCAGGGCAATGTTGCCAACCAGTGTGGCCCGGGATTGCCTCAGTTTTTCACGAACGCGGACAAAAGCATTGAGCCACATGTTTCGGGCACCAGTGACGGTGATCACAGGTGTATCATTCAATATCTGTACCATCTCCGGTGCGTTGAGGAGTGCGTTGACTGGAATGCTCGGCGAGAGAAACCAGGCCTGATAGCCAAGAATTATCAGATCGTATTTCGTCTCTTTAAGGGCGAAAGGAGCCAGGGCAGCAGGTACTCCCAGCACACAATCCGGCATAACACTGAAAAAGCGCGAAGTCGTCCACGGAAACGCATAGTCTTGCAAGAGATTGATCCTTATTTTTTCAACGGATGCACCCGCGTCTGATAAAGGCGCTGTGAGCTCGTCGATGATTGCTCCGAGTTGTCCAGACTGTGAATAATAAATGGCGAGCACTTTTTTCTTCATCTCGTTCACACTAAAGATCCTGCGGAGTGAGCACCGCTGACGTTTTACTATAGTTAACGATCGCCTGGCGCAGCGCTGGCGTAAGTGTGGAAAACTCACGAAGTACGAGTTGTTTATCATCGTTAAGCTGCCCGCGATACTTCGTGATCTTTGGTGCATGTTCCTGAATCATCAATCGAAGGAACCGGTATTCACCATTTGTGCTGTCTTTTGATATGGCGGTTTCGAGCTTTATACGCCCTTCTTTAAACCATTTGAGCTTGAGGGCCGGCACGGTCAGCAGGCCGGCTTTGCGCATCAGCAACGCCGCTTGATAAGCCTCTTTTTCCTTTATGCTGGCTATGCTAACAGCCTTGAGCTCATTTTCTATAATCTCGATTTTTCCATCCGCCATGATTGCGTAGAATTTTGCCTGGTCGAAATCCTGCGGAGCCGCAAAGACGAAAAAAAGGCAGCATAATACAGTCAATTGAATCTTAGTTTCACCCATTCCGTTCCCTCATTTCGATCCCAATACAGACGCTTTTTGGCGGTAGCATCGCGTCAGAATGATCAATTAATTCAAAAATCATCAAACACAACATGCAAAGATCGCTTTTTTTTATTTCACCTAAAAAAGATGCAAAAAATCGGGACTGGGCTTTTATTATATTGCCCGTTAAACGAATTCGTCGCGTCGATGTACAACGATGTTCTTTCTTACTTGCCTTATAAATCGTCATTTCTTTTTGTCGATCAAATCACAATGCTTGACGAAAACGGCGTCACAGGTTATTACACGTTACGTCCTGATTCATTTTTCTACGAAGATCACTTTCCAGGCAATCCCGTAACGCCTGGGGTGATCATTACTGAGATCATGGTACAGATTGGATTGGTTACACTGGGTATTCACCTTATGATTCAGCAAAACAATAAGGAAGGAAAATTGAATGAGGATTCTTTTCCTTTGATGACCGATTCCAATGTGTCGTTTTTCAAAATGGTCTTACCAGGAGAAAAAGTAAAGGTTGTGTCCAGAAAAAAATACTTTCGCTTCGGAAAATTGAAATGCGTTATTGAAATGTATAATGGTGAGGAAGATTTGGTGGCGAAAGGTACCTTTGCAGGAATGATCAAAGCCGCAGTAAAAAAGTAAAATGAAGCGTCGCGTTGTAGTCACGGGCATGGGAGTTGTTTCCTCTGTTGGGAACAGTGTTCCGGAGTTTTTGCAAGCAATTCGTAACGGCACATCCGGAATACGATTTATTCCGGCATATAAGGAGCACAAGTTTAACTGCCAGGTTAGTGGCAATCCCGACTTCGAGCTAGACATGCTGCGGGACTACATTACTGAAACCAGCCTTTATGGATTGAAAGTCAAAGGCATTGCCTACGGCATTAAAGCTTCCATTGATGCATGGACGATGGCGGGCAATCCAATCGAGAGTGAAAAACCCTCATGGGATACCGGCTGTATTTTTGGTGGAAGTGTCGCTGACGGACAGATGATCAGGAACGTGATCAACCGCGTGGAAGCCAATGAATCGCGAAAGCTTGGCTCACGCATTGTCGAACAGTTTATGAACAGTGGTGTAACATCGTATATCTCCGGCCGCCTGGGACTCGGCAACAGGGTTGTGAGCACATCTGCAGCATGCGCCACCGGAGCACAAGCAATCCTGATGGGATACGAATACATCAAATTCGGAACAGCGAAGCGGATGGTGGTCGGAAGTACCGAGTATGTCGACTCGTATATGTTTGGCGCGTTTGACTCGATGCGTGTATTGGCGCGCAGCTATAACGATTCTCCAGAGCGAGCATCGCGGCCCATGAGCGCCACCGCGAACGGATTTGTACCTGGGTCCGGCGCGGGTGCGTTGATCCTTGAGGATCTTGACTACGCGCTTGACCGCAACGCAGTAATCTATGCCGAGATACTCGGCGGTAATACCAATTCGGGAGGTCAGCGTAATGGCGGCACGATGACGGCTCCAAGTTCAGAAGGCGTTATCAAATGTATACAAGACGCCATCGCAGATGCCCGGGTCGACGCCGATTCAATTGATCTGGTGAGCGGACATTTGACCGCCACGATGGCCGATAAGTTGGAAATTAAGAATTGGGTAACCGCGCTAGGCAGGAGCGGAGCCGAATTTCCATTAATCAATTCGCTGAAGTCAATGATTGGTCATTGTCTTAGTGGCGCTGGTTCGATAGAGGCGGTGGCAGCAATCCTTCAGCTCGTTCATGATTTTGCGCACCCTAACATAAACCTGGAAGACCCTAATCCTGAGATTGCAGACCTCATCGGACTTGAAAATATGCCCACGGCCATTGTCAAAAAAGAGATTAATATTGTAGCAAAAGCAAATTTTGGGTTTGGAGATGTGAACTCCTGCCTGATACTGTCAAAATACAGACCATAATGGATAGAGAAACAATCTTAGCGGAACTTAAAAAGGTAATGGCGCCGTACACAGAAAATAAAGAGAAGCTCGCGGCAATCACGGAGGAAACGGACTTGATCAAGGATCTTAACATTAACTCGTCCAATCTGGTTGACATAATCATTGATGCCGAAACGAAATACAATGTTGAAATCGACATGGAGTCCTCCGAGCGGATGATACGCGTTGGAGGCGCTATCGATGTAATTCAGGAGAAGCTAAACAAGACCGCTTGATCAGTATCGGCAACGATATCGTTTCATTGTCGTCAATGGACCGCCAACGCACTTTGGATCCCCGGTATTATTCGAAAATCCTGTCAACAGGGGAAGTTCGACTTTTTAGTGATCACCTCGCGGCACTTGAATTCGAACAGTATGTATGGATGGCCTGGTCTTTGAAAGAATCTGCGTACAAGTACCTTAAGCGGAAAATTCCAGTTCTGGAATTTTCGCCCACGAAATTTGTAGTTCAAACTATTTCTGAGGCTGATGTTGATTTCAATAGCATCATTGGAGGTGATTGGACTTTTTCTGATGACGACAGCCTGTACTCCGGAAAAATAAAATTTGATTCAAACGTTCTGCACTTTCGTGCGATAAAGACGCCGCAATGGATAGCGTCAATGGTCAACTTGAATGATGATTTTAGAAATGTTTCGTGGGCTGTTCAGGAGATTGATGGCGACAATCATGAATTGCAATCATCAGGCGTCCGGAATTTTCTTCTATCCGAACTGGCCGACATATTCACAGGGGATATCGTAATAAGAAAAGACAAGGTCGGATATCCTGTGGCTTTTCAGAATGGAGAGGTGTTGGATTTTCCGATTTCTTTGTCACACCATGGCAGATATGTATCGTATGCATTCAATTTGTCTATGGTCGGTGACTTGCCTATGGTCGGTGTTGTCACCGAAACAACCGGGGGAACCATCCGGGCGCTAGTTGGCGATTTGCCTACGGTCGGTGTTATCACCGAACCGTAACCATCCAGCGGCTAGTTGGTGACAACACCAACTAGAGGCAAAAGAATGTGGATGTAACGAGACGGTCGTCCTGTAGGGACGAAACCTATCGGTTAACATAGTTTTGTTGCGGCCTTTGGACGCATGCCTCGTAATCGCATTTTTTCTACAAAGATTTAGTCCCTACGGGACTACCATGTTGCCCATGGTCGGTGTTATCAATGAGCCGTCCGGGAAAACCATCCGGGCGCTAGTTGGTGATAACACCAACTAGAGGAAGAAGCAAAGAGTCATCCCGGTAGGGATGAAATCTTTGTAAAGAATGTGGATATAACGCGATGGTCGTCCTGTAGGGACGAAACCTATCAGATAGCATAGTTTTGTTTTGCCTATTGTCGGTGTTATCAACGAGCCATCCGGGGGCTAGCTGGTGATAACACCAACTAGAGGCAAAATAGCAAATGACGTGAACCGTGTAGACTGATGATTTAGCCATTGATCTTTTATCGGCCTTGATGAAATAGCATCTGTTGCGTGCCAAAAAGCGAGAAGATCGATTGATGGTTTCTACCGTGCCGGCCGTAGCCGTTAGGCAGAGGCAGGTGGCACGCGGTCCGCGTTTCGCCTCGATTATCCCCGACTTCGTCGGGGCTACAAACATATGACCCCGATGGGGTCTCGTGCTATTGGGTTCGCGTTCCTCAGATTCGATGGATTAAGATTTTAAATCTCTTTAGTGACTGCCTATGGTCGGTATTATCACCGGACCGTCAGGGAGCTATTTGGTGATAACACCAACTAGGGCAACTCACGGGCAACTTTCTCTTCCAACTCCGTTTCGTTTCCGGGCCGGTCTTTGGCTGTTACGTTAATGACAGTGCCATTCAGATCGGGGTTTGCAACCGTTAAAATGTACACCCACATTGCTGGCTTACGGGGATAGCGTGTTGCCCGACCTTGCTCCAACAATGTTCCTTTGGCATTTGTAATTTTCACTGTCACAGATATCACCTGGAAATTATCAGTTGCCTTGATACGAATCTTATCACCGATAATACCGTGGTGATCTTTGAGACTCACATAATGGATCTTCGGTGCTTCCATGTAATCAGTCACCGCCACTGTTTGCGCATTCGAGAGCTTGTCGGTGATGCCTTTTGAATACAGCGTCTTCATGTCGGGGTCCATCAGAGTACTTTTCGCCCAACTAATCGCGCTTTTGAAACGGTCTTTAGCATTCTGTGCTTTGACAGACTTTGATTTGCGAGGAAATTTGATTTTAGAAATTACATTTTGGTTGCGGTATTTCTTGGTCGCGACATTATCACTGAACACGGCGGAAATATCGGCCTTGGTGGGCTTGCTCAATTTTGGCACGGGAATAGAAATTTGCTTACTTAAAAATAGGGCGATTTCATCGTCACGTCAAGCCCAAAACCGTGTGTTCTCATAGCTTGTTCAGGGTTTGTTTGGACTTTCATGGGAGAGTGTCCGTGCCAGTCCATGGGGTGACCAGCGGATGACCAGGAGGTGACCACGGTCTGCCCACCCTTTTAGGTTATTTTATGCTTTTTGATGCTGTAAACAGAGGTGCAAGCCTAAAAAAGTGTTCAAACGGTAAAATTATTAGCTTTTGTAGCTCCGAATGATGCTTGCTCCTGAAGGCCTGATCGCTCTTGGCTTTTCTTTTGAATGACTTCAACTAAGTTAACAAAAAAAACTATGACGATGAAACAAGGACTGTTTAATTTTTGGCTCTAATATTAATAGGGGGATCGACATTCGCAAACCAAAAAAAATTATTGCTTTGGTTAAGGTAGGTGTTCACCGAACCATCCCGGATCTAGTTTGGTGATAACACCAACTAGAGGCAAAAGAGTCATCCCGGTAGGGATGAAATCTTTGTAGAGAACGCGGATGTAAGGAGACGGCCGTCCTGTAGGGACGAAACCTATCAGATAGCATAGTTTTGTTTTGCAAATGGTCGGTGTTATCAACGAGCCATCCGGGAGCTAGTTGGTGATAACACCAACTGGAGGAAAAAGAGTCATCCCATTAGGGATGAAATCTTTGTAGAGAATGTGGATGTTACGAGACGGTCGTCCTGTAGGGACGAAACCTATCAGATAGCATAGTTTTGTTTTGTAAATGATCGGTGTTATCAACGAACCATCCGGGGGCTAGTTGGTGATAACACCAACTGGAGGAAAAAGAGTCATCCCATTAGGGAT
>JBBRON010000038.1:0-40856 GCA_038229375.1 Cytophagales bacterium | reverse complement strand
TGAACAGCACAATGTGTTTCGCAAGCATCCGGAAACGAAATTCATTGATGCGCACCTTGGCTGGTTTGGAAGTGATCTTGAACGCCTCGGCAAACTCTTTGATGAGATGCCGAATGTATACACAGAACTTGGTGCAGTGCTCGCGGAGTTGGGCCGTCAGCCAAAATTTGCAAGAGCTTTTCTGATCCGTTATCAGGATCGGGTACTCTTCGGGAAAGACACTTATAAAAAAGAAGAATATTACACCTACTTCCGCGTACTTGAAACGGGAGACGAGTATTTCGATTATTATCGCAAGCGACATGCGCATTGGAAAATGTATGGTTTAGAGTTGCCTGATTCGGTTCTAAAGAAAGTATATTATGAAAATGCATTGAACGTGATACCCGGGATTGATAAGAGTTTGTTTGGAGTGAAGCAGACCCACTAGTTCCGGAAGCCACAAGTACACAACGAATATCGTACACAACATTTGCTTCGGCGCAAACTACCATGTTGAATCAAAATCACCGCGTTGCCATCATCGGAAGCCAGCGAATTCCATTTGTGCGATCCTTTCGTGAATACTCCCGTACCTCCAACCAGGAAATGCTTACGGCCATTCTTCAGGCCCTTGTAAAAAAATATAATCTTCAGGGGAAACTTCTGGGCGATGTTGCCCTCGGAGCGGTAATGACTAGCTCCATCACCTGGAACCTCTCACGGGAAGTTGTACTTGGCACTGAACTTGATCATCGCACACCAGCGTTCAATGTTCAGCGTGCTTGTGGCACCAGCCTTGAAACTGCCAATCTCATAGCATTAAAAATTGCCTCCGGGCAAATCTCATCTGGCATCGCCGGCGGAAGCGATACCAATAGTGACCTGCCGATCATGGTTCAGCAAGCTCTTGCATGGAAACTAATCGACATCAACAATGCAAAAAGTTTTGGTGAACGATTTTCAAAAATCCTTGGAATACGCGCAGGCGATTTTAAACCAGCGTATCCAGGTATCGTGGAGCCACGAACAGGCATGTCTATGGGGCAGCATACTGAAAAGATGGTTAAAGAGTGGGGCATTACCCGAAATGAGCAGGATCAGTTGGCGTATGAAAGTCATGTGAAAGCGGCAAAGGCATACGACGAAGGTTTCTACAGCGACCTGATTGCCCCATTTAAAAAAGCGGTCCGCGATACTATTGTAAGAGGTGACACCACAATCGACAAACTCTCAAAACTTAAACCGGCGTTCGATAAAAGCGAGCATGGTACACTAACGGCCGGCAACAGCACCGCGTTTACTGACGGGGCAGCTGCCGTGTTTCTGGCTTCTGAAGAATTTGCCCGCGAAAATCAATTACCGGTACAAGCTTATTTTCAGGATGCACAATCCGCGGCGGTAGATCATCTTCAGGGTGCTGGCTTACTGATGGCTCCCACAATGGCGGTTGCTCAACTATTAAAACGTAATAATCTTGCTCTTCAGGATTTTGATTTTTATGAAATTCACGAGGCCTTCGCGGGACAAGTGCTTTGTACATTAAAGGCCTGGGAAGATGAGGCATATTGCAAAAAAGAGCTCGGCTTGACCAAAGCCCTTGGGTCAATCGACAGAAATAAAATGAATATTAAAGGAGGGAGCCTTGCGCTCGGCCATCCTTTTGGTGCAACTGGAGGACGGGTACTTGGCACGATGGCAAAATTGTTACAGCAAAAAAAACGTGGCAGAGGCCTGATCTCTGTCTGCACTGGCGGCGGCATGGGAGTAGCTGCCATAGTCTCAATGGAATGAAATATGAAATCAATGTGTATTTAGTATCTGTCAACAAAAAACGGGAAAAGGCCAGGCTGAAAAATACCCTGACAAGCAAAATATTATATCAAAGACCTTAATACAAGCGTGAGCTAAATATCCTCATAAAAAAATTATATTTTTAAGAATTAAAGATCGCTTCCATGAAAAATCTACTTCTCATTCTTATTTGCGCATTTGTAATAGAATTTGGTTTTGCTCAGTCATTCCCTCCAGGCAAGCCTTCAGAAAACGGAATGTCTGCTGACAGACTGAATCGTATCGATCCCTACCTGAACGACATGGTCTCAAAGAAGCAAATTCCAGGGGCTGTTGTTTTTATTGCAAGGAACGGCAAAGTAGTTTTTCACAAAGCGTACGGTTATAGCGATGTAGAAAAACAAACCGCTCTGAAAAAGGATGATATTTTCAGGATCGCCTCCCAAAGCAAGGCTGTTACCAGTCTGGCTACCATGATCCTTTTTGAAGAAGGGAAATTTATGTTGGACGAACCCATCTCAAAGTATATTCCTGAATTCAAAAATCCAAGAGTTCTCGACCGACTGAACTGGAAAGACACAACCTACACTACTGTTCCGGCCAAAAGCGAAATAACCATTCGCCAGCTACTAACTCACACTTCAGGTATTGACTATGCCGGCATTGGAAACCAGGAATTCAAGGCGATCTACGCAAAGGCAGGAGTGCCCAGCGGCATCGGAAATGATAACATGGTATTGGGAGATAAAATGAAAATTCTTGGAGGCCTGCCGCTTAAACACAATCCCGGTGAACAATACACCTACAGCTTAAGCATTGATGTTTTAGGATATTTAGTTGAGACTGTTTCAGGAATGTCCCTGGATCAGTTTTTCAAGACAAGGATTTTTCAACCACTCGGCATGAACGATACATATTTCTATTTGCCGAAAGAGAAACAAACACGGCTGGTAACTCTCTACCAAAGCAAAAACGGTACTCTCGAGAAAGTCAGCCAACCGATTTTCGATGGAGTTAATCCTAATTACCCTACCCTTGCAGGCAAATATTATTCCGGCGGAGCAGGACTTAGTTCAACCATTGAAGACTACGCTAAATTCTTACAGTTATTTATTAATAAAGGGGAATTCAACGGGGTGAGATTGATCAGCCGCAAAACGGTAGAACTTATGCTTACCAATCAGATTCAGCCACCCCTGACAAATCAATATGGTCTTGGTTTTGGATTGGAGACTGAGAAAAATGACTATCAGTCCATTTCTTCGCCCGGAACATTTTCCTGGGGAGGAGCCTTCAACAGTCAATATTGGGCCGACCCAAAAGAAAAGTTGGTGTACCTGATCTACACCAACATGTATAGCTCAGCGGTAAACACAGGCGAACGATTCAGGATTCTGACCTACGGAGCAATCATTGACTAGGGTTACTCCCTGGGCAAGGAGATGTCCCTGTGATAGCCATTGGCCAATTCATTAAACGGCAAGGTTACCACCAGCGCATTGTCTTCTTCGTCGGCCACAATATTATGCACATCGACGAAGTAAGGAATGTCCTTGTTGTATACTATCCTTGGAAAATTAATCGGTTTCATTTGTGAGACCATCGGAATAAGATAGTAAATCATCAACTGATTATTGTTGATCTCAATTTTGATGTTCTCTGGGCCAATTCCTGGCACTCTTAATGTGATCTGATGTTGGGCAGGAAACTTCTGCAACCGCACAAGTGGCTCGCTTGTTCCCCCATTCAGTGTATTCATCATATCGATGCTGGTAAGCAGTTCCTGGGGTATATTCAATGTAGTTTTCATATAATTACTTCCTCCTGGTTCTGTAGGAACAATAGTTGTACCTACAATTATTTACGCCATTCCGACAGTAAAATCACAGATATAGAAGCCAAATTGACGTTATTTAGTTCCCAAACGAATACCAATTTCTTCAATTTGACATACCTCGAAGGAGGCTCCATCCGTCCGAGAAAATAAATCTTCCCTTCTCGAACGACATGGGAGCCTGCTGACAGGAAAGTAGTGAGCCTCAAACCGCAAGGAATTAAGGCAGGGTCGACTTTTGCGAAAGGCGTTGCGACTAGAAAGGCAATTGCACCGTTGCTTCATCAATCGTGAAACCATGTTGCACATAGAAGAAAAATTCAGGTCACGATGTTGCAACAAGTCCTTTTATTATGCAAATGGAAAAAACAACCCCTCTAACTGCTGTACCTTTGCACTATGGCTCACGACCATCACCATCATGCCGGCCCAACTCTTACGTCTGTAAACACAGCATTTAAAGTCGGCATAACACTTAATATTATTTTCGTAATCATTGAGGCGTCCGTTGGTTTCTACATACACTCGTTATCACTGATTTCTGATGCAGCACACAATCTCGCTGACGTTGGTACACTTGCACTGTCTCTTCTGGCGTTCCGGCTGCTGAAAGTAAAATCAAACGATCAATACACCTATGGCTACCGCAAGACCTCCATTTTAGTTTCTCTTTTTAATTCAGTGATACTGTTGGTCTCGATTGGGGGAATCGCTTTTGAAGCCATTCACAAAACGTTCATCCCCAATCCTGATCCTATACCAGGAGTCACCATCGCTATCGTGGCAGGAGTCGGAATCATCATTAATGGATTGTCTGCTTTGCTGTTTTTCCGGGAAAAAGATAAAGACATCAACATCAAGAGTGCCTATCTGCATTTGCTGAGCGATGCAATGGTTTCGGCAGGGATAGTAGTTGGTGGAATCGTTATGTACTACACCGATTGGTTCTGGATCGATAACGTATTGAGTATAATAATTGTCGGAGTCATCCTCCTGAGCACCTGGAAATTACTGAAAGAAAGTCTGCGCCTGTCTCTCGATGGCGTGCCCGAAAAAATTCACGTGGAGGACATAACAACACTTGCCTTGAAAATCAATGGTGTTTGCGGATTGCACCATGTTCACATCTGGGCAATTAGTTCAACCGAAAATGCTATGACAGCGCATCTGGTTCTAAAGACAGAGGTCACCGTTGAACGGGAACAGGAAATCAAACACAGCCTTCGTCATGAATTGAAGCATCAAAATATCCAGCACATTACCCTAGAAACGGAAAGGGAGAATGAGGAGTGTGAGGCTAAAGTTTGCTGACCAGAACAATCCAGGTCATCCCCATCAATTTTATATGTCTGACTTCTTCAGCTTTAAATAAGAGAAATAGTTAAAAAGAAATGCCCACACCAGAACTATGGCGATTGAACCAATCGTTGCTGTTTCACGGATTTCCTGAAACCAATAACGGGGTAGCGGCCATGGCACAAGATTGGCAATGGATTCGAGAGGAAAAAATGGAATCAGCCACGGTACATAATCATCGATATTGGTTTTTATGATGATCTCTATCAGAAAGGAGAACATCAAAAGCACAATCGTAAGGCCTGAACGTTGAAAAAGGAACCCGAGCATAAGGGCAAAAGAAAGAAACGCAAAAAGCTCGAGGAAGTACGCCGGATAAAATCCAATGCCTGTAAACCCATACGGGTAATCAAAAACTGGCGAGTAGATCGCTCCGGTTACAGCTGCTATCAAAAAGACCGCTACCATACTGGCTGCACTCAAGACAAGATTGGTCATCATCTTGGAATACAAAAACTGCTCACGGCTAAGGCCATCGATTACGTTTTGACGAATCGTGCGATACGAGAATTCATTTGTGATGGAAATTACAACCATAATTGCAATTCCAAGCTTAAGCAGACCGGCTGCCCAGGCCAGGTTTTGCCAAACGTCAGGAAAATGATAGAGTGGGATCCTGTTAATGTTAAATTTCTGGCCGAAGCCTTCGACGACGCTCGCAAGCCATTTCAGAAATTCCATTCCACTCGCCGCCCCGACGATGAGAGTAAAAAAGTACAAACCGCAGATAATCCAGAATGTGCGGTAGTCTATTAATTTTTTGAGGTCAATTTTTAATAAGTGCAGCATGGTCGGCTTCCGCTAATATTTCTAAAAACTGTTTTTCCAGACTCTTCTTTTGTGTTACCAGGTGGGTCGCAACGATCCCCTTTTCAAATAAGTACCTATTCAAGTCCTGACTGTGAAACCCTTCTTTCATCTTCACAACGAAATTCTGATCCTCTTTTCTAACAGAGATCGTTCCATCGAAACGCTCAAGCAACAATAGGATGTCGTCATGAAAGGCAATGATCTCAACTTTCTCTTCATTCTTTCCAACATCATCAACCGGCCCCACATGAACAAGATTTCCTTTTCTTAAAATGGCGAAATGAGAACAGACCTTTTGAACTTCATCGAGCAAGTGGCTCGCGAGAATAATCGTTTTTCCATCCGCAGCAATTCTCTTTATGATCTCCCGGATTTCAGCAATACCCATAGGGTCGAGTCCGTTGGTAGGTTCATCAAGAATAAGTACAATAGGGTCATTCAGTAAGGCGGAGGCAATCGCCAACCGCTGCTTCATACCCAATGAATATGTTCTGTATTTATCGTTTTCCCGACCTTTCAGCTCTACTAGCTCCAGAACCCTTGGAATATTGGCTACTGGTGCCTCCTTTATCAATGCCATCAGTTCCAGGTTTTTCTGGCCGCTGAGGTAGGGATAAAATATAGGATGTTCGAGTACGGCTCCGATCTTCTTTCGAAGTTCATTGCCAGGGGGTTGACCAAACCAGGAAAAATTTCCAGAAGTGGCATTCACCACACCCATTAACATTCCCAGCGTAGTTGTTTTACCGCTTCCATTGGGGCCAAGCATGCCGAAAACCTGCCCACGCTTAACTTCAAGTGAAAGGTTATTAACAGCACAAAGCTTACCGAAATTTTTAGTAAGCCCTTGAATAGAAAGAACTGTTTCCAAGGAGGTGTTTGTTAGAGATCAATTTTTAGTATCGAATTCTTTTTTCTTGTGTCCCATAAAACTCTTGATTTTCGAGCCAATATCTGTGCTTTCATCTATCGCTGAAAAAAGGCTTCCAACTTTTGTAACGTCAATAGTGCCAACCATATCAAAAACCAATAAACGCGTTGAATCACTTGCCAACACCACGGTACCAAGGGAAGATCCCTTTACATCGCGGATAAAAACATCAAACGTCATTCCATTGGATCGGGTTGTCATGACGGATTCATAGGACTCACTTTGATAATTCTTCACCAGATTTTTGTAATCAGCGGCTGCAAAAGAATCTTCCTTCTTATCAAATATCAGCATTTTTATTTTTTCAATATTCTTTATCATTTCGTCAAATTCCTTGCTGTCGGATTGATTCAACATTCTCAAGGTATTCTTATAGAAATAAAGAGACAGTGAATTATCATGCTTCTTCTGGAGGTCATCCGTTGTTTTCGCCTGCGCAAATACAAGACTGGATGAGAACAGTACGAGCGTGAAAAGGATTAGTTTCTTCATAGATTTAAATAAGTCACGCCACGACTTCAGCTTTCGCCTCCAGGGTCGTGGCATGACTACGTTTATTCGTCGTTCTTCTTATTGTCCTTGCTAGTAGGATTTGTTTTATCCTTATCACCTTTGTTACCCTTATCCATATTCTTAAGGTGATTCAGTCCATCGATATTCATCTTGCTGCCGATCTTGCTGATTTCTTTCAGATCAATCTCACCGAACAGGGTCAGCATCATAAACTCTTCGTTGCCACCGGCTACCATTACCAGTTCGCTGATAGTACCTGGTTTTGTTTCCTTGATAAAAAACTTCATGTCTTTATCCTTGTCACGTACCGACATCAGTTCCTCATATTCCTTCATAGGCACCAATGCCAGAGCTTCTTTATACAATTCCCTTGAATTGCGGCCATTTTCCTTTGCCAGTACGCGCAATCCCTTCAACTTACTGATGGCGTTAAGTACATCCTGATCATCCTGATTCTTCACATCCATATTCGTAAAGAGGCTGAACATTTTGCTGCTCACGGTCACCTGTGTGAATGAGTCGTCATCCTTATACTTGTCAAAAAACTTAGTTATAGCATCTCCCTGCGCTTGTGTAGCCACTGAAAACACCACCATCATCCCCACTAACATTAACTTTTTCATATTCATCTGTTTAATATTTTGATATCGAGTTTAGCTTTTACTATTCTTAAATTGTTGTTTTTTCCCCTTCACTTTCTTTATTCTGAATCTTTCTTTCCGCGTCATTAAATACTTTTATCTTCTCTGTTTCATGTTTTGCTTTTCCAAAACTGTTTGAGATCATCATCAATGCTTTCTTGGTTTCTTCGAAGGCCAGTTCAGGGTCTGAATAAGTATCTTGCAATTCCTCCGGCACTGACTTCCTCACCTCCTGACGTATGAAATAAACTGATGCTACCACCACCAAAATGCCGGCTGCTATTCTTGCAATGTTTGCGAAACTTACCATACTAACCATCTTTCCCTTATGACGCTGACGAAGTTGTTTTGTTACAGTCGGTTCAAAATTTTCATTTAGTGATTTGTTTTTCTCTGCGTCAAAAAAACGAAACATCTCTCCTGTTGCCTTCAATGGTTCAGGCACGGTGTTACCAAGAAAGAAATCACGCAATTGCTGCTCCTCCTCCAGTGAAGTCTCACACATCCAGTATTTTTCGAGCAGTTGGTCTACTATTTTAGAGTCCATAGCTATTTATCTTTAAAAGTTTCTCGCGTACAGAATTCCGTGCACGGAATAAATACACCTTCACCTGGCTTAGATCTATTTCAAGGATTTCGCCGATCTCGTTGTAACTATACCCTTCAATATCCCGGAGGTGCATGACCTGCCGTTGCTTTTCGGGTAACCCAGCCATCATTTCGTCGATCCTTTTCATACTCTCACTCAATTCAGTGTTTTCGTAAGGCGAAAGCGTTTCATTCACAATGTGAAGTCCTTTTTCCAGAGAGTCCGTTGGCCTCCGATTTTGCTGGCGCAACCTGTCTAATGAAAGGTTCTTCGTAATCCGCATACACCAGGCTTCGATATTCTGAATCTCGTCCAGTTGATCGCGACCATTCCAGATCTTAATCAAAACCTCCTGAACGACGTCCTTTGCCTCCTCGCTGCTTCCCAAAAGCCGGGTAGCAAACCGAAAAAGCTTATTTTTGACAGGAAAAACGCGATTCTGGAATGTTTCCAAGTTCATCGATTACAAGGGGAAGACGCTGGGGGGTCTGGTTTGTTACATTTGAATCTAAAAATAATCAAACCATCCTATCCCACATCATCCATGCCTTGCCAATACTAACCGCAACTTTTTTGAATGATCAATTGTTGATTTCCATGTAATCCGTGGAAACGAGTTTCTTCTAAAAAGCACTATTGGATTACCTAGTATGAATTCATTACAAGACCTTAAAAAATTAAGCGAAAATCTTTCAACTCAGGAGACCAAAACTCCAGTTCTGTTCATCGGACATGGTTCGCCCATGAACGGTATCGAGAACAATGAATTTAGTGAGCAATGGGTAAAAATGGGCCGGGAACTGACCGCTCCAAAGGCTGTGCTTTGTATTTCTGCACATTGGTTCACACGGGGAACGTTTGTCACCGCGATGGAAAATCCACAAACTATTCATGACTTTGGTGGATTCCCAAAACAGCTGTTCGATGTGCAGTATCCGGCTCCTGGCGATCCGGTCCTCGCAAAAGAAACAGCTTCTCTGGTTCACAAAACTCTCGTTGGTCTCGACCATGAGTGGGGCCTTGATCATGGAACCTGGTCAGTTGTCAGAAGGATGTTTCCCGAGGCAAAAATTCCGGTATTGCAATTGAGTATTGATTATACCAAGGGTCCGCAATTCCATTACGAACTCGCGAAAGAACTTTCATCACTAAGAAGAAAAGGAGTGTTGATTATCGGCAGCGGAAACATGGTGCATAATCTTGGCATCCTTAATTGGAACCTTACTGACTCAGGTTATGACTGGGCAATTGAAATGAATGACACCTTTAAGAATCTTATTGCAAAAGGAGATCACACTCCGTTAATCAACTACGAGTCGCTGGGTAAAGCTGCCAAACTTTCCATTCCAACACCCGAACATTACTTGCCGTTGATCTACACCCTCGGTTTAAAAGAAGAGAGCGAATCGGTAAGTTTTTTCAACGACAAGACACTGATGGGGTCTATCTCTATGACGTCGGTGAAAATAGCCTGATCCGGGAAAAATTTGTATTTTGATGAGATGGACGAGCAGGAAGAAAAAATAGTAGTGTATCAGGCCTACGATACCGTCATGATGGCCAACCTGGCAAAGACAAAGCTGGATGCTTACGGAATTCCGTGCTTTCTTACTGATGAGCACTTTGTCAATATGTATCCTATACGAAATGAATTATTTCCAGGTGTTCGCCTTCATATTTTTGCAAATGATACCGAAAGAGTACGGGAAATATTAATGGAGGAAAATCCGGGATTGCAATTATAAACTATTTGTGACTAATGCTTAAATACTTCCCATTTACATCTTCCTTTGAAAAGATGGGTACTTCAGCTTTATCAGCTGAAAATCCATTAGCAGAAATAGACGAGCACTATTACAGTGAGGTGATGTTGAAGAGGAAGCTTCTCGATGACGATCATTCATATTATTATAAAGCTTCACCTGTCACGATCAAGGCCCAATGGGAGGTAGTTGAAAAGATTCTTGCCGGCTTATCAACAACTCATCCCGAAAATTTCAAATTCATAAAGAATAATACTACGATCTCGTGGAAGAATCTAATTCTTAAAGAAGAAATTGACTTTGTCCTGGGGAATCTCAGCACGCTTCCGCAGGAGCCCCTTGATTGGATTGGAAGACAAATTCAAGAGGACCTGCTCCTGCTAGACGCTTCATCTGTACTTCAGGCCGGACAATTATGTTTTCCAAGTGGGTGGGACATTCAATGGAAATTCCAAAAGCACTTTCTCGACCTTCATGCGCCAGTCCCTTCCGTAATGGGCCCTACCCTCCGCGCTGCCGATAAACTGATCGAACGCATTCCAGTCAACAAACCGATTGCGAGAACAAACTGGGGATTCAGGGTTTCAGAACAAATGGACCTATCAACGCGACATCGCGAGAGTTATAGTAAATTATTGAATACCCTCTTGCCGGAAATAAATTCCGACAATGCCGGCGACAAGATTTATGTGCGCAGCGAGCGGCAAACTCTCTCCCGCCTTCCAGAATCAGGCTTCGTGCTTTTTACGATTCACACCTATAACAGCAAAGTGAAAGATGAAGTCCAGAACATTGACAATGCGAAAGCGATGTTGGCCTTCGTAAAGGGTGCACCACCCGAACTCATAGAGTACAAAGTTATGACCCCCTATCTGAAGATTCTGATAGAGTATCTGGAGAAGACTATTGCCGTGCGATAGCACGTTGTACAATTGTGTGAAATCACTTCAACAAAGTTTTTGATGTGAACTCATCTCCAGAATCCAAATCCATACGAACCATAAAGGGCCTTCGTATCATACAGATTGCCATTCTTAACAGTTAATTCAACCCGACGGATGTCAGAAATATTTTTCACAGGATCGCCATCAACCAGAATGAGGTTTGCCTTCTTTCCAACTTCGATGGATCCAAGCTCACCATCTAACCCTGCTACCTGTGCAGAGATATAGGTTGCCTTTCGCAATACTTCATTGTTGGGAATTCCAGCTTTTGAATACAGCTCCAATTCATGATGCAGCATAAATCCAGGCAAGGCATCCGTGCCTGGAATAATTGTAATTCCGTTGGTGTGAAGTAAGAGGAGCATCTTCATCATATTATCAAATGATTGCTTGTACTCCGCTTCATGGCCCTTCATAGTTGGAAGACCCCCTGAGTAAAGCCCTCTCTTGTATTCAGGAGGAAACATGGATTGAACCGTTTCGTAACCGGCCGCAAGTTTCCCCGGCACGTTGGTAAACATTTCTTCGAATATTGCCATCGTAGGATCAACCACTACTTTCTTATCCTTGAGAAGTCTGATGAATTTCTTTGTCTCTGGGCTATTTACATCAATATTTTTTGCACGTTCAGCGACCTTAATAAAACGACCCATTGAGCGGGTATCCAGGGTATCGCCAAGGAAATTCAACATGATCATATTCATATGGATAATCTGATCATACCCATCGTTTACGGCACGTTCCGCCGTCATATAAGAAGGAATATGACCGCAGACTTTCATTCCGCGCTTGTGAGCCTCGGCCGCCAATGGCTTTACCCAATCGACAGGAATGGAACTGTACAGTTTGATTTGCTGATAACCGTGATCAGCGTAATAGTTTATACCTGCCAATCCTTCCTCAAGGGTTTTAACAATTTTTCCGGTAGGTCCTGCATATGGTCCGGCAAAGTCAATAAACCCTGACATGATAGAAATATCAGGTCCGAGTAGTTCATCCTTATCGACCATCTTCTTTATATCAGGAAGGTTAAGAGAATTAGCCATATCCTTGATATTCGTTACTCCACCGGCTAGGTGATAAATACCTTGCGACATATCAAAGTGTGAGTGATTATCCCATAGACCCGGCAACAGCATTTTTCCTTTCCCTTCAATGACTTTGTAGGTTGATGGCACATCTATCTTTCCCGACTTCCCGATCTGCAATATTTTCCCCTTATCAATCACCACCGTTTGGCCTTGAATAACTTTCCCCATTTTCGCATCGAAAACGCTAACATTCACAAATGCCACAGGAACCTTTGGCTTTTGCGTATACGTCAGTGACTGCTCGGTGAAAAAATCTTCTTCCAGATCATCCTGCAGTTTTTTCAATTCAGGAACGAGAAATTCATAACCAATTTTTATTGTAGACATCCATCCGCCAACCGATGCAAAAAAATCTTTTTTGGGCGTGAACCATACGTATGAAGGTGGTCCACCGGAACCAGTAAATGAATAGAGCTCAAGCTCTTCCGGAAATCCATTGACACGAGCGGTGTGATTCTTAATATGGGTTGCTGATAATTTCCCGGAAGGAAGCATTTCCATTTCATGGACATGTTGCTTAATCAAAAGTTTTAAAGCCAACTCGATCTCACCCGGCGCACCTTCAATAGAGGAATATAATACCGGGCCGGACACGTTCTTTTGTTCATCCTCGATCTTATTCTTCCACTTGGCAACCCCATTGGAAATTTCAAACACCTCGTTTACCTGTCCTTTATAATAATCCACCCCGGAAACCTTGCGATTGATCACCTCGTCGCCTTTTAGCGTAATGTCAACCCTGATCTTTGGCCCCCGGCCGCGGTCATTGTACTGATAGGCGTATGATATTTTCCCAGGACCATCTGACCACATCAACTGCTTACCTGAAATTTTCTCGGTAGTTATCACCGAATATCGTGTCGTATCTGATATCGCAAACACCTCACTTGAGATTGCAACGACAAAAATGGTTAACAGGATTTTCATGGAGTATTTAAATGAATTCTTATTTTTAAATAAAAAGGTGATCTGTCTATTTTTTTAACACGGTGAATTCAACACGGCGATTATTGGCCTGCCCTGCCGCATTATCATTTGTATCAATCGGCTTGCTTTCTCCATAGCCGTGCGCTGTGAGACGTGCTCTGTCAATGCTTTGACTTACGAGGTAATCTACCACGGCCTGAGACCGACCTTGCGAAAGTGTTTGATTGTATTCATCCGTTCCCTTATTGTCAGTATGTCCTGCTATCTCAATCTCAATGGTGGGATTTTCGTCAAGAAAATTCACAACTTTGTTCAATTCGATAAATGACTCTGACTTTAGTGTTGTTTTATTAAAATCAAAATAGATGTTCTTCAGTCGAATGGTAAGTCCAACCTCGATGGGCTGCAGAAATAAGTCTTTTGAAAGTGGCGAAAGGTCTTCTGAATTGAATTCAACACTATCGTTGGCAGGTAAAAAACCCTCCGCCGAACCGTGTAAAACGTACCACCCAAGTTTGCCAATCTGCAATTCATACTTTCCATTGTCTGCTGGAATAGAGTAGCTGCTCTTCTTCTCAGGCCTCAGCGTGAAGTCCACTTTTGACTTAATGGGCTCATTTGTTTTTTTATTGTAGACCGTTCCGTTAAGGATGAGTTTTTTCGCTATCGGTATGAGGTAAACCTCCACCGTTAATGTTGTGTCGCTTCCAAGTTTTGGAACCGGAATATCAAGGTCCTGTGGCTGGTAACCGGAAGCGCTCGCAGAGAGCTGATATTCATTGGTCTCTGGGATCCTGGTTTCAAACTTTCCTGTGGCCGGTGTTTTCAGATTCATCGGCTTCACGTCCTTAATAGTGACTGTGACACTTGACGCGATTGTTTGCTTCGTCTTGTCATCAAAGACGGTTCCTATTAAATTAACTTTTATCGGGCGTGGGATTAAAATAGCAATGTCCAGATTACCCCCATCCATTCGACTGTTGCTTCTTGAGGTATAGATATGTCCTGACAGGTCCATAGAGAAGTAGTCATCCGCTGCGGCTGTATTGATTGGTTTGCCGACATTTATCACTTCAGTCCAATTATTCCAGGTATCATCCTGGAGAGTTGTCTTCCAGATATCAGTTCCACCCTGCCGACCGGCACCGGTGCGATCACTGGCGAAATATAACGTCCGGTTGTCCGGTCCTAAAAAAGGTGCAAACTCGTCTGCACTGGTACTGATCTTTAACTTCTCTGGCCGCGACCAGGCTCCACCTTGCTCATGTGAAACGTAGAGATCACTTTTAATTCCATTGGGTTGTTCAGAGAAATAAAGTATCATGTGTTTGCGGTCTGCAGAGATCGAAGTCCCGTTGAATCGACCCTTCGCCATTGTTGCAAAATCCTTTACGTTTAGTTCCGTCCAGGCTCCACCCGCGGTAACTAATGAAAATAACTTATCGTTCTTTGACTTTCCCCCCCTAACCAGGAGAGTGCCATCAGACAAAACCTGAAATACCTGGTTAGTTTTGTTTTGATTGAAGGGTGAACCCAAACGCTGCGGAGCAGTCCAAATATCCTTTTCGTTTTTGGTACTCATCCAGATATACTCTGTTCCATCCTTATTTACGACAAAGAAATAGAGCTTCTTGCCATCAGGCGACACCACCGGAGCGGCGTCATGATTGATTGAATTGACCTCTTTGAGCTTTATTAACTCATAACGCGGTGTAAAAGTTTGAGAAACGCCGACCGAAGCGACAGCAACGAAGCAAAGGAATAGAAGTGACTTCATGCAAATTTGTTTGAAGTAAAGTTAGCAGATAAATGCCTCTTTACGAAGTCATTTGGGCATCCCGAATTGCCGACTTAAGGTAAAAAAATTATCCCGCTGCGCCGACATGAGGAAAGAATCCGCGTTTAGCCATAGCAATTCCAACTAAAATAAGCACCAGTGCTATCGAATTAAATATCAGCATTCGCTTGTGCTTCGCGGTGCCATCCGGCATTTTCTTGGAAGTCGTTCTGGCAAGGGTAATGAAGACTATTGCGATCAACATAATGACATTATGCTCCATTGTCCAATAACGCAAAGTAGCATCCTTCATGACGCCTCCGCCAAACTGCACGAAAGGACTTACAAAAAATAGGACCAGACCAATCAATAACTGGGTATGCGTGAGTGAAAAAAGTGTCAATCCGAGCATGTTATCAATCTTGCCAAATGACTGCTTGCCTGAAAACCCAAGAAATGATTTTACAATCACAACCAGCAAGAAGATCAATACAAAATAGCGCAGTAATGAGTGGGTGTGAAGAAGTGTTTGATACATAGTCAATTAATTTGAGTCGAAAATTAATCCATTGACCGCACATATCTCAGAAAGGCACGAACTTTATACTTCCGTCCATCTAAAACTACTGGCGTATATGGCACGCTATTCTTAACTTTTACTTCAAATTCTGACTCTCATGAAAATCTTAATGCTTATTGCACTAGTCGGGCTTGCTGGTTCTGTGGCTATTGCTCAGGACCATCTAGGATACCAGCGTCCACCGGAAGAGATTGCCAAACTGGTAGAAGCACCCCTTACACCCGCTATCAATCTTTCGCCAGACAAAAACTGGATGGCCTTTTTGGATCGTTCGGATTACCCAAGCATAGAAGAACTATCAAGACCGGAACTGCGTATCGCGGGCTTGAGAATCAATCCGGAAAATTTCGGACCAAGTCGCAACAACTTCTTCATCGGATTAAAATTTAAAAATCTGAAAGACATGAAGGAGTCTACAATAAGTGGTATGCCTTCTCCATTGCAGCTCAGCAACTTCAGCTATTCACCTGACAGCAAAAAGGCCACATTCCTGCAAACCTATCCTGATCGCATAGAACTCTGGCTAGTGGATTTATCAACCTCCAGCGCAAAGGCTCTGACGAAGAAGAAAATAAATAATACAATTGCCAATCCTGTTTCCTTGGTATCAAATTCGAACCAGATTATTTTCCTCGCCGCTATTGAAGGCAAGAGACCTCCGGAAAAAACTCGCATGCCGGCTGGCCCTGTGATCGAAGAGAATCTTGGAAAGAAAGCCCCTTCGCGAACGTATCAAGACCTGATGAAAAATCCTTATGATGAAACGTTGTTCGATTACCACTGTATGTCCCAACTATATTCCATTTCCTTGGATGGAACCGAAAAAGCCGTTGGAAGCCCGGGGGTTTATTCCGCCCAGATTCCTTCGCCTGACGGCGCGCTCATTCTAATAAAAATCCTCCATCGCCCCTATTCCTACCTGGTTCCCTCAGACTTGTTCCCTGAACTTGTACAGGTAATCGATTTGAATAAAAATGTTATAACGAAAATCGCTGAAATCCCATTGGGTGATAATATTCCTGTCGGATTCAGCTCAACGATTAAAGGACCACGAAGTCATTCATGGCGCAATGACCAACCATCAACTATTTATTGGGCAGAGGCTCAGGACGGTGGCGATCCTAAAGTTAAGGCGGCAATCCGTGATAAAGTCTTCCAACTTAATGCACCGTTTAATGGCACTCCTGCCGAATTGATTAGCCTTCCTTTACGGTTTGCAGGAATCACATGGGGGACTGATAAAGTAGCGTTGGTTTCGGAATTATGGTGGAGTGACAGAAAAATTCGCGTTTACCAGATCGATCCTTCTAATCCTGCTAAAAAGAAAACACTGTTTGATCGTTCTTACGAAGATGCGTACACTAATCCAGGCACTGTTGTTACTTCGCTAAATCACTTTGGGGCACCGACCCTTTTGATAACGTCTGATAACTCCGTATACATGAGCGGTCAGGGTTCATCTCCTGAAGGCGACCGTCCTTTTCTTAATAAAATGGATCTTACTTCCGGAAAAATTACCAACCTATGGAAAAGTGATGCCCCGTATTATGAGTTTGTTGTGAACATGATTGATTCTAAGAAAGGAACATTTCTCACATCACGGGAATCGCAGACAGAGCCACCTAATTATTTTATTCATGCCGTTGGGTCAAAGAATGCAACACAGATAACTTCATTCCCGCATCCTTATCCTCAGATAAAAGATGTAAAAAAACAAGTCTTGAAATATAAACGCTCAGATGGCGTTGATCTTACTGCTGATTTGTATTTACCTCCAGGTTATAAAAAAGAAGATGGACCGTTGCCAACTTTCCTTTGGGCGTATCCAGCAGAATTTAAGTCAAAAGACAACGCGGGTCAGGTAAAAGCTTCTCCCAATTCATTCACGCGCATCAGCTGGGGCAGTCCGATTTATTGGGTCGTGCGCGGCTACGCAATTCTTGACAACGCATCTATTCCTATTGTCGGAGAAGGAGATGCTGAACCGAATGACACGTATGTTGAGCAATTGGTATCAAGTGCAAAGGCAGCAATAGACTACAGTGCTTCCTTGGGTTATGTGGATCCCAAACGGGTAGGCGTGGGGGGTCATAGTTATGGAGCATTTATGACGGCGAACCTTTTAGCACATTCAGATCTATTCAAAGCGGGAATTGCACGCAGCGGAGCCTATAATCGTACCCTTACCCCATTTGGTTTCCAGTCGGAGGAAAGAACCTACTGGGAAGCGCCGGAAGTATACTTTAAGATGTCTCCATTTTCTTACGCGGACAAAGTAAAAACACCCATGCTCTTTATACATGGTGAAGCAGATAATAATTCCGGCACATTTCCAATTCAAACAGAGCGTTTTTATAATGCCATCAAAGGGCACGGTGGTACAGCCCGATATGTTTTGCTGCCTTATGAAAGTCATGGTTATCGCGCAAAGGAATCAATCATGCACATGCTTTGGGAAACCGACAATATGCTTGAGACATACGTAAAGGGAACGGGCAAAATGGCGGCAAAAATCGAAACAAAGTGAGGTGGAGTGATTCCAGCCCCGACTTTGAGCAGTGTCAGGAATCATTTTTTCGAAAAATCTTCTAACCTGATTATCTTTCGGATAACCCCTCAAAAATGAAACGCCTCTTCCTAACCCTTTCAGTACTAGGATGCTCTTTTTTCACTTTGCATGCGCAGGATCACCCTGACACCGTGAAGGTAGGAGCTTACATAATCAGCGTGCACGACATCAATTTTCACGACAAGGAATACACTGCACGTTTCTGGCTTTGGTTTCTTTACAATAATCCTGACTTCAACTTCCTTACCCAGCTGGACATTCCCAATGCTAAAGAGATCGATCCCCCAGAAATGGTTGAAGACAGCGTGATGGGAAAAAAATGGGTGCAACTGAAAATGAAATGCGTCATGAAGGAAAATTGGATAGTCCATAATTTCCCTTTTGACCGACAGCATTTGAGACTAAGAGTCGAGAATACGGTTTTTGATAAAAGAGGATTGATCTTCGCCGCCGACACCCGACATTCAATGTTTGATAACATCGAAGGTCTTGACGGATGGCGCATTGAAGATTTTAAAGTTTCCTCTGACACCACCCGGTATGGAACCGGTTTTGGAGATCCGCGCGTCGGGCATGATTCACAGACATTTTCGACATTCAAAATTGACATGAATATCAAGCGAGATGCTTGGGGGCTTTTTATGAAAATTTTTATTGGGATGTACATCGCCTTCCTTATCGCTCTTATAAGTTTTGTTTCTCATCCCTGGGAACTTGAACCACGTTTTGGACTACCTGTCGGTGGTCTGTTTGCTGCTGTGGGTAATAAGTACATTATTGATTCGCTTCTGCCTGAATCGCCAGAGTTCAGCCTTGTTGATACACTGCACAGCATTACATTCTTTGGTATTTTGTCAGTATTGGCCGTCTCCGCAATCTCATTAAAATACTTCAATGCAGGCGACAAAGAAGGCTGTCTTCGCGCAGATAAGATAGGGTTCCGAATCGTTGCGGGACTATTCCTGGCGCTCAATATATACTACATTGCCACAGCTTAAACCGTGAGAAAAGTCCTGATCATTTTTGCGCTGCTCTCAGTTTTCCTCAGCACATCCGCCCAACCCGATACGGTGCGGGCAGGAGCCTATGTTATAAGTGTGCACGACATCAATTTTCACGACAAGGAATACACCATTCGATTCTGGCTTTGGTTCCAGTATAGCAATCCTAAGTTTGATTTCAGCAAGCAGCTCGACATACCTAACGCCAAAAATATTGATCCTCCCCAGATCATTATGGACAGTATAGACGGGAAAGCCTGGGTGATGTTGAAAATGAAATGTACCATGAAGGAAAGTTGGAAGGTTGGCGACTTTCCTTTCGATTCGCAACATCTCAACGTTCAAATCGAAAACACATTATTCGATAAAAACACTCTGGTTTTTGACCCCGACCTCCCGGGAAGTCGCTATGGAAAGAAGATTGCCATTGACGGCTGGACGATCAAAAACTTTGCCGTGAGTTCAAAATTGAGCGAATACGAAACCGGATTTGGAGATTATCGCCTCCCAAGCCAGCACACTGAGTTCGCTACTTTCAATATAGACATGGATATTGAACGGGACGCGTGGGGAATGTTTATGAAGATCTTTACCGGCATGTATATAGCCTTCCTCATCGCTATCATAAGCTTTACACCAAATCCCTGGGAATTGGAACCGCGGATTGGACTACCTGTGGGTGGTTTGTTTGCTGCAGTTGGTAATAAATACATTATCGATTCGCTGCTTCCAGAATCCTCCCAATTTACATTAGTCGATACGCTTCATACCATCACTTTCCTGGCAATTTTTGCAACTTTGGTAGTATCTGCGCTCTCATTAAGGCTTCACGACATAGGAAGAAAAGAAGCTTGCCTGAGATTAAATAAGTATGGTTCACGCCTTGTGATCTCACTTTATATTCTCACCAATGCTCTGTTTGTGTTGCTGGCTATTGTTTAAGAAACGAAGTCAGACTTTGTTTTTTGTGTCGATAATGATTGTTACTGGACCATCATTGACCAGACTTACCTTCATATCCGCGCCAAATTCGCCTGTCTGAATAGCCTTGCCTAAACTCTCATCAAGGGCCTTAATGAACTTTTCATAGAGTGGAATTGCTATCTCTGGTCTTGCAGCTTTTATATACGAGGGCCTGTTTCCCTTCTTAGTGGAGGCGTGAAGGGTGAACTGACTTACAGCAAGTATGGCACCACCTGAGTCTTTAACACTAACATTCATAACGCCGTTTTCGTCATTAAAAATTCTCAGGTTAATGATCTTTGCAGTCAGCCATTCAATATCCTCGTTGGTGTCGGCATCCTCAATGCCAACAAATACCAGCAAGCCATTTTCAATTTCCGATTTTACCGAACCATCGATTTTCACAGAAGCTTGAAGTACCCGTTGAATTACTGTGATCATTACCGATTATTAAAATGATTGCAATTCGCCAGATTGGTGCGTGAATTTTCCAGTGTCGTTCCGCGATGCAAAATTTATCATCGCCTTTGCAACCTTGCTTGATTCAATCGCCTTGTATTTTTTGGGTATCATAAAATCAAGAAATTTCATCACACCCTGACCTGCAGTTTCTCCAGAGCGTGCGTCTCTTCTTGGTCCGATCAGCATGGACGGTTGAAAAATATGTAGCGTGATAAATCCGATCGAGCTGATCGCTTCTTCCACCTCACCTTTTACTTGATTATAAAAAATAGAGGAACTTTTATTAGCACCTAATGCGGTCACCAGCAAAAATTGCCGGGCGCCTTGTTGTTGAGTTATGTTTGCCAGATCGACCGGATAGCTAAAATCGACTTTACGAAAAGCTTCTTTGGTGCCTGCTTGCTTTATAGTTGTACCCATGCAGCAATAAACATCATCTCCTTTCAGCAGATCCGAAAAATCACTCATCCTATCAAAATCAAATACCAGATTCTGAAGTTTGGGATTTGAAATAGTCAGTGCCTTGCGGGTAATCGCAATTACACTTTGGTATGAATTATCTCTTATCAGCAAATCCAACACCTGCGAACCAATCAAACCGGTAGCGCCCGCAAGGATGGCTCTCTTCATCAGAAAGTTTGCTGAATTTCTTTACGTAACTCGGAAAGGGCATGCCCGATCGGCTCCACTTTCTTCTCAAGCGATATCTCAAATATCTTTCGCGCAAGGTCCAAGCTGGTTGCTTCAGGACCCATCTGAGAAGATGACTCATTGATGAGTATGGTAAGATCCTCTTTTGCATTCTTGATCATATTCCACACGTTTTCACTCATATATATCTGCTGCGATACATTGTGGTTGTATTCATTTCGTATCTCATCGAGCAGGAGCTTGTGAAACTCTTTCGAAGAGTAGCCCTGGTTGTTGAGTCTCAGCAACAGATTTGGCGGAGAGATTCGCTCCAGGAACAAGCACATCCGCTCATATGCCTGGAGGCGATTGGGCAAAATTGTTTCGATACTTCGGGTACGTATCTCAAGTTTCTTTAATTCAATTTCCTTGATGATAAACGAACGAACCATAAGGTATACGGCGTATAGCACCAGTGAGGCAGGCAGAAGAATTTTTCCGTATTCAATCAAAGCATCCATAGAATCTTTTGTTCCGTAAAGGTGTTTAAAAATTAGGTAATTTTGATGGGTAGGTTAGGATAGTCGTGGAAAGATTTACCTCGCCTGACAATAGAAATAACGAATAGAATTAGAAATCCTTGCACTGGCTGCCTGAAAAGCGCTTAAAAACAACCATGTTCGACCAGGTAAAACCAGTTACGCTTTCATCCAAGGCTGCCGAAGAGGTTACAAAGATTATGCAGTCCAAAAACATTCCGTCAGACTATGGCCTTCGGATCGGAATCAGGGGAGGTAGTGGCTGCGGAGGCGCCAAACTTATCATCGGATTTGACAAGCAAAAGCCAACTGACCTCGCCTATGAGATCAACGGAATACCTATTTATGTCGATAAAAAACATACAATGTATGTGATTGGCAAGGAGGTTGACTTTTATGAAGGGGAGGACGCGAGGGGATTCGTGTTTAACGATAAGTCGGACTAATCGGTAGGCGGTAATCGGTAGGCGGTAATCGGTATTCGGTAGGCGGTAGTCGGTGGTTGGCAAGGAAAAGACAAACCAATTTCAAGTCGAAGGGTACTGAATAACGCTTACGTTTTACCGTTTTTTACTGATAGTAACGGACGCCTTTCTACACACCCCACCAATCGGCGGATTGAATTTTGAAATACTGATCTGAACTGATTTTGCTTCCGGAAATCCCTCAAGAATTTTTTCTGCGATCGAATGACCCACGCGCTCAAGTAGCTTCGAAGGTTTTTCCATCTCAGCCTTCACTACTGCATATACATCTTCATAGTTGATTGTTCCTGACAGATCATCCTGAAATGCAGCTTCCCCGAATTCGGTTTTAACGACTACATCCAACTCAAATTTATTGCCTGATGACCTCTCATGAGGATACACTCCATGATAGGCGTGAAACTCAAGGCCTTCCAAAATAACCTTGCCTGTCATGCTACTTCATCAAAGAAAGAACGCATAGGTTCAGGTGTCTTAATCACTGGTTGTTGTACTTCTTGTTGGGGCTGCGACTGTAATTGTTTAGTACTACCAATCTCGTTCGGGAAAAGTACTTTTTTGACCTCCCGTTTTGCATAAACCAGATGATCATCGGCATTAAAATTCTTTGCAGCCTTCCTTACCCTTTCGGCGCGATCCAGCGCTTCATTTGCAAGGCGCGTGAGATCATCAACGAGGTTGTTGCGTTGCGATTCGGCGACTTTATATTGTTGAAGCAGTTCCCGAAGGTTGTCCTCCATTTCGCCAAGCAATTGCTTCGACATCACATCTGCTTCCTCGATAGTATTTTTTGCCCGGGTCTTGGCTTCATTGAGCAATGCTTCTGCGCTGATTTGGGCTTCACGTACATGAAGCTCTGCCGACTTCTTTGCCTGATCCACGACGCTCGCGCCCGTGTCTTCGGCTGTCTTCAATGTTCTGAAAAGGGAGGTCTCCACTTCGCGAAGCTTTGAAACTTCGCGCTCACTGGCGTCCAGCTTCATCTTCGATTCTTTTAATTCATCATTCATACGCTCCCACTCCTGAGAGAGAGATAATAAAAATGCATTTACTTCATCTTTGTCGTAGCCACGAAGGGTACGCTCAAATGTTTTTTGACGGATTTCAAGAGGTGTTACCTTCATGACGTAGTGGGTTAATGTTTGTAGTTTAAAAAATTACGTCCCATATGGATATTGTTCGATCATCGCTGGCACTGACCAACTGATTGTTAAACGAAGTCCAGAGCATTTTATTGACTGATGTACCATGTCCTGCATGCCTTGCCTTATCGATCACTTTTAGAAGAGATAAGTTGGCCGACTGCCATACCTTAATCGATTTATCCAAGCTGCAAGTTACAAAATGTTTGCCATCTGGACTAAAAGCGACATTATTGATGGCAAAGAGGTGGGCAACAACCTCCTTGTGGAGGGTGTACTTTTCCTGAACTGCCCACGATTTCAGGCGTGCATCCCTCGAACCTGACACTAAAAATTTAAAATCCGGGGTATAGCAAAGCGTGAAAACTGAGTTGTCATGAGCCTGCCATTCAAATTTGAGCTTCAGATCGTCTACTCCGAATATCCTGATAAAATTGTCGCTATATCCCACCGCTATCTCTCCCAGAACCGGATTGATAGCAATGGCCCGGGCACTTTTTTCAGACTGAGTAACTTGTTTAGTTATCGAAAGGTGTTCAATATCCACTTTTGTGATTGATCCGTCACCACTGGCAACGAAGCAATGGTCCCCAAAAGATTGAATTTCAAAGATGGCGGCAGCAGTAAGCTTGAGCGATCCGGTTTCGCATTTATCCCTCCAATTTAAAATATGAATACCGTCATAATTATGCCCGACTATCAGGATGTCGTTTTTCATTGAATAGTGCAGGGCATAGATCGAATTAGGAAGTTGGGCGATCTGCTCCCCGACCTCCGGTCGACGTTGGTCCCATTTTACCACCATCCCATCGCCAGCTCCTGAAAAAAAGACGGCGGGGCTATCTGATGGCTGCAGCGTATAAACGCAGTCGCGGTGACCGGTAAGAGTATGAAGTTTTTGTACCTGGATATTGCTCATTAGTAGAACTCAGCGTTACATGGAAGTCCGCCTGTAACCATTCCTTATCTTTGCGATGTACTTTTGACAAAATTCACTCACAATAGCACATTTACCTAATGCCACTGGTTAAAATTCATTCGCTGGGAGAAGAACAAGCCTGGGGACTTTGGCATATGCAGGAAACTGAAGGGGAATTGTCATTTGCCTCGATGGAATCCTGCCCAGACGAAATAGTCAACACGCAGAAACGTCTTGAATGGCTGACTGGGAGGACCCTGATTAAAGCTTTGCTTGAAAACCTGGGTTTGCAATACCATGGCCTGCATAAAGATAAATTCGGAAAACCGTTTCTCAACGATCATCCCCATCATATCTCTCTTTCGCATTCATACCCGTATGTCGTTGCACAAATAGATAGATTGAATGAAGTTGGTATTGACCTGGAACAACCTAAAGAAAAATTAAGAAATATTGCGCACCGGGTGTTTAGTCCAGGCGAGGTATCCGACGCAGCCAATGATCTTGTCAAACTGTGTATTTACTGGTCCGGTAAGGAATCACTGTATAAGATCCACGGCAAAAGAAATCTACTATTTTCCGATCATTTAAGACTTCTGCCGTTTACGTTGTCAGATGCCGGCAGTATTCAGGGCAAGATCGTGTTGCCGGAAAATGAAACTATCGTTCCATTGCGCTATCTTGTAATGGACGATTTCGTGATCGTCTACACGGACTCAAGATCAGCCTGATTATGCACAAAATAATACTACTTGCTATTTTTACCGGATCATTTTCCCTCGCGGCGCAAATACCCGTGCAGAGTTTTACACTTCAGAATATTGCTGATGGGTCGACTGTATCTCTGGAAAATTATCCAACCTGTTCCGGACTTGTAATAATCTTTACCAGCAATGTCTGTCCCTACGATGGGTATTACACTGCCAGAATCAAGCACCTTATCACTACCTACCAAGGCAAGATTCAGTTCATGCTGATAAATTCCTATCAAGAGGCAGAAGAATCGATCGATAAGATGAAATCAGCTTATAACGGATGGTCTCTGCCGGTTCCTTATCTCGCCGACAAAGATCAGACGGCCATGCAGTGTCTTGGAGCGAAAAAGAGTCCTGAAGTATTTCTTTTATCAAACGCTGGTGGAAAATACAACGTTGTATATAGCGGAGCCCTTGATGACAACGCTCAGGCGTCCGTGGCAGTAACTGAAACGTATTTAAGAAAGTCAATTGATAAACTGCTGACGGGTCAGAAAATTGACGTCCCCACCGTGAGACCAGTTGGTTGTACTATTCGCAAAAAATAATGTGGTTCTTTCTTTCCATTAAATTCGCACTGGTGAATTCTTTATCAATTTATTTTTCGATGTTGTAGAATACTTTGAGAAGAAACCAAAAGATGACTAGACTTAGGTATCAACCGAGCTCCCCTAAACACCCAGATCTCCTCCATCAGAAATTTCCACCAACAACAACTTCACCTCCTCTGCCTTGGCATGTTCACCCATCTTTTCAAACGACATGATGAGGTTTCGCAATGCACGCCTGATGATTTCGAGGTTCTCGCAAGGTTCAAAAAATGAATCCTGTGGCACAAGATGCAACTCATTTATATAGTTCTGAATATCCTGCTTCGAAAAAATAAGACCTCGATTAAAAGCATTGATATAAAACTGATTATTCTGATTGTCTTTATACGTGAGGATAAAAAGATTGGGAAGATTAACACCTTGCACGGGAAGTTTCAGTTTCTGGGCCACCAACAAATAGATCACACACAACGTGATCGGATTTCCTTTGCGTGTTTCCAACACTACATTGATCATAGAATTTCCAGGAGAATGAAAATTTTTGGTATTGGCTCCAAATTTTAATTTATTGAAAAGTACTCCATTGACAACTTTGATTTGATCAATAGGATACAAATCAGGTTTAAACTCCAGCCATGTTTCATAATAGATCTGCTCAAGCTCCTGCTTTAACTTTTCAAGCTCAAGATCAGGGTATTGATAGGTGGCTACCAGCCACATCGCCGTCAGCAAATCCTTGTCCTCACTTTTATACCAGTCCAGTAACCGGCTTTTTAATACATCGTATTGAAGCGTATGAATAATCTCCTCAATACGGGATTGAAGGGTTGGATTAAAGCTGGTTTCCCATTCTTTTTCGAGGTAAGGAATCACTTCCCTTCCAAGAGACAATATTTTCTCCTCGACGTGAGTTACAACTTGCTTGTCGTCATCATCAAGCAAAGAAATAAGAGCCTTGATTTCGTTTTCCTGCATACAATCCGTAATAGATTATGTCTGTATCACCCCCACATTAAACTTTTCTATCGGCGCATGATTGGCTGATTCTATTCCGGTTGAAATATACTTTCTGGTTTCCAGTGGATCAATTACTGCGTCAACCCACAATCGGGCTGCCGCATAATACGGGCTCAATTGTTCACTATAACGATCTGTGATCTCTTTTAATAAAAGTTCCTCTTCCTGTTTTTCGATCTTTTTTCCCTGCGCCTTCAAGGTGCTTACCCGGATCTGTAGTAACGTCTTCGCAGCAGAAGCACCACTCATTACTGCAATCTGCGCGGTCGGCCAGGCCACGATCAATCGCGGATCAAACGCCTTGCCACACATAGCATAGTTGCCAGCTCCATATGAATTGCCGAGTATTACCGTGAACTTCGGCACAGTGGAATTCGCAACTGCGTTCACCATTTTCGCGCCATCCTTTATAATTCCTCCCTGCTCTGCTTTGCTGCCTACCATAAATCCACTCACATCCTGAAGGAAGACGAGCGGTATTTTCCGTTGGTTGCAATTCATAATGAACCTTGCCGCTTTATCTGCAGAGTCCGAATAAATAACTCCACCCATCTGCATTTCTCCTTTTTTGGTTTTCACCACCTTCCGCTGATTGGCAACGATCCCTACAGCCCATCCATCAATTCGGCTATATCCACAAAGAATCGTCTTGCCGTGAAGGGCTTTGTATTCATCGAACTCTGAATTATCAACCAGGCGCTTTATAATATCCAACGTATCATAGGGCTTCGAACGATCGGCGGGAAACATTCCATATATATCGTCCTGCTTTTCCTTCGGTGCCTTTGCCTCAATCCGATTAAATCCCGTTTCAGCATTTTTCCCGATCTTATCTATAATGCTGCGGATATAGTCAAGACACGCCTGGTCATTTGGAAATTTATTGTCGGTAACACCAGACACTTCACAATGAGTAGTGGCCCCACCTAACGTTTCGTTATCAATCTCTTCGCCAATCGCAGCTTTTACCAGATAAGAACCCGCCAGAAATATTGAACCGGTCTTATCGACGATCATGGCTTCGTCTGACATGATAGGAAGATAGGCTCCACCTGCCACGCAGCTTCCCATAATTGCAGCAATCTGCACAATACCCATTGACGACATCTTTGCGTTATTGCGAAACTGTCTTCCAAAATGTTCTTTGTCCGGGAAAATCTCATCCTGCATCGGAAGAAAAACGCCGGCGCTATCCACTAGATAAATTACGGGTAAGTGATTGTCCATGGCAATCTCCTGAGCACGGAGATTTTTTTTTGCAGTGATGGGAAACCAGGCGCCCGCTTTCACGGTAGCATCGTTCGCCACGATCATACAAAGTCTTTTCTTGACGCGGCCGATCCCGGAAACCACACCTCCACCAGGGCATCCCCCATGCTCTTTGTACATACCATCACCAGCAATCAGACCGATCTCAATGAATTCGGATCCTTTGTCGATGAGGTATTCTATTCTTTCACGAGCTGTAAGCTTACCCTTCTGATGTTGTTCTTCGATTTTCTTCTCACCACCGCCGAGACGAAGGTCCTTCTCTCTCGTTTCCAGTTGAAAACATAATTGCTTAAAGAGATCTTCGTTGCGGTTGAATTCCAGGTCCATGAGTCGTTTTCATTAGTCACTATTGCTTCTTCTCTGCGGCCTTCTTTTGTTCAGCCTTCATTTCTTCCTCCTTCTTCATATCACGAAGCACCTTTTTTCGGCTCTTACCAAGGGGGGCGGTGAAGTGCTTTGGATAGTTATTCATGTGACTTACCAGACTATCAAGGCGTAGCAAGAGTTTATTCAAATTCACATAGAGTGAATCTTCTGTCATAAGCTTGCTAACCGTATTGTCGCCTTTCCTCAGTTTGGCAAGGGTTTCATTCAGGCTTGTCATGGTCTGCTGTGTTTTGAGAATTGTTTTATTCAATTCCATTTGTTTCAGAGAATCTGACAGGATTGCGAAATTCTTTAACGTAGGTTTTAGTTCCAGCAGCGTCGTGTTGAGGTTACTGGCAACATCATTAAAACTGCCGGACAGTGTACTGATTTTTCCATTGGCGTTCCGCAGAGTGGTATTCAACAAATCAGGTGTCGTCTGAAGGTCTTTAAAAATTGAATCAAGACGCTGCGAGTTTTTAGTAAGACTTTCAATCACTGAATTAAACTTGCGTAAAGTGCTTTGCAGATTGCTGGCCACAGGTTCCGCCGTTTCCGTGAGCATATCAAACATTCCTTTCGCAACTTCCGACCGGAGCGTATCCCTTACTTTAAGGGGAGTAGTGACGACACCTATAGATAGTACTACAAATTTCCCGCCGAGCAATTCGCTGTCAAGGATAGCTTTCGTAGAATCTCCCAGCTGGATATCAGAATCAATATCAATTTCCACAAGCACACTGTGCATCCTGTTTGGCATGATCTTGATCTTGCTCACACGACCAACTGAAAATCCACTCACCATCACGGGATTGGATACCGCCAGGTTGTCAACGTTATCATAGATCACGTAGTACTTTGAAGTCGACGAAAAGAAATCAATCCCCTTTAGAAAATTAAATCCAAAATATAGCAGGACGATTGTCACCGTTGCAAAAATCCCCACCATCATCTCTTTGTTTCTCACGAATATTAGTTTATAGATTCCACTTGCGTTTTATAATCTTTAAAAGCCCGGTAAATGCCTGAAGCAACAAGATTCTGATTTGCGTCTTCTTTTAAAAATTTCTCCTCCTTGTTATTAGTGAGGAAGCCGACTTCAATCAGGACGCTCGGCATGGCAGTGCGCCACAAGACCCAGAATCCCGCCTGTTTTACCCCATGACTTTTTCGTCCGACACGTGATTTAAATTCCGACTCCACCTTACCGGCAAACTTGAGGCTGCTCTCCTGGTAGGCGCTTTGAGCAATTGAAAATAATATGTTCGATTCAGGGCTGTTGGGATCAAATCCTTCGTAACGTTCCTCGTAATTGTCATCAAGCATAATTACAGAGTTCTCACGTTTGGCCACATCAAGGTTGCCTACCGATTTATGCGGCCCCATCACATAGGTTTCCGTCCCATTTATCGTTTCTTTGGAGACCGCATTGGCATGAATACAAATAAAGAGATCCGCCTTGTTTCTGTTGGCTATTTCTGCCCGTTCATCAAGCGCTATGTACCGATCATCTTTACGGGTATAAATAACTTTTACTCCAGGCAGATTCTTTTCGATGTAGCCGCCTACCTTAAGAGCGATCTTAAGAGCCACATCTTTTTCCTTTAAAAACAGCCCCCTGGTGCCTGGGTCTTTGCCCCCATGCCCGGCGTCAATAACCACAGTGTCCACCACAATATCAGCCCGTTCAGTCGTAGCAGAAGAGTTTAGCACTGTTATTGCTAACAAAAAGACCTTAGTTCTAATATTCACTGATTGAGCGATATGATGTATTTGACATAAATTCGCACAAAATCGTGAATTTTTGGATAAAAGTTAAATTTTTGGCCTTTCCCTTTCCCAGCCTAATGGTGCGAGTATTCATTATTTTTTTATTTTTTTCAGTGGCTTTCTCCGCTTTTGGCCAAGTGGAGAAACCCGTCATCACCCCGAAAGCCGACTTGCCGACTCAAACGGGCGAGTTTCGTGCCGATACCGTAGGTTCAAGAACAGATACCCTCAAAAATAGGACCGATTCGCTCTCCAGAAAGAGAAAGAGAAAGAGTGACATTGCAACAACCATCAGGTACTCGGCCCGGGACTCAATAAATTCCAGCCTCGACCGAAAGATCGTTCATCTTTATGGTGATGCTACTATCCACTATGGAGACATTGAACTCATTGCCGAAGAAATCACGATCGATTATGAAAAATCAACCATATCGGCCAACGGGAAACTCGACTCATTAGGACGTAGGGTTGGCTTCCCCATTTTTACCAATGGCGGTGAGAAGTACGAAACCAAGGATATTGTCTACAATTTCAAAAACAAGAAAGCCCGCATTTCCGAGGTTGTCACGACCCAAGGTGATGGGTTTATTCATAGTCTTGCTGCTTTTAAGAACGAAAAAAATGAACTACTCACTTTACGAAATGCCTACACTACCTGTAACCTCGCTCACCCGCATTATCAGATAATTGCATCGAAAGCTAAGGCAATTCCTGGTGACAAGATCGTAGTGGGACCATTTCACATGGAGGTCAATGATGTGCCCCTCCCCCTGGGGTTTGTCTTTGGAATCTTTCCATCTCCACGAAAAAGTGCTTCGGGCATTATTGTTCCATCCTATGGGGAAGAAAATAATCGCGGATTTTTTCTCCGCAATGGAGGCTACTTCTTCGACGTCAATGATTATTTTAAACTTCAGATGACCGGCGATCTTTATTCGAAGGGATCATCGGCACTCTACATCAATTCCATGTACCGGTCGAGATACAGCTACAACGGTTCTATAAACTTCAGTTATACAAACAATAAGCTATCCTCCAAAATTGAAGATCAGAATTCGGTTAACGATTTTAGAATAACATGGAGTCATACACCTCAATCAAGAGGAACTGGTCGCTTCTCAGCTTCGGTCAATGCAGCAACGGCTACCTATAACAATAGTAACTTTATTCCCCTTAATTCAAACCCCACCGCCAACAGGATCGACAATACGAGCAGAAAGCTAAGTTCAAATGTTTCCTATTCGAAAACGTTCGGATCTCTGTTCAGTCTTGGTATCAATTACCGTATCAATCAGGACCTTACCACCAAACAGGTTGACATGCCGTTGCCTGACCTGAGTTTCAACGTCAACAATGTCTATCCTTTGAAAAAGCTCTCGGATAAAATGATCTTTCAAAATCTCTCGACCCGATACACGATGACGGCCACTAATAATATTACTAATAATTTGGGTAGAAGAAATTTTACAGACCTCTCTGGCAAACCTTTAACACACGACAGCATTGCTCCTTTTTCTTTTAAGAATCTTCCCATCTTCTTTAAGAATGCAAACAAGGGTGTGAAGCACACCATTCCTATTTCAACTTCCATGAAGCTTTTTAATTTCTTTACCTTAAGTCCATCATTGAACTATGATGAAACCTGGTATTTTGATCAGCTTGTTTGGAAGCAGTTGTCTGATTCAGTAATAGGCGCGGTACCAGACACGCTGCGCGCATTTAACAGGGTCGTTAACTATTCCGTCAACGCAGGTCTGACCACCCGGATTTATGGAACCTACTTTTTCAAAAAGAAGACCGGTATTCAGGCGATACGGCACGTTATCAACCCAAGTATTGGCTTTAGCTATGCTCCGGATTTTGGTCAGAACGAAGAATATTACTCTAAGTTCACCGTGAAAAATAATCCCTACCAGGTTTATAAATCAAGACATGAAGGATTTGCGTATGGATCATCGCGGAGGGGAGAAAGTGCTGCGATGAGCTTCGGAATAAACAATACAGTGGAGATGAAGGTGAAGAGTAAAAAAGATACGGTTGCAAAAAAAGTATCGCTATTCAATTCATTATCTATTAACAGCGCGTATAATTTTGCCGCGGATTCATTTAAGCTCGCGCCGTTCAGTATTGCCGCCAATACCAACGTGCTCAATGACAAACTCAATATAAATATCACTGGATCATTAGACCCCTATAAATACGCCACGATTTCCAAAACTGAAACAGAGGTGGACAGCCGCGAGATCAAATTAAGCACCGTTTCCTGGACAGATATAAATTCAGAGACCGCAACTAAATTAAAGAAGCAGGGCTATGATATTATTAGTCAAACTACAGGATTCGGAAGAATTACCAGCGCTAACCTCGCCCTGAGCACAAACCTAAACCCCAAGGGTCAGAAAAAAGACACGGACACCCGAGATAGAATAAATAAAGCCAACGCGTCTGAATCGGATAAGCAATACCTGTTAATGAATCCTGATTCCTATATTGATTTTAAGATTCCGTGGAACTTGCGAATAAGTTATAATGCGAACTATACTCACACAACCAACAGCGTACCACTTATTACTCAAACACTTCGATTCAATGGGGACCTGAGTCTTACAGAGAAGTGGAAAATAACCTACAATTCAGGTTACGATTTTCAGCAACAGGAAATCACAACCACGCAATTAACCATTGCACGGGATCTTCATTGCTGGGTAATCAATCTAAGTTGGGTGCCTTTCGGGAAATACCAGTCCTATAACTTTTACATTGGGATCAAATCATCATTGCTGAAAGATCTCAAGATGAATCGGACAAGGTCGTTCTACGATCGTTAAGTGTTAGTGCTTCTGCCAGGATTCGATCTCCGGCAACGTAATCGGCGCAATGGTATCCAACTTCAATTTTTTCCGCATTCCTCCAATGTCATTCAGAAGCTTCGACGGCTTGATCTCACGAAGTTGTTCAACAGTTGTGATATTGAGCTTTTGAAGAAGTGGCATCAGCTCTTCTCTTACTCCAGCTTCCTTAAATTCCTGAACATCACCTGCGGCGGTATTCTTCTCCGGTTTCATCTGTGGAAAGAATATAACATCCTGAATAGACGGAGAATTAGTCATGATCATCGACAAACGGTCTATGCCAATTCCCAATCCAGCCGTGGGCGGCATACCAAATTCCAGTGCACGCAGAAAATCTTCATCCAGGGTCATAGCCTCTTCGTCACCGCGCTTCCCTAGCTCGATCTGCTCTTCGAAACGGTTCCGCTGGTCGATTGGATCATTCAACTCGGAGAAAGCATTGCAAATTTCCTTGCTGTTACAAATAGCCTCAAATCGTTCCACCAGCCCTGGCCTGGTTCTGTGTTTCTTGGCTAGCGGCGACATTTCTATAGGGTAGTCCGTTATGAACGTCGGTTGGATCAGATACGGCTCACACTTCTCTCCAAAGATCTGGTCAATCAATTTGCCCTTACCCATTGTAGCATCCATCGGCACCTGCAGCGTCTTGCATGCATTTCTAAGACCCGCTTCATCCATCGATGAAATATCGACACCCGTAAAATGGTGAATGGCTTCAAACATGGTAAACCTTTTCCAAGGTTTCTTGAAATTGAGAACATTCGCTCCTACTTTAACCTCTGTGGTACCATGAAGATCAATCGCCACCTTCTCTACCATTTCCTCAACAAGATTCATCATCCACTGATAATCTTTGTAAGCAACGTACAGTTCCATCTGCGTGAATTCAGGATTGTGAAAGCGTGACATACCTTCATTCCTGAAGTCTTTCGAAAACTCATATACTCCACTAAATCCTCCAACGATCAGTCGCTTGAGATATAACTCATTGGCAATGCGCAAATACAACGTCATGTCCAGCGTGTTGTGATGAGTCGTAAAAGGACGCGCGGCAGCGCCGCCATAAAGTGGCTGCAAGATAGGCGTCTCTACTTCCAGGTAGTCCCTTTTGTTAAGATACTCCCGCATCGAATTTACAAGCTTGGTCCTTTTGATGAACGCGTCGCGAACTTCAGGATTCACCACCAAATCAACGTAGCGCATACGATAGCGCTGTTCCGGATCGGTAAATGCAGCGTGCTTATGGATTACTCCTTGCTCGTCTGTAGTTTCTTTTACCACCGGCAATGGGCGCAATGACTTGGAGAGGATAGTAAGGCTTTGAGCATGTATGGAAGTCTCACCGGTCTGAGTGATGAAAACAAATCCTGTTACTCCGATGATATCACCTATGTCTAAAAGCTTTTTAAAAACCGTGTTGTAAAGAGTCTTGTCCTCACCTGCTGCAATATCATCCCGGCGGAAATAAACCTGAATTTTTCCTGTCTCGTCCTGAAGTTCTGCAAAAGACGCGTTGCCCATGATCCTGCGGTTCATGATCCGGCCTGCAAAAGAAATAGCTTTAAAAGATTCAGGCTCAGTAGGGAATTTTTCCAAAATCTCCCTGGCCGATGTGGTTATTTCAAAAAGGGCCGCCGGATAAGGGTTAATTCCCAATTTCAGAAGCTCGTCCAGACTCTGCCTGCGTATTATTTCCTGTTCGCTAAGTTGCATGCGTTGTTATTAAACAAATTTGCCCGTTTTGGATACGGTGGGGCAAAAATAGGGAAATTGGTCAATGGACGCCCGATGGAATACTAGGCTTTCTTATTTTTCCGCCTTTCGAGCTCTTTTCTTATTAATGCCAGCTCGCGGCTGCTCTGTCCTGCCACGGAGGTATTTTCAGAAGCTCGCCGAAGCAGGTAAGGCATCACAGACTCCACCGGGCCGTAAGGCATATACTTGGCTACATTATATCCTGCTTTTGCAAGGTTGAATGAGATGTTGTCACTCATTCCAAGCAATTGAGCAAACCACACCCGGCCATCCGAGGGTTTCATGCTATGCTTTTGCATCAGGATCGTCAAATACTGATTGCTGTACTCATTGTGCGAACCGCAGACAACGGAAATTCTTTGTTTGTTATCAATGCAAAATCCAAGCGCTTTGTTAAAGGCCTCGTCCGTTAATTCCTTACTCGCCTGAATTGGATTCGTATAATTATTCTTTTCAGCACGTTGGGCTTCTTTTTCCATGTATGCACCCCTCACAAGCTTCGCACCCAGGTAATAATTATTCATTGCTGCGTCATGGAAAGCATCCTTCAGATTTCCAAGCATGTCGGAACGGTACAGTTGATACGTGTTGAACACGATAGCCTTTTCTTTGTTGTATCTGATCATCATCTCATAGGCAAGAGAATCAATGGGATCCTGAATCCACGATTCTTCGGCATCAACCAATACCGGAATTCCAGTTTTAAAGGCTTTGGAACAAATTTGATCAACCCGTGCGGTCACCCTGGAAAACTGTGCTTCTTCTTCAGACGTGAGTATTTGCTTTGAATGAATTTTTTCAAGCAGCTCCGCACTCGCCAGACCAGTCACTTTAAAAACACAAAAAGGAATATCCGATGATCGGCTTGCTGTATCGAAGGTTTTCAATAACTCCTGTTTGGTAAAGTCAAAACCGGCTTCTGCCTTTTCTCCTTCCACAGAATAGTCCAGGATTGTTTTTACATTGAATCCACCGATGTGCTTGACAATATTATCCGTTTTTTCGATCGTCTCTCCACCACAGAAATGCTCAAATACTGTAGATCTGACAATTCCCTTGATGGGCAACCCCATGGCCATGCCTACTTTTACCGCCGTGGTAGACAGCTTCGACATGAGAGGATTATTTACAACCGTAAAAATAAAACGTGCTTTTCTTAATTGCTTATCGGATTTATAGCGGAACGCAACGGCTGTATCGTCGAACCTCACCGAGGGGTCTATTTCCATGAGTCAGTTTTAAAGGCTCAAATATAATAGTGGATTCTGTTTTACAATCGTTTGTTCTTGCCAGGTGTCTACTTTGTCGAATATCAGCCCATTAATTCTGCTATTTTTGCTCATCCAATTTTATGACAAAGGTAAAAATTGAAACAAAGGCTTCTTTCGGAAAATCAGCTTTTACGAAGTATTCATCCATAGCCGTTTTAGTAGATCAGAATACAGAGAAGTATTGCTATGCTCCCATAAAAAAGCAATTGCCGGCTCACAGCCTTATTCAAATACCGAGTGGTGAAGAACACAAAACGATTGCTACCTGTGAACTAATCTGGAAACAGATGACTAACCTCAAACTCGATCGCCATTCATTATTGATTATAGTTGGAGGTGGGGTACTGGGCGATATGGGTGGTTTCTGCGCCGCAACGTTCAAGCGCGGGATCGATTTTATGCTGGTGCCAACTACTCTGCTGGCGCAGGTGGATGCCTCCATCGGCGGCAAACTTGCCATTGATTTTGGCGCTTATAAAAATCACATAGGGGTTTTCCAACTCCCTGTGACCACGCACATTGCAACCCAATTCCTCAAAACTCTTTCGCCCCGCGAATTGCGGTCCGGCTTCGCAGAAATAATAAAGCATTGCATTATAGCCGACAAAAAGATGTGGCAGACAATTTCCACAAAGGTCCTTAACGATCAGGATTGGCTAAAGCTTGTCAGGCACTCCGTAAAAATCAAAGCACGGGTGGTCAAAAAAGATCCTCGTGAAAAAGGTCTGCGGAAGATTCTGAATTTCGGCCATACGATCGGGCATGCAATCGAAGGACATTTTCTCACCTCCGAAAATCGCCTTTTCCATGGTGAGGCTGTTGCCATTGGGATGGTTCTTGAGTCGTTTATTGCTTTTCGTAAGAAATTGCTATCCGTTAACGACCTTCAGGACATAAGTGAATATATCCTGGCAATATTTGGCCGGACCGAGCTACCGGACGCAGACCTCTGGCTTCCATTGCTGAGGCACGACAAGAAAAACAGGGGTAATAGGATATTTATGGCCTTGCCAAAGCAACTTGGAAAGGCAGTCTGGGATGTGTCGGTTAGTGAAAAAGAGATCCGCGACTCATTGGACTATTACCGGTCCTGTTAGACATAGTAAATGTCCGAGTCTTCCAGAGGAACTTTTTCCTTTTTAAGGGATTTCTTAAGGTAGTTGGCCTTTTTGATAACGAACTGCTTCGTCTTCTTCTTACGATCGCCCGTAAGCAACCACGCCGCAAGCAAAGCACTTCCTGCTAGCCCGATACCAATTGCAACTTTGCGTGTTGTACTCATACTGCTCTTAACTACTTTTGATTTTAAATGGTTTCATAAACTAATAAAAAGAGATTAAAAAAGTTACACTTCTTTCCTCCATTTTCACAAAAATCCCTGTAAACATTTAACGCATTGACTACACGAATCGATATACACAAGAATTCCTTCTTAAAAGGAAACGTTCGTTCGCTGCCATCATCAAAGAGTCTTAGCAACCGGGTCTTGATCATTAATGCTCTCATTCAACATCATGGCACCCTTGAAAATCTCTCCACTGCACGCGATACCCAATTGATGCAGGCCTTGCTCCATACCACTGATCGCGTGATAGACGTGATGGACGCCGGCACAACCATGCGCTTTCTCACTGCCTACCTGGGAGTAACCGGTCGATCCAAACTCCTCACCGGAAGCGACCGAATGAAGGAACGCCCCATTCATTTGCTTGTAGATGCGTTAAGAAAGCTTGGAGTAACCATCGACTATGCCGGTAAAGAAGGATATCCCCCACTTGAGACGAAAGGATTTGCAAGGCAACTGACGGACCGGATATCCATCCGAGGTGATGTGAGCAGTCAGTTCATCTCCGCTCTGATGATGGTGGCTCCTATCCTTCCAATGGGACTTACCATTGAACTCGAGGGTAAGATCGGGAGCCTGCCCTACCTTATGATGACTGCCGAGTTGATGGGCCTGTTTGGAGTAAAGCCGGAGATGTCTGCCCAGCAAATCCACGTTCCTTCCGGAAACTATCGGCCGGCATTTTACCGGGTTGAGCCCGATTGGTCAGCAGCGAGCTATTGGTTTGGCTTTACCGCATTGGCTTCTGAGGCCGACATTCTTCTTCCACAGGTGGACACTTATGCACTTCAGGGTGACAGAGTGATTGTCGATATCATGAAACAGCTGGGAGTCAACGCAGATTTTCAGAAAGAGGGCCTGCGACTAACCAAATCAAATCAACAGGCTAACGTGCTTGTCTGGGATTTTTCCAACTGTCCTGATCTCGCCCAGACCATACTTCCGGTTTGCGCGGCCAGGAATATTCCGGGGGAGTTCACAGGTCTTGAAAGCCTTAGGATAAAAGAGACCGACCGAATTGCTGCACTCCAGGCAGAACTGGCGAAGATTGGCGCTAGCCTTATTGAAAATGATTCTCAGTGGAAGCTCATCCCCGGGAAATTGCCTAAAGCAAAACCGGTGATAGCAACCTATCATGACCACCGCATGGCAATGGGTTTTGCTCCCCTGGCAACGATGACGGATATCACCATTGAAGTTCCGGATGTAGTAAGGAAGTCCTATCCGACGTTCTGGGATGATATGAGCGGGATGGGGTTTGAGATGGAAATATTAAGCTGATCGTTAGCAAAAAAGAATTGTCAACACTTTCACCCAGGTTAACAAATCAAGGTATTTAAAACCCCAACGGTTTTGGAAACTCGTTGCCAACTAGCCTTTGTCAATTGTTAACTGAAATTAAGCGAATCAAAATATGCAGGTGCGGCTCTCATCCGGCTGCCATACCACGAGAACGTCTCACCATCCACAATCAAGACCTTTGCATCTGGAAGTATTCTTTTAATCTCATGAATATATTTTTCTGAAAATGGAAATGGCTCGGTCGACAGCAGCACAAGGGTCGGATTCAGCTTTCGAATTTCTGAATCCGTAAGTTCAGGATACCGAACACGATCGGACAATACGTTTACGAGACCGATCTTTTCCATCATGAAATGAATGAAAGTTTGATTTGCAACACCCATCCACGGGTCTCTCCACATAACGTAGAGGGTGCTGATAGGAGAAACATCTTTTAGCTCATTGAAGGCACTCTGAATCTGTGTTACTATCTCTTCTCCTTTGAGCGCGCGGTCCGTTAGCGATGAGATAGAATAAATCATTGATAAGGCATCGTCTATTGTGGTGATGTCACTCATCCATACCCGGTAGTGCTTCTTTAGTTCAGAAATTCCCTCCGCATAATTCTCCTCCTTATTGCCAATGATGAGATCGGGATTCAATTGCTGGATCGTATCAAAGTGGAAATTCTTGGTGCCCCCGATGATGGTCTTTGATTTATGCCAATGAGCAGGGTGAACGCAGAATTTAGTGATGCCTACAACCTGGTGACTAAGCTCTAGGTCAAACAGCAATTCTGTTTGAGATGGGACAAGGGAAATAATTCGTTGGGGGCGATTGGGCAGCTCTACTACGTTACCCATTTGATCAGTAGAGGTCATCCACACCATTCTATAATTATGAAAAATCTTAAAATGAAAAATGTAAAATGTAAAAGGAGAGAACTTCTACATTTTACATTTTTACTTCCTATTTTATATAACGAAAGTCCTGCCCGGGCTTGCACTGCAGCAGTACTTCATAGATCAGGTTGATCACATTTTCCACGTCGTCTTTATGCACCATTTCCACCGTAGTGTGCATGTATTTCAATGGAAGAGAGATAAGAGCCGATGCAACACCTTCTGCTGAATAAGCGAATGAATCGGTGTCTGTGCCAGTCGAGCGTGATACTGCCTGGCGCTGGAATTTTATTTTCTTTTTATCCGCAGTATTGATGATCATCTTCAAAACATTGTTCTGAACAGCTGGTCCATAGCATAAAACTGGGCCAAGGCCGCACTTCATGTTGCCACTCTCTTTCTTATTATACATAGGCGATTGAGTATCATGAGTCACGTCGGTACAGATTGCCAGATCAGGTTTGATCCTGCGGGAGATCATCTCTGCTCCACGAAGGCCAATCTCCTCCTGAACGGCGTTGACGATATATAAGCCAAATGGAAGTTTCTTCTTATTTTCTTTTAAGCGTCGGGCTACTTCCGCTACCATAAAGCCACCCATGCGATTATCAAGTGCACGACCCACCAAAAAGTTTTTGCCTAGTTCGATAAGTTCATCCTGAAAAGTAATCACACAGCCAACGTGCACACCACGGGCTTCGACTTCTTTCTTTGATTCAGCGCCAATGTCGATAAAGATATTTTTCAAGCTGGGGGTTTCTTCCTTGCCTGCATCGCGTACATGGATGGCCGGCCAGCCAAAAATACCCTTTACGATGCCTTTATCTGTATAAATATTGACCCGCATGGAGGGTGCTATCTGATGATCCGAACCACCGTTTCGGCGTACGTAGATATAACCTTCTTCTGTGATATAGTTAACAAACCATGAAATCTCATCGGCATGAGCTTCGATCACAACTTTATATTCAGCTTTAGGATTAATGACACCAACAGCAGTGCCGTATACGTCAATGATTCGATCATCAATGTAAGGTTTCATGTAATCGAGCCAGATCTGCTGACCGGTAGATTCGAAACCAGTGGGAGATGAATTATTCAGATACTTAAAGAGGAATTCTTTACTTTTTTTGTCCATGGTTGATATGATTGAGATCCAAGTTTATCGTGACTTAATTTGACATGAAAATTAGTCATTTTTCAAATAGGTACATTTTTATAGCAACATCATTTTTGGGATAGAACTTCATCACTCTCCGGTTAAGGTATTGCTGACCCGTTTATCCCTTAATAGCTTCGATGGATGCATTTGCACCACGGAAAAAAATGGTTGGCCCCTCCCTATTATGCCACCATTTCACAACGGAATATTCCCGTGCTTCTTCTTCGGAAGCACCGCGACTTTATTCTCCAGCATCTGGAAAGCACGAATCAATTTTTCACGTGTTTGGTCCGGATAAATAACCTCGTCGATGTAACC
>JBBRON010000037.1:0-41574 GCA_038229375.1 Cytophagales bacterium | reverse complement strand
GGAAAAAGAGTCATCCCATTAGGGATGAAATCTTTGTAGAGAATGTGGATGTTACGAGACGGTCGTCCTGTAGGGACGAAACCTATCAGATAGCATAGTTTTGTTTTGTAAATGGTCGGTGTTATCATCGAACCCTCCGGGGGCCAGTTGGTGATAACACCAACTGGAGGCAAAATAGATTTAGGAAATGAGGTGAACCGTGTAGACTGATGCTTTAGCCATTGATCTTTTATCGGCATTGATGAAATAGCATCTGTTGCGTGCCAAAAAGCGAGAAGATCGATTGATGGTTTCTACCGTGCCGGCCGTAGCCGTTAGGCAGAGGCAGGTGGCACGCGGTCCGCGTTTCGCCTCGATTATCCCCGACTTCGTCGGGCTACAAACATATGACCCCGATGGGGTCTCGTGCTATTCGGGTCGCGTTCATCAGAAACGATGGATTAAGATTTTAAATTTGCCTACGGTCGGTGTTGTCATCGAACCCTCCGGGGGCTAGTTGGTGATAACACCAACTAGAGGAAAGTCACCGAAGCATCCGGGAGCTAGTTGGTGATAACACCAACTGGAGGAAAGTCACCGAACCATCCGGGGGCTAGTTGGTGATAACACCAACTGGAGACAAGAGACAAGAACTGAGAATGTTTTGATTATCCCTTCTTTTCACTCTTTAACAAAGCACCCGTCAACGCGGCAAACCCAGCAGGTAATCCACCAATTATTGCTGTTAGCAAAAAGAGTAAAGAGGTGGTCTTCGTCGGAAAGATCCTGGCCACCTTTTCAGTAAGCACTGATTGAGTTTGTATGTCAGTTAACATTGCCATCAGGAACCATAGAAATCCAACCGCGGTTAACCCTGCGAGGAATGAAACCCAACCTTTGTTTCCAAAATAGTATCCGGCAGCAAAAGCTCCTATTGCCAGCGTCCACCAGGGAAGAAAGTATTGAAGTATAAAACATAACGCTATGGTAAATATTATTTGTTTGAGATAATTCATTTCGCAGGTGATAATTGGGTGATTGAATACTGAGTATTTTTCTGTTGTTCCGGTGACGAGCCAAAATGCATCACAAAGTATTTTGCTTTCGCCCATGGATCAATCATGTTATTATAGAACGGGCTACCGGGATTACCGCTTTGTCCGCCAGGATAAATCCCCCACGCTTTCACACCAGATTTCTCGAGGCTTACCACCATTCTCCACGACGGTCCATTGCTCTTTGAATGGGCATTGACGATATCATGATTGCCACCCTGAAGTACATGATAACTTAGTGCCTCTTGTCGAAGCAGGTGAGAAATTACCGCATCTTTAAACACAGCCCATTGCGGTTCTTTCTTGGTCCGGATTTTCCACGCCTCTATGTCTGCAACCCCTTTTGAAAATGCTTTCCTCAATACTTCTGAAGAGGTTTCTTTCTCTGGCGTTGAAATGATATCGAAAAAAGAAAGCGTCGGATTATGAATTACAAGATTGATAGTGGTGTAGGTTGTTGGCTTTTTCATTTCTACATGGGCACTATCCATTTCATCCCAGATCATCGGGAAAAGTGCATCCCACCAGGCCTCGTAATACGATGCTCCTTCCGCCGTAACTGTATTATAATAATCCCACGACCTCAAAATCGTATACGCTTTTTTTTCTGGTTCGTTCAGAGCGGTTGAATCAACTTTGCTTAGAAAGTAGGGGAGACTTTCAGCAGCCTTCAGGTTGTAGTTGTCATTCTGAAGTTTCATCATATCTGCGGGCAAGATATTTTTTGATTCGGTCAGCACTTTATTGATCCTTCTGTTGCGATAGGCCTCAAAGGAGGAACCGCCGATGTAGTACGGATACGTCGAGTCGGCCGGATATTGGTTGGCAGAGCTGGTAAATCCGCGCTCGGGATTTTTATCCATCACGTTCTGCGCGTTGGGAATAAACGCTTTCCATTCATCGGACGTCCGGCTGCCATCAAGAATGAATTTCCCCTCTTCTTTTCGTCTTACAGGATATTTTCCCTGTATCCTCATCGCCACGTCGCCTGATACAGAAGCAAAAACAAAATTCTGCGCCGGACTTCCATAATGATCAAGGGCTGCCATGTAGTCTGCATGATTTTTGGCGCGATTAAGTTTATGGAATGTAACAAGCTCTTCGGAAGCATCATGTGCAATCCACCGGAAAGCAAAATGAGCCGACTCATCTTCCTGATGAAAGCTCTCGTCGAATACTACCGGACCATGATGCGTGTACACGACCGTATCATAAAAATCCGGAGCCCCCTTCGGCTTAAATTTTTCAATCACTTTTTGTGAAGGCTTCCATGCCCCATCGCTGAGGTATTCATTTTTTGTTTTGTCTTTGAATTGGATTTTATACCAATCAACCAGATCGCGTTGTGCGTTCGTTACACCCCACGCAATTGAATCATTGAAACCGCTGATCACTGCAGGCGAACCCGGTAGTGATGCGCCCATGGAATTTACGCTGGGCGAGTTAAGATGAATGATGTACCAGATCGATGGCAGACTCAAAGAAAGATGCGGATCGTTGCACAGGATAGGAGAGCCTGACGCAGTCTTTGTTCCATTCACCGCCCAGTTATTGCTTCCGACGTCCGGCGGCGATTGATCAAGTGGTAGTTGTGTGATCAGTTGCTTTGGCAACGCCATCTTTGTGGTGTCAAGAGTAATAGGTTTAAAGTTCCATTTGCCCGCATTGTCAACGATCGGGTCGCCGACCAGCTCGCGATCAGGATAAAGAAGATCGAGTGTCTCTTTACCAAACAGCGTCAACGCATTTGTCATCTCCAGATCTTTTTCTCCCATGTTGAGTGTTTGCGCCATGCTCTTTAATAAAAGGAGGGACTTTAGATTGGTCCACGGCTCGGGTAAGTAATCCAGTAGTTTGTATTCAAAGGGATAATCTTCATAGCTCAGCGATTCAACAAACGCATTGACGCCGGCAGTGTACTTGTCAAGTATGGCTTTGTTTTCAGGTTGTGCTTCCATCAATTGAAGAGCGCGCTGCGCTCCGAATACCATTCCTAATCTCCGTTGTCGACGGTCATAGTCAAGGTAGGGTGCACCTTGAAGAACTTCCGAAACTCTTCCGGCGGCGGCGTGCGTTTGAAATTCCATTTGCCATAGCCGATCAACTGCCGTCACATATCCCTGCGCGAGATACAGGTCGTCGTCATTTTTAGCGAAGATGTGTGGTATGCGAAGGCTGTCGTACGAAATCGTTACTATGTCCGAGAGTCCTGACAAAGAAAAATCTCCATCCAGAGGCTTCGATGTTTCAGCATTTTGCCAGAAGCCGTGAAAGGGATCGAGGAATTTGCCAAGAGGGGGAATAGGTGAACCAACATTCCATCCGCGGTTGAGGGAGTATAAAAGGAGAACCGTTATAAGAAGTGATACGGTAATGTTAATCATTTTCATAAGTTCCAAGTTCAAGGTTCAAGGTTCAGGGTTCCGGGTTGTCAGCAATCAGTGAGGATTATTTTATAATTTTCGGCATAATTTGAGACAATCCCCAACACGGAACTTTGAACACTGAACACGGAACATTGAACAGCCCTGCAAAATCCTGGTTTGTCTTCTACACTAAAAGCCGTCAGGAGAAAAAGGTACGCGATGTTCTTGATAAGAGAGGCTTTGACGTCTTTCTTCCCATGCAAAAGGTTCTTCGTCAGTGGAGCGACCGCAAGAAGAAAGTAGAGGTCCCGTTGTTCAATTCGTACATTTTTGTGTCGATTCCCGAGCACCAGATTACTTCCATTCTTGAGGTGCCCGGAGTGGCTTGGACCATTCGCCATGAAGGAAAGCCCGCATCGCTGCACCCAAAGGAGTATGATACCATTATCCGCTTCATGGAGACGGGATACCTGATCGAGGCACTGCCTGCCGATTCCATCGAAAAGGGAGAGGAAGTAGTGGTGATGGATGGGCCACTGAAAGGCCAGAAGGGCTTCGTTTCGGGTAAGAATAATGAGAAATTTATCGTAATTCTAGAAGGACTGGGGCATGCTATAAGATTGGAAATCAATCAGTTATTGATAAAGAAGCGATAGAATCCTCTGAACCCCCTGATATGGCCAAAAAGGGGGATAATTTATAGAGTAGTTTTTTTACTCTAAACGTGTTTTTTCCTAATTTTGTCTGTGCTTGACTCCCTAATCACCTCAAAGACGAGAGTAAAGATGCTGTTGAAGTTCTTCTCCAACAGCAGCGCGTCTGCCTACTTGCGGGAGATGGCGAAGGAGTTTGGTGAATCCACCAATTCCATCCGACTGGAGCTCAACAACTTGTCGAAAGCCGGATACCTGGTAACGGAAGAGAAAGGAAGGTCCATTTACTATAGGGCCAATATCAAACATCCACTATATAATGAGTTGCAGACTTTGGTGCGGAAATACCTCGGTATTGACCGGATTGCCGATGACGTGATTCAGAAGCTCTTGAAGAACCTTGGGGAGCTGAAAATGGCATTTATTACGGGAGATTATGCGGAGGGCAGGGACAGTGGGATCATTGACCTCGTGATTGTGGGGGATATTGATGAGGATTACCTAAAGCAGCTGGCAAACAAGGTCGAGAAAATGATTAACAGGAAGTTGAGAACCCTTGTGCTGAACGACAGCGAGTTTGAAAAGAACAAAGGCCATCTGAACGCGGATAAGGCACTCTGGCTTTGGAAGACTGAGTAGTATTCGGGTAAGGTTTGTTTATAATTAGCACTACTCATTCCATGCTAATGGGACTGAGGAGGCGAAGCTGTGAAAGGCCCTTTGATAGTAAAATGAAAAGGATTTGTTAATTTTCGAGATTGTAGAATAAAAAAGAATGGTTGACTTCGCTTTAATCCAGCTCAAAACCCTCACAATTCGGTCTTATTTCAGGTTTTTCGTGATTGCGGCAACGCTGCTTTCATCTACCTCTTGCGTTATTAACCGCAAGTATCAGATGCTCCAGAAGCACGATGTGAACAAATCCAATCTGCCGGCCGACTCGGTGATGCGCTCATATGTCATTGAAAAATACGATTACAAAGTTCAGACGAATGATATTATCTCGGTGAGATGGGAGAGTCTTTCACCAAGAGAATTTGATTTCTTTTCAAGTCCCTCAGGTACCGCAAGTGTAAGTACTTCGATCAGCGGCGCCCTTCTTCTTGGCGACATTGTTGATGAGAACGGCGAAATACCGGTGGCCGTAATTGGTAAGGTAAAGGTTGCGGGGCTCACCATCTTTGAAATTCAGGATATGCTCCAAAAGCTCGCGAAAGGTTATCTTGAGTCACCTCTTGTAAAAGTGAGACTGCTGAATTTCCGAGTCACCTTTCTGGGCGAGGTTGCAAGAGAGGGAGTGGTGACTATAACGAATAACCGTGTTTCGATGCTTGAAGCAATCGCTCTGGCGGGTGGGTTTACCGATCTTGCGGACCGTTCCAATATCAAATTGATCCGTCAGAACGGCAGCAAATCCGAAGTGGTTTATATCAATGTGCTGGATGAAAGCTTTGTGACATCGCCTTACTATTACGTACATCAGAATGACATCATCATCTCTCCTCCATTAAAGCTAAGACCCTATGTCAAATACTCAGTACAGAATCTTTCATTGTTGCTGACTTCCATGTCACTCCTTATTATCGTCTTGACTTATACAAAATAAAATTATCCAGGTGGCAGAAGATGTAAATACCGGCAAGATTGAAAAGAGTTCGTCGCGGATTGACGTTAAGAGAATTGCCTATCGGGCGCTCCAATATTGGTATGTGATCGCTTTGTGCTTGGTAGCCTGCCTATCCATTTCTTTTTATAACAACCGGTACACTCAGCGGATCTACCCGGTGACAACCTCCATCATTATACGTGAGAAAGAGGCAACATCAGGTGCTGAGATATTATATAAGAATGCACTGGTTGATCAAGATCGGAATTATCTGAATGAGCCGTATATCATTCGTTCGTACCCATTGATTCTTCGGGTCATTGAGGATCTGAATTTTAATATAGCATTCTATAATGAGGGCTATATTCTGACGACAGAGGCCTACAATTCTTTGCCGGTAAAAGTTATTCTCGAGGATCCATCAAGCACGAGGGAGGCACAATACATCTTCAGATTAGCCAGCGAAATTAACTACAGCCTTGAGTACGTCGGTAATCCGGCATCGAAAGTCGAGTTTAAGTTTGGGGCTCCGATCGCGTTTGACGGAATGAAACTTCAGATCAACAGGTACGGAGAACAGCCGATCAATGATTTTATAGACGTCCCATATATTTTCACTATCAGCAATCCCTATGCAGTGGCAGGCGAATACGTCGGGAAGCTTAATGTGGATTGGGCTGAAGAAGGGGCGGGTGTTATTAACCTTTCCGTAAATGGTCCCAATCCCGGTAAGGAGATCGATTTTTTGAATGGTCTTGTCGAAAATTACCAGTCCTATGACCTTGAGAAAAAAAATCTGACTGCCAGCCGTACGGTTGATTTTATAAAGGGCCAGCTCACGAAGATTTCTGACTCGCTCAGGCTTTTTGAAGGACAGCTTCAGCAGTTTAAGAAAGGCAACCGTACTTCTGGTGATATGTCGATGGAAGGACAACGCATCTTTTCAAAAATTGAAGCATTGGAGCTTCAGAAAACGGAACTGCAGTTAAAGAACAACTATTACAACTACCTGAAAAAATATTTGACTGAAAGTAGCAATCTGGACCAGATCATTCTGCCAACATCAATGGGCATCACGGACCCGGTGCTAACTACATTGATATCAAAGATCGTTGAGCTGCAGCTTGAGCTTAAGCTGTTCATGAACAGGGAAATGCCGACGAATCCATTGTTAACAAGCAGAATGAATCGCCTCGCCGAGTTGAAGCGCGAGGTGCTTGAGTCCATGGCCAGTCTAAAGTCGACGGATAAAATAAAGCTTGATTTTCTCAATGCACAGATTTCTTCAGTAGAGAAACAAATCAGTTATCTTCCTTCCGCTGAAAGACAGTTGATATCGATCCAGCGAAATTATTCCCTTCTCGAAAACCTTTACGTCTTCCTGATGCAAAAAATGTCCGAGGCAGAAATATCCAGGGCGTCGAATACGTCGGATATTATCATGGTCAATCCTCCGATGCAGGCGGGTGGCGCTATCTTCCCAAAGGTCAATCAGAATTACATGCTGGGAGTAATGGCCGGATTGGGATTGCCACTGTTGCTTTTTGTTATTCTTGAATTGCTGGATAATCGCATTCAATCAAGGGAAGATATTGAGAAGATCACGTCGATTCCTTTTATCGGTGGCATCGGTCACAAAAAGGGAAACCTCAATCTTGAAGTGTTGAAGTTCCCCAAGTCATCAATCTCCGAAGCATTCCGATCGCTTCGATCGAACCTTATTTATTTTACCGGGAAAAATGATAAGGCTGCTTTTCTTATAACAAGCTCGATCAGCGGTGAGGGAAAGACATTTACGTCGGTGAACCTCGCTTCCATCTTTTCCCTATCGGGAAAGAAAACATTGATCGTTGGTGCGGACATGCGAAAGCCAAAATTGTACATGGACTTTGGTGTGAGCAACAATATAGGATTGAGCACGTACCTGGCTGGGATCGCGGAGTTCTCAGAGGTTATCCAAAGCACAGGTTATCCCAATCTGGATATAGTGTCAGGCGGCCCGGTACCTCCTAACCCTTCAGAGCTATTACTGAGTCAGCGTATGCGCGAGTTTCTGCAAAAAGCGAAGGACACCTACGATTACCTGATTATTGACACACCGCCGATGGGCATTGTGACCGATGCGTTTGCGCTGACAGAATACGTTGATCACACTATCTTCCTTGTGCGGCAGGATTATACGCCTAAAGATCTCCTCTGGACAACCCATGACTACTATGCTTCAGGAAAGGTGAGAAATATCAGCATCGTGTTTAATGACATTTACCGATCAGGTCCAGGTTATGGATACGGTTATGGATATGCTTATGTCTATGGTTATGGTGCGAGAAAAGGGAAAGGCAAATCGAAAAACGGTTACGGATATTATCAAGACAATTAATTTGCTACGGGTCGGATTTTCCGTCATTTTTTACGTTCGGACCTTCGTAGTTATTCATGAGTAGCACACATCAAAAAGAAACAGGTTCGTGGGACCTGGTGATTAGACCCCGGACCAGCCTCTTTAATCTCAATCTTAATGAGGTCTGGCAGCATAAGTATCTGCTGTGGATGTTTGTCAGGAGGGACCTTGTGTCCATCTATAAACAGACTATCCTCGGGCCGTTATGGTTTTTTATCCAGCCAATCCTCACCACCATTGTCTTTGTTGTGATCTTTGGCAACATCGCAAAGATTTCAACGAATGGACAGCCACGGATTTTGTTTTACCTGGCAGGTATAACGATGTGGAATTATTTTTCGGAGACCCTGACGTCCACCAGTAATACCTTTATCGTCAATGCCAGTATTTTTGGAAAAGTATACTTTCCACGACTGGTCATGCCACTGTCCAAAGTAATATCCGGCCTAATTAAATTCGCGATTCAGTTTTTGCTGTTTATTCTTGTACTAGCCTATTTTATTATAAGCGGAGCGGAGGTGCACCCGGATCTATTGGGCATCCTGCTCATAACGCCTGTCGTACTGTTTATTATGGCTGGCCTTGGACTAGGTGCGGGTCTCATACTTTCTGCGCTGACCACAAAATACCGTGACCTTGTCTTTTTAATATCGTTTGGGGTGCAGCTGGGCATGTATGCAGCACCGATCATATATCCCCTGTCTGCGATTCCTGCCAAGTATAAATGGATTATTTTGAGTAACCCTTTGTCGTCCATTATGGAAGCATTTCGGAATGTTTATCTAGGCGCCGGAGAGCTTAGTCTATCCGGTCTTCTCTACAGCTTTACTTTTATGGTGGTGCTTGTTGTAACAGGTACTGTAATTTTCAATAGAGTAGAAAAAACATTCATGGACACCGTCTAGGTATGAGTGCAATAATAACCGTGGAAAATGTTGGTAAGCAGTATCGCCTGGGTCAGGTGAGCACCGGAACTATTTCGCATGATTTGAACCGGTGGTGGCATCGCATGAGAGGTAAGGAGGATCCGTATTTAAAGATAGGCGATGTCAATGACCGATCCCTGAAGGCAGATAGTGAATATGTGTGGGCATTGAAGAATATCAATTTTGAAGTACAGCAAGGTGATGTACTTGGGATCATCGGCCGCAATGGCGCCGGCAAAAGTACATTGTTGAAAATACTGAGTCGCACGACTGCTCCCAGCATAGGAGAGATCAAGATCAAAGGTCGTGTGGCAAGTCTTCTGGAGGTCGGCACGGGCTTTCATCCCGAACTATCGGGAAGAGAAAATATTTTTTTAAACGGAGCGATTCTCGGAATGGGAAAGCGCGAGATCACCAGAAAATTTGATGAGATCGTCGATTTCGCGGGAGTAGAGCGGTACATCGATACACCGGTGAAAAGATATAGTAGTGGTATGTATGTGCGCCTCGCTTTTGGTGTTGCAGCACATCTTGAAAGTGAAATTCTAATCGTAGATGAAGTGCTGGCAGTAGGCGACGGTGAATTTCAAAAAAAATGCCTCGGTAAAATGAAGGATGTCAGTGCCAGTGAGGGAAGGACAGTATTGTTCGTCAGCCATAATTTACTGGCGGTTAAATCTTTATGCAAGACTGGCTTATGGCTTGACAACGGAATCAGCAAGGAGATTGATCTTATTGACAAGGTCATCGATGATTACATGAACAAAAATCAAGGGACTACTTCATCAAGTGTTACCGTTGAGAAGGAATCAGATGGATTCATAGTTCATTATATAAGGGTGTCGAATAACGGGGTGGAGGGCTCTTTCAATATCGAAGAAGACCTTTTGATAGAAATAAAGGTAAGTTCTCAACGGTCATTTGCATCAATTAATATTAACCTGTTTTTCAATACGCTTGACGGCACAATGATCTTTGCGACATGTTCGTTAGCTGAGAAATTTGTGAGTGGTGAGTTTACGTATCGATGTGTTATTCCCGCCCATACGTTAAATGATATTTTTTATAGTCTTGACGTGATGGTCGTGCGAGAAGGTCCGAAAGTAATTCATAACCTTACTGAGACATTGACGATCGAGGGTATTGAAGGTAAGCGGGAAGGGGACTGGCTTGGTAAGTTTCCCGGCCTTTTGAGACCTGAGTATTTTAAGTGGAGCAAAAACAATGGGAATGGATAATTTCAGAAGTGCATTCAAAAGGAAAGTTGTTGATGTGCGTCTGAATTCATTTGCAGCCGATAACTATGACGAGTTTAGGTTTGGAAAGGCCGAAATTAGAGACTACCGAACATCACTTTACTACCTGAAAAGTTTTGTAAAGGGCATCATTGGATATGACAAGGAACGGTACAATTCTATTGCGGAGAGCCTACTAGCGAATGACCTTGCTGCCTATGTTGACGGCCTTGAATTGATGTACAGAAATTTAACTTACAACGATAAAGAACTTCTTGTAAGTCTAATTGCCTATCGCACGCTTGGGTATTCTAAAGTAAAGCTCACCCGAAATAATGACGCTTATTGGAAAGCCGTAAAAACGGCGAAGACATTGACATCCTCAGGTGAAACATATGATCCACATTTCATTCATTTCATTCTTGAAAAATTTGATTTGAAGGCCATAGGATATAATATTCAGTTATTTTTTACGGGCGACGGCATCGCGACGGATTTTATTATCGAACAGTATGCATACAAAACAAACGGCCAGACTCTTGTGGAAGCAAGAAAAGGAGATGTTGTCTTGGATATTGGGGGATGTTGGGGAGACACGGCCTTGTACTTTGCACACAAAGTGGGGGACGATGGAAAAGTCTTTTCGTTCGAATTTATTCCTGACAACATCAAGTTGTTCGATATTAATACGAACCTCAATCCGCATTTGAAAAGAAGTATTGAGTTGGTCGCTCATCCGGTGACCGATCATACGGGGGATACAATATTCTTTCTCGACAATGGCCCAGGTAGTCGGATAGAGACGAAGTCATTTAACGGACAGACTGGGTCGACAACAACAGTGAGTATCGATGATTTTGTTTTGGCACAGAAGGTCGAAAAAGTCGATTATATTAAAATGGATATTGAAGGCGCTGAACCCATGGCACTGCGTGGTGCAATTGAGACAATAAAGAAATTTAAACCCACACTGGCCATATCTATTTATCACAGCATGGAGGATTTCATAAATATCCCACGATGGATACTTGAGTTGAACCTGGACTACGAGATATTTATAGGTCACTACACGATCCATGCAGAGGAAACTATTTGTTTTGCGAAACCTCGTGGCCGCTGACAGCACAACGAAACTATGATCAACGTAACAAAGCCATTTTTTCCGCCACTGGAGGAGTATAGCTCGTATCTTCAGGAAATTTGGAAGCGGGGATGGATCACGAACAATGGCCCACTGGTCAATGATCTGGAATTGAAGTTGAAGGAGTATCTAGCGCTGGATCACCTTTTGTATTTAAGCAATGGAACGGTAGCTATCCAAATAGCGATCAAGGCTCTTGACCTTACGGGAGAAATAATAACAACACCGTTCTCGTACGTTGCGACAACTTCAAGTATTATGTGGGAGAATTGTTCACCGGTTTTTGTTGATATTGACCGGGAGAGCTTAAACATTGACCCTGCTGCGATTGAGGCGTCTATCACTGAAAAGACTTCTGGGATTCTCGCAACTCATGTTTTTGGAAATCCCTGTGATATAGAAGCAATCCAGATTATCGCCAATAAACACAATCTTAAGGTAATCTATGATGCGGCACATTGCTTTGGAACAAAGTATAAAGGTAAGTCCGTTTTTACTTTTGGTGACATCAGCACCACTAGCTTTCATGCGACTAAACTTTTTCACACGGGCGAAGGAGGGGCGGTGATTACTAGTTCGCCGGCAATACTTAAGAGGATGTCGTATATGCGCAACTTTGGACACTCTGGACCAGTTGACTACGACGAGATTGGTATCAATGGAAAGAATTCTGAGCTGCACGCTGCATTGGGTTTGGTGAACTTGAAATACGTAACTGCAATCCTCGCGAAGCGAAAAGAGTTGAGTTTATACTATACACAGCAATTGAAAACATTTCACCACAGTACAATCAAAATAAATTCCGATTCAGAATTTAATTATTCTTACTATCCGGTAATCTTCGAAACCGAGGAGCAGTTGCTTAAAACCCTTGAAATGCTGAACAGCAACTGGATCTATCCACGCCGTTATTTTTACCCGTCGCTCAATACCATTTCTTATACCAGAAACAGTGCGATGCCAGTGAGTGAATCGATATCAAAGAGAATATTGTGTCTGCCCTTGTATTATGAATTGGAAAGATCTGACATTGATCTCATCGTACGACTAATGTTGCGAGTACAAAATAATTAGAATGGCCAGCATCGCTATCATGCAGCCTTACATTTTTCCTTACATTGGCTATTTTCAGCTGGTGAATGAAGTTGATCGCTTTATTTTTTATAATGATGTCAACTTTATTAAGAAGGGCTGGATACACAGAAACCGGCTCTTGCTCAATGGAAGCGATTTCCTCTTTACTATACCGTGTGCGGAGGTTAGTCAGAATAAGCGCATTTGTGATATAAAAGTAGCGTTTGACCAAAAAGAGAAGTCGAAATTACTGGCAACTATCCGCCAGGCATATAAAGGCGCGCCGTTTTTTGAAGAGATCTATCCGCTGGTGGAGGGAATAATCCTTAAAGAGGTTGCATTTATTGATGAGCTTGCCGTACATAGCGTTAAAGAGATTTCAAATTTTCTTGGCCTCAGCACTGCTTTTGGTACGAGTAAAGACCAATACGGAGATGATAATCTGAAGAGAGAGGAGAGACTTATAGACATTTGTTTAAAGGAGGGAATACACTCCTATATTAATCCTATCGGTGGGCAGGAAATCTACACAAAGGAATATTTTAGAGAACGCGGAATTGACCTCAAATTTCTGAAACCCGTAGCGGTAACCTATAAGCAATTCGAAAACGACTTCGTACCATGGTTATCGATCATCGACGTGCTAATGTTTAATGATCGCGGGGAAATATTGAAATTTTTAAAGAATTTTGAATTAGTATAAAGCAAGGGAAAATGAAACTAAATGATCTTCTCAAGGAAACTTTCAATGCCCAGCCATCTGAGGTAAACGATGCTTCCCGCTTAATGAGTTTTGCGGACTGGGATTCCATGAATCACATGTTGTTTATCACGCGTCTTGAAGAATCCTATGACGTCAATCTGACAGGAGATGAAATCGCTTCCATGGAAACTGTTGGCGACATTAGGAAGTTATTGCAATCAAAAGGAAAGGAGATTTAATGCAACTTTCAGAAGCGAATATTATAATCACAGGGGGCGCCAGGGGCATAGGAAATTTCCTGGCACTGGAGCTTGCGCAAAAAGTAAATAAAGTTTTTATTATTGATAATAATGAAGCGTTGCTTGCTGAAATACCGTCATCTGAAAAGGTATTGAAGTTTAAATGTGATGTTACTAATTCTGAAGAAGTTGAACGTGTTATAAGCAAAATCTATTCGGATGAAGGTTCAGCGAATGTGCTCATCAACAATGCAGGCATAATACACAGCGAACCATTGATCAATCTGATGTCGCGGCCGGACAGGAAGCACAGCATTACCAATTGGAATAAAGTAGTAAATGTGAATCTCAACTCCGTATTCTATGTGACGGCGAATGTTGTTGATCAAATGGTCGCGAGGAAAATCAAAGGTGTTATCATAAACATCAGCTCCATTTCAGCGCAGGGAAATGCGGGCCAGTCGGCGTATTCTGCTACCAAGGCCGCCGTTGAGGCGCTCACCAAAACGTGGAGCAAGGAGCTTGGGATGTTTAAGATTCGCAGCGTATGTATTGCACCTGGTTTCTTTAACACACCATCGACGCGCGAAAGCCTTAGTGAGGGCATGCTTGCGAAGTGGGAAAAAGGAGTTCCACTTGGTAGACTGGGCGATCTAAATGAATTGCTTCTGGCCACCGAGTTCCTTATTCAGAATAATTACTACAATGGCAGGATTTTACAAGTTGACGGAGGTTTGAATATTTAGTTGTGATCAATCAATCGTACGACTACAATTTAGGGCTTGCATTTTATTCGGTAGCGCGCGACCAGGGGTCACGAGTGGCCTTTTACTATCCTGATGGAAAGAAATTTACTTACGCGGAGGTAGATCAGCGATCCAATCAAATTGCAAGATCATTAGTGAGTAAAGGATTTCGTCCCGGTGATGTGCTCGCCATCTTTAATGACAAGTCTCCTGAAGCGTATTGTAGTATGCTCGCCTGTTTAAAAATTGGTGTCATTTATACAAATCTTGATCAAACCAATCCATGGGAGCGGCTGAAGAAAATAATAGCTACCTGTAGTCCAAGGGCCGTTTTTTACGACAATGAAAGTTTTGAAATCATTCGTGAGATTGGTCTGACATTCTCAGATATCGATTGTATTCACTATCAGTCAACTACTTTTAAAAGTGAACTTGACGCCTTTGGCCACGAGCTTCTTTTGGAGTCAAAGGATATCCATGGTGGCATGGCAGCCTACATCATGTTTACGTCAGGGTCAACTGGATTTCCGAAAGGGGCTGTTATGAGCCACAGCAATGTGCTTAACTTTATTCAATGGGGAAGGCAAACGTTTGGAATTTCAGGCGAGGATGTTTTTACGAATGTCAATCCGATCTATTTTGACAATTCAGTGTTCGATTTTTATACCTCTATCTTTTCGGGTGCGACACTGGTGCCGTTAGATGCTGCCATCGTAAAAAATCCAAAACAATTGGTGCAGGCGATTAATGATGCCAAATGCACGATTTGGTTTTCGGTACCTTCATTGCTTGTTTATTTGCTTACGACCAAGGCTTTGAGTGAAGGCGATTTTCAATCGGTACGTCGGATTGGATTTGGAGGTGAGGGCTTTCCAAAAAATAAATTGAAACAACTGTATGATTTGTTTGGTAAGCGAATCGCGTTGTACAATATCTACGGGCCAACCGAGTGCACATGCATTTGTTCCTCCTACCTGATCTCTGAAAGGGATTTTGAAAACATGACTGAACTGGCACCCCTGGGCTTTATGTCACCAAATTTTGGTTACGAAATTATTCCGGCGGAAGTTGGAAGCTCTGACTATGGCGAACTGGCTTTAACAGGACCGTGTGTAGGAATGGGTTACTACAATGACGCAGACCGTACTGCTAAATCTTTTGTACAGAATCCGTTGAAATCATACGACGAACGAATGTATAAGACCGGTGACATTGTGGAGCGTTCTGAAAATGGATATTTATATTTCAAAGGGCGTGTCGATAACCAGATAAAGCATATGGGTTATCGCATAGAGCTGGAAGAGGTTGAAGCCGCATTCAGCAGCCTGCCGTATATAAATGAAGTGGGCGTTATCTACGAAAAAATTACTCCAGAGCTTGGTCAGATAAAAGCATTCATCTCTGTTGCGGAGGGAAGTAAGGACCTAAAGGATATTCAGGTTGATGTTAAAGGAATTCTTCCAACGTATATGATTCCGAAGATTTTTGTGTTGGAAGCATTGCCCAAGAACAGGAATGGAAAGATTGATAGAAAGCAATTAGCAACAATCAAATGAAAAAGGAAATCTTAATTTTCGGCATTGGGAAAATTGCAGATGTAATTCATTACTATGCTACCCAGGAATGTAATTTAAAAATAGCCGCGTTTGTCGTGGATGAACAATACAAAACACAGGATACATTTCATGACTTGCCGGTTGTGTCATTTCAAGCGGTGGAGAAGAAATACTCACCTGCCTCTTTTGACATGTTCGTTGCTGTGGGATATCACAATCTCAGCAAAGTACGGGAATCCAAATGCCATGAAGCCGTTGCAAAGGGATATAACCTCATCTCGATAGTAAGTCCAAGGGCAAATGTCCCCACGAATGTTATTTTCGGAAGGAACTGCTTTATCATGACTCCAGCGATCATTCATCCGAACGTAGTAATTGGTGATAATGTATTCATATGGAGTGGAGCGATGGTAGGTCACCATTCAATAATCAAGGATAATTGCTGGTTGACCTCCTGCTGTAATGTGTCGGGGAATGTAGTGATTGGGAAAAATTCATTTTTGGCCGTCAATGCAACCGTAGGACACTCAGTTACGATAGGAGAGGAATGTTTTTTGGGTGCCAATTCCCTTGTGACCAAGAACCTTGAGGATAAAAAAGTGGTGATAGCAGAATCGTCCAAGCCGATCCGGCTCGATAGCAGTCAGTTTTTGAGGATGTCTGGTTTTTCGAATCTTTAATGCAGTTTAAGGAATTACCACGTTTGCAGTTTGAGCAGTTCCTGCGTAATCCCGATATAGTAAAATTTCCGCTAGTGAACGCGGTTGCAAATAGTAAGCAGTCGGGCAGGATATTCACAAATGGCCTGGCGGACCTATTCATCATTCATAAAGCTAATTTCTCATTTGGAAAAGTAACATCAGGTGAAGAAAGTACGAACCAATTAATAAAGCTATTTGAGACTGGTAATAATATTCCAAAATACTTTCACCTGTATAGCCCGGATAGTATGTTGGTAAATCAGCTGGAGGCATTGAGTGACTTATTTAATCTACGAAAGAGAAATAGGATTCAACTCCGGTATAGCAAAAATAGTATTGCCGTGGATAGTGCCTTTAAACTAGGTGACGAGTATAAAGTTGAAATTATTGATGACGTCAATTTTGACCAGCTAGGCCCGTTGGAAATTGACTTGGCGCAAAAATTCTGGGATTCTAAATCTGATTTTTTGAAAAATGGAGTTGGAGTTTGTGTTATGCGCAATGATCGAGTACCTGTTTCTGTTTGTTACAGTGCCTGCCTTGTAGATCGTGTCGCCGAAATTGACATAAAAACTGCGGTATCATTTCAGAAGATGGGGTTTGGTGAAATTGTCGCCAGAGAATTTGTCAAACTGGCCATCGGGCGGGGGATTATCCCCAACTGGGACTGCTTTGACGATAATTATGCTTCGATTGCAACGGCCACAAAAGTCGGCTTTGAATCTATAAATGAGTATCAATTTGTGTCTGTGTTTAATAAAAGAAATCAATCATGAACGTAGCTGAAGGAAGAATCTACAGATGTCCGGCGTGCCTCAAACCGTTAACACTCACCGTGAATGAGAAGGATGGTGAATCTGTTATCGCCGGATCATTTGTTTGTGCGGACAACCACGAGTTTACAATATCCAAGGGCATTCCGGATTTTACATGGCCGAAGGAACTCGCAAATGTGGATCAAAAGACCAAAGAGGTTTATGAAAAACTTGCCAACGAATATGACAAGTTCGCTTCTATTCCTTTTCAAACTTTCAAAGAGGATGAGGGGAAGTTACGGAAAGACATGATCGACAGACTCGGGATAAAAGAGAATTCAATAGTTTTGGAAATTGGCGGCGGTGACGGCCGAGGTGCTGAACATATAGTGAAGAGGCTTGGTAAGGAAGGAAAACTTTTTTTGCAGGAGCTTTCGCCAAGTTTTATGAACAAGGCAATTGAGAGGTTGAAAGATGAGAATGTTAAAGTTGAGTATTCGATTGCTAATGCGTCCTACTTATCTTTTCCGGATAATCACTTTGATGCCGCGCATCATTTTGGTGGGATAAATACCTTTTCTGAGATCAGACGATGTTTAAAAGAACTAGCTCGCGTGGTTAAGCCAGGTGGAAAAATTGTAGTTGGAGATGAAGGGATTGGCCCGTGGCTAAGGAATAGTGATTTTGGCAAAATAATGATCAACTCCAATCCATTGATTGGCTACACGATTCCGATGGAAGACATTCCGGTTGAAGCAAGAAATGTAAAATTGGAATGGATAATGATGGGTGCGTTCTTCCTGATTGAGTTTACGGTCGGCGAAGGCGAACCAGTAGGTAATTATCACATTCCTATTCCAAGCGAAAGAGGAGGTACGCACTGGAGCAGGTACTATGGATCACTGGAAGGTATTTCAGACGAAACAAAGAAGCTTGCGTATCAGGCGAGGGTGAAGAGCGGAAAGAGCATGCACGACTGGTTAGATGAGGTTGTTAAGTCGGCGGCAATGAAACAGATTGATAAGGATAATTCTTCAAAATGAAATTGAAATGGCGAAAATTGGGTCAACTGTTTGATCCAAATGATCATCGCACAAGCTGGATGCATCACTACTCACAGAACCCTAACGTTCTTGAGCTGGAGGACCGGCTAAGAATTTATTTTACATGCAGGCCGGAGCGGGACGCAGATGGTAATACAGTAAGTCTGACAGCCTACGCCGATTTTGAAAAACAAGAGCCGTTCAAAATGATAGGCGTAGCATCAGCGCCGGTACTTGAACTCGGCGGGCCAGGTGATTTTGATCAGTTTGGAATTATGCCAGGATCCCTTCTTAATAGGAAAGATACGAATGAGATTTGGATGTATTATGTTGGCTGGACCAGAATGCATTCCGTACCATATAAGTGGTCAAATGGATTGGCGATTAGTCAAGATAATGGTAAGACTTTTCAACGTTATTCAAAGGGGCCAATCATGGGTGATACATTCAATGACCCCTATCTTCAGGCATGTCCCCGCGTTATGCGACTTGAAAATGGTGAGTTTATAATGTGGTATAATTCCGGTACCGAGTGGAATCTATTGAATGATCATTATGAATCAGTCTATATCACAAGGTTTGCTACCTCAAAGGATGGGATTCACTGGTCAGACAACAACCGTCAGGTCATCCCTACTATTGTTGAAAAGGAATGTCAGACAAGTGCTAGCTTTATTTCATTCAATGGACAAAACCATATTTTCTTTTCCTATCGCCACGGATTGAATTTCAGAAACAGAGAAAAAGGCTATAGGATCGGGTACGCGAATGGCGATAATTATCAGGATTGGGTTCGGGCAGACGCCGATAGTGACTTTACCATTTCCGAAACGGGATGGGATTCTGAAATGGTTTGTTACCCACATGTAGTAAAACTTAATGGAAGGGTATATATGTTTTATTGCGGGAATTATTTCGGGCAAAATGGTTTTGGTGTTGCGGTATTGGAAAATTAAATGATCATGGAAAACGTTCAGAAAACTTATTCAGAATTCCATAAGAAGAAACAGTCTGGCCATGTTTATCCAACAGAGTGGGTAATCAGGACGATGCTTGGTAAGTACCCTCATCTTCATCTGAATACTGGAGGATATAAAGATGCGAAAATTCTCGACCTGGGATTTGGTGATTGCCGGAACATGCCATTGCTGAGCAATTGTGATTTTGATATTTATGGTGTTGAAATATCAAACGAAATTATCTCTATGGCTAATAAGAAACTTGAAGAGTTATCAATCGAGGCAACGCTTAAAGTAGGAAGCAACACAAACATTCCGTTTGAAGATAGCTTCTTCGATTACCTGCTGGCGTGCCATTCCTGTTATTATGTTGACAAGGATACTTCATTCAATGACAATTTGAAAGAGATGGCGAGGGTGACGAAAACAGGGGGGAAGGTAGTGGCATCGCTGCCAGCGCCGGATAATTTTATTTTAAAAGACTGTAAGCGTCTTGATGATGGCCATGTCATTATTACAAATGATATCTATGGGCTAAGAAACGGATATGTGTTTAGAGCCTTCGAGAGTGAAAATGAAGTGATACGGACTTTTAAGAAAGAATTCGCCGATGCAACCGTATGTAAGTGCATGGATAATTTTTGGGGAGTTCAGATTAATTTCTTCATCGTAACTGCGACGAAATAGTGAGCGAATATCTCGTAGATATTCCAATGTGTGTGTATAACCACGAGAGCTATATTTCGCAAGCAATAGAAGGGGTAATAAATCAGAAGACTGATTTTAAGTATAGGCTGATTATCGGCGAGGATCATTCAACAGACAATTCACGCGAAATTATCCAGAAGTATGCTCTGAAATTTCCTGAAATTGTTTTTCCATTGTTTCACGAGCAAAATTTAGGCCCTTTTAAAAATAGTGAAATTCTGTTTGGGCTATGCACTTCAAAATACATAGCGCTTTGCGACGGTGATGACTACTGGATGGACGCAACGAAGCTGAAAAAGCAAGTACGTTTTCTTGAGAGCAATCAGGACTTTGCAATATGTTTCCACAATGCCAGGATACTAAACGAGCAAACGCCAGATCAGCTTGAATATTCCAATCCGCCGGATCAAAAAGAAGTAAGTACGTTTGAGGATTTGGCTAAGGGCGAATTCATTTATACATCGACCTGCCTATTTCGATTGGATCATTTTAGAAGATTTCCAAGGGAATCCATTGGATACATCAACAACTATACGCTTGATCTTCACAACTCTCAATTTGGAAAAATTAAATATATCAACGAGGTGATGAGCACTTATCGCATTCATGGCGGCGGTATGTGGTCAATGGTGAAACGTGAGAGTACGCTTATTACCCAACTTCCAACGTATAAGTTTTATCTTGAATATTTTGATCGAAAGTATCGGAAGTTCTTTCTTAAGCACCTTAAGGACATGTCATCAGAATTGATATTTATCAAACTTGCGAACAAGGACCGTAATGGCTTTTGGAAGCATTATCTTAACTATGCTATGTACAACTTGAAAAGCTGGAAGGAATTTAAGCAGGCTGCTTATATCCTTTTGAAAGCCAGTAGTTTCTTGTTGAAAAAGGACTAAGAACAATGATTAAAGTCATCAACTTCATTTTAGGAAATTTGAAGAGATTAACCTCTCCTTCGCCCGTTGGGAAAATCGAGACATATCTTGCTAAATACCTTGACAAGACTAGCCCCATTGCACTCGTAGACATTGGAGCGCACAAAGGAGATTTTATCAACATGGTTAAGGGCTACTATTCTGTTAGGTCGGCAATATTGGTCGAACCTATTCCAGCATTGGCTGATGGTTTAAAATCCTCTTTTCAGGACGGCAGTGTCACTGTGTTTCAAAATGCGCTTACTGATAAGGACGGCGAATCAATAGAATTTCTTATAAATGAGTATGAAGAAACGTCTTCTCTGCTCCAATTGAAGTCAGGAATGAAAGAATTGGGGAATATCAATACCAATCCGTTAAGAAAGGAAATGGTAATCACCAGAACACTGGACTCGATAACGAAAGAGGCTGCAATTGGTATTATTGACCTGATGAAAATTGATGTCCAAGGGGTAGAGCACCTTGTATTGAGTGGCGCTTCCGAGACGCTTTCGGTCACAAAATACGTATGGATTGAATTCTCATTTAAACCCCTTTACATTGGCTCATCTGTTTTTGCAGACATTTATGGCCTCATGGAAAAAAATCATTTCATCTTACTTGAAGTGTCACCGGGTTATCGGGCGCCAAATAACGAATTGCTGCAGGCAGATGCATTGTTTGTAAACATAAAATACGCCTAGTGTGCTGAAAGGACTTTTTAAACTGGCAAAGAAGATCGAGAATAAGATTTATCCGCCGAACCAGCAGGCTGTTGCTAACCAGTCCTTTTCGCAGTGCGGAGAAGATTTGATTGTAAGTTATGTTTTCAGTTTACGTGGCATTGATAAGCCGTCGTATATCGACATCGGCGCTAACGACCCGTACTTCTTGAGTAACACGGCACTTCTTTATCAAAATGGTTGTCGTGGTATTAATATTGAGGCCAATCCCCAGCTTTCAGAAAAATTTAAAATTTACAGGCCTGATGACATCAATCTGAATATCGGAATAGATGACAAGGAAGGCGAACTTGATTTTTACATGATGCTTGACCACACCCTGAGTACTTTTTCGCTAAACGAGTATAATTCGATGATAGCTGATGGAAAGCAATTGGCGGAAGTGAGAAAGGTTAAGCTTACAACGATTTCTTATGTATTGATGAAGTATTTTGATTCTAAGTTTCCCGACTTTATGAGCATTGATGTGGAAGGAATGGATTTTGATATACTTAAATCTATTGATTACGAAAGCGCTTTCCCTAAAATTATTTGCGTTGAGGCTGCCGAGTATTCTCCAATCGGCGCGGGCGTCCGAAGGAGTGACTTGATTGACTTTCTGGTATCGAAAGGGTATTATGAGTATGCAAATACCAACCTCAATGCCATAATGGTGAAGAAGGAATTCTGGTTCATCTAACGTGACGACGGAGTCTCCCATTATTTCGATCGTTATCCCAACCTACAATTCAGCAGGCACATTAGGCAAGTGCCTTACCAGTATTACAGGTCAGAGTTTTCCTGATTTTGAGGTGATAATCGTTGATGGCCTTTCAAAGGATCAGACGTTAGAAATTGCGAGCTCCTATAATGATGCAAGAATTAGAATATTTTCTGAGAAAGACAATGGTATCTATGATGCCATGAACAAAGGCATGCTGAGGGCGCGCGGTAAGTGGCTGTTCTTCCTTGGAAGTGATGACGAATTTATCGATCACCAAGTCTTACAAGATTTTATTTCATTTGTTTCCGCAACGAAATGCGATGTGGCCTACGGGGACGTTTTGATTGATGGCAATGCCGGTTGGGCAAACGATGGTGACCGGTATGATGGAGCGTTCGATCTCAAAAAGCTCCTGATTAAAAATATTTGCCATCAATCGATATTCTATAAAAAAGAAGTCATCGATAATTATCGAATCATGTTTGACACGTGCTATCCCGTTTGCGCAGATTGGAATTTTAACCTGAAGTGCTGGAGCGTAGCGAGTTTTGAATATATGCCGAGAGTCGTTGCGCGATTTAATGCCGGGGGTGCATCAACAAAGGAAGTGATCGAGGATAGTTTTGGAAATGAAGTAGTTGAGAAGCTAATTTCTTATTTCAACATCACGTCGTACAGTGAGCTAAAGAAGATTATTCCGGCGGATAAAATGTATCAACTGGCACGGATCAAACGGTATGCATGGAGATTACGCATTGATAGCCTTGCAAAACGTGTGCTACGACATTCATGAAAATCAAGCCGATCGCCATCCACCTACCGCAGTTTCACCCGTTCCACGAGAACGATACGTTCTGGGGTAAGGGGTTTACGGAATGGACCAACGTAGCCAAAGCCAGACCGTTATTTAAAGGACATTATCAACCGCACATTCCTTCGGATCTTGGATTTTATGATTTGCGTCTTGAAGAAACGAGAATAGATCAGGCCGACCTCGCTCGCCAGTATGGCATTCACGGATTTTGCTACTACCATTATTGGTTTAACGGAAAGAGGTTGATGCATCGCCCGTTCGATGATATGCTTAAAACCAAGACGCCTGAATTTCCATTCATGCTCTGCTGGGCAAATGAAAACTGGACGCGCCGGTGGGATGGACTGGATTCTGAAATTCTGATGAAACAGGATTACAGTCCCGAAGACGATAAAAATCACATACGGTTCCTGCTTTCAAATTTTTTTACAGACGAGCGCTACATCCGAGTCGATTGCAAACCCTTTATCCTGATCTATCGACCAGCACTCTTTCCGGATATTAAGCGAACACTTGAAACTTGGAGAGAGGAAGCGCATGCTTTCGGACTAGGGGGGCTTCACATCGGTTACATGCAAAGCTTTGGCTTCCGCGAGGATCCCAAAACTCTGGGCTTTGATTGTTGCGTTGATTTCCAGCCAGATTTCTCTTTACTTTCTCCGCGTACGAAATTAACATTCAAGCAAAAGGCATTGTTTAAACTCGGATTCAGGAAGCAGGCGAGTGATATTAACCGAGTGTATTCCTACAACGACTATGTTGATCAGATGATCAGGCTAGACAAGCCAGTGCCTGATACCTACAGAATGGTGACACCAATGTGGGACAATTCACCGCGGAAGAAAACCGGTGCTTCGTTGTTTCATGACTCAACGCCGGCGAAGTATGAGTCCTGGTTGAAACATGCAGTCTCCGTTACTCTTGAAGAGAAACTATCAGAGAATTTTGTGTTTATAAATGCCTGGAATGAATGGGCGGAAGGAAATCATCTTGAGCCATGCCTTCGATGGCAGCGGCAGTATCTTGAAGCGACCAAGCGGGCAATTGACAGTGTTGAGTAAGCGCGCATGAGTCAGGTAGATATTTCTATAGTTATTCCGGTGTGGAATGGCGCGCCATGGCTTGAAAAGACTTTGAGTTCAATTTTCAGGCAAACATTGATCGATCGTTCGGAAGTTATAATTATTGATTCAGGGTCAACAGATCAAACGCTTGAAATTCTTGCAGGATTTCCAGTTCGAATACATGCAGTCAAAGCCACAGATTTCAATCATGGAGCGACGCGTAACCTTGGTGTTCAACTGAGCCAGGGGCAATTTGTTGTGATGACGGTTCAAGATGCAGAACCTGTTAATGAGTTTTGGCTGTCGAATTTGATGGAGGGCTTTACCTCCGATCGTGTGGCAGGTGTGTGCGGTTTGCAGATTGTTCCTTCCGATAGAGATAAAAATCCCATTGAATGGTTTCGGCCAATTTCATCACCTGGGATAAGGGAATACTCATTTGAAAAGAAAGAAGACTTTGATCGTTTGTCGCCCCAGGAAAAGGCACAGATCTGTAGCTGGGACGATGTCACAGCAATGTACAGGCGGGAGGCATTGTTAAAAATACCGTTTCGCCCGGTTTCATTTTCAGAGGATGCTTTCTGGGCAAAAGATGCGTTAGAGCATGGGCTTGCCATCGTTTATAACGGCAAAGCTCAGGTGAAGCACTATCATGCCGAGAATGAGGACTACGCATTTCGTAGAGGCTTCACAATTTTATATCACCAGTATGTCATGTTCGGACTTACTCCGGACAGAATGAAAGGTGAGCTCATCAGTATACTGAAGAACAGCAAAACGCTTCTCCGCGAAAAGACTATCGGTTGGAATGAAAAGTATCGATGGCTTGTATACAACTACCACCAACGTCGTGGTGCGAGAAAAGCCATTCAGCTGTTTCATGAGGTGTTGAAAAAGGGCGCCGATGAACTACACAAAGTTCATTTTGAGATTTCAGGAATTGCACCAACGGCATTGAATCCCAATACCAATCATGCCTGATCACAGACCTTTTTCTCCGTTGAACGTAAAAGATCAGCCCCTCGTAAGCTTGCTGATGCCCTCTTACAATTCTGAAGAATTTATTGGTGAGGCTATCGAAAGTGTCATCGCATCAACCTACCAGAATTGGGAATTGATCGTTGTTGATGATCTTTCCAAAGACCGCACGCTTGAGATTGCACGGAGCTACGAGGCGAAAGACAGTCGGATAAAAGTGTATCTGAATGAAAAAAATGAAGGCGATTATCCGAATAGGAATGTGGCGGCCTCTTACGCCAAAGGAAAATATATAAAGTACATCGATCACGACGATGCAATCTACTATTGGGGCCTGGAGGTTGAGGTGGAGATGATGGAACGATTTCCAGAAGCAGGCTATGGTCTCGACAGTATTGCCCAGGATGATGAACAGATTTTTCCGTACATGTTAAGTCCAGAAGAGACGTACCGGCAGCATTACCTTGAAAAAAGAGGATTGTTTGACAAGGCACCTACATCCTGTATCATCAATCGGGAAGTATTTATTAAGGAGGGAGAATTCGCTCCTATCAAAAGCAGCGGTGACTACGATATGTGGCATCGCCTGTCCATGAAATATCCGCTGGTGGTGATGCCACATGGCATTATCTGGTCGCGATACCATGCGGGATCGGAGAGTGCCAAAACGTTTATTTCTTATAGCAGACTCTACCAATATCAGGCGATCGCGCGACGTTCGCTCGAAAATCCTCAATGCCCCCTTCCGGAAATGGTGAAAGGCAAATTGATTAATAAAGTCAGGCTGATCCAGGTCAAATTGATTACGAAATGCCTCTTGCATTTACGATTTGACGAGCTGAAAGCTATAAAGAAGTGGGAACCGTTAAGTTTGGGAAGAATGCTGTGGCTACAGTTAATTGGAAGGTGAATACTATGAGATTTAAGAATATTTGAAAGCACTCATGATTCGGCTCGGCAGAATTATCAGGAATCCCTTTCTGATTTTCTATTATTTTGGCCAGGCTCTTAAATGGTTGATCATTCAGTTGCCTTATTTTCATTTCATAAGGAAAACCAAACATTCAGAAACGCCCGTAACCTTATACACATGGTTCGTCCAGAAAGTCATTGGCATCAACCGTGACGCCTACTGGCCCATGCACCCTTCCAGTGTAATAAGCTTCAGTAAGAATGTTTATGCGGGAATAGAAACGAGCCCTGGGTTTAATCCGGGATGCTACATTCATGCGGTAAATAGAATTTATATTGGTGACTATACGCAGATCGCACCGAACGTAGGTCTGATGAGTGGAAATCATGATTTCTATGATTTTCGGGAACAGTTGCCAGCGGAGCCGATGAGAATTGGAAAGTATTGCTGGATCGGCATGGGCGTTGTTATTCTTCCAGGCGTGGTGTTAGGGGATTTTACCATTGTGGGAGCAGGTGCAATTGTTACAAAATCATTTCCCGAAGGTCATTGCGTAATCGTGGGTAATCCCGCACGCAAAGTCAAAGAGCTGGAAAAAGAGAAATGTGTTCCATTTCATACCAGTAATCCCTATAACGGATACATTCCCCATGAAAAATTTGAGAAGTTCAGAGCAAAGAACCTGAACGTGTAAGCTCATGTGTGGAATCAGCGTTTTAGTTAGTGTAAGAAACGAACCGGTCGCGGAAGCTCAGATACGGTCTATCACTGATAAAGTAAGTCATCGTGGTCCGGATGATGCTGGATATTTTATCGACAGCAATGTTGCATTGGGCCATCGCCGGCTATCGATCATTGATTTGAGCCAGGCGGGTCACCAACCCATGCAACGAGGTGATCTGTGGATCGCGTTTAACGGAGAGATTTATAATTACATTGAGCTTCGACAGGACCTTCTGGATTTAGGGCACACGTTTTCGTCCGGTTCCGATACGGAGGTGATCCTTCATGCATACAAGCAATGGGGAACCGAAGCCTTTGCGAAGTTTAATGGTATGTGGGCTTTTGCACTGTATGACCAATCAAAAAAGGAAATTATTTTCTGCCGGGATCATTTTGGCATTAAGCCTTTATACTTTTTTCAGGACGCAGACTGGTTTATGGCTGGTTCGGAAATAAAACAATTTACTGCCGTTGATTCATTTAAGCCGGTATTAAATAAAAAAGTCGCGGTCAATTTTCTCGCGCGTGGCTGGCTTAACGTTTCGGATGAAACATTCTTCGAAGGTGTTAATGAGCTCCGCCCCGGGCATTTTATGGTTTACAACGCAGTCAATCATACCAGCAGAATTGTGAAGTGGTATAATCTGGACGCTTCGTCGAAGCCGATAACAGATACGTATGAAACAGCAGTCGCCAATGTGCGACAACTTTTTATTGATAGTGTTCATATCAGAATGCGTTCGGATGTGAGGGTGGGAAGTTGTCTTTCCGGCGGCATTGATAGTTCTTCGATTGTTACCGTGATTCATAGCCAGAAGATGGCCAACCCTGATTTTACCACGGTGACGTCTTGTTACAAAGACAAAGTTTACGATGAACAGATATTCAGTGATCTTGTGACGGCCCAAACGGGCTTTCATACTTCTAAAATATACCCAGAACTCGATCACCTTTTGGATGAAGGGCATCTTGACAGGATGTTGTATCATCAGGATCAGCCGTTCAGCAGGGCATCTCACTATTCCGAGTTTTGTGTTTTTCAAAAAGCGCGTGAGAACAAGATGATCGTGATGCAGGATGGTCAGGGGTCCGACGAATTTCTGTGTGGATATCCGGAATTTATGACCGCGAGAATGAAAGAGTTGCTAAATCCGTCGGATCTAAAAGAACTATCCTCCCTTATCCGTGCTAAAGCATCTCATAGAAAAATCAGCTACTGGTCGGAGCTACGTGGCGTTGTAAAATCATTGTATAGTGAGCGTCTGATCAAAACTGCGAAGAGCTTGTTGGGAAGGAGTGAGACTCCATGGTTTTCAGATGAATGGAAAAAACTGGCGCAAAATGGTTTAGACGAATTTGGGTCAGGTAACGTACGGGATTTGAGCATAGAGGAAATCAGTTATTCCAGCATTCCCTATCAGTTGCATTCACAAGACCGGAACTCTATGCTTTTTTCGATTGAGTCCAGACTTCCTTTTCTCGATCACCGCCTGGTGGAATATTGTATCAGCCTGCCATCGGAGTACAAGATCAGGATGGGATATACAAAAGCTGTTCTCAGAGATGCGATAACGGAATTGCCTAAGCCCATTAGAGAGCGAAAAGATAAAATGGGATTTGTGGCGCCCGATAGTGTTTGGATGAAAACGAACAGTAAAAAGCTCAGGAAAGATCTTGAGGAAGCCGTTAGCAATACCGGAATATTCTCCGATGAACTTCTGAAACGGTTTGATCGGTTTGTTGAAGGCTCCCTTGGCTACGAACTGATTTATTTCAGAGCTATGACGTTGAATCGGTTTTGTAAGATCTTTAATATGAAAGTAAAGTGAAGGTTACCATTGTGGACTATGGCGTTGGAAACCTGGCGTCGATAAAGAACATGTTTAAGAAAATAAATGTGGAGTCCATCATATCGTCAAAGAAGAGCGATATCCTGCAAGCGGAGAAACTTATTTTGCCGGGGGTGGGTGCTTTTGATACCTGTTCACAAAAATTAGCGGAATCGGATTTATTGCCTTCTCTGAATCAGAGAGTTCTGATCGATAAAGTACCGGTGCTTGGAATATGCGTTGGCCTTCAACTGCTCCTTGAAAGAAGTGAGGAAGGTGTACTGCCAGGTCTTGGGTGGATCAAGGGAAGCATCGTAAAATTCAATGCTGCAAAGATGACCCCTGAGTTGAAAATCCCTCACATGGGTTGGACCGATGTTACCGCCGTAAAAGGATCCAAACTATTTGACGGGATGTATGAATCACCCCGGTTTTATTTTGTGCATTCCTATCATCCTTCCGTTATGAATGAGGAAGACGCATTGGTGCAGGCCACGTACGGGTATCCATTTACTGCAGGAGTTGAGCGGGGTAACATCATGGGGGTGCAGTTCCATCCTGAAAAAAGTCACAAGTTTGGAATGAAGCTTCTGGAGAATTTTGCCCGCCTTTAATGAAACGTGTTAGAGTCATTCCTGTATTGCTCATTCAAAACAATGGTTTGGTAAAATCCATCAAATTCAAGAATCACACCTACGTCGGTGACCCAATAAATGCTGTCAAAATTTTTAACGAAAAAGAAGTTGATGAGATTGTCATCCTGGATATTTCTGCCACCCTTGAGAAACGGCCGCCGGATATGGCGAAGATCAAGGAACTGACAAGCGAGGCTTTTATGCCGTTAGGATATGGAGGCGGAATCACGAAACTGGATGAAATAAAGGAACTCATTACGGCTGGCGTTGAGAAGGTGGTGTTGAATACCAGTGCCTTTGTCAGTCCTCAGCTCGTGAAAGACGGTGCTAACTACGTAGGTAGTCAAAGTGTCGTTGTTTCCATTGATATTGGAAAGGATTTCTGGGGACGTTATAAAGTTTATGTTGAAAATGGATCAAAGAACACGAATCTTGATCCAGTTGAATACGCCAGGCAGATGGAGAAAGCTGGTGCTGGTGAATTGTTTGTGAACGCCATCGACAAGGATGGGACTTTTTCCGGATACAATACCAAATTAATAGAACAGCTCAGTCAATGTGTTAAGATCCCGGTTGTTGCTGTCGGAGGTGCATCCTCTGTGGATGATTTTACTTCTGCCATCCTTCACGGTGCGTCAGCGGTGTCGGCAGGGAGTATGTTTGTTTTCCAAGGGCCTCACCGAGCCGTGCTGATAAGCTATCCGGGTCAGGCCGAACTGAGAGAGAAATTATTTTCAAAAATCTAACAATGTCTAAAGAAGTTACTGGAACGAATACCGGATTCCGTCGATGTTCACTCACGGTCATGGACACTATTGCTGATCCGGACATCTCGTTTGATGAAAATGGTATAAGCAACTACTACTGGGAGTATAAGAAAGCTGAACGAGAGTCGGTTTTAACCGGTAAAGAGGGTGAAGAAAAGCTGCAGCAGTTGGCCGAACAGATCAAAAAATCAGGGAAGGGAAAACCCTACGACTGCCTGATAGGAGTGAGTGGTGGTGTTGATAGTACCTATGTTGCGTACCTGACCAATCAACTCGGTCTCCGCCCGTTGGCCGTCCACCTTGACAATGGATGGAATTCGGAACTTGCTGTTAAAAACATTGAGAACATTATTAATAAATTAAACATTGACCTTTTCACATTGGTCATCAACTGGCAGGAGTTCAGGGATATTCAATTGTCTTATCTGAAGGCTTCGGTGGTGGATATAGAAGTTGTGTCTGATCATGCAATCACTGCCACGATGTATAAACTGGCAAAAGAAAAGAATATAAACTATGTGATCAGTGGTACCAACGTAGTTACGGAATATATCATGCCTCCCAGCTGGCTTTACAAAAAGACAGACTTTTCAAACCTGAAGGATATCCATCGTCAATTCGGAAAGGTTAGCATTAAAACTTATCCGTACCTCGATTTCAAGAAGTATGTCTATTATTCGGCAGTGTTAAAATTGTCGCCGGTTTCTATTCTGGACTATGTGCCTTACAACAAGGCAGCGATCAAGGCCCTTATTAAGGACAAACTAAGCTGGCGGGATTACGGCGGTAAGCACTATGAATCCATATTCACAAAATTTTACCAGGCGTATATCTTACCGGAGAAGTTTGGAATTGATAAACGGAAGGCGCACTTGTCTACCCTTATCTGCAGTGGGCAAATGACAAGAGATGAAGCGTTGGAGGAATTGAAAAAGCCCCTTTACGCGACGGAAGAGCTCGCCCAGGACAAAGAATATGTTCTGAAGAAATTGGGATTGAGTGACGCCGAATTTCAAGCCATTATGAAAATGCCGCGACGTGATCACCTTGAATTTAAGACGGATCAGAATTTAAAGAGTACTTATATGTCCTTGCTAAAAAGAACTCAAAAGGTGAGGAATATCTTAAAGTTCAGATAGGCCATGCCTCGTTTAAGGAATAAAATCATTTTGATTCTTTCTCCTCAGGCGTGGGGAAAAATGTTTTTGTCGAAGCATCATTATGCAATCGAACTGGCAAAACTGGGCAATGTGGTGTATTTTTTAAATCCGCCTGCTCAAACACCGGCAAATCTGAAAAAGTCTATCGAGATAAAATACAGTCATGTACATCCAAATCTATTCCTGATAGACCACCGGCTGTATTTTCCTTACTGGCTTAAGTTTAAATTCTTCTTTGCCTTTCATTGGCTAATGAAGTTCCAGGTTAAACGCATCCTAAAGAAAATTGAGAGACCGATTGACATTATTTGGTCCTATGACATTGGAAATTTCTATCCATTTGGATTTTTCAACAGAGATGCTCTCAGGATCTTTCACCCGGTCGATGAACCTTTGAATCTCCCGGCTATTGAGGCAGCGGAAGGGGCGGAAATTATTTTCTCGGTCACCGAAGAGATACTCAGTAAGTATTCAAAGTATGATGTGCCCAAACACCTTATACGACATGGCCTGGCGGGTGATTTTGTGGATCTTCCTTTAAATGCAACGGTGAATAAACCACTTCATATAGGTTACTCAGGGAATTTGTCCAGGAATGATATTGATAGAGAAACTCTGGTTAAAATAATAGAGGAGAATCGAAATTGTATTTTTGAGTTTTGGGGAAGTTTCACGGCCGACCAATCGAATATCGGCGGGGCACTCGATAGCGAAACGGAGGACTTCATTGCACGGCTGCGTTCCAACAGCAATGTGGTGCTGCACGGAGTGGTTCCTACAGCAGAGCTAGCAATCGCGATCAATAGAATGCAGGCGTTTCTGATATGCTATGATGTGCAGCGAGATCAGAGTAAGGGAACAAATTCCCACAAAGTGATGGAATATCTCAGCACTGGAAAAGTAATTATATCCAGCAATCTGACCAGTTATGAGAAGCATCCGGAATTAGTTCAGATGGTGCCGGATCGAAATCACAATCATTCATTACCGCTATTATTTAAACAAATCATCAATCAACTGGATGAGTACAATTCAATTCCTCAACAGGAACAAAGAAAAGAGTACGCGCGGGAGAATTCGTATGCCAATCAGGTTTTTAGAATTGAAAAGATCCTGATCGAAATGAAAAAATGAGTTTTGTCTCTTTTATTTAGGCATCCTTAATGAAAAATCGCACAAAAGTAGCCTTGGTCGTTTCTCATCCGATCCAGCATTTTTGTCCGCAGTATGTCAGTTTTTCTAAAATAGAAGGAGTTGATTTTAAAGTTTTCTTCGCTTCCACGCTGGGGTTAAAAAAATATATGGACCCGAATTTTAAGCGGGAAATCTCCTGGGGCAACCTGAGACTGGAAGAATTTAATCATGTTTTTTTGAACGATGGAAAGGTAATTACGTCAGATGAAAAAATCGACGCACCAGATCTGGACGACGCGTTAAAAGGATTTGGCCCGGAGGTAGTGATCATCTACGGATATTTCCAAAAGCTTCAGCGGAGGGCGCATCGCTGGGCCCGGACAAACAATACTTCCTTAGCCTACATCTCCGACAGTGAGCTTCGTCATAAGCGGAACCCGCTCAGGGAATTAGTCAAATACCCGTTTTTACGAAATTTCTTTTCTGGTATCTCTCATTTTCTTTCTGTGGGTGATGCAAACGAAGCATTTTACAGGAAGTATGGAGTCGGTAAGGACAGAATCGTTCGCATGCATTTTCCGATTGACATCTCTCTTTATGAATCATGTTTTGATCGGAAGCAGGAGCTGAGCAGAGCGATACGGACGAAGTTTGGAATAGCAGAATCTGAATTGATCATTGCAGTGGTAGGAAAATTGGCGTCATGGAAAAATCAGGGACATATTATTGAAGCCATGAAAATCCTGGAAGCAGAGGGGTTTCTCCTTCACCTCTTCGTTATTGGATCGGGACAGACCGAGAACGAATTGCATGAGCTGGCGGCATCATTAAAACAGAGTAAAGTCCATTTTCCCGGATTCGTGAATATTGATGAATTGCCGTCTTATTACTCGGCGACAGACATCTACGTACACCCGGCATCGCTTGAACCTCATTCCATTGCGGTTAGCGAGGCCATTTATATGGGGTGTCCTGTTATTCTTAGCAATACCTGCGGAAGCTATGGACCAACTGACGATGTGCAAGAGGGCATAAATGGTTATATTTTTGAGTTTGGCAACATTGCAGAGCTCGCCAGAACTATTAAGAGATTGGCTCAGGACGAAGCAACCCGATTATCTTTTGGAAAAGCTTCTCACAATCGATCTGTCGGATTTCAACAACGTGCGCATCAGGGCGTGATGCATGATTTAAAGAACAGACTCAATGAATCGAATTAAATTTTTATTCTTTAATCTGTTATGTAACCCTGTAATGGGTTCAATTATTCAGTCGACCTTTGGGGATTCAGTTCCCGATATCCGGTGGAAGGGTTTTCGATTTTTTATAGACAAGCATCGGGTGGCGAAGCGATTTACAGCCTCAATCTTCTGGGGATTTTATGAGAGCTCTGAGATCCGGTTTGTGGAAAAATTCCTCGATAAGGACCGGGATGTATTGGAACTCGGAAGTAGCATAGGGGTGGTGTCAAGCCACATCGCGGCGAAACTAAATAAAAGTAGCAGGCTTGTGTGCATTGAAGCGAATCCACAGCTGCTCGACAGCATTAATACGAATATCACCCGGCACATCGCTAAAGACGCATCATTTCAGGTTATCAATTGTGCGATAAGTTATGACGTTGAGAAAGTTCACTTCGCAAGTACCAGTAATAATACCGACACCCGGGTCAAAAAAAATAAATCTTCGACTAGCTCGGATGAAATTGTAGTCGACGCCAGAACCCTTAGTTCTATCTTGAAAGAAACTGATCTGGGGGAATACACGCTGGTCTCGGATATCGAAGGTTCCGAAGTGGAGATTTTTATGAATGAAACAGATTGTCTTCAGAAATGCAGGCAGCTGTTCATCGAGTTGCATGACACTTCCTACCGGGATCAATCCTATACGCCACAGGGAGTCGCTGAACTGATTCAAAGCCGGCATGGATTTAAACTGGTAAGCCAGCATGGACCTGTTTATTATTTTAATCGGAAATCCGGGTGACAGCGCAGACAGGTTCTCTAAATCGGATACCGGAACTGGATGGATTGGGGGGAGTAGCTATTCTGCTCGTATTTGGGTTCCATTATTTAAATAATCAACTGGTGGATTCGGCGTATTCGATAGGAAGAATCGTTTACAAAGTAACGTCCATTGGATGGATCGGTGTTGATCTTTTTTTTGTTCTTTCGGGATTTCTGATCGGATCTATCTTGCTGAGAACACGCCAGTCGGATAGTTTCTTTCGTACATTTTATTTTCGGCGCATTGCCCGCATTGTACCAAACTATTTTTTGATACTTGCCGTATTCATGATCATCAAGAGCATCCCCTATTTTTCCAGCAACTATTTTTTGGCTGGAAATGATGTGATTCCGGGATGGGCCTATTTCACAATGCTCAATAATATTTACATGGCGTTGCTCAACAATATGGGTAACCCTGCCATGTCAATATCATGGTCGATCGCCATTGAGGAACAGTTCTATATTTTGTTTCCCTTCATGGTTTATTTTATTCGAGAGAAATGGTTGCCCTGGTTTCTCCTGTTGGTAATCGTTGCTGCCTGCCTGACCCGAATGAGTTTTTCCGGGTGGATTCCAGCGTATGTGTTGTTGCCTTCGCGGATGGACTCAATTGCCTTTGGAGTTCTGGTGGCCTATGTGAATTGGAAAAGTGACCTTCCGCAGCTCGTTGCAAAGTATTTTTATCCACTGATCGTTTTAATGGGTCTTGATTTTTTACTGTGCGGCTATTTAAGCGTTCGGTACGGTGACCTCGGCGTGGTGAAACACAGTTTGTTTGCATTCTTGTTTGCCGGCTGTCTGTTGTTCGCACTTACGATGAGAAAATCACTTTACTCATCACTCCTGCGAAATGGAATCCTCGGATGGATAGGATCCATTTCATATTCGTTATATCTGGTGCATTATTTCATGCTGGGATTCGTTCATCACTTATTTGGTAACGCACAGGGGATCGGTATTCGCAGCGGACGAGACTTGTTGGTCACCGCAATTGCCATCGCGGCATCATTCACAATGGCGTGGATGATTTTCAAAATGTTGGAGACCCCTTTAATTCAATGGGCAAGAAGAACATTCACCTATTGATATCGTTAACATGAAGTTATTGATTGTAGGATCGGATCAGGTTTGGTCAATTGAAAGGCCCTATATCCGGTATCTTCGGGAATTCGGTTGGGAAGTGCACCTTTTTCCGGCCCACGATATTTTCAGTCAGTACTATTCCGGGGGCATGCTGAATAAGATTCTTTACAAAGCGGGGCTTTCCCCAATCTATTCCCGCATCAACAAACTTTTCAGGAAAGAAGTTGAATGGATTTCACCCGAAGTGATCTGGATTTTTAAAGGGATGGAGATTTTTCCGGAGACACTTCAATGGGCAAAGGAAAAAAAAATCAAACTGGTAAACTACAATCCCGATAACCCATTTCTTTTTTCCGGAAAGGGCAGTGGAAACAGTAACATCACCCGTGCGATTCCATACTATGACCTTCACTTTACCTACAATCTGGATGTGAAGCACCGTCTGGAATTTGATCTTAAATCGACGGCCATCTTTTTGCCATTTGGGTTTACGGTCAGTGACGAGACATTTCACAACGCGGAACTAGTACCCGAGATTTCGGGCGTTTGCTTCCTCGGAAACCCTGACGTGATGCGTGCCGGTTTCATAATGGCCCTCGCAGCGAAGGGTATTGCTGTCGTCGTCTACGGAAACGGCTGGCAGAATTTTGTGGATCACCCGATCATCAAAGTATACCCCGCTGTCCTGGGAGAAGAACTATGGTACATACTTAGAAGGTACAGGGTGCAATTGAATCTCATGCGGCCGCACAATGAGAATTCTCACAATATGCGAACCTTCGAGGTGCCAGGCATTGGGGGAATAATGCTCGCCCCCGATACCACTGAACACCGGCTATTCTTCACTGAGGGTGAAGAAATTTTCTTGTTCAAAGATGTTGACGAATGTATTCTACAAATCAGAAAACTGTTGTCCCTTGTACCAGCAGGAGCAGATAAAATAAGAAATGCCGCCAGGAGCAGGTCGTTGACGTCGGGGTATACGTACCGGGACCGGGCAAAATTTGTTATGGGTACCATTGAACAGCTGATCCGTGGGTAGTCTGGGCATCATTCATTTTGCGCCGCTGGAGTTATATCCTCCCATACAAAACCTATTAAATGAGATAGCAAAGAGGAATCCGAAGGCGAAGGTCTTTGTACTTACAACACGGACGAAGGTGAACGAACTCAGCCGTTTTGAGTTGACGGACGGCAAAATAACTATCGTAAGATTAGGAAGCACTTTACAAGGCAGGCCGGCGTTAGTCCGTCTAATCGGTTACGTCTATTTTTATCTCCTCTCTTTTATTTATCTGGTCGCAAGGTTCCCGGACAGGGTGCTGTACTTTGAAACACTTTCCTCGTTTCCGGCTTACCTCTATAAACGATTTATCCGCCGGCGGGCGAAGGTGTTTATCCATTATCACGAATACACTAGTCCTGAAGAGTATCAATTGGGTATGGCGCTTTCCAGGTATTTTCATGGACTTGAAATGTGGCTTATTCCCAAGGCAGAATGGGTTTCTCATACGAATGAATTCAGAATGGGACTTTTCAGGAACAGCCTTATCCCTTTGAGAGGATTTAATGAATTCATCTTGCCCAATTATCCTCCGCGCAGCTGGTTTCAGGAGGGAAAGCGCAACCGGCAACTTCCTTTGAAAATTGTGTATGTCGGATCGTTAAGTCTTTCAACGCTGTATCTTCGCGAATTTGCCGAGTGGGTGCTGGAGCAAAACGGAGACGTTATCTGGCATATTTATTCTTATAACTTTACAGAAGATGCCAGAAACTATTTATTGAAATTGAAACCAGAATGGATTTCTATGAACGATGGGCTGGACTACAGGAAGTTGCCCGCTGTTCTGAAAGATTATGATGTGGGTGTGGTGCTTTACAAAGGTCATATTGCGAATTATATTTTTAACGCCCCCAATAAACTCTTTGAGTATCTGGCGTGTGGATTGGATGTTTGGTTTCCTACTATCATGACAGGAAGTCTTCCCTATCGAACCACAAATGTTTATCCGGGGATTTATAGTTTCGATTTTAGCACGTTGAAAGATCTTACATTGGCGGACGTAACGAATCGTGACCATTATCCAGCGAATAATTCTCATTACTATTGCGAAGATGCTCTTAAACCGCTGATGGATGCGATCTTTGGTTAGGTTGTTGGATTTATAAATCATTTCAAATTGAAAGTTGCAATTATCTCAGGCGTTACAGGACAGGATGGCTCGTTGCTTGCGGCTCTGCTGTTGGGAAAAGGATACCGCGTAATCGGCCTGGTATCACCGGGCAGAGTATCTGATAGTTTTCGCCTAGAATACCTCCGGATTACTGATAAGGTTGAGATGCGACAAATCAACCTTCTTGATAACGTTCAGGTCAAGCAATTACTGGAGGATACTTCACCTGATGAATTTTACAACCTTGCTGCCATCAGTTCCGTGAGTCATTCGTTCAGGATTCCCTTTGAAACGTTTAGTTTCAATACAGGGAGCGTAATGAATATACTGGAGTCTATTCGAATAGTGTCGCCAGGCACACGTTTTTATCAGGCTTCCAGTAGTGAGATGTTTGGAAATATCGGATCACACCGTTTGCCAATAAAGGAATCTTTTCTTTTTCATCCCGTGAGTCCTTATGGCACATCAAAGGCATCGGCGCATTGGCTGGCGATTAACTACAGGGAGGCCTACAAGCTTAAAGCCTGCTGCGGTATATTATTTAATCATGAGTCTGCGTTGCGGCCACCTCATTTTGTAATAAAGAAAATAGTAAGGACAGCCATTCAAATCAGCAATGGTGATAACGGTAAGTTAAGTTTAGGCAACACCTCAATTGTTCGCGATTGGGGTTATGCACCGCTTTACGTGGACGCTATGTGGCGAATGCTTCAGCAGGAGGAGATGAATGATTATTTGATTTGCTCTGGAAGTTTTACCAAGCTCGACGATTTTGTCCAGAAAGTGTTTGCCAGAGTTGATCTTGACGCCGGAGATCACGTGAGCATTGATTCTTCGTTGCTTCGCTCGTTGGATCTCGAGATTATTTATGGTGACAATGCGATGGCAAAAAAGGCCCTTGGTTGGGAGTACAATCTTTCCACAGACAATTTCATCCAACGGCTGATTGACGATGAAATAGAATTGATGAAATGGGAATCGGCGTTAAAGAAGTAGAATGAAAGTCGTTTTTTTTCATAGAAAGCCACGACCAAATTTTAATTTCAGCGTTGAAAGTCTTTTCAAAGAGGTAAGAAGTGCTCTACCGGAGGATGTGAACTGGAATGTTGTTGAAATGAAATACTATAGTGATGGACTGTTTAAGAGATTATCTATCTGTCTTCAGGCGATGTTTAGTCAGCAGGAGGTAAATCATATTACGGGTGACGTCAATTTCATAGCAATCTTCTTGCGGAAAAAAAGCACCGTGCTTACCATGCTTGATCTTGGTTTGATGAATCACCCGAACAAACTAAAACGTTTTGTGCTTCATTGGCTTTGGGTTAAACTTCCTGTCTTGCGTGCATCGATCATTACTACGATATCGGAAGCTACCAAAAAAGAGCTTCTCAAATTCGTTAACGTTGAACCTTCACGAGTGAAGGTCGTCTACGTGCCGATATCAACATTGTTTAAACCCTTTCCCAAACCGTTTAACAGTGAGTGTCCGAGGATCCTTCAGGTTGGAACGAAGTCCAATAAAAACGTTCTTCGACTGGCTCAGGCGCTTAAGGGAATACCCTGTTTCCTGGAAATTGTGGGAGAGGTGTCTGCTGAACTTAAGGAGGGCCTCACGCGATCCGGTGTTCGGTATACATCATGTACGAATATTTCGAATCAGGAAATCATTGAAAAGTATAAGGCGTGTGATATCCTTTCTTTTGTATCAACCTATGAGGGCTTTGGCATGCCAATAGTTGAGGCGAATGCCGTGGGAAGGGTGGTAGTAACCAGTAATATTTTATCCATGCCAGAAGTGGCCGGGGACGCCGCTCACCTGGTAGATCCCTTTGACGTAAGTTCGATCCGAGAGGGAATTATAAAGGTGATTGAAGATCCTGATTATCGCGAACGCCTTATTGCTAACGGCTTTCGAAACCAAAAAAGATTTGATGTTAAAGAGATTGCGGCGCGTTACGCTGAAATCTACCGGGACCTCTCAAGAAAATAATGCCTAAATTTGCCTTTAATTTAATGGAATTGTGTGCGAAACATTCAAAAGAACGCCCTAATGCGATATGATTTTTCTACGACACCGATCCGGCATATGTTTTTTCATTCATTAATCGTTTTAAGGGACTAAGAGTTATGTTTTTTGTTTTTACCCTCTTGCTCCTCCTTTCTGGCTACCTCCTTCTGACGAAATCGGAGAAAGCATTCCCGATTATCTACCTGTTCCTTTTTGGCTACTTTTTACAATATATCTACGCGAATTACCTGATCTATAATTATTATCCGGTGCTCACGAAATGGATGCCTCTGAAGCAAGATCAATATTTTGCTTACGCGATTCCGGCATTTGGTAGTATGGTGCTAGGGTTGATGATTTTTAATAAGGACTTTGATCTGCGGGATCTATTAGCCAAAATAAATCCTAAAAGCGCAGCTACTTTGGGATATTTTCTTGTTGCGATCAGTTACGTTACTGACTTGATATTTCCGTTGATCCCAGGTCTATCCTCTATCGTTACCTTCACCGGGTCATTGAAATATGTTGGCGCGATTAGCCTGTTGTTTTCCAACAGCCCCTTGAACTATGCACTCATTGTATTGATCAACATTCAATCTTTGTACACGGCTCTTCGCATAGGTGTTTTTATGGATTTTTTCATTTGGTCCACGTTTCTGTTCTTTTTTGTTTCGTTAAAGTTCCGGTTCAGTGTTATGTTCCGATTATCATTCTTTATTATCGGCGGAACGGTTCTATTTCTTGTTCAAAGTGTGAAAGATGAATACCGGGCAGCTACCTGGGGTGGATCCCGGACCGCCGGGTTGGAAACCTTCAGCGATCTCACAACTCAGGTAAACGCGAAAAATGCAAACAAGGCCTTTGTTGAATCGCCGGGGGTCGTAAAAACCATTGCGAGATTGTCGCAGGGATGGCACCTTGGAAAGGTGATGAAGTGGGTCCCTCGTCGGCAGCCCTTTGTGAACGGAGAAGAGATGGCGGGTGATCTGTTCGGGTCCATTATCCCAAGAATTCTTTTTACGGATAAGAAATTTGTAGGCACACAGGATAAGTTTTTTGAATATACAGGCTATCGTCTCCAAACTTCTACTTCTATGACGATTGGCGTGATAGGGGATTTCTATGTGAACTTCGGAAAACAAGGATCCATTGCATTACTTTTTGTTTATGGCGCGCTTGTATCTTTTTTTCTGCGCTTTTTTATGACTCGTTACGTGGCTACGGACCCGCTTAATATCATATGGATTCCGTTTATGTTTAGTTACTTCATTAGAGCGAACAATGATTTCTACATGGTATTCAATTGCTTTTTAAAGGGATTCCTTATCTTTTTGTTCCTTCGTTTTGTCTGGAGGCAGGCGTGGGCAATTAAACCCCCTAAGAGAATCGCTGTCGAGTGAGAAAAATCCTGATGCTGTACCCTTTTTACTGGCCCCTTTACAAGGCTGGTGGACCGGTTCAATCGTTATACAACCTGGCAGGAACCTTCAAAGGTGAAGTCGATTTCTATTTATTTTCTCTTGATCGGGACATCGATGGTGAGCGCCCAAGGCAGTCAGTTAATCTGAACACGTGGACAAAAGGCCCTCAGGGCGAAAATATTTTTTTTGTTTCTAGATTTTCATTGCCACTTATTTTCAGGCTGATCAATCAGATCAAACCAGATGTAATTTTTATCAACGGGATGTTCAATCTGCAGACTACTTTGCCCGGTTTACTGAAGAGCAGAATGTCTGGTATCAAAATGATCATTTCCCCCAGGGGAATGCTTCAATCATGGGCTTTGGAACGAAATCGTTTCGTAAAATCATCCTTCCTTTTTTTTCTGAAGTGGATGCTCAAACGAGCTGAAGAATGGCATGCAACGGATGAGCAGGAAAAGCTGGATATATGGAAATTGTTCGGCAAACGTCAATATGTGAGCGTGGCTTCCAATATTCCCAGGGAACCCGCCGATCTTAAAAAAATTGAGTTCCCTTCAAAGAGTGGTGAAATAAAACTCGTTTTTCTATCGCTTATTAATCCCAATAAAAATCTTCACTTAATAATTGAGGAAGTTATAAAATTCAATGGC
>JBBRON010000036.1:0-41577 GCA_038229375.1 Cytophagales bacterium | reverse complement strand
TGTTTGTGCTTTTGTGAACGAATTGACTTCCATAATAAATTGTGGAATGATCAAATGGATCTTGTGCAAATGGAGCATTCCAATTATAACGTAAGCGCATGTCGGCATCTGGATGAGAGGGAATGATGATCCGATTATTCCCAGTTAATAGGTCGTAATATTGAAGTACGCCACCTTGTGCCATCGTGTATCCATGACGCGCATTGTCCGGATCGGGTATTACATCAAAGCCATCGCCATATGAAATTTCCTGCCAATAAGAATTTCTAACCCCGTCTGCCCGCCAAACGTAAGCTGGCCCAACCCATCCCCCGTTATCTTGAAGGCCACCGTAAACGTTGTAAGGTGTTTCATTGTCAACGTTGATATGATAGAATTGTCCTAACGGAAGGTTATCGACAAAGCGCCAGTTTTTACCTTTGTCGAGAGAAAAATTAAGGCCACCATCATTTCCGTCGATCATGAAATCTGGATTTGCCGGATGAATAAAAAAAGCATGATGATCGACATGAACTTGCGAAAAACCCAATAGGGTACTGAAGGATTTACCGGCATCCTCACTTACGCCAACAGTTGTTGCAAGCGTATATAAGCGATTTTCATTCGAAGGGTCGACATAAATTTCACTGTAATAAAATGGACGTCCTCCTGTCTCTTGCTTGTCATTGACCATTTGCCAATGGCTACCACCATCATCAGAACGATAAAGTGCATTTTTTTTTGCTTCAATGAGAGCATACACACGCTGTGGCATATTGCTTGAAATGGCCAAACCAATTCGGCCTAACTCGCCTTCTGGCAGGCCTTCTTTATCCGTTACTTTTTTCCATGTTTTTCCCCCATCATAAGTAATGTGTAAACCAGAGCCTGATCCTCCCGATTTAAACGTCCATGGTTTTCTTCGGTGTTCCCACATGGCAGCATATAATTTATTTGGGTTAGATGGATCCATTACTAAATCAGAGCATCCTGTTTTGTTATCTACAAATAAAACTTTCTCCCATTGCGTGCCACCGTCCGTGGTTTTATAAACACCGCGCTCAGGGTGTTCCCCCCACGGAAATCCAATAACTGCCGCATATATTATATCAGGATTTGAAGGGTCGATAATAACACGATGGATGTTTTTTGTCTTCTCTAATCCCATTAATTTCCATGTTTCGCCTCCATCTATGCTTTTATAAATACCACCTCCGCTATTTACGCTGTTACGAGGATTACCTTCGCCAGTGCCTACCCAAATGACAGATGGATTCGATTGCTGAATAGCAATGGAACCAATTGCTAACGTATTTTCTTTATCGAACACAGGCTTCCAATCCACACCTTGGCTAGTTGATTTCCAAACACCCCCCGAAGCCGAGCCAACATAAATAATGGCTGGATTTTTATGCACCACATCTATTGAAGTTATTCTCCCACTCATTGCGCCAGGACCAATGGACCGTGGTTTTAGTCCTTTAAGTTTGTCCGTATTAATTTTCTGAGCTTGGGTGGTGATAACAGAAAGGTTTATTATGATGAGAGCAAGAATTGAAATTTTGTTTACAGTCATTGGGTAAATCGTTTGTCTACAAATTCTCCAAAATAGATTGAATGCTATTACCGCAAATATAAATCAACACAGAGGGGGTATGGTTTTCGCTATTAGGACCCGAATGGAGTAATCGGAAATTTTGTTTTTGGATTGTTTACCTGAGCGTATGACATTGACGCAACCTTTCAACTTTTCCCATTGTCATTTAGAATGGCTCGCTTCGACATTAGCTATTTTCGTTCTTGCTCAAAGTGACTAAATAAGTAATCAGGGAATGTGTAGCTAGTTATAAATCCACACAACATAGGTATAGATTTTACTTGCATTCGGTTTATGTTTGATTGAAATATTTTTGTTCAAAATAATTAGATCTTGGTAATCTATCTAAAATTATGGTAAGCAATTATCTAAAAATCATGTTCAGAGTTTTGTTGCGAAACAAGCTCTTTTCATCATTAAATCTTATCGGACTTACTCTTGGAATATCAAGTAGTCTATTGATTTTGTTGTGGGTACTTGACGAATACTCGGTAGATTCATTCCATAACAAGAATGTCTATCAGATATTAGAGAACCAGCGATTTACCGATGGCTACATCAATACTGCTCGATCAACGCCTGGCCCGCTTGTGCCGGCTATCAAGTACAAATACCCGGAAATAGAGAGGGCTACTCGGGTGCTTTCACTGGGAGATCAACTGATACAAGTTGAGGATAAAAGTTTTATTGAGCCCATGCAAACAGTAGATAGTGATTTTTTAGAGATGTTCAATTTTCCGTTAAAGCAGGGCAATCCGAAAGCTATTTTAACTCGACCTGATGGCATCGTTATCACTGAATCACTGGGGCGAAAACTATTTGGGAATATGGACCCCATAGGTAAAATGGTTCATCTTAACCAGACTGAGGACTACTTCATAACAGGTGTGCTCAAGGACATCCCTGGAAATTCCACACTAAAATTTAGCTGTCTTCTTCCCATTGAACCTTTCTATAAAAAGAATGAAGGTTGGTTCGGCAAGTGGGGTAATCACAGCGCTCGTAGTTATGTTTTGCTTCGTAATGAGGCAGAAGTTAGTTCGTTGGAGAAGAAAATATTGAATGAACATAGGGCTTGGATTCCAACCTCAGCCATTGATTTTATTATCCAACCTTTTCACGAAACCTACTTGCATTCAGTTTATCAAGATGGCAGACTAACCGAGCGAGGCCGTATTGAAAATGTGAGAACTTTTTCTATTGTGGGGGCATTTATTCTCCTCATCGCATGCATTAATTTTATGAACCTTGCGACAGCGCAGTCAGTCAGAAGATCGAAAGAAGTTGGCATAAGAAAAGTGGTCGGAGCCTTGCGTCTTCAGTTGGTGAAACAGTTTTTAGGAGAATCTATTTTGTTTACCCTCGTTGCCTCCTTGTTTGCTTTTGTAATTGTAGGTTTGAGCTTGCCTATCTTTAATTTTGTCACAGATAAGCATATTGCAATTTCGATAGTTCAGTTCAATGCCTTCCTATTAGTGGGGGGTCTTGTACTTACTACGGGATTGTTAGCAGGTAGCTATCCGGCAATATATTTGTCTGAATTCAAACCTACAGCCGTATTGAAGGGTCTGCTTAAAACTGGCAGAAGTGCCCATCTTTTCCGGGGAACATTAGTAACAGTACAATTTGCGCTTTCCATTGCAACTATCATTTGCGTCTTGGTAATCCGAGAACAAATGGATTTTATTCAGAACCGTGATAGCGGCCTAAACCGGGAAGGCCTGGTGTATGTTCCTTCACGAAGTGGTGTAATGAATAATGCTGCATTTGTTAAACAAGAACTTTTGAAGCTTCCGTTCATACACTCGGCTTCTTTCAGTAGTGTTGCCCCACTTAAAATTGATAACTACACGTTTGGATTAGAGTGGGAAGGAAAAAGCAACGAGCAGGAAATTAAATTCAATAATTTATTTGTTGATGAAGATTTTTTGAGGACTACTGGAGCAACACTGCTTGGGGGGCGGCAATTCAATGATGGCCTGGCTAGTGATAGCACTAACATTATCATAAACGAAACAGCTATGCGCGCCATGGGGCTCGAGCTCGACAAAGCGATAGGATCGCCAGTCACCTGGTATGGTGGATATAAAGGGGATATTATTGGTGTCGTTAAAGACTTTAATTTTGAATCCATGCACAATGGAATTCAACCATTGCTTTTGTTTCCTTTTTCAAAGCGATTCCAGGGTAACTTTCCTATCAACGCATTAACGGTCCGCATTGAAAATTATGAAAATGAAAAAGCTGTTAGCAGCATCAAAAATATTTTTAGCAGGTTTTCACCAGAGTATCCTTTCGAGTACCATTTTGTTGCAGATGATTGGGCCGAACTCCACAAGAGTGAGGTTCGGGTGAACCGTTTATTTTTGTATTTCGCTATTTTGTCTATCGTTATTTCATGTTTAGGATTGTTCGGACTTTCAGCTTTTGCAGCCGAACAGCGAAGAAAGGAAATAGGGATACGAAAGGTGATGGGCGCTGATGTTCGGCAACTTATTTTTCTGCTCACTACCTATTTTGCCAAATTTGTTTTAGTAGCAGTAATTCCCGGGTGTTGCCTTTCGTGGTACTATATGACTGATTGGCTTCATGGATTTGCATACCATATTGAAGTTGGGTACTTCACCATTCTGGCAGCATTTGGTAGTGTCTTTATGATCGCTGTGATAACAGTAAGTTATCAAGCTATTAAAGTGGCCATGGACAATCCAATCAATAGTTTAAAACAAGAGTAAACTAAGTTGTAACGTTTCAGACTTTTTAAGGTAATAGAGGCATCATTTTCAAACAAAAAAATTATGTTTGTTAACTATTTTTTATCGGCTTTCAGGAATGCCACCAGATACCCAATTTACTTTGTCATTAACATTATTGGATTGACCGTTGGAATTACATCTTGTGTTTTGATTGGGATTTACATTACCCATGAACTTAGCTATGAGGACTTTCACCAAAATAAAGACCGGATATTTAGAGTTACTTATCATCCTACTTTTGATGGTAACGAATCGGCACAACCATCAGCACCCCTATTTGTAGGACCGTATTTGAAAAGAACCTACCCGGAGATAAAAGACGCTGCGCGTTTTATGCCTTCGTTTGGCCCGCGGACCATACGCTATAATGATAAAATGTTTGATGAAGCCGGATTTGCATGGGCTGATTCAACTTTCTTCAAAATATTAAGTTTCCAGGAGACCAATGGCAGATTGTCATCGGCATTGTCAAGACCTAATACCGTCGTAATCACCCAAGAAATAGCAACTAAGTACTTTGGCGATGACGACCCCATTGGCAAAACAATTGTATACAATAATAGTCGTGCGTTTGAGGTTACTGCCGTAATTGAGAATGTTCCATCAAATTCATTTTTACAGTTTGACTTCCTTAGCTCAATTAATAACATTCCCAATCTTGACGAATCAATAATATGGGACTCGCCGCATTACACAACCCTTCTTCTGCTACATCCAAATGCTTCGGCTTTATCCTTGCAAACCAAAATTGATGAGTGGATCAAAACTGCGAATGCTCCCGCACTGAGGCTAGAGCCATTAGAGAATGTGCATTTTAACACTACCGTTTCTAATTTTGCGGGACGATCCAAGGTGACAGACATTAAATATCTTTTTATTTTTGGTTGTATTGGAGGTTTTATTTTAATTATCGCTTGCATAAATTATATCAATCTGGCAACGGCTCGTTCATCCACCCGGGCTAAAGAAGTGGGTATGCGAAAAACTGTTGGTGCCACCATGCGGCAACTTGCCGTTCAATTTTTGTCAGAGTCTGCAATAGTTGTTTTGGTAGCCATGCTACTATCTGTACCGTTGGTAATGTTATTGATTCCTATTGAATCGTCATTGATTGGCCAACAACTTCATTTCAATGTTCTATCATCCGCGACATTAACGATTGCGTTCATTGGGGGTTGGGCTTTTCTTTCAATTCTCTCTGGTGTCTACCCAGCATTTGTAATGGCGAAATTTAATCCAATTCATGCAATGAAGAAGTTAATCCCAACCTCTTCGGGCGCAAAATTAAGAAAGAGCTTGGTGACTAGTCAGTTCATTATTTCGCTCTCTTTAATTATAGGAACACTTATTATTACGTCACAACTTCAATTTATGCGCGAAAAGAAACTTGGTATAACAAAGGAGGATGTGATACTTATTAACGGTAACAAGGATATTAATTTAAAATTGAATGCCTTCAAACAAGCATTAAAAGCTACGGTTGGAGTGCTTGAGGTGGCCCGCATCGACAGATCTCCTTTTGAAGTTGTGTATGGGTATGGTTTCAACCAGTCAGCTAACCCAAATGAAAGTGGATGGACAATTGTTTCGGCTTTTGGATCAGATGAAAATTTAATTAAAACGATGAACCTGAAATTACTGTCGGGTCGAAATTTTGACCCGGTAATGATTGCTGACACGGTGAATGAATTCATGGTTAATGAAGCTTATCTCAGAAAATTTAGCCTAACTAAGGAAGAAGCCGTTGGTTCGAAGGCAACTCTGGGATTGGTAGCGAGTAGCGGGCCAGGGACGATAGTTGGGGTTGTTAATGATTTCCATTACCAATCATTACATAATAAAATTGAGCCATTGCTTATCTTCAATCATCCTTCCTATCTATCCGGCCTTGTTTTAAAAATTCAAAAAGGTACAACCGCATCAACGCTTAAGGCTATTGAGCAAACCTGGAAGCAGTTTGCACCTGAACGGCCCTTTAACTATAGGTTCCTTGACCTTGAATACGATAGGTTATACAAGACCGAACAGCAGTTTGAAAAAATTGTACTTATCTTTTCGACCATTGCAATTAGTATTGCTTGTTTAGGCCTGATAGGCCTTTCATCATTTACAACTATGCAAAGAGAGAAAGAATTGACAATCCGGAAAATTTTAGGCGCAACTTCGCAGTCTATAATTGTTTTACTTTCGAAGGGCTATCTTAGATTAATACTTGGCGCGTCTCTGTTCGCAATACCAGCCAGTTACTATCTATTAAATAAATGGCTTGACTCGTTCAGTTATAAGATTCAATTATCACCTTTTTATTTTATTGGATCAGTTTTACTGATGATCGTGTTGGCTGGTTTAACCATTGGTTTTCAATCATTCAAAGCATCAATAGCAAATCCTGCTGAAAGGCTTAGAATGGATTAGTTGGCATTTAAATAGGCTGTTGTCTTTCTTGGTTAGAGTTTAAACATTTGCCTGATATCCGTTGACTACTATTAAATACGCTTTATTGTTTAGCGGGGAATAACCTATCGATCTCCGATCTTAATGTTGTCAGAGGTAAATGGTTTGCTGGATTTTTTCCCTCTCTGTCTATTAGCAAGTTTGCTGGAATTATCGCAATCCGATAACTCTTTGCCACTTCTCCATCCGGATCTTTGAAGTCACAGAGCTGGATAATTGTTTTGAGGTTATTGGTTTTTGATATTCTATTCGATTCTTAACGCCTTTGTCGGATTCATTTGAGATGCTCTCCAAACATTATAAAGTACTAGGAGAAGAAGAATACTGATACAAACTGAAGCGGCAAACACATGGGGTATAATTCCGATACTTGTTTTAAACGCAAATGAATTGAGCCATTCATTAGCTAGCCAATAGGAGAGTCCACTTCCTATTAAAATGGAAACGAATAATAGTTTGCCGAATTCTGATGAGATTAATAGAAATATACTTTTCTGAGAGGCGCCAAGTACTTTCCTTAAACTAATTTCTTTGGTTCGTTGGCTTACCGACAAGGTAATCAATCCCATTAACCCAAAACTTGAAATCGAAATAGAGAGTATGGAAAAAAGCTTGCAAATCCTGGCTGTTTGCTCCTCCCTCGCGTATAGCGCATCGTATTGTTCATCTAGAAAATGATAGTCAAACGGTCGGTGGGGCAATAATTGTTTATGAATTTCCCTAACCTCATTAATTGTTGATGTTATATCTTGGGAACCAAAACTCAGGTACATCCAATTGAATTGACTTTCATCAGAGAATAATACTAAGGGTCCAATGGATTTGTGGAGCGATGAAAAGTTGAAATCCTTCACTACACCCACAAGTTCACCTCTTATCCCGTCAAAGTCAATTTTTGCACCAAGCACATCCCTCTTACCTGGTAGCAGCGTTTTTACGGCAGTCTCATTGAAGATAAGAAGAAGCGTTGTGTCTTTTTGATACCTTTGAATATCTGAATTAGTAAAATTTCTTCCCGTCGTTATTCCGATTTTAAGAGTTGGAATAAAGGCAGTGTCCACTGCCATTGCGTTTACCAACACTTGACGTTTGCTGTTATCGCCCTCAATGTTGATAGAGTAAGCAGCATTTATCTTTAGCGGATTTTCGGTAGAACGAGCCACAGAGGCGATTTTACCACTTTTAGTAAATTCGGTTTGTAATTGCGAAAACATTGTTTGTGCCTTATTGTCAATTGGTAAAATAATGGTGTGGTCTTTATCGTATCCAATACTTCTTTTCTGAACAAATTCAAGCTGCTTCATAATAACCAACGATCCCGCAATCAAAACGATGGAAGCTGAGAATTGGAAAATCAAAAGAGATTTTCTTAACCATAATCCTTTGGTAGAAGTTTTGAAATTTCCTTTCAATACGTGGGTGGGTTTAAATGATGCAAGAACAAGGGCGGGGTACAGGCCAACCAGAATAACTAAGACAAGGTACAAAGAGGTGCAAATAACAATAAACGGAAAATCCAAAAAGTAAGCCGATGTAAATTGCTTTCTTGTGATTTGATTGAACCAAGGCAAACAAAGCGCAGACGAACCCAAGGCAATAGAGAAGGCAATCAGTGTAATCAAAGCAGATTCAATCAAAAGCTGAAATGTTAATTGAGCCTGCATTGCACCCGCTACTTTTTTAATTGCGATTTCCTTTGCGCGATCAGCAAACAAAGCAGTGCTCATGTTTATATAGTTGATACTGGCAACAAGTAGCACTATACAGGCAATCGCACCAAACAAGTAAACAAGCGTAAGATTACCAGTCGTCTCGTGTTCCAGTGCATCAGAAGAAAGATAGAGTTTATTAAAGGGCATAAAGTCATATCGTACATAGTCTCCTGCGGCTGATGTTTCATTTTTGAAAACTTCTGCAATTATTCTATTTGTTTTAGCTTGGAGCATTTCAACATCCGCTCCCTTTTTTAAAAGTAAGTAGGTTTCGTGCCAGGCAGGTCCCCAAGAGGGATCTCTCGAAACAGGCAGACTGGAAAACGAGGCAATGAATTGAGGTCGAAAGAACGAATTGCTAGGGGCTTCTTTCATAAGCCCGGTAATCAAATATTCCCCATCATTATTCACCTCTATTGCTTTGCCAATGGGGTCGATAGTTCCAAAATATTTAGCCGCCATTGATTCCGAAATCACCACTGATTTGGGCTCAACGAGGACAGACCGACTGCTGCCCTTTAACAATTGAAACGAAAACACTTTAAAAAAGGCGCTATCGGCATAGTAAAATTTACGCTCTTCAAATACCTTCTCTTCCTTTCTTACAACAAAGGGATTTGTTCGGGATGCGTTGGTGAGGCGGACTCCATTTTCAATTTGCGGAAAATCTTTAATCAATCTTGGAAGAAGGGCGGCTTGTGATCTTGAAATCTTGGTTACATGGCCACCAAAACTCATTCTCATAGATGGTCTGTAGATTTGATTTTTGTTAACTTGTAAATTGTCGAAGCTAAGTTCGTGTTTAACCCATACCGTTAGTAAAATAAAAACCGTCAATCCAATTGAAAGACCTAACAGATTAATAGAAGCACTAACAGGACTTTTCGTTAAGTGTCTGACGAAAATGCTAAGGGTTTGTTTATTAAACATTGTTAATCAAACGATGCTTGCGTTTAAACTCAAAGAAGTGATCGAACATTTGTTATTCAAAGATTAAACAAGTCTACGGCAATTCTATCCACCCATCGGGTTGATTTTATTCTCTCTAGTATTGGGTATTTTAAAGTTCAAATAAATGCTTAGACCTTTTTCATGACTGAAGATCTTTAAGTCTGCACCAATCTTTTTTGATCGAAAGCGCATATTGTCAAATCCTCTGTTAGATTTTTCTATTTCTTCTATGTTAACTCCTTTTCCATTGTCTTTGAAAATAATAAAAACATAATCTTTTTCTTGTTCGAATATTAGGTCAATTTCGGAAGCATTTGCGTGTTTGAAAGCATTCGTCATTGCTTCTTTGAAAATTAAATTAATTTGTCGGCCATGTCCAGTGGGAAGAATGATGCCCTCGGGGAGTTTTCCATGAAAACTAAATTCTATTTTCTTTTCAACAAAAAGTCTTTCACCAAAATCTTTTAAGTGAATAATAATATTGGAAAGGTCATCATTTTTGGGATCTAATGCCCAGACAAAATCTTTAGTTCCTCCTGAAATATTTTGTGCAAAGGAGTTTAAGTTTTCAAAGGTTGAATTATCTATTTTTTCTTTAATTTTCAACAGACCTACAAAATTAATTAAACGGGCAGTTTGATTTCCTAATTCATCATGAAAGTCGCGGGCAATCTCTTTCCTAAGTTTTGTTTTTTCTTGATCTTGTATTTCCTGAAGAGTTAGGGCCGCGTCCAATCGCTTTCTTCCTATGTAGATTGTTATTCCGAAAATGAATAGTACGAAAAGAATAGCTACAGCAATTTTAAAGGGTAAGGTTTGATAAAATGACGGCTCTATGCTAAAAGAATATTCATATCTATCGAAAACAAATGTTCCAGATCTGTCAGTCGCTGATACTGAAAACTGATAGTGAGCAGGGGGTAAATTGCTATAGGTTACTGTGTTTGTTTGACTTGGATTGGACGAGACTTGATCAAAGCCATTTAATTTATATTTATAGTATAACTCGTAGGGGTTACGTTTGTTCGTTTTTAAGAATGTGAAGGTAAGATGATTTTCGTTGTTCTTAAATGAATGAGATGTAATGGATCCATCGATGGTTTGGCTGACCATCTTATTATAAAAAAGACTAATGGTCTCCAGATGTAATTTATTTTGATTGGCAGGCTGAAGCCCTTTAAATTGATATAGCCCGGTTACCAGTCCTACGAGGATACCGGAGTCCTTTTTGATGACAACATCCAGGTTTGTCTCAAGTCCTTTCAATCCATCAATTTCACCAAAGTGAATTATTTTATTTACAAGCTTCCAATTCTTGTTAAAGTATACCAAGTCAATGCCTTTTTCTGTGCCACACCATAATTTATTTTGATCACCGTAAACGAAGAAAAGCGTGTTTGAATTTAATCCATTAGATTCGTTTATCTTAATTACTGAATTGGATATGAATGAATATATGTATGCACCCTTTCCAAACGTACCAATGGCCAGGATATCTTCTGTAAGCCAATTAAGAGAAGAAAGCTGAGCGTCCCTAAGTTCATCAATAATAATGGGTTCAACCTTAGTGCCAATGGCCTTCTTTAATCCGGAATTTGTAGCGAGAGCAAAAAAGTTATGTCGGGTATTATATTTTACAGCCCATACAACTTCCTTATCGAGTGCCTTGATAGCCTGAACCTGTTCATCTTGAATCCAATATGCACCTCCATTTGGTTTGCTGACAAAAACATTATTATGTTCATCAAAGTCAAATGTGCCAACTCCTTTGATGCTATCTGGTTGGAGCCAGTTTATGGATTTTTTGTTTTTCTGGTAAGTTGCAAGACCATCAGTAGTTCCAATATATATTTTTCCATCGTGATTAGTTTTTATAGTGTTCACAAAGTTCCCTTTCTTTAAATTGAAATTTATTTGTTTTACTAAATTGTTATTAAGGTAAATTTTCAGTCTTTGATTAGATGTACCAACCCAGATTTCATCAGCAAAATTATTAACAGAGATAACAGGATCATTTTTTTCAATGTCATTCCCTAGTTGATGAAAACTAGGGAATGACACCTTCATAAGTCCTCTATCAGTTCCCAGCCATAGCAAACCTTCTGAATCTACGTAGTTTGATCGTATTGCGGTTCCAATATTTTTTGAGAAAGTAACTTTGTAATTGTTTATCAAGGTGAGGTCGTTGTTATTAAAAGTGGCCCAGTTATCATCAAATTTATCATACGTCATTATTGGGTAGTTTATGCCATTTAAGAATTTTAAGAACCTATCTTCAATTTGAAAAAGCCCTTTGTCGGTCGAGATAACTAGATGATTCATCTTCAAAATGACGGAATAAAGTTTTTTAAATTCCACAGTATGAATTTTCTTAATAGTATCTCCTTTAAGGATGACTAACTCATTTTTTGTATGTTGATAAATTATAGTTGTGCCGGGAATATTTTTTAATATCGTAGCGTCTGGATCCCAATTTTTAGATTTAATGTCGGTATATATAGAATCATTAATTAGAAATGCCAAACCTCCTCCATTTAAAAGGAAAAATAGAGTATCTAAATTCTTGAAAAGTTTAACTGGGTATTGACTGCTTCCTAATTTCATAGGATAGTTTTTTACATCTCGGCCATCGTAGGATGAAATGCCTTTTTGTGTGGCAATCCAAAGAATAGATTTTTCTATTAGTAGGTCACTTACAAAATTACTGGCCAGCCCTGATGTGATATTTGTAGTTTTAAAGTTTACACCATCAAAAGAAGCAAACCCTCCAAAGGTTCCTATCCAAAGTTTTCCAACAGCATCTTCGGCTATACAAGTTACTTGCGTTTGAGGCAATCCTTCTGATACCGTGTAGGTTTGAATGTTTACTTGGCCAAGTACATCAGTACAAGCGATCCCTATAAAACATTGCAGGAGGCACAACATCCGATTTGCTGTGCAAAATCTCTTAAGCCAATTCAATAGCATATGGCAGCAAATTTATTTATTAAGTCTACTGTGAATAATTTATCGCTAATTATAACGCTTTTTGCGGATACTTAATTTATCCCCACAATGGGGGGATAGTGCAAAAAGCACCTAAAACTAAAATTTTAAAAGATTCATCGAATGAAAGATTCAATTTGACATAATCTATCTATTGTTCAATATCATAAAGTCAAACATGAAGGATATCCAGAACTCAAGAGTTGCATTAAGGGTAAATTCGTAAATAAGGAATACGATTAGAATCATTGCGACAAATACAGCACCTGGTAGCCAATATCCAAGCTTAAGGTTTTCTGCTAACAGATTTCCGGAGGCGGTTCCTGGGGCGAACGTGAATAGGATTACCAGCCAAGAAAAATCCTGGCGACGCAAAAAAATTTATTTCATGTTTAGACAACGTTTTCTCATATGAATACGAACCCGCAAATACCATGGCCAATACTACTCCACGCCAGTCGTTGCTATAGGTGATACGCCCAAATTATCAGTAAGTTGTCTGTGATTACCCTACCAAAAACACTTATTAATACAATAGCAGTGCAATAGATATGACTGAGTATAGCCCCCTTTGACGTAATTTGAAAGAACACTGCTATTAATAACAATATACTCATTACAACTGTTGTAAACGTAACTCCCAGGCTAAGCGTCATATTTAAAAAATTGCCGCTGTTTGGCTAACCGTCGTGTAAAGAATCTTAATAATCCTTTCCCCATCTATCGCTTCATGTTGCTGTTGACGTGTTATCTTATAAATATAGTTCAATTAAATGTATGATTCAGTTGACACATTAAAAGAGGAATTTGAAGCTGTCGTTCAGGTTACCCAAAACGACATAGACCTAGATTTTGGATACAATTGAAATTAATATTCATCACCGACAGCCAATAATAGCCGTTGCTCCAAGCTTGTCAAGGGCATGGCAAGCGTCGATTTTGTTTTGATTTTTTTGTATCGCCACCCTTGACAAACTTTCTGCAACATGCTAATGGGCGGCTTATGGGTGAAGAATGGTTGGGCATGTTCAGCGTTTGTTATCCGTCGATATCAGCCCTAATCAATAGTGTCATCCAGTCGCATTTACTCTTAGGAGGCATACCTAATAATTGAATCTATTGTTCCAAACATATGTACTTTGCCTCCATCAGATTTGTGAACGACATAAAATAAACTGGGATTAAAGTGTTTCGGAATCTAATTTCATATGTCGTGTAAAACGTATTTACTCTTTTGAGTTCTTCATGCGATCCCCACAAAACCGGTATTAGTCTAAGTTAGAATTCTCACGAATTCCAGCACGGTTTAGCTTTCCTTGAATCTTTTGATGCAGGAGGTTATTTACTCGTTCATCGGACAACGACTCCATTTCATTAAGTTGAATATTCACAATCTTCGCCATGAAATGCGTGGAATTTGTTGTGTTTAGAAACTTAAAATCAATGTTCGGGTCGTTTGGCATGTTGCGCATAACGGGAACTTCAACTCCGGCGAGCTTCAAACTTGTTTTTCGTTTGACGTTGTTTAAGACACAAAGCTCTCCCAGAAAATTGAGGTATTTTCTGTCCATATTGGTCAATAGACCAAAAAGAGTGCTAGCAATCAGTTTGCGTTCCTTCCGATAGAGTCTGCGAATTAATTCTTCGAACAACTTTTGAATAAACTAAAGGAGACTTATCGCCGAGGGATTACCTTGAATGGAAGCCGTAATAATGTTGAATAGGGAGGCCTCTACACGAATATTCTGCCCCATTGATTCGTACTTCTTGACATATTGACTCGTCTTTTTTGTGAATGCCTTATTAACAGTCTTCCAATTCAAGTCATTCTCGCCAAGCAATTCGAAGAATGCAGGAAAGTAAGACCTGAGCCCGTTTTTAACGTCAAATCCTTCTCTCGTGAATTGACTTATTTTAAGATCAATATTATATTCTTATCATTAATCATTGTACAAATTTAGGCTTATGCCGGAATGAGCTTGCAAGGAACTACGGCATAAACGGTTCCCCCCTTACAGTCGTACCTCCTTCCAGGCCTGCCTGCCGAAGCCCATATCGGCGCAGGCAGGAACCCCCATTTATTCCGTTCCTCCTTGCGCAAATTCCGCCCTAAGCCTGCGGTGGCACCATAATTAATTCAAACATTATGGAAAACAGAAATGAAAAACCATTGTACAAGGTTGCTGAGATACGGCTAACCTACAAGTCTGACGTGAAGCCTTCGTTACGTCCGAAGATTTCCAGCTCGAAGGATGCATACGATGTTCTTAGAAACAACTGGGATGATTCCAGGATTGAATTTATTGAACAGTTCAAGGTGATGCTGCTCAACAGGGCACAAAAAGTCCTGGGCATTTTTGATGTTTCAACGGGAGGAGTTAGCGGAACAGTAGCTGATCCGAAGATTATTTTCGCTGCTGCAATTAAGGCTAATGCCTCTGGAATTATTGTGGCTCATAATCACCCTTCAGGAAATTTGAGGGCAAGTCAGGCCGATATAGATCTTACCAAGAGGCTTAAGGAAGGCGGTAAGGTGCTGGAGGTTCAGCTTCTGGATCATGTTATTCTTACAACCGAGGGATACTTTTCCTTTGCTGATGAAGGGCTGATCTAATTCCCTTCACATTGGAAATGGCCTAATAGATTTCAAGGTCTTTTAGGTCATTTTTCTTCATATAAATCATTTCAAATTCTTATCTTTATTTAAAGAATTCGTTCTCTAAAAGATTGCAAATCGGATCAAATTAATTGCCCGTCCGTAGCATCGGCGAAGGCGGGCCTCGGTGACCAATTCGGGTACCATGTAGATTTGATTGTTACAGTAAATTGATTTTGAGCCAGTTACAAAATTTTGGTTGATCCCAGCGGGGTCACAAGTGAATAACCATCCGAAACTAAAGCCGCTCAGATTTAACTTCTGGGCGGTTTTTTTGTTTTAGGCCCACCAAAAAGTAACATCGAAAACCATCGATTAAGAAGCGTCATTTTTCTGACTTGAGACGATAGCTCGTACTTCTGCCACTGCCTTCTCGATTTAAAATACCTTTGTCTACCAAATCCTGAATGTCACGCAATGCAGTGTCAGTAGAAGTCTTGGCCATCTTGGCCCACGTTGACACTTTCAGCGTGCCAAAAAAATCGTCAAGAAGTGATTGTATCATTTTCTGTTGTCGCGTGTTGAATTCAACATGTCGATTAACTTCCCAGAAACGACCGCGAACAAGAATTTTGTCGATCGTTACATCTGTGTAATCCATAGATCGGAATAGGCAATCCATAAACCACTCCAACCATAATGTGATATCAAGGCCGCCTTTCTGTGTGTGCTCCAGTATATCATAATATTCGTTTCGTTCTTTCAATATTTGAGCCGACATAGAATAAAATCGCTGCTTGCTTTTATCTGCACGAGCGAGTTGCAAGTCGGCGATGGCTCGCGCGATGCGTCCATTACCGTCATCAAATGGATGGACTGTAACAAACCAAAAATGTGCGACTGCCGCTTTGACGACGGGATCCAGGTCTTGTTCTTTATTCATCCAAGCCAAAAAGTGCTGCATTTCGTTAGGTACTTGTTGAGCTGTCGGTGCATCAAAATGTATTTTCTCTTTGCCCATTGCTCCCGAGGTCACTTGTATCGCATCTTCCCGCCAGCCCGCAACCTTAATTTTGTACGGCCCACTTCTCCCTGTTGGAAATAACGAGCCATGCCACCCGAATAATCTGTCTTCAGTTAAGGGTTTGTCATAGTGCTGGGTTGCATCCAACATCATTTCAACAACTCCGTCTACCGCTCGTTCTGCAATAACAGTCCCGGCCACTTCAATACCCAACCTTCGAGCGATGGAGGAACGTACCTGTTCCGGATTTAATACCTCGCCTTCAATCTCACTGGTTTTGATCACATCAATGGTCAGGGTCTGAAGCATAGTTTCTTCTTGGAATTTAAATCCCATACCCTGCATCTGTCCATGTATCTTACCCTGACGATGTCGTAGCTCGCCCAATCTTGTGCTGAACTTCGACAGATCCCAGGTAAAATCTGGCCATGTTTTTCGTTGATATATATACATTATTACCGCAAATATGCGGTGAATATCACAATTTATCACCGTATTCCAAGTAACCTGCGGGAAATGCGGTGATTAAGTACTAGAAGCACCGCAAATATGCGGTATTTATATCCGATTATCGACGCACTGAAATACACGTGTACCTAACAACATTGTCTTACTCCATTACGGGGTTCCGTCAAGGTAGTAGCATCATCAACTTAAACCGGTGTTTTTACCCTGTTCTTCGATGAATCATACCCGTTCCTCGATAGTTCTTCGGTATTTTTGCCCTTTTCTTCGATGAATCTTACCTTTTCCTCGATAGTTCTTCGGTGTTTTTGCCCTTTTCTTCGATGAATCTTACCTTTTCTTCGATGGTTCTTCGATGGAAATGCCCTTTTCCTCGATAGTTCCTTAGTGGTGCTTCGATGACTCTTCAATGGATGGAGGGTAGTTCTTCGATGGAAGTTCGATGACACTTCGATTTAAGTTCGATGGAACTTCTATGGCACTACGATTGAGGTTTGATCATTCTTCTAAGGAATCCAGCGCCATCTGCTCCGCCGTGAAATCAGCGGGAACCAAAATCTCATCACTTTGACTTATCCCTCAGTTAAGTCTAAGAAATCATGATCTTGGTAACTTGGTAAAGAGAACACTATTTAACAGCTATTTTTTCAAAATAATTTATTCCAAAGGAGATAGGTTTTTTTCTATTAACCTACCGACGATTTTAGTTTTTAACTCATCGATCATTTAAAGCCTTGCCGAAGCTGAAACCCTCAGGCAAAGTATTTTAGAGAAGGCGTTTGAAGGTGCCCTTACTTAATCCATTTCAAAGGAAATAAGGAAGGCTTCTTTGTTATAAAAATTACAGGGCAGTTTTCTGATACTCAATTTTGGTGACGCGCCAGACAAACTCACCTGCGCCTGTTCTTACAACAGCTTGGTCGCCTACTTTTTTGTTCAACTGCAAATATTCTTCTTTTTCGGATCAACGGATGACCTACAATTGTGGTTGACATTCTATCTAAAGATCTTGTTCTTTATTTTCTGAAACTTGAAACCATTGGTAATAATACTCGCGACATTTGTCAGTGCCACCTTAACGACCTTAGCATGAAATTTCGAAGCAGAAACTCTTTGTTAATTCTGATAGCATTTGTAACCAGCGTTATCCACGTTCATGCACAGGATAAGTCCAAAAAAATTCTCTTTGTCTGCGAGCACGGTTCAGCAAAAAGCGTCATCGCGGCTGTCTATTTTAATAAACTTGCTTATCCGTTTATCCGTTGTTGGTGTTCCCGTCTCGGGTCACCAACAACACCGTGAAACTCATCATGAAAACCCGATTGTCTCATCGGGTTCGCAAAAAAATGTTTGATAATTGATTGGACCTTTAGCAGACGGGAACGTCAACAAAAGGAGGTTTGTTGTTATTTGTTGGTGACCCGAGGCGGGAACACCAACAAAGGAGGGGGATAGTTTATGAAAATGAAATTTTGTGCGTTCAGCGAGGAGAGAGTAAGTTATCGTATATCTCAAAAAGGCATGAATTTCCTGGCGCTAAAATGGAACCATGAGGGTAAAGCTGACACAATCAAAAGAGAATACTGGAGGAGTTGCATATGGCTATAGACTTTAAGGAGGAATTCTTGACTGTTAAACATGAATACCCAGACCCGGCAGGGGTTTTGGACGACAACGTGTTACCTCAAAAAACGATTGTTCCGGAAAAACTAACGAACGCCGACTTAAAAGCTGCTCAACAAGTCATTCTTTTTATTGATCTTCGGGATAGCATTTCTCGCACAAAAGGAACTCACTATTGGAATGATATTCCGCCAGTCAGTGAAAATTACGCTAAGGCCAGAACTGTAATTTTTATTAGAGTTATGGCATTGCTTGACTCCTTACAGAATCATTAAACTAAAGAAATATGAACCGTAAAATTTTCCTGAAGAGCTCGGCCATTCTCGGTGCAGCTTCATTGCTTCCCACGAGCAGCGTTTTTTCTCAGAGCCTGGATGCTACCGGAATGGATTCACTTGTTGACAAGGACGGAAATTTCGCCTTGCAGCCTTTACCCTACAGCGAGACGTTCCTGGAGCCATCAATGGATCAGGAGACGTTACACCTTCACTACACCTTCCATCACGGTGATGCGGTAAAGGCAGCCAACAAAGATTTGCAGATGGTAAAGAAGGCAATAGATGAAAATAACCTGGATACAGTTGACTACTGGACCAAGAAACTTTCCTTTCACCTGTCGTCTCACATTTTACACACTATTTTCTGGACGAACCTGACCAATAAAAAAAGTGATCCGTCCAGTGATTTGCTGAAACAGATCGAGAAGGATTTTGGATCGTATGATAGACTAAAGATTTTAATCGCTAAAACATCAAAAGGGGTCGATGGAAACGGTTGGGGAATATTAGGTTACCAACCCTACACCCAAAAACTTACTGTTCTACAATGCGAAAATCATGAGAAGCTCACGCAATGGGGCGTGATTCCATTACTGGTGATTGATGTGTGGGAGCATTCCTACTATCTGAAGTATAAAAATAAACGCGCTGATTTCGTGGATAATCTTTTTCCGATCATCAATTGGGACAACGTTGCTCAACGATTCGGTACTGCTTTGAAACTGGGATAGTATCAAAAAACCAAACTTGTGATGTTTGTATGTCGGTTACAAAAAAACATGTATTCAAAAATTAACATTTGTTGAATGGAACTACAAAATCTCTTTTATTTTCTTTTGAAGAAACGGTACAACCTCCAATTCAAACCAAGGGTTTTTCTTTTGCCAGATTTTGTTTCGCGGTGATGGATGAACCAGCGACAAATATTTTGGTAAGAACTCTTTGTGGTTTTTTACATTCTCCGTCAATGTTTTTTTAAAATTGTCGGCTAAGTAAAGTTTTTGCGAATAATGTCCGATTAGTAAAATTAGTTTTACGCCTTTCATCTCTGCCAAGAGTTTGTCGTGCCAAAGGGGCGCACACTCTGGTCGGGGAGGTAAATCACCTGTTGTACTTTTTCCAGGATAACAAAATCCCATTGGCATCAGTGCAAATAGTTTTGGGTTGAAAAATTGTTCTTTACTCACATCCAACCATCTCCTTAATTCATTTCCACTTTGGTCATCCCAGGGAATCCCGCTGTTCTGCACTTTTTGCCCGGGAGCTTGTCCGATAATTACAATTTTGGATTGCGAACTTGCTTGAATAATTGGTCTTGGCTTATTGGGCAGAAAAGCTATGCACGTCGTGCAACGTCTTATTTCGGCTAGTAATTTTTGCATTTGTTTAATAAATGAACTCTTGAATAGGTCTTATTTATACAAGTGTTTCATTTTTTTATATCGAGAGTGTAAATATTATTGCTGTTTACTCAATTTGAGCCAGCTATCATCAGCTTTGGATTCCAATTGTTCATGGTTGCCTGCCAGCCAAAGTTGTTGAGCATCTACTTCCAAATCATAAAACATAGCTTTTTGTGGAAAGTGTTGTTTCAAAAGCAAAATCCGAAGAAGCTCATGAATTCTATTCAGCATAATTTCGATTGAAATGAAACTGTTTCCGGCTGAAGGATTGGGCATAGCGCAAATTAATAAAATAGCCTGAATGAAGTATATTTAAATGATGCCATCACTGATAACTAACTTCGAATACGGCATCGCCATCTGCCTTCGCAAAAGCTTCCGCCTACGACAAGTCGGGCTTCGGACGGACGAGTCGGCATATAGGCAACAATTTAGTAAGTTCGTCATATGGCAGTCTTAGCTGGATTTGAGTACGATATTTTTATTTCCTATTGGCATAAAGGCAATAGGAGTGGCTGGGTAACGGAGTTTGTAAAAGCCTTACAGGCCAGACTTCAAAGTAAGATTCCAGAAACTTCGGGACTCATGTTCAAGCATTTTTCTAACCTGACATGGTCAAAAATTGGTCACGTCTTTTTTAAGTAAATTGCTCTCATGCTTGTGAAATAGAATATGGCAGAATCATCACGCTGCAAACACTTCAAATATCGGGTTCAGGCCCTGACGACACTCCTTTGCTTCGCCACCTCCGTCGGCTATGGGTTTTCTGATTCAACCGCTTTAATAGCCCCCGATTTCTGGCTATGGAATTTTCTTGGACGGCTTCACCCGCTCATCGTCCACTTCCCAATCTCACTATTTTTGCTGGCATCAGTGTTGGAGCTTTTCTCTTTGAAAGACTTTCATTCTTCCCTTCGGCCAGGGATCAATGTATTAGTCTTTACGGGTGCGGTGGCTGCGATGCTTGCGGCACTATTAGGATGGCAACTCTCCACACAGGAGGAAACGACGGGCAACTCACTTCAAATTCATCAATGGTCTGGCAACATCACGGCAGCGCTTGGCATTGTTACCTCTTTGCTGCTTTATCGCATTCTGAAACATAGCCCTGGGAAGTCAGTTAAGATTTATCGGACTATTCTTTTTTCTTCTGCTTTAGGTGTTTCGATAGCAGGTCACTTTGGCGCTTCCCTTACCCATGGCGACGACTACTTGTCCACTGCACTTCCCTGGTCGGATGACTATAACCCTCCAAGTTCGAATAACTTTAATGCTACTTTGGTGGGAAACGACAGCCTCGCGTTAAGTGCCACTCAACAACAACAACTCAGTATCGAGGTGCAAGCCATTTTTGCACACAATTGCTACAAGTGTCACAGTTCAAAAAAGGTGAAAGGGGAATTGCGACTGGACCAAAAACACATGGCCCTCAAAGGCGGTGAAGGTGGCCCAGTGATCATTGCAGGAAAGCCAGATCAAAGTGAAATCATAAGAAGAATATCCTTGCCTAGAAGCGATGAAGACGCCATGCCATCCAAAGGCAAGGCCTTACAGAAGCAGGAAATTGAATTGATTCGCTATTGGATTTCTAAAGGTGCGCCCTGGCCAGATTCTTCAAAGCAAGCCAACGAATTTCGGGTAGCGAAGCTTGAACCTCGAAATCCTCCGCTTCCTGTCACGAGCCAAACGGATCTAACCAATCCTATAGACCTATGGGTGGACGATTATTTTATCTCCAATAAGATTTCCTGGCCTCAGGTAGTGGATGACAAGATCTTTCTGCGAAGAATCCATCTTGACGTCATTGGTATTCTTCCAAGTCCGGAAGAGCAAAAGGAGTTCCTTAACGATCCACGGGCAGACAAGCGAGCCATCAAGATAAAACAATTGCTTGCCCGCAATGACGACTATGCGATGCATTGGCTCACGTTTTGGAACGATGCATTGCGCAATGATTATACAGGGACAGGCTATATCACCGACGGAAGATTTAATGTTACTGATTGGCTGTACAAGTCTTTGCAATCCAATAAGCCTTATGATCAATTTGTGAAGCAGTTGATCAGTCCTAATAAAGAGTCGAAAGGGTTCATAGAAGGAATACAGTGGCGTGGCGTAATCAATGCAAGCCAAACCACCCAAATGCAGGCCGCACAAAATGTGTCGCAGGTATTTCTCGGACTCAATCTTAAATGCGCATCTTGTCACAACAGTTTTATCAGTGACTGGAAATTGGAAGACGCCTATGCATTTGCCAATATATTTTCTGATTCTACGCTCGAAATAAATCGATGCGATGTACCCACTGGCAAATATGCAGGTACCAGAATTCTATGGCAGCAATTGGGTGAAATTGATGGTACGGCCAACAGAACAGAAAAACTCCGACAGCTTGCCGAATATCTTACGAAGCCTGCGAACGGACGTCTGTATCGGACGATTGTCAACAGAATGTGGGCGCAACTGCTCGGTCGTGGATTGGTAGAGCCAGTGGATGCGATGGACAACGAACCCTGGAGTCAGAACTTGCTGGATTGGATGGCCAGTTATTTCACCACCAATCAATATGATTTGAAAGAAATGATTTACCTGATCACCTCTTCAAAGACATACCAGCTTCCATCAGTGGGTATGAACGATGCTAATATGATTGTCAATGGTAACTATAAATTTACCGGACGCCTTCGGAAACGGCTTTCTGCGGAACAATTTATAGATGCACTCAGCAGCATCCTTTCTCCCGTCTATCCGGATACCTTGATCAGGTATAATCCTTTCGGGAAGGAATCATGGAAAAAAACAAATCAAAAATTTGTGCGAGCGTCCCTGGTGGCAAACGATAATTTGCTCACAGCGTTGGGCAGGCCGAATCGGGAAACCGTTTCAACAGGAAGAGACTCACAGGCAAACCTCCTTCAGGCATTGGAGCTCACCAATGGTGAAAAATTTAATCGCGTGCTCACCAAAGGTGCAATTCAATGGAAAAAAGAGTATGTTGAGAGCAATGACATCATCGATATGCTTTATCAAAAAGCATTGGGAAGAATTCCTGATAAGAAAGAAATTGAAACTGCAGGCCGGATGCTGGGCGATAAACCTGACGTAGAAGCCATTGCCGACTTGTTTTGGAGTGTGGTTTTATTGCCTGAATTTCAGATAGTGTATTAGCGTTTCAAACATGCCATAATGTCGATGAACACGAATTGGGACAGAAGAGAATTTCTTAAGAGAACCAGCCTGGCATCGCTTGCTGCATTAGCGGCTTCATCACCAATGGCAGGGTTGGTGTCGTGTGATTCAAAAAAAATTAATTCCACCGCTGATACGGTTATCCTGCTTTGGATGGCCGGAGGCATGGCACACACGGAGACTTTTGATCCGAAAAGGTTTACGCCTTTCGAAAAAGGAATGGAGTCGAATGGCGTGCTCAGCACTTTCAAATCCATCCCTACAAGTCTGGATGGAATTCAATTTTCCGAGGGACTGGATGCCATCGCAAAAATAATTCACAAGGGGACTTTGATCCGGTCCTATGTGGCGGGCGACTTGGGCTTTATCCTCCATTCACGACATCAATACCACTGGCACACTTGTTATGAACCGCCGCAGAACGTGATGGCGCCGCATATGGGAGCATGGATTGCCAAGAAGTTGGGTCCATTGAATCCTGTCATTCCCGCATTCATTGACATTGGTCAGTATTTCAATGTTGGTGAGGGCGAAGAGCTAAAGGCATTTCACACAGCAGGTTTCCTTGGAAACGAATATGGACCCTTTCTTATTCCTGATCCTTCATCAGGGCTTGAGAGCGTAAGGCCCCCGGTGGGGATGTCGGCGAAGCGATTTGAAAGCCGCAATAAACTATACAATGATCTAATCAGTCAGGGGCCACTGGGAGAATTCGGAAGCGACTATCAGCAAGAGTCACTTAAAAGATCGATGGAGCAGGCGTATATTCTGCTCAACTCACCGGAAGCCAAAGCATTTGACCTGACGAGCGAGCCGAAAGAAATTTATGATGTCTATAACACAGGTCGATTCGGGCTCGGCTGCCTGATGGCGAGACGGCTAACAGAACAAGGTGCAAGGTTTATTAGTGTCACGACTGAATATGTTCCTTTTAAAGGTTGGGATACACATGAAAACGGCAATACCAGGCTTGTAGAAATGAAGAAGCAAATCAACGGACCAATAGCTCAATTGATCCTTGATTTGGAAAGAACAGGAAGATTGGATAGAACACTTGTGATCCTGGCGAGCGAGTTCAGTCGGGACATGATGGTGGAAGGTAGGCCTGGCCTCAAGGTTCTTGAGCAGGTCAAGCAACCTAACATCATTCAGGAAATGAAACATTATGGTATGCACCGTCACTTTACCGATGGTGGTTCTATTCTGATGTTTGGTGGCGGTGTAAAAAAGGGAAGTGTCTACGGCAAAACCGCTGATGAGCGGCCTTGCAAAACGATTGAGAAACCGATTCGGATTGAGCAGCTTCACCAAACAATCTATCATGCTCTTGGTATTTCACCGGACACCAACTACGTGATTGAAAAAAGACCTTTCTATACAACGCCTGAAGGTAAAGGGGAAGCGGTGTTGGAGTTACTTAACTGATTTGCATTTTAGATCGCAGGCTTGAACATTGCTACTCTTGTGGGACGAATGCAGGCCAGAAGAATGGGTTACACATTGCTTCAAATTGTAGCTGTTACAATATTTGGTGGCGGTTTGATGATCCTGATTTTTACTTTTAACAGCCAGTCTTTACCTAGTGCTCATATGAATTTTCTCGGAGCAGGAGGGGGACAAGTACCCAATAATTTGGTAAGACTTGAATTTGCACTTCTTAGAACCTATGCCTCAGCCATCATGTCTGGTGGCATCGGAAGCTACATACTTCTGCAAACCTCTATCAGACAAGGAAGCAGAAGGGCTATGATTGGCCTTGTAATAATAGTTACCCTATCAGAAGTAAATGACGGCCTTCAGATGTATACCACCTATGAGAAAAATATTCATCATCAGTAGCATAGCCATAAAATATTGTCGGGCTTCCACATGGTAAGGGCAATGGCACTTGGCGCGGATACATGCAACACTGCTCGTGAGATGATGATGGCGCTGGGATGCATTCAAGCATTAGAATGCAACAAGAACACTTGCCCCACAGGCGTGGCTACACAAGATCCCTATTTTATGAAAGGCCTTGTAGTAGAAGATAAAAAACAACGGGTAGCTAACTATCACAAAAATACAGTAGAAAGTTTTGTGGAATTAATTGGTGCTGCCGGCTTAGACCATCCTGAAAAAATTAACCACAGCCATCTTGACAGAAGAATATTCATGAACACTGTAAAAACTTATGAAGAAATTTATCCTGTAATTCCTGATGGTTGTTTATTGGAAGGTGGCGATGTGCCTTTCGATTTTGAAGAGCATTTGAGGAGGGCTAGTGAGGTGAGTTTTGAGGTGGGGTGACAAATAATTATCCCGGTTTAGTGGTATATTGGTTAAAAGAAACTATGTCAAGAAAAAGAACAACTCCCATTACGTTTGTGCTTGCTTTTCTTATGTTGAGTCAATTGCTGTGCCAGTCTCAAAATTTATTAGAAACAAAGATTACTTCTATCACACACGAGCAATCTTTGGAAAATTTTCTGATTGATTTTGAAAAGGCCAGTAAAGTAAAGTTTTTCTTTCTTCCGGAATGGATTAAGTCTTTTCAGGTAAACCCAAGTCATAATCAGAAAACGCTGAAAGAATTATTGGCTGGTTTTTTTGATAATTCTAGTATCAGTTTTAGCCTACTTAATAATTATTCTTTGATTTTTATTAAAGACCCTGGAAAACTAATTGAGCGAGAGCGGCTTCTTCAAGAAGCTTTCACAAAAAAGAAAGTGGTTAAACGAATAACGATCGGCACACCTAACGTATTAAAACCTGAGTCTTTAGCATTTATTAGCGGGAAAATAATTGACCTAAAAAATGACGATCCTGTAATAGGAGCAACCGTTATCTTAGACAGCGGACTGAAGGCTGTAACTACAGACGAATCTGGTAAATTTGAGATAGTAGTGCCAATTGGTTCGCATATTATTCGTTTTAGGTACGTGAACTATGAAGAGCAAATTATTGATTTAGATATTTTTGAAAATGGCGTGCTGAATATTCGGCTAGGTGAAACTCCGTTTTTACTTGACGAAATTGTCATATCAGATGAAGCTAGTCAAGATATAACCTCAAGAAACATAGGGCTTTCTAGCATAAAGATTGGTGAAATAAAAAGGCTTCCTACCTTCTTGGGTGAAGTTGACATTATAAAACAATTACAAACACAGGCAGGCGTAACCACTGTTGGCGAAGGTGCTTCTGGCTATAATGTGCGAGGTGGAAGTGTTGATCAGAATTTAATCTTGCTGGACGGCATTCCTGTATTTAACGTCTCTCATGTATTCGGATTTTTTACAGCCTTTAATGCAGAGTCAGTCAAGAGCGTTGATTTTTATAAGGGAGGAATCCCAGCGGAATACGGTGGCAAAGCGTCTTCTGTATTAAAAATAGTTACAAAAGAAGGTGATAGCGATAAGTGGCATGCAAACGGTGGGGTTGGAATTTTGACGAGTCAAGTTACATTTGGCGGCCCTATAAAAAAAGATGTAACCACCCTCTCAGCTTCAATCCGTTCCACCTACTCAGATTGGGTTCTCAAAACTGTAAGTAGTAATTATGGAGGCCTACGTAATAGCTCAGTAAATTTTTACGATGGCAATTTAAAACTAGCTCATAAACTTTCTGAAAAAAGTAAGTTAGTCTTTTCCGTTTATTCAAGTCAGGATCAATTCAGGCTAACCAATGACACTACTTATGGTTGGAAAAACCTAACAGCTTCTGTCCGATTTGATCATAGCTTTAATGGCAATTTGTTTTCAAGCTTTCAGGTAGGTTATGGGCAATACGGGTACGAGGTTCAAGATGTTGATAATGTTGCCGGGTTTAAATTAAATTACAACATCAAGTATCCTACCCTTCGATGGGACTTAAATTATTCTCTAGAAAAGCATAAATTTACTTTTGGCTGGCAAGCCACTTACGCTGACTTTAGTCCCGGATCCCTCACTCCATCACAACAATCCTCTCAGCTAAAGGCTAAAAGCCTTGATAAAGAAATAGCAATTGAAAATTCCTTTTATGTGAGTGATACCTATTTATTGAAAGGGAAATTAGAAATTATTGCAGGGCTACGACTTTCAATTTTTGATCGACTAGGTCCAGGAAAAATATATGGTTATAAAAATAACCAGCCCTTAGAATCCTTTACAAGAACAGATACAACTGTCTTCAAAAAAGGAGCTATTATAAAGGAGTATTACGGACTAGAACCTAGACTCTCCTTAAGTTATCCTGTTACGGAAAACTCATCATTAAAAGCAAGTTATAACCGAATGTACCAATACAATCATCTAATTTCAAATACAGCTAGTATTGCACCTGTAGATATTTGGCAATTGAGTAACCGTTATATAAAACCTCAAATTGCAGATCAGTTTTCCGTTGGTTATTTTAGTAATTCCAAAAATAGAATTTTTGAAACGTCTATTGAAGCGTTTTACAAATCAGTTCAAAACATATTAGATTATAAAGATGGAGCCAATCTTATATTAAATTCTGGACTAGAAACCGCATTACTTAGTGGGATTTCCAAATCGTATGGCGTTGAGGCTTCAATATTTAAAACAAAAGGAAGATTGACAGGTTCATTAAATTATACCTTTGCTCGTTCGTTACGCCAAATCAATGGAGCAACCCCAATAGAAAGGATAAATAATGGAGATTATTATCCTTCAAACTTTGATCAACCTCATGTCATAAATTTGACCTGGAAGTTAAGCTTTACCAAGCGACTATTCTTCTCTGGCTTATTCACATATCATACTGGTAGACCCGTCTCCATTCCTACCTCAGCATACAGTGCAGGAGGCATTGTCGTCTCCGATTTTTCAGAACGTAACCAATATCGAATCCCCGATTACCATAGACTCGATTTAGCTTTTATTATTGAAGGAAATCATAAACGGAAAAAGTTATGGGAAGGATCCTGGGTAATCTCTTGCTATAATTTTTATGGGCGCAAAAATGCATTTTCAGTTTTTTTTGCTGATAACAATAGTGGTGCTTTAGAAGCCTACAAGCTATCAATTATCGGAACCATCATTCCTTCCATAGGTTATAATTTTAAATTTTGATGAATCTTAAAAAAAGCACTTTTTTTTCTTGGTCATTTTCGGCTCTTGCGTTGAGCCTTTTAATGCCAATCTTAGCATTGACAAAAAATTAGTTGTTGATGGACTACTAACTGATCAACCTGGGCCGCATACCGTTCGATTAACCTATTCGGCAGGTACAGGCGTCAATCAAAAATTTAATGCCGTACCTGTAAATGGCGCCAAAGTAAGTATTGCTGACGATACTGGCCACAATGAATTATTAACAGAAATCTCTCTGGGCACCTATCAAACTATCAATAGTTCATTCAAAGCGGAAATTGGCAGAAAATATAATGTCCACATAGAGCTCTTTAAAAACAATTCATTAAGTGTTTTTGAATCAACCCAAGAGATGATTGAACCTTCAGGAGAATTAGATAATGTCTATTTTGAATATGAAAGGAATCCAAGTGGCAATCGCTTTGCCATTTATGTGGACGCAACAAAAAAGAGCAGCACCAACGGCCTCATGCGTTGGCGCTGGACCGGCACTTATCAAATTACTACCGAACCCCAATTCCACATCGAAGAAGGAGCCCCTAGCCCGTTAGCATGTAGTGGGTATGTGCGAGGGGGAAACTCAGGGAATTCTATAACCAAGGAAGGCCCTTGTACTTGTTGTGAATGTTGGACAATAGAAAAGAGTAGCTATTTTACTATTTACGATGGCGAACAATCCATTGGAAATAAATATCAAAAAATTCTTTTAGGTTATATACCGGCTATAGGAGAGATTTTTTCAGATAAATACCATTTAGATGTAGAACAATTAAGCCTAACTGTTAATGCATATAACTTTTGGAAGCTAGCTAAAAATCAAAAAGATGGTACCGGAAGTCTATTCCAACCAGCCTCCGCGAAAATTAGAGGAAACATTCGTTCACTTACTAACTCAAACGAAGAAAGCCTCGGGCTTTTTACTGTGTCCTCTATCGTCAATAAATCAATCTTCATAAGGAAAGAGGATATTCCTGATCCAATTTCCTACAATTACTCAACTCTTGACTGTAGAACTCTTCGTGCAAATGCCACAACTATCAAACCTCCTTTCTGGTAAAATCATTAAAATGAAAAAACAGTTAACTTTAATATCATTGGTGTTAAGCCTTTTTTCTTTTGACTCCTACTCACAGATTGAACTACTAAATCTTCAAAAAAAGATTGATCAGTACCATCAAAATCTGACCCAAACAAAAATTTATTTATTTTTCAATCAACCTGCATACAGTGCTGGTGATACCGCTTTTTTTGTAGCAAGGCTTGTTGATTCAAAAACTAACATCGCTGTTCTTGGTAAAAATATTTTAGGGCTAAGGCTAATTGGCGTTGACGGAACGCACGCAGTCGAACAAAAGTTTTTTGTGGAAAATGGCAATAGTTCAAATCAAATTGTTCTCCCCGAAAACTTGCCCCATGGGGTCTATCATCTTGTGGCCTGGAGTAGTGTGCCTCAAAACGGAACTATCAATCAATACTACCAACAAGAATTTTTTGTTTTAAATGAAAAACAGATTATCTACGATACAAGTCAAAAATTATCTGTTAAGTTTTTCCCAGAAGGAGGTCATCTAATAGCCATGGTAAGTAATCACTTAGTGGTAGAGGTATCTCCACCGCAAATACTCGCAGGAGTGGTTCTTGATCAAGATAAGATCAAGATAACGGAATTTGTCACTAATAAATTTGGGTTAGGAGAATTCATTCTTGAGCCCAAAGATTCTTCCCGCTATCAAGTGGTTTTTTCTGCTCCTTACGAAAAAGAATTTATTCCAGTCCCGAAAGCAGAGTTAGATGGGCTGGCCATGAGAATCAACCATAGCGATCCCGAAAAACTAGCTATTGAAATAAAAGTGCCAGCTCAGTCAAATTTTCAAAACGAATATCTTACACTAGTGGCAACCAATAGGGGAAAGATTTTCTATTCTCTATCCGTGAATAACCTATTCCCTTCTTCCATAAAAATACCGACCAATGAAATTCCGCTCGGGCTATCTGAAATTATTCTGATTGACTCAAAAAGCAACTTGTTAGCAACTCGATTAATATACTCGCACCCTGCTAAATTAAATTTTATCCATTGCTCAACCGAGGCCAGGACTAGAAGTCGAGTAAATCTTAAAATAAAGATTCCGACCCCATTCAATAAATTAAAAGGAGTTTTAACATTACGCATTTACCAAGATTCTCTATTTAAGAGAAATGAGCATCAAAAAAATATTGTTGATGAACTTTTGCTCCATAGCGACTTACCGAGAAATTCCTACCGACCAGAAAGGCATATCGAGACAGACTCTAAAGAGAGCTTAGATCGATTTCTAATTTCTCAAACTTCCAATAACAATTGGAAAAATCTATTGAAAGAGGTCTATCCAAGACCATTTCTACCCATTGGCGAAACTTTGCAAATTCCCGGAAAGGCTACCAACAAAATTTCAGGGACTCCTCTCAAAGATCTTTCCTTTCTTACTTTCTATTTTCAAAAAACTTCCTTTATTCAAAATGCTTATGTGCAAGATAGCGGTCGATTTTTGCTAAAGGTAAGCGGAGAAATATCACAGGTAGAAAAAGTCTTCTACAAAGCAGACTATTTAGAATCAGAGTTGCCGCAAGTTTCGTTGCAATTTGAAAAAGACAATTTTCCGATGAAAGGCGTTTCTGTAAAGCTCATAGAAAACCCTGATCCATATTCTAACTATCTTAAAATAAAAAGAGCTAGCGATCTTTCCTACAAATACTTCGAAGTCAAAAAAAGTCAACTTGCCAACACTCCCTTAGAGCCTCACAAATTACTGGAGGAAGAGACCCTTGGGGTAAATGCGGAGTATCAACTTTCTGAGTACAAAGTCTTCAATAGCATGGAGGAGCTGATTGTCGAAATTCTTCCAAAAGTTTTGATTAAAAGGTATAACGGAAGACCTGCTGTGCGAATGTTGCTAGAAGAATGGGGCAAATCTGCCCCTGTTGTCGCAAAACAAAGCCCCATTTATAGCATTGATGGCATCATGACCAATGATGCTGAATTCTTTTTGAATTTAAAACCAAATGATATTGACAAAATTAAATTGATTTGGAAGGTTGAGAATCGAAGGACGTTAGGCTCTATTGGAAGCAACGGAATTATTCTTGTAGAAACAAAAATTCCGGGGTTCAGGGAAAAAGTTCCTTCCACAAATACTATATTAATTTCAGGAGTATCTGAAGCTATAAACTATTCAGCAAATAAGGTTTCGCATTCTTCTGAAAGGCGGCCCGATCTCCGGCCAACTCTATATTGGAATCCAGCCATATTAATTAACGAAATTGGGGAAGCCGCTATATCATTCACAACTTCTGATGACCTAGGTGATTACATCATTGAAGCGGAAGGGCTATTAGATGATGGATCAATTATCTATGAAAAACTAAAATTGAGAGTTAAACCTAATGACAATTGATTCTTCGGTCGGTCGAGCAATCTCGAAATTATTTTCTCTTAGCAAACCGATAACCAACTAAGATACTTATCCCTATTGGGATAAAAAGAGCTTCTGCCTGATGAAATACGCTGTAGTCAATCCTAAGCTCACAGAAATAATTCAGATAGGAGGAGCCAATACTTCCAAGCCCACCAATTGAAGGATTAGTAAATATTGCAATCGGGCCGTCATATACTGTACCCGTCTGATCGCTATATTTCAGATTCGTTTTCTGGGCTGTAAGTTGTTGAACAAAAATGCCTAATGTAAAGTGATTTGCACTTCTTGGAACCTATGCCTCAGCCATCATGTCTGTTGGCATCGGAAGCTACATACTTCTGCAAACCTCTATCAGACAAGGAAGCAGAAGGGCTATGATTGGCCTCGTAATAATAGTTACCCTATCAGAAGTAAATGACGGCCTTCAGATGTATACATTTGGTGTGGAACTTATTTTTATTCGATCACACTCGTGATCATAACCTGGGTTGCGGCTTTGATTTGGTGGTGGGGAGATCGGGTTTGACATGGTGCGGGGAACCATCCGTCAAAAATCACTATATTGTATGTCATGTTTCACTTGGTCTACACCAGTTATGCAGTCGAGCCCTTCTCAGGCGCTGCACTGATTGACTTGCTAAAGCAGTCCAGGGCATACAATAAAACCCATGGCATCACGGGCATGTTGATATATTCCAATGGAAGATTCATTCAGGCCCTCGAAGGTGAAATGACTGACGTCGAGCGAGTCTATTCGAATATCTATAAAGACCTGCGGCACAAGCGTGTGATCAGAGTGATTGAGGGCGAATCGAAAGACCGGATTTTTAAGAATTGGTCCATGGGCTTTAAGAACTTGACGGAGGATGACTTCAAATCGTTGGAAGGATTTCAGGATATCGAGAAATTTTTTGACAAAAATAAGAAGGCTGAAAGCAGCAATCTGGTCATGATTTTCTTGCGGCTTTTTTATGAGAAGAATATCGTGGACTACCCGGAGGTGGCAGCGTGAGGTGATGTTTCGATGGCTCACTTCCCGAGGGAGTTGCAGTATTCAGAACTTTACTATTTAATGATTGACGTTACTTCATCAAAGAAATATGCACTGCAGGCAGTCGAGTCACTTTCAAAGAAATCAAGAAAGTCTCCTACTGACTATTATTTGTTGAGAGGACTAGGCTTGGCTTATGCATACTCCCGTGATTGTGAAAGATCTATTGATGCCGGTTTCGAAGGACACATTCCAAGATGGACCAATGAATGAATTTATGCTCGCTAAAATTTATATGATTTGTGGACAGTATGATGAGTGCTGGGACAAGATTGAATACCTGCTTACCATCCCCGCTGCGGACAATGCTAATATTTCTGTTGAGCTACAAAAAGTTGACCCCTTTTATGAAAAGCTGCGCAAGCTGCCCCGGTTTCAAAAGATATTGAAGACAGCGTATAAGACAGTGTATTGACTTAAGACGGTAGCGCGTCATCCCAGAATAATGTATTTACTAAGCTATATCCAAACTCCTATCTTTAAACTTAATTCACGAAACCATGCCAACTAAGTTCAATTTGTTTTTGCTGATTATCTTCTTATTTACGAGCTGCAGTAAGCCAAAGCCAGAAACAGAATCCATTAATGCAACAGAAGACGAGGCCGCCATTAAAGCAGTCCTCACCGACATGTGGGACGCGCTTGAAAAACATGAACTCGACCGCTATGCTCTTCATGTGCATCCTGATTTTACACAGTTTGGAGAAAATGATTCAACGCTCTTAGTTGGAAAGAAAAAGGAAGTTGCTGGCATAAAAAATTGGATGGAGCGCTCCAGCAATGTACACACTGAAATGATTGATCCCCGTATTACCATCAAGGGGAGTGTGGCGTGGATTGTCTACTACTGGGCCGATGCAGGACTATCAAGGGGAGCTCCTTTTTCCAGTCAGGGAAAATCCACTCGGATATTTGTGAAAGAAAATAACAAATGGTTGTGTATTCATGGTCATTACACATCGCTTCCGTAAGAGATGAAATCACATATCTCATGTATCTGAAATCTTGCTTGTTGATAGTTGCTATGCTGTTGTGTGCCAGTTCGGCGATGCCTCAAAAATTGCGTTTGTCAGAACCCGTAACCAATCAATCTTCGGCTCTATTACCCAAGGGTGAATCCCATTACCTGTACACATTCTTTGGGCTTGACTCCACTAAGAAATGGTCGGGTGTGCATAACAAAGTGTTGCACAACGCTCATTCAGGACTTGTACCCCCTTAGCTAGTAAACATGCCTGATGCACCAAAAAAATGGCTGCCATTTCTGGCAGCCATTTTCAAATAAATAAACGTCATACTAATTTTTAGGGTTCTTTATAGGAGCACTACCAGCCGAAGGCTTGTTATACACTAGTTCATTATCAGGCACATCCCAATAGTCTAGGTATTGATAATCGATGCTAGCATTTGTATTCACAGTACCCGTATTATCAACAACAATAGCACCTGTTACGCCCCCACCGCTAGCCAGTGGATCAATTACACCGTAACGTCTTGCATCAAACCAAGAAATTCCGCCTCTGAAAAGAAGAGCCACCCTTCTCTCGCTTCTAAGTTGCGTTACAGCGGCTGCCTTAGTGCCTGGCACAATATCAGCCAAACCAGCGCCTTGAAAATTCCTCACAGTATTAATGATCGCCGTTCCGGCAGCAATATTGTTTTTATAAATATTGGCCTCTGCTTTCAACAATTCATTTTCTTCATAGGAACCAGCCATATACAGCTCATAAGCACCTGGTGTACGGTTACTATACACAATTACTCCATTCATTCCGGCACCGCCATCAAGCAACTGATAACGAGTATTGAAAACATTGCCGCGGTCGCTGTTTCCAAGCCATGTTGGAACAATGGAAAAGTTATTGTCCTTCCGCTTATCTCCTGCCTGAAATGATTGAACCAGCCTTTCACCAATCTTATAAGTGGCAGTAGTGGTAGGGTTACCAGTACATTTTGCCGACAAAGCTCCATTTAATGGTGACATAAAATCACCAGTCCCATTGGAGCGAGCTGTAAATACAAAATCTGTAGGCTTGATTCCATTACCAGTTAAGGTTATGATTTGGTCCCACTGTGCAGAAGTCATTGCGTCAACGCGCGTATTGGCAAGGATATTTCTAGCCCTCATGGTATTGATATTGCGTATCCACATGCTGGGGGTCAACACCCCTCCGTTACCCACTTGGAAGATATCAGGGATTAGCTTGCCAAGGAAATCATTATAGTCGGCATTTGTAGCAATAGACCCTAGTATAGCTTCACATTTTGCAAAGTTAGTTTCTGCTTCGGTTAAAATTTCAGCGCTTGTTTTGTAATCGCCATTTGTCTTTTCAGAACTGTCTACTATTAAGCCCGCATAATATACAGACCCAATCCTAGAATAGGCAAAGCCCTTCCACCAATAAGCCCATGCATTAAGAAGCGATAGTTTAGTAGCTGCATCTCCAGTAAATTTTACAGCCTTACCCAATTCTAACAGCAGATTACAAGAATGGTTGAGCGAATACATATAACCCCACTCATAGAAAAATGGGTTTTGGCCCGCATTTGAATTTAAGTTTGTTTGTCTTAAAAAGGCAGGCTGATGTTTGGGGGAGTTTGGATTTAGAACTACCGTATTGTTATCCAATTTTACTGATTCCGGACAACCAATCTGGTTCATATTCACGTTAGCCGCCTCTACTCCAATATTGTCAGCCATTAGATCAAACCATCCACTTCCATAAAAGGCACCCACTACCCCATCCGTGAATTTCAAATCCTTAAAACCATTAATGTAAACACCTGATTGAGCAAAGCCAATCATCCCTTTCTCGGTAGTAAGTGTCGCAAATGTAGGTTCTACCTCATTCTTTACGTCTAACTGGTCTTTACATGCCGTAAAAGCCCCCGTTAGCATGATGGTCAAAATAAATATCTTTAGTTTCATAATCTTTCAATAGTTTAAATTAAAATCCAATGTTCAAACCAACTTGATAAGACCTCAAATTAGGCAGCGTATTATGGTCGGTACCACGATCGAATGCTGAATTCAATGTCCCTGAACTAATCTCAGGATCAAAACCAGTATAGCTAGTACCCGTCCAAAGGTTACGGCCAGTCAATACCAACTGAAGTTTCTTAAAGGCTGGAAGTTTAAACACTTTAGCAAGGTCCAGAGAAACATTTACGTTACGCAAGCGGACGAACGAAGCATCCTCATAAAAATAATTCTTAGTTCCGTTTCTTTGCACCTGCGCATACACACCGCGGTAGAAGGCTGTCCAAGCGCCCGTTTCACCATTGATGGCAATGGGATTATTATAATCACTTGAAATACCATCTCTATACAACCACTCCTTAGTCTGATTATAAAGGTGGCTTCCGCTTACCCAGTCAAACTGAAATCCAACATTCAAGAAACCCTTGTAGTTAAATGAGTTGATGAACGACATATTGAAATTTGGGTTAGGATCACCAAAGCTGTATGACTTTGGTGTGAAATAAGGTTGTTTGGTATTGCTATCTACAACCCAGCCATTGCTTGCAACTGAATAATTGGGTTGCTGTGCAGGATCGATGTAGGGTGCTCCCGTGGTTGGGTCAATTTGCCCCACACTGTGTAAGCCCAAAAAGCCATTTAACTGCCCTATTTTCTCGCCAGCCTTCAATACATAATTAGTACTGCCCGCAGAAGAAGTCACAACGATCTGACCGTTTCCCTGCACAGATGAAATCGAAGAAGTTTGCTTGCTGAAGTTAGCGGTAAAATCCCATGTCAAGTTACTGCTATGATAAAGCTGCGTGCTTAAAGATATTTGAAGTCCATTGGATGCGAGACCAAAGGCATTTGTCTTTATTGTGCCAACACCAGCTGAAGGTGCTAAATCTACACCATAAATAACCTTGTCCGAGGTACGATCCCAATAAGTAGCCGATAAGGCAATATTGTTTGCCCAAGGTGTATTGTCAAGCACATTAAAGACAAGGTCAGTTCCTATTTCTATCTCCGAAGATACTTCTACGTTAAGAGCTGGGTTTTTTGAACCTGTAGGGATTTTAAAACCATTTGTTCCGCCTAGAACACTAGGGTTTAATGTAACATATCGGTCAAATGCAAAGGGCTGAATACCTGCTTGACCGTAGGCTGCTCTCACCTTAAATTCCAGTAATACTTTTGATATTCCGCTATTATCCCAGAAATCAAGACCAGAAACACGGAAATAGGCATCTCCACGAGGGAATGTAAAAGGCAGTGAACCCTTTCCAAATGCAGAAGAGAAATCACTACGGAATCCACCGGATATTCCAGCAAAATCTTTGTAGTCAAACCGTTGATTTACCAAATAACCGTAAGTAACGAAAGGCGTTTTACCAGTCTGGTAACTACCATCACTCGCATTGACACCTTGAACAACTCTAAAATTTTGTGCACTTGCATCCGTAAAAGGGGCATCTACAGGCAAATTTTGGGCATAACTGGTGTGGTTATTAATGGTATTACTACGATAATCAAAGGCTGCTTGTGTGGTAGACTTAATGGGCAAATTAATATTGAAATCTTTAGCAAAATCAAAGGTAACGGTAGCCTTAGAAAGCCAGTTCAAAAAGGTACTTTGGCTAGCATACCGGTCTATCTCGCCGGTATAGTCATCTACAAAGTTACCACCCCAATAATAGCCATAGCCCCCGCCAGCAACATTTGCATTGGCCCCCTGATTCTTTACACTGAAAACTGTCTCTGATCGCTGATGGTTAATACCAAATCGAGAGTCCAGTTCAACAAATTTAGAGAATTTATAAGTTGCAATAAAATTCTGAATTACATCTAACGTCTTAGCTGTATTGTCCGTGTATTGAGTATAAAAATTTGGGTTGAACCCATTTACACCTGCTGCACTTCCAAAGTTTGAACCATAGTCACCTTCGGGCGTTTTCAAATCAAAATCAACAAAAGGACGTGAGTTAAACATACCATAAATGTATGAGTTGGTGGTGTTATTAGTTACCGCCAATTGGGTGATTGAACGCAACTTAAAGCCTTTGAAAAGTTCGGCTCCAATATTTGAAGTGAAGTTACTTCTATCATAATACCCTCCGTTCTTAATATTACTTCCTTGATGATTATTTGATACTGAAAAAGCGAAGTCAATTTTATCAGTTCCACCAGAAATCCTTATTGAATTATTGGCCGTGCCGGCTGATTGAAAAAATTGGTTGAAGTGATCGTAGTATTTAAAATTTCCAACATAAGGCTTATTAGCTTGACTTTGAGGATCCAATGCATTGTAAACAATGCTACCGCTATATTGAAGCGTAGCAGGATCTAATGTAAGAGGTACTCCGTTAGGGTCAACCACATTTCCGGCAGCATCTGTGCCAAATGCATGTAATTTGCCCTTGCTTACATTACCTATGTTCAAATAATCATTTACTGCATAGCTGGTGGAAAAATCAATGTTCATCTGACCAGCCTTACCTCTTTTAGTAAATACTTGAATAACACCATTAGCACCTTGTGCTCCATAGATTGTTGCAGCAGCAGCGCCTTGAATAACCTCTACCCTTTCAACCGAAGACAGGTCAAGGGTATTCAAAGAAGTGTTAAACAATTGTACTCCGTCCACTAAAATCATCGGGGCGGTTCCTCGCTGGAGGGTATTGACACCGCGCAATAATATTTGAACTTGCGCTCCAGGTGTTCCACTCACCGAAGAAATTTGAGCACCTGCAATCTTGCCAATCAAGGCCTGATCAATAGATGCTGTTGGTGTGGCAGGAAGTTTATCTGCGTTTACTGATTCAACCGCAATGGCGAGCTTTCTTTTCTCAGTTGCCACACCAGTTCCTGTTACCACCACTTCAGTCAATTGCTGAATGTCAAGACCGAGTCCAACATCAATTGTTGAGCGATTTCCAATAACAACTTCAGAAGTCTGAAGGCCAATAAAAGAAAACACCAGAGTGCCACCTGCCGCAGGGACATTTAGTTTGTAGTTACCGTCAGTATCGGTAACTGTTCCGTTTGTAGTACCTTTCAGTACTACGTTCACACCAGGCAAAGTGGACGCATCTTCTGCGGACGTCACTTTACCTGAAACCTCCCGTTCTTGCGCCCAGGCACTGAGCACAAAAACGAACGAGAAGCACAGTAGTAATAATTTCTTCATAGATCTAAGGGTTTATGGTAGTTAAATTTAAATACAAATAAATATATAAAATATTTGCATCTGACTATAATTCTGATAAAGATTATAAAAGTGCCGAAAATGTATTGATTACGGGCGCAACAGGATGCGGTAAAAGTTATCTTGCCTGTGCCTTAGGGAAGACAAGCCTGTATGCTAGGATATAAAGTATTCTTTCTTGGCATGAGCAGGTTTCTTGAAAAAATCAATCAAGCCAAACTTTCACCGGAATAATCAAAATGACCCATTTTTAATAAAAAACCGACGAATTGCATCTAAAAGGTAATAGGATATTGTATATTTAATTTATCACTAGAATCCCGGCTACCGTCACTTCAAAAATATTACAGGTATGACTCCTTCAAAGTTTAAATAGAATTTCGAAAAAACGAATTTCGATGAGGAGAAAGTAATCTAAAAAGGTTTTGTCACAATCCATGGAATCGTCGTAAGAAAATACATTCATAAGATCAATGATTATTGTGTTTTGGATGTCCTGATTTTTAATTTTCCAAAGTGATTTAGAATAATTGGCTCACTGATTATATTCGATCTGATTGTTATTGAAAATATTAATAGCTAACTGACTAAGTATGAAATGCGAAATTTTCTTTTTCGAGGAAGGTAACAGGCTGGTGTTGGCTCTTCTTTCGATATCAGCTATGATTTTTATCAAAAGCTGGATGTCAACAAATATCAAATCCCTATTTGTTTTATCCATAGCTTTTTTTTCCTTACCCAATATCGCTCTATGCCAGGATTCTCCTCGAAAAGAAAATGCACCGGTCAGAAATGAAGGGGAGGGTCCTTTTGACCAACTTATTATAAGAGGTGTCACATTGATAAATGGAACAGGGGCGCCACCAATTGGACCGGTAGATGTCGTGGTTGAGAAAAACGTGATTACTCAAATTGAAGTAGTTGGTTCAGCAGGTGCCCCAATCAAACCTGAGAAGAGACCTTTAGCAAAACCGGGGGCAAAGGAGCTTAATGCCGAAGGCATGTATCTTTTACCAGGATTTATTGACTTGCATGGGCATATTGGAGGACAATATCCGGGTATCCCATCTGAGTATGTATTCAAATTATGGATGGCTCATGGTGAAACCACCATTAGGGACCCGTATTGCCTTAATGGCCTGGACTGGACCCTTGAACATAAAAATAAAAGTGAAAAAAACACAATAACGGCCCCTAGAATTATGGCTTATACTGTTTTTGGTCAAGGTACTACAAAGCCCATTTCAACCCCTGAAGAAGCCATAGCATGGGTTAGGAGGAATGCTAAAATGGGGGCGGATGGGATTAAATTTTTTGGTGCACGGCCTGATATTATGAGGGCCGCACTGGATGAAAACAAGAAATTAGGATTGAGATCTGCTTGTCACCATGCTCAAATGGATGTAGCATGGTTGAATGTTCTTCAAACTGCTGAAATGGGTCTCACCACTATGGAGCACTGGTATGGGCTGCCTGAAGCTTTGATGACTGACAAAACCATTCAGAACTTTCCACTTAATTATAACTATGCTAATGAGCAGAACAGGTTTGAGGAGGCCGGAAAACTTTGGAAGCAAGGCGCTCAACCTGGTTCGGAAAGGTACAACGAGGTAATTGAAAAGCTACTATCATTTGACTTTACTCTTGATCCGACCTTTGTTGCATATGAGGCCACTCGCGATGTAATGAAATATTCAACTTTAGAATGGCACCAGACCTATACACTACCATCTCTCTGGGAATTTTACCAACCTAGTCGCATTAACCACGGTGCGTACTACCACAATTGGGGTACTGAACAGGAAATTGCCTGGAAGGAAAATTACAGACTTTGGATGCAATTTGTAAATGAGTACAAGAACAGAGGGGGCAGAGTAACAATTGGTTCGGATTGTGGGTATACCTTCAACCTCTATGGTTTTAGCTACATCCGTGAAATGGAACTCTTACGCGAAGCTGGTTTTCATCCTCTTGAAGTTATACGTGCTGCTACTTTGAAAGGAGCGGAAGCACTTGGCTTGGATAAAAAAATTGGGTCTATTGAAGTAGGGAAGCTAGCAGACATGATTTTGGTCGATGAAAATCCCTTGGAAAATTTGAAGGTACTGTACGGGATAGGCGCTGTTAAAGTTAGAGAAGAGGATGATAAGGTCGTTAGGGTTGGAGGAATTAAGTATACAATTAAAGATGGTATCATCTACGATTCCAAAAAACTACTTGAAGATGTAGCACAAATAGTAAGGAAAGCAAAAGTAGAATCCAATTATACCATTTATCAACCGGGTACCAAAAAGTAGGGGGATTCAAGTCCACATATTATTATAAACAGCGTACGCCCACTGTTTCGGCGTTCCAAGGTGAAGGTAAGTTGGAAGAGCGCAACATTTTGTTTATTCCCTCGGATCGTTTCTTGATTTATCAAGGTCTTCGCAAAAGACTATCCGTTGTTGGTGTTCCCGTCCCCTTTCCATTGTTGGTGTTCCCGTTCTATCTGTTCATTGTTGGTGTTCCCGCCTCGGGTCACCAACTATCCATTGTTGGTGTTCCCGCTTCGGGTCACCAACAACACCGTGAAACTATCTATCGTTGTTGTTCCCGTCCTATCCATTATCCATTGTTGTTGTTCCCGCTTCGGGTCACCAACAACACCGTGAAACTATCTATCGTTGTTGTTCCCGTCCTATCCATTGTTGGTGTTCCCGTCCTATCCATTATCCATTGTTGGTGTTCCCGCTTCGGTTCACCAACAACACCATGATACCAACCTCAGCAACTATAAAGCTAAGTCTGCGCTGGTTCAATGAAGAGACGAGAAAC
>JBBRON010000035.1:0-48081 GCA_038229375.1 Cytophagales bacterium | reverse complement strand
GGGACCACCTCTTCCCATTCCGAACAGAGTCGTTAAGACCACCCGCGCTGATGGTACTGGAGTAATATCCGGGAGAGTAAGTCGTTGCCTGACTTTATAATCAAGCCTTCGTAGTAATACGAAGGCTTTTTTTTTGCCGGATGCCTTAATGGAAATCCGGTTCCGATATTAGCTCAGCTGCAATTTAATTTCAGAAGATTTAAGTCAATGACAAGCGACTAACTCGATTTGAGTTCTCTGTCTCATTTCTCGATTCTTGATTCTTTTGTTTATCCGACCTGCACTTCATGCAAATCTAAGCTCCCAAATAATGAAGCAGCCGACTGCACCTGGGCTGGTGTTATTTTCTGAATGTGTTCTAGAAGGGTATTGTAGTAATTTTCAGGAAGGCCGGAAAGATGATTGTTCTTGATTTTTTCTGCAACAGAAAATAGAGTTGAGTTTTCTGATTGCCAGCTTCCGATATAATAGTTCTTCGCGATTTCCAATTCTTGCTCCGGCACCAATTCATCCTGAAGTATTCTTATCTCCCGTTTGATTTCCGTAATCGCCTTGCCTGCATTCTCCTTATTAACCTCAGCCCCAATCACCCAAAAACTGTCGCGCAGAAAATGATTCATAGAAGAATAAATTCCATAGGTCAATCCCTTTTCCTCACGGATGTTTTTCATAAGACGGGAACCAAAGAACCCGCCAAGAATATGATTAAACATGATTGCGTCGAAATACTGCTTGCTTTCGCTTTTGGTTATGCATTTTTTCCCTAAACGAATGGAAGCTTGAACGCTTGAAGGTTTTGCAATCAAAGGCAAGGTGCCGGGCAAACGTTCGAACTTACTGCGCTCATTGCTTTGAAGTAAAGTCTTTGGAATAAGATTAACTACCTGTTTTACTTCTTCATCTGTTAACTTGCCGATGAGAAAAGCAGAGTGAAGCGAAAACCGATTTCTAAAGAACGTTCTTAGATCCTTACGTTCGATTTTTTTTACATCGTCCTCTTCAACAGAACTGCCATAGGGATGGTCCTTTCCAAAGATGTCCTTGCGAATATCCTTAGAAGCAACAACGCTGGTTTTCTCGTTGTTTACTCTGAGGTTTTGTAAAAAGATATCTTTCATCAACCGCAATTCCCCCTCATCAAAAGTGGGGTTCTGTAGAAGATCTATTACAATGCTCAGGGCCGATAGGATATTTTTCCGAAGAGAGAACAACGAAATAGTGACAACATCAAATCCCTGATTTATCTCCAAGTGCCCCCCAAGGCTATCAATAGCTTCTGCAATTTGAAACGAATTCTTTGTTTCCGTTCCTTTTGAGAGCATTTGAGAAGTAAAATGACTTACGCCCAATTTGGGCTCGTACCATTTACCAGCTTCGAAAATCAGTTCAATCTTAACAACCTCCTGGTCGAGTTCGCGGAAAGCAAACAGCTCAACTCCGTCAGAGAGTTCAATAACCTCCGGTCGGGTGAGTGAGTAATCAGAAGAAAGACGAAAGGGCGGAGCCTGGGTCCTGTCCAGAGAAATCATCAATTAGCAACGGATTCGTCTTCTTTAACCTTTTTTTCAAACAGCATCATTATCGTGAAACGCAATGTCTCAGCAAGAGCATTTTCACGTCCATTCGTGGGAACAAGGTACGCGACGTCGAGTCCTAATTTGTTATAACGGAGCCCCACGCCAGCTGTAAGGTATTGACGGTTCCCCTTGTCTCTTGCTTCATAGAAATAACCAAGACGAGCGGCAAAGGTATTGTTGTACCAGTACTCCGTACCGAATGAAGTAGTGATCTCGCGGATCTCTTCGGAGAAACCACCCTTAGCGTCAGAGAATGACCCAAGAACACCACTTAGCATAGTTTTCGTTTTACTTCCAGGAGCCGGGCTTGGTACCATTAATTTATTAAAGTCCAATGCGAAGGTGAAACTGTTTAATGGATCGAGTTCCATCTTATAGGCCGTTCCAATCCGAAGGTTCGTAGGAAGAAAATCGGTATTGTTTGCGTCCGAATAAGAAATCTTTCCACCAAGGTTAGTAATGGTTGCGCCGAACGCAAGATTTGAATTCTTCCAAACCATTGGCTTGGTATAATAAAAACCAAAATCCACCGCTACAGAATTGGCAGGTCGGGCATCAAAAGAATTGGTAGATAAATAACCGGTAAGATTGGAGTGAATATAACGCAACGCTCCTCCGATACTCATATGCTCGGTTAATAGGCGTGAATAGGTAACATCAAAGGCAAATTCACGTGGATTATATCTTCCCAAAAGATCTGCTGGATCGGGCCCCTGATTGAATTGAACTTCACCCAGGTTAAAATATTTCATTGAGGCGGCAACTGTCTGCACGCGGTTTATCTTGTAGAATCCTGACAGATAAAATACATACATGTCGTTGATGATCTTCCCAAGCCACGGGGTATAGGAAGCTGATACCCCATAACCCTTATCAATAAAAGCCAGTTTGGCTGAATTCCAGTGGGCTGAGTTAACGTCTGCCGAAGTAGCTACCCCCGTGTCTCCCATACCGGCTGCCCTGGCGTCAGGACTGATGGTGAGGAAAGGGACGGCGGTTGTGATGACCCTATTTGTGCTGTCCTGGCCAAGCAAGGAGGTTCCGGAAGAGCCCACTGTTTGTGCAAAAGCATTATTTGACTGCACCAGCAGATGTCCAAGAGAAAATGAGGTGATTAAAGCCAGAGCTAACTTATTCATAATCAACGTCTAAGGGGTAAAGATAATCAATTGGATATTATAACCTTCGTTATTTTGTCATTTTTAGAACCGTCCAGTAGAGAACGAACTGAAAGCTTGAGGAGATATAGGCCGGGCCCTAATTTTGTCCCATTTGGCGAGGTCGCATCCCAAGTGGGAAGGTCTACCTGATAGGCGCTGTCGTTTACCTGGTAGGTGCTATTAGCAACCGGTTGGCCCAGCGGATCATAGACAGTCACCATGGCCTCGAGGTCTTCGCCAGAACGATTGTGCTGGAAGCGAAACGTGGTAGTGGATGAGACAGGATTTGGATAATTGAACCATTTCTCGATCTGAATTCCATTTTGTTCTGAAACACTAAAGCTGATTGTTGAGGATGACGCATTGCCGAACGTGTCAGTTGCTTTAAGAGTTAGCATATGTGCACCCGCTTTGAGATTATCAATTGGATATTTGACTTTACCTCGGCCGGCATTGTTGACATCCGATTCGTAATACAGATTCAATGGCAGGGAAAGTGTATCGTCCAAAATTGCAGTTATCGTGTTTTGAGGTGTAAAACCAGACACATTAATACCATTTTTGTCTGAGAGGATCGCCACAATTCTACTACTTTTTCCCGCCAGTCCGCCGTTGATGAAGGTAGTATCCCCCATAAATAATTCAATATCGGGGCCTTTGGAGTCGAACCCTGGATTTTTTTCTGCTGAACCAATTTTAGCAGCGGTCCTCATACCAGTCGCGTCATACGGATTTTCGGAAGACGACGCGTAAAGCCCCAATTTCCCTGCTCCGACCGCCGGATCGATGGAAGACGGAACTGTAAACTCAAATTCAAATTCACCATTTTGAATGATGGCTTGTCCATGAAAGATCGTATTTTCTCGTCCCAGAAAATCGAACGGGGCATTTTCGTCGCCCCTTGTTTTTTGGTTTGTTGGCTTATCATAAAAGGCTGCTTTGAGAATGCCTGAATAATTAGCATCCTGAACGCCATTACTATAAACGGCGCCGCGTACCCTAATTTTGGATAACGCTTTGACTGTGTCAGATTCGGAGGTTAGATTTCTGATTTCAGAGATTTTTACCTCAGCCGATGGCAATGCTAGCTTCATGGAGGGATCACCCAGCAATGAAAAGTTGCGGTTAGACACACCTTCGATACTATTGTTTTTTGTATCCTTCATAATTGCTCCAAGATCTCTGAATTGATTCTGGACTTTTATAAAAAGAGCCTCATAAAACGCTTTGTTAAGGAGAAAGTTCGTGCTGGAGCCAACAGGACGTGCGGTGGTTAACAATCCGATGGCGCCTCCATTTTTCTTAATCAGTGAAAGTTCAGCAGCTGAGATTAGTCCAGGATCATCATTTCTGCCAAATTCGCAAGTGGCAGTAACAAGCATCGGGTAGTTAGGTTTAGTATCCCACCGTTCCAATGAAATCTGATCGAGCACACGTTCCTGCATCAATTGCGTTTCGCCCCCGTGTCCTGTATAGTTCACTATGACAACACCCTTACGAACACTGTTCACCAGTGCGGTGGTTGCTTCTGGTGACACTTGACCTATAGAGCTATTCACCTGCTTAAACGCATCGAGATAAAGCTTCCGAATATCAAATTCCGGATGATCTACTAAGATACTTTCTGCTATTTCATCAGCCTGATCCTGATGAAGATTGAAATCGCCGTCATCTGCCATGAATAATATTTCCTTTCTCCATTCTCCCCAGTTCTTAGTTTGATACTGAATAATCTTATCAACAACGATCGTTGCCTCTGCAATTTTTTTTACTGGCAGGCGACCTACCCCAATATCAAGGGTATGGTTTTCAATGGGGTCTTCTCCCCAATTACCCTCATTGGTTTCAAGGAATCCATAGTAATCATCGGAAGAATACGTTTCAAGCGGACTTAGTGAATTTCGTGATTGATAGATCGGAACAAAATTTTTGTTGTAGGACAAATAATTCTTGTAATCATACGATCCCTTTCCGAACAGGAGTAAGTTTTTTATTCCTGTGTTCTTTGTATAAAGATAATATGCCAGATCCCGAATTGCGGTTATGTCTTGTTTACCGCCAGAAAATTCATTGTACACTTGTGTGGTTGTAACTACTGCTACTTTTAAACCATCTGCCGACTGTCGAAATGTGGCGAGGCGTTGTGCTTCTGATAGAAATTCAGGGGCGGTTACAATTACCAGATCGATGGCGGAAATTGAATGAAGGTCCTGATTTGGTACGGCTCCTTCTGCAACAGGAGTTGGGAAGCTATTATTTGAGGCGACAAGATATTTCCTCAAAGTGCCTGAATTGGCCCCAAATGAGGCTGTTCCGTTCTGGATTGAAGTTTTCTGAACGAAGGCATTAAACGGATCCGTTACGTCCCACACGATTCCTCCCACGGGCATGGACGCTATGTTGAAAAGACTGATGGGTTGTTCAAGGCTCTTCAACGAATGAAAAAGTGTTTGATCACTGTACAATGCCAATCGTCTTTTTGTTTGAAGCAGTAAATAATCCAGATAGCCAACCGATCTGCCAGAGGCGGCTTTTATGAACTTTAATTTAACATCCTGATTGGTTCTCGATGAAGCATTTATGGCTGTGGCATTTGTGATCAGTGTGTCCGTTTTCTCAATGCCTTTCACCGCATATTGTGAATTAAAAATCTTCGGTATTTTTTGTTCACCGATCTGGACATCATTGATAAAAATCTGAAACGATGATTCATCAAACGATTGTCCCATTACATTGGACACAAGCTTAATGGAAGAGCCTTCGATCACACCAGAGAATTCAAATCTGACCGTGTTTTCTGTTTTGGTATCAAACAGTTCACCGAACCAGTCGCGACCAGAATGGAGTTCGTTCACTTTTTCTGATTCGTAGTAATAGAAATCATCAAATTCGGACACTGTTGGAAAAGTACCAGCAAGGCTTTCAATTGTCGCCATTCTTTTTCCGGGACCAATGTCTGCCGTAATGAAGTAATAGTTCTTATCCGAAAAAAGATTATTATGGTACTGAAAGATAGATTTAGCAGGGAGCAGCTGGTAGGAGTCAGGCCCCTGGCCAAAGAAAAGGAGATAGTCTTCTTTGTTAAAACTGCCATCTTCTCCGCCATTGAAGAACACAGACAGTTCTTTCAAATCAATTATGCGCGGCGTACTATTGGGTTGAGGAAGCATTCCATTGATACCCGAATACAATCGGATATTCTTTGGATCTATTGCGTCGGGATTGATACCAATTTTCTTCAGCAGGTTATAGTCGATTTTATAAATGCCATCCAACTCTACGGAAAGTCTGTACCATTTCCCCGAAGAAAGTACAGAGGCAGTTTGCCCATGTCCACTGATGAGGCCTGTGCAGAACAATATGATCAGAAGTCGCTTCAAATTCTCAGATTCTTATCCAGCGGGTCAATAACGACACCAGCACATACAATAGTATAACAAAAGGCAGGGCCGCCGCCTGCCAGATTGCCAATAGTAATACGGAAACACCGATAAATGTAAACCTCACTTTATTATCGGCCCAGGAGAAATTTTTGAATTTCAAGGCAAACAACTCCCAGGGAGCAACGAGCAGAAATGAAAAGACCGCGGTGATCGCGATCAGAAACAAATCATATGAAATGAACATATCCCATGGTCCTTTCAGAAAAACCAGAGAAGTGATAAAAAGCGCATTGGCAGGTGTAGGCAATCCGATAAAAGAATCTTTTTGATTTTCATCGATATTGAATTTTGCCAAACGCAAAGCGGAGAAGATTGCCAGGCTGAACGCGGTGAAGGGGAGAACCGCGCTAGGCGAAATGATGTCAATCATCTTGTACATCACTACAGCTGGAAGGACGCCAAAACTCACCATGTCGGCCAGTGAATCAAGCTCCTTTCCTATTGGCGAATTTACCTTCAGTGCCCTCGCTGCAAATCCATCAAAGAAGTCAAACACACAAGCGGCCCAGACAAACCACGCAGCGTATATTGTAGAATCCTGAATCGCAATAATGATCCCTATGCATCCGCATAGAAGATTTGCGCACGTGAGCGCATTTGGTAAATGGCGTAGTAATTTCATTTGACAGTAAGGCCGCAGAAAGGGTTGTTTATTTTTTCTTCTCCTAAGGTAGTGGCAGTGCCATGTCCTGGATAAACTACAACTTCATCTGGTAGCGTGAAGAGTTTTTTGTGGATGCTAGATAAAAGGGTATCCAGGTTGCCGCCTGGCAGGTCGGTGCGCCCGATGGAATGATAAAACAAGACGTCTCCTCCAATCAGAAATTTCTGAGGGGAATTATAAAACCCAACATGTCCTGGAGAATGTCCCGGAAGAAAAAGAATCGTTAGTTCACTGTTACCAAAAGTTACCTTTTCTCCTTCTGTAAGATCACCGTCCGGCAGCACTTCCTGGTAAAGTGGGAAGCCGTAATTTGAGGCATATGCCGGAACAGCTTTCAAAACCCGGAGATCAATAGGGTGAATTAAGAAGGGTGCCTTATAAAGGTGTTTAACAAAGGCATTTCCGAGGACGTGATCAATATGACAATGGGTATTCAGTATAAACTTTATCGTAAGCTTTTCAGCATTGACAAAGTCTTTTAATTCATGTTGTTCAGATTTTTCATAGCAGCCGGGATCGATGATGACGGCTTCCCCCGTTTCGTCAAAGAGCACATAGGTATTTTCCTGAAAGGCATTAAATGTAAAAGACTGAATTTGAATCATATGAGGCAAAATTACCATTTTTCGTGCTTAAAAGAGGATTCGTTAACTGCCTCCATTCATTTTTTATACCTTTAATTTTTAAACCCTTTAATCAATGAAATCTATTCTTTACAGAATCACATTCGCCATCGTAGTTGCAGGTTTCGCATGGTCTTGCAACAAACCCGCCGAGGAGAAGCCGGCCAAGCGATATACCATCAAGCAGTTTATGGATATTGTCCAAATTAACGGTGGCGCCTTCTCGCCCGATGAAACAAAAGTTCTGATCAGCGGAAAGGAAACCGGAATTTTTAATGCGGAGGAAATAGACATTAAAACAGGGGAGAAAAAGGCTTTAACCAAGTCCACCGACAATGCGGTTTTTGCCTTGTCTTATTTTCCCGGTGATGAACGCATGGTTTACACCAGCGACAAAGGTGGAAACGAAATAAATCACATCTATATACAAAATCCTGATGGATCTACCCTTGATCTAATCAAGGACAGTACAGCAAAAGTAGAATTCGCTGGATGGAGTTATAATAAAAAACTGATGTACTACGCATCCAATAGCCGCGATAAAAAATATTTTGATTTGTATAATGTTCAGGTCACTGGTGGTGAGAAGAATATCTATCCTTCGACCTTACTTTATAAAAATGAGAAGGGATTAAATCCAGATATCATTTCAAATGACGACCGATACATTGCACTTAGCGAGACAATCACCACCAACAATGGTAATATGTATCTTTTGGATACCCAGACCGGGAAGCTGCAATTGCTGTCAAAACACGACGGAGATGCACAATTTAGCGCGCAGTACTTCAGCCTGGATGGAAAGAAATTGTTTTACTTAACAGACGAAGGCAGCGAGTTTAGGTATCTCTCCAGTTATGACATAGCAACCGGTGAAAAGAAAAAGGTTGAAGAAGCTCCATGGGACATCATGTATGCTTATTTGTCCCGAAATGGAAAGTATCGTGTTGTCGCAATCAACAATGATGCTCGCACAGAGATAAAGATCTATGATGAGTCTAACAACGGAAAACTTGTTTCTGTTGCTGGGTTGCCGGAAGGAGACGTTACTGGCGTCAACATTTCAGATAGTGAAAAGCTTATGTCTTTTTATGTGAGTAGCTCAAAATCCCCGAGCAACTTGTTTGTTTACAATTTCGAAACGAAGAACGTAAAACAGCTCACCAGCACGATGACAAAAGAGATTGATCAAAATGACCTAGTCGCAGGAGAAGTTGTGCGTTTTAAATCATTTGATGGAATGGAAATCCCGGCCCTGCTATACAAGCCAAAAAATATAAAGGAAGGCGAAAAAGTCCCCGCATTGCTTTCAATTCATGGTGGCCCAGGCGGTCAGACACGCCTTAATTACTCACCCGTAATCCAGCATCTTGTGAATCACGGATACGCTGTTCTGGCTGTAAATAATCGTGGAAGTTCAGGATATGGAAAGACTTTTTACGCAGCTGATGACCGCAAGCATGGTAATGAAGATTTGAGAGATTGTGTTGAGTCAAAGAAACTACTGGCGACTCTTCCGTATATCGATACAGACAAGATTGGAATTATGGGGGGAAGTTATGGTGGTTATATGGTAATGGCCGCTCTTGCTTTCGCGCCAGAGGATTTCAAGGTCGGCGTTAATCTTTTTGGAGTTACGAACTGGATACGCACGTTGAGAAGCATTCCGACGTGGTGGGAAGCGAATCGTAAAGCTTTGTATAATGAGTTAGGTGACCCAAACTCGGCAGACTCCGTATTGCTGTATGCTAAATCACCATTGTTTCATACTGACAAGATCACTAAACCATTTATTGTATTTCAGGGAAGCAATGATCCACGCGTCCTACAGGTTGAGTCGGATGAGATTGTAGCAAATGCAAAGAAAAATGGGGTTGAGGTTGAGTATGTGATTTTCCCCGACGAAGGTCACGGATTTGTGAAAAAGGAAAACAATATTACCACCTCACAAAGGATGCTCAAATTTCTTGATAAGTATCTGAAAGGCTTACCCGACGATAAAGCCGGAATTGAAGAATAAATGTTATCTGCTGCCAGGGGCAGACACGGTATAAAAGCCTGCATGTCCCTGGTAGTGGATTTCTGTTTCTATTGAGTAATGGTCAGATAAGTCCTTGTGCGCTATATGCCATTGCTTTTGATGTGCCTGAATTCTTCTGTCACTTGTTCGTATCATTGATTGGTTCGGACGAACGAGGATATAATCGATGAGATTTTGCTGTTTCCCCTCTGGTTGCAAGTCATTGCTAACACAATCGAAGCTGAATTTTCGATCACTGCTTACTTCACCATCGCTGGCGTCCAGGGTCTGGAGCATCTGATCGTAATTTTTCTGCTCACCATACTTTTCAATATTAAAATCACCACAGACGATCTGAGGTATGCCTGGCTTTTCATATTTTCTAAGTAGTCGGTCAAAGAGTTCAGCGCATTGACTTTGTCGTCGCCATTCAACGCCAGCATTTTGCAAATGAGTTCCTATAATTTGAAGTGGACTGCCGTTCACGCTTATTTCAATCAACAAAGCGCCCTTTCTTGAAAACGCATCCCACCCATGGCGGGTGTTATAAATAATGGAATGCATTTCAGTTATGGGATACTTGCTGAAGATCCAGAGTCCGCTGTTGGTCTTTACTGAGAATAATTTTTGGTTGGCAGGCCCTTCCTGAAATGGAAAAGCCGGCGAGAGGAGCCGGCTTAACGTGTTTCGTGATCTTTTGTGAAATGCTTCCTGGAAGACGATGACATCGTAGTCACTATTGGCAAGGAGGTTTCCAATTGCATCCGCTCTCGGAATTTTTCCGGGTGCGAGAAGCCCCGGGAGCATATAAATGTTCCACGAGAGAATCTTTATTTTTTCTACGCCTGATGGAGACAGCTCTGGCTGAGAGATGGCAACTGACGCAAAAAAAATACTTGATAAGACAAGTAGTAACGCTTTCATACAGTTTGCACCATAAAGAACGGTGTAATCTGTTATCCCGGCGTGTAAAGAAAGTTATGGATTGATTACTAAAGTAAGCGTATAAGATGTTATCCCAATGCCTCGACACCCTTGACTTCCTCAGGCATCATGCGTTTGAAAAGATTTTCAATACCAGCTTTCAGTGTTATTGTCGACGAAGGGCAGCCACTGCAAGAACCCTGAAGGGTGACTTTCACAATACCTTCCTGAAAAGAATGATAGGTGATGGCGCCGCCGTCTTGTTCGACGGCAGGTTTGATATAGTCATCCAGAATAGTCTTGATTTTTTTGATGGTCTCTGTTTCTTCTTCAACCGGGGCATCATCATCAATCTTCTGATCAAGGATCAGCTTGCCGGATTCCAAAAATTTCTGAATATGATCACGCAGGGTAGACTGAATTTCAATCCACTCAACATCTTCCTTTTTCGTAACCGTGACGAAATTGCTCATGTAAAAAACCCTGTCTACAAATGGATACATGAATAATTCCTGAGCCAATGGAGCATGAGATGTGCTTTCCTGATTAGGGAAATCGAAACTCATTCCTTCAGGAACGAGCATTTCACTCACCACAAATTTTAAGGAATTTGGATTAGGATTTGACTCCAGGTATACGGAAACGGCTTTCGGGGTAACTTGTAACATGGTCAGCAGATTTGTAAAGGCAACAAATTTAGTGATTAAAGGTTCATGCTGCCCCTCATTTTATGAAGTTTAAGAAACCCTGTCCGGAAGGGGATCTTCCAGCGAATTCTCCCATTTGCTGACCACCACGGTTGCGACGCTGTTTCCAACCACATTCGTGGCACTGCGACCCATATCCAACAGGGGATCAATGCCCAATAGTAAAGCAAGTCCTGCTTCGGGAATATTGAACGTCGCCAATGTGCCCGCAATTACCACCAGTGACGCGCGAGGCACCCCGGCAATTCCTTTGCTGGTAAGCATCAATACCAGCAACATACTTAGTTGTGTGGCGATGGGCAACTGCATGCCATAGGATTGAGCGATGAACAAAGAAGCGAACGTCATATACATCATACTTCCATCCAGATTGAAAGAATATCCAAGGGGCAAAACAAAACTTACAATCTTATCCTTGCAGCCAAATTTCTCAAGCTCTTCCATTGTCTTCGGAAATGCTGCCTCACTGCTGCTGGTGCTAAACGCCAAAAGAATAGGGTCCTTGATGCGTTTGACCATGTTGATGATCCTCTTGCCAATGACCAGATAACCGGCGAATGTCAGAAAAACCCACAGCATCGCTAAGCCAAAGTAAAACTCACCAATGAAAATCGAATAGGTTGTTAGAATGATTAATCCCTGTTTCGCGATAATAGCCGTCATCGCGCCGAACACGGCAAGCGGGGCAAAGTTCATTACATAGCCGGTCACTTTTAAAATTACATGAGCCATGGCATCCATTGCTTTGATTACGATTTTTCCCTGCTCTCCAATAGCGGCGGTTGCCACCCCGAAGAAGAGAGAGAAGACCACAATCTGGAGAATTTCATTCTTCGCCATCGCGTCAATTACGCTGGCGGGAAATACGTGGTATAAAAATTCTTTTAAAGAAAGTGAAGTTTTAACAATGCCGGTTTCGTCCGTGAGATCGGGCAGAGGAAGCTTCATCGCAATTCCCGGTTCAAAGAAATTTACTAACATCATTCCCAACAGAAGACTCATCAGTGAAGCACCAACAAACCAGAGCAAGGTTTTTCCACCAATTCGACCGACGGCTTTTATATCTCCCAGTTTTGCCACACCCACTACCAATGTTGTGAATACCAGCGGCGCAACGATCATCTTAATGAGTCGCAGGAAAATATCCGCTAACATTGAGAATGGCTCAGTTTTATGATCGCGTGCTGATAACACAGCATTGCGTTCTTTCCCAAGGGATTTCTTTGTCAACAGAAACTGAGCCAATGAAACACTATCCGTTGTCTGATGGATGTCGGTCTTTACCTGTTCGATGGCGAGATCGAGCTCGATCAGTTTCTTGTTTTCTTCGAGGACGTAGGTTTTATTCAATGTGAATCCCACGGCAATACCCACCACCAGGGCAATGATGATGTATAGGGTTAGTTTACTTTTCCTGGCAGGGGTGGTGGATACTTCCATGAGGCTAGATGATTAATAAACACTAATTGCAATATAACTGAAAAAAGATGTAATGGGAGGTGGTACAACACTACGAAGGCAGAGCATAGTTAGCGGTCAGATTCCGGGATTTTGAAATCTAAAGCGTCAAAGAATGATTGTTAGGATGATGAAGCTCAGGGAAGGGTCAGCATGTGAATCAATTCCAGCTAGTTTAAACAAGGCGACGCACTTATGACAAACGTGAGTAACCTACTATGCTAGCAGCGCTATTTTTAAACGTACTCATACGTCCAAACATTCGATGTCAGGATGTTCAAGATGTTTGTTTTCAGACTTTCGAAACTTTCTCCCTCAATAAGAAATCAGCCATCACCAATGCCGCCATCGATTCAACTATAGGCACAGCTCGCGGTACAACACATGGATCATGGCGGCCTTTACCTGATACAACTACTTCATTGCCATCTTTATCGACGCTTTGCTGATCCTGCATGATTGTAGCCACAGGCTTAAAAGCTACGTTGAAATAGATATCTTCCCCATTGCTGATGCCTCCTTGAACGCCACCAGAGTGGTTAGTCTTTGTACGGATCTTTCCTCCTTCATTTACGAACTCGTCGTTGTGCTGCGAGCCCCGTAGTTTTATTCCATCAAATCCACTGCCGTATTCAAATCCTTTTACAGCATTAATGCTCAACATGGCTTTGCCTAATTCGGCGTGAAGCTTGTCAAAAACTGGTTCACCTAAACCAACTGGCGAATTCTTTATAACGCAAGTAACAAGTCCCCCGATAGTATCTCTTTCCAGCCGCACCTGGTCGATTAAGGCGATCATTTTTTCTGCTGTGGAGGCATCAGGACAACGGACGATAGTATCTTCGGTCTTGCGGAGGTCCAGTGTTGTATAATGAGGAGCAGTTACATCGCCTACCTGAGAGACGAAAGCGGAGATCTCTATTTTATGTTCCAGCAGTAATAATTTTGCCACGGCTCCTGCGGCTACGCGCGCGGCAGTTTCTCTGGCGGAACTTCTTCCGCCACCTCGATGGTCACGAATTCCATATTTCTCCTGATAAGTGTAATCGGCATGAGATGGACGAAACGTATTTTCAAGATGACTATAATCTTTGCTACGTTGGTCTTGATTATCAATAACAATCGCAATAGGTGCTCCGGTTGATTTGCCTTCAAAAACGCCCGAAAGAATTTTGAATGTATCGTCCTCTTTCCGTTGTGTAGTGATTTTGGATTGGCCTGGCCTTCTCCGGGTAAGTTCTGCCTGTATAAAAGTTTCGTCAATATCCAGTCCTGCAGGACATCCATCGATTACCACTCCAATAGCAGGACCATGCGATTCACCAAAGGTGCTTATTTTAAATAGTGTTCCGTATGAGTTACTCATTGTTCAAAGTTATTATTTCTTTCTGCTTTTCGAACGACAACTAAGTCGCTACGTCTTTGACCTTGAACTTGCTGCAAGATAAACTGAGGCAGCCAACAACAAAATGATAAGGGCATTCATTCCTATTTTGGTCCAACTTGTATGAGAAGCTGTGCGCAGGTCATTATCTGTAATATCGACACGATCATAAAATGATCCAAAGTCAGTGCTCTGGATGGCCTGGTTGCGCTGACTTTCGCCATCGACTTTCAAAGCAAGTGCCGACTGAAGGGTATCATATTTTTTCTTTGTTGGATTAAAAAATACCCATTGGAAGTATTTCGCCAATGGATACTCTCCCGGTTCTTTTGGAACGATAAAATACTTGAATGACTTCGTTCCTGATACCCGTCCATTTTCACGGGAGATATTCTGTTGAACATTGGGTTCGTAAAAATCGAAATTATTGTCTTTGCCGATTTCCGGTCGTTCAACGGCGGAGATGTTTCCTTCTCCATACACATTAAACTCATAGCCGATACTTTGCCCAGCTTTAGGATGCTCCGTAGATATTTTTTCATCCAGCTGGTAATTACCAACAGCCACAGAATTTTGCAACGGATGGGGTGGGAGGTCTTTAACTCGTACCGTCTTTGTCTTGGAATTAAACATCTTGAAATCTTCCTGGCGGTTCTGTCCGAAGAAAGATGGATTCTTGGCTACTTTAAATTTTATCATTTCCAGGCCTACGCTTGGGAAGATAATCGGTTCATTATTTAACGGATAAAAAGCAGCCTGATAGATTTTGTATTGCGTATAACCCTTGCCATTGATGTTGATCGGCTCTCCTTCGATATTTTCAATATTGAAGTTTTCTTCCCAGCAGTTTGCAGGTTTTAATTTTTTAAGGATTTCAGAAAGTTGCCTGCCTAATTCAAAAAACTGCATCGGTGCCCGGTTATTATCGGCAACCAGAAATGACAAAGTGGCGGTTAGTCCCTCTCCAACATAAACGTCATTCTTGCTGGTGGTCAGTGTCAGCAATGCCTCTTCTTTAACGTCGACAAATTCAGTTTCCTCTCTTCCGCCAAAGAAATCGCCAAATGGATCGCGACCGAAGGGGTCTCTTGCCTGCACCTGAATGGGCGGTCCTACTCTAAGCTTTTTACCAGGCGAATTGGTGACCTGGTCGTTTATCTTCATCGAAAAGGCCGGTACTACAAAAATTCCCTGACGGGTAGGGACGTATGTCATAACAACGGATTGGGAGGAACTAACCTGTCCGTTTACGATACTGGTCTGAGATTGAGTGCTTGTGCCGCGTTTTCTGAGGCCGTCTATGTCGGGAAAAGCAGTATAGGTTTTAAGCTGTTCAGTGGTGACGTTAACAGATATTGTCCAGGCCTGATTTTCGCCGATTTCATCCGGTCCGAGCTGAATTTGAATGTTCTGGGCGAGGCCAGGGATGCTTATGCAGGCAACACAGAGGAATAAAAATGACGTTATGACAACTTTCATCTGAGGGCAATCAATTGCGGAGACAAATTTAAATTTTCTTTTAACTCAAAGACTGATTTATTATTTTCAACGTTGTAAATTACGTATCTCAGATACAGCCACGTACTTTAATTTTTTGGACAATGCTTAATTATGCGAAAAAGGTGCTCACACGAGTGAGTTTTGACGCAAGACTCTTTGAGAAAGAGTTGCGGAAGGCGATCAAAATGTTGATCAACGAGGAGGTTCAGGAACTTAGAAATTGGTGCTATGCTAATTTCGGTGCACATCAGGCGATATTAAATCGCTGCTTTGTAGGAGCATAAATTCAGAAAAAAAGGTTAAACAGAAGCCCCGGGTGGGGCTTTTTTATTGGATAAAGTCGCCGGGGGATGGGCAATACTATTTATGCTCTGCCCTTTGTGGTTCTTGCTGACCTCATTCTGTTAAAAAAGAAATGTTCCGTTTCAATCCTGAAAGTTTAGTTCGCTTGAGCGGTGAATTCTTAAACACCCGATTAAAAACTTCTTCCGTGATTTCTTTCCAGTCAGCACTATTCATGCTTTGCAGCTCATTACTGGGCTGGAATCGTGGTTCGATAGTGGGTTGAGCAAAACGATTCCAGGGACACACTTCCTGGCAGATGTCGCAGCCGAAAATCCAGTTTTCAAATTTTCCTTTTACACTTTGCGGAATCTCGTCTTTTAATTCAATAGTAAAATAGGAAATGCATTTACTTCCATCTACAACATACGGTTGAGGTATTGCATCTGTAGGACATGCATCCATGCAGGCGGTACACGAGCCGCAATAATCTTTGATCGGTCCATCTGATTCCAACTCAAGGTCGAGAATGAGTTCAGCCAGAAAAAAGAAACTGCCCATTGATCGATTGAGCAAAAGACTATTTTTTCCAATCCAGCCTGCTCCACTTTTAGCAGCCCATGCCCGTTCCATAACGGGACCAGAATCGACGAAGGCCCTGCCATTAACTTCTCCTACTGTTTCGCGCAAGCGGCCAAGAAATTGTTTTAGCTTGTCTTTCACAACCAGGTGATAATCTTCACCATAGGCATAACGAGCAATTTTCAATGATTTGTCGATTGAAGAATCTGAAGCCAATTCTTTTTTGGGATAATAATTGTACACTAGGCTTACTACCGACCTCGAGTCTGGCACGAGGAGGCGGGGATCCAGGCGTTTTTCAAAATGATTTTCCAGGTACTGCATTTTTCCCTGATACCCCCGATTAAGCCACTCTTCAACCCTGGGAGCTTCCTCTTCAAGAAATTCAGCTTTGGAAATCCCACAGAAACTGAATCCAAGCTCATGCGCAATGGACTTAATGAGTTGCGTATGGTTACTGATGTTGTTCATTTCCCCGTGAGGATATTAGTCGAACAAACCTGAGGCTCTGGAGGCTGGAAGCGCAATTTTTAAATGTTTGTAAGCGATGGCGGTAGCTTCCCGTCCCCTGGACGTTCGTTTCAGGTAGCCCTCCTGAATAAGGAATGGCTCGTACATTTCTTCGATGGTCTCAGCTTCTTCACCTACGGCGGTTGCAATGGTAGTAAGTCCAACAGGTCCACCTTTGAATTTCTCTATAATCGTAGTGAGAATCCTATTATCCATATCATCGAGACCGTTCTCATCAACATCAAGCGCCTTCAACGCCATTTGAGCAATAGACTTTGTAATTTTTCCATCGCCTTTGATCTGAGCAAAATCGCGGGTACGACGCAAAAGATTATTTGCTATGCGGGGAGTGCCCCTGCTTCGGCGGGCAATTTCAAAAGCAGCATCCTCATTGATTGGTGTTGTTAAAATTTCAGCCGAACGCTTTACAATTTTGGTAAGCAACACAGAGTCGTAATATTCCAATCGTGCTGTAATGCCAAATCTTGCCCGGAGAGGCGATGTAAGCAGGCCGGCACGTGTAGTCGCGCCAATAAGGGTGAAGGGGTTTAAATTTATTTGTACTGATCTCGCATTGGGTCCACTATCGAGCATGATATCAATGCGGTAATCTTCCATCGCAGAATAGAGGTATTCTTCCACAACAGGATTCAAACGGTGAATCTCATCAATGAATAGAACATCATTTGTCTCAAGGTTGGTAAGGAGTCCGGCAAGGTCGCCTGGCTTATCAAGAACAGGACCGGAAGTAATTTTAATGCTGCTACCCAATTCGTTAGCAATAATAAATGAAAGGGTGGTTTTGCCGAGTCCTGGAGGGCCGTGGAGCAGAACGTGATCAAGTGATTCGCTGCGCTGTCTGGCGGCCTGAACAAAGATCTTTATATTATCTACTACCTTTTGCTGACCGGTAAAGTCTTCAAAGCTGAGCGGGCGCAGAGCTTTCTCAACATCTTTCTCGGCATCGTTCAGACTTCCATTGTCGGGCTTTAAATAATCTTCGCGCATTGGGGCAGTTGGATATTCAAAGCTACTGCACCTGACCCGCCATTCAAATTATTTTTGGAACTCACTTCAGTTTTGACATGAATTTTGAACATCCCCATTTCCGAGTAATTTTCCCGAATGAATTCACGGGTAAAGAATGCATTATACTCATTTGTCCTGCTTTTGGCGGTTGTGGGAGTATGGTATTACCGAAATCACCGCGTTGGCGATCCCATAAAGCTGGAAGGCAAGACGATGGGGACCACTTATCACATCACCTACTTTGACCCACGCCAAAGGAATTTTCAAAACTCGGTGGATTCATTGATGGTGTTAGTAAATAAATCGATCAACACGTATGATACCGCCTCAGAAGTTTCCAGGTTCAATAGGGGTACGCGGGCCTTCATTTTTAAGCTGCCTTATTTTTTCCCTCCATTAAAGAAATCACGGGAAGTTGTATCCGGATCGCAAGGGGCATACGATCCTACTGTAATGCCGCTAGTGAACGCCTGGGGTTTCGGGCCAAGAAAAATAGTACGACCGGATACTGCGGAGGTATTGGCGGTAAGAGCTTTTGTTGGGTTTGAAAAAATAAGTTTTAACAAAGACAGTATATGGAAAAATGATCCCCGGGTTCAGCTTGACTTTGGTGCTATTGGTCAGGGTTACGGTGCCGATGTGATTGCTGATTTCTTCAGGGTGAAGTCCATTGAAAACTTTTTTATTGAGTTGGGCGGTGAAGGAGTGGCGTGGGGAAATAACCTTGCAGAGGATCGACCATGGGAAATAGGGATTCTTGATCCCAAGTCGGATTACATAGAACAGAAATTTAAGGCCTACGCTACATTAAAGAACAAAGGATTCACAACCTCAGGTAATTATTTTAACTATCGTGAAGTAGATGGAAAAATATATTCTCATACAATTGATCCGGTTTCCGGTTTTCCGGTAGAACATGAATTATTAAGCGCAACTGTATTTGCGGCAGATTGTTCAACAGCAGATGCGTGGGCAACGGCATTTATGTCCATGGGGCACATCAAGGGAATTGAAGTTTTAAAAAACAATCCGGAGCTTGAGGTGTTTTTCATTTATTCTTCAGCCGATGGTATAAAAACATATGTTTCTGAAACAATTAAATCAGACCTTCAAATTCAACCGTAATTCAGGATTTTATGAAAATGTCAGTACATTCAGGTCCTAACAACCGTTATAAAGGCTGAAAACGGTATATTTGAGATAAATTTAAATAAGAAACTTTCCCGAAAGGCCCGGTCTAAAGGGATGTCAGGTCAAAATATCGATGCATGAGCAAGACAATCAAATTTGGAACGCAGCAACCGGAATTTTATGCAACTCTAAGTCAGCGTGTCAATGGCTACTTCAAGACGAATAATATAAGTCGCAATGCAAATTGGGAGATGGTGACAAAAACGATCTTTATGCTTTCGTTGTTTTTTGTACCGTACGCGATAAGTATCAGTGGCGTTGTTACTGCCTTTTGGGGTTATGCCCTGCTTTGTGTCGTGATGGGTTTGGGAACAGCAGGAATCGGCTTGTCTATTATGCATGATGCCAATCATGGATCTTATTCCACCAAACCATGGATAAATGATATGCTTGGTTATACACTAAATTGTGTAGGCGCCAATGCATTTAACTGGAAAATTCAACACAACGTATTGCATCACACGTATACAAATATTTATGAAGTAGATGAGGACATTAGTCCGAGGGGTGTATTGCGTATGTCCCCGGATTCTCCGTGGAAATCATTTCATCGTTTTCAGCATTTGTATGCCTGGTTTCTTTATGGATTAATGACAATAGTATGGGTTGTAGGAAAAGATTTTGGAAGACTCGTCCGGTATCAACGCGATGGACTTGTGAAAAAACAGAAAGCTAATATCGCTATCGAGTGGTCAATCCTGATTTTTACAAAAGTTGTTTACGTTACCTACATCTTTATTATTCCGGTGTTGGTCCTTCCCTTTGCCTGGTGGCAAATTCTGATTGGATTCACCGTAATGCATTTTGTCGCAGGATTCATCCTGGCAATTGTATTTCAGCCAGCGCACGTGGTAGAAGGTACGTCTTATTTTATGCCTGATGAAGGAGGTAATCTTGAAAACTCCTGGGCAATTCATCAGCTGTATACAACTACCAATTTTGCGCATAACAATCGTATTTTGTCATGGTACGTTGGCGGTCTTAATTTCCAGGTGGAACATCATCTTTTTCCAAACATTTGCCATGTTCATTATCGTAATCTCTCATCCATTGTGGAGGAAACGGCAAAAGAGTTTGGCCTTCCTTACAAAATGAAAGAGACTTTCTGGGATGCGCTAGTGGCACACGGTTGCATGTTAAAAGACCTGGGTGAGAAGAAAGCCGTCTCTATATTGACCCCTGCCGCTGCCTAATTTCAAACCTGTCGTGCTTCAGGTCTGAACTAAACAGCCTGCTTGATCTCGAAAATGTAATTCTTGCCGTCAATCCAGATTTTTTTTTCTAAAACTTTCACAAGCTGAAATCCGTGATCAGCTGCGATTTTAAAAATGGTGTTAAGATTGCAAACATCTGAAAGCACCATTATTGTCCTGGTTTTATCCGAAAGGAATGGATGAATCGTACTGAAGAGATTAATAAAATATTCATGTTGCTCTCCGCAATACCACGCAAACTCTTCTTCTTTTTTTGGTTGCTTAGGATAATAGGGGGGATTAACAAAAATCCAGTCGTAAACTGATGGGGGAAGGTTGGTAAACAGATCAGAATGAACTATGCTGATTGACGCATTATTTTTTTTTGCGTTTGCGTGAATATTCTCAATGGCAATTGAGCTGATGTCAGTGGCTGTCACGATGGCACCCATCTTATTTGCAACCAATGATAGTATTCCGGTGCCAGCCCCTATCTCAAGAGCAACCGATCCTTTGAGATTTTGCTGCAGTACAAATTCAAGCAGCAAATTGGTACTAAAAAAAAGGCCCGGATGGAAAACGCCGGGCATCACTTCGATGGTCAGATCCTTGTAGTGATACGTCCTTTTTTTGGAAAGATACCAGCGAACCAGGGAGGGAACCGGAGCAAGAATTTTGCGAATGAGGCGATTCATTTATTCGATATAAAATCCTTCGATTTCAGGTTGGCGGTACTTTAACCAAAAACGTTGAAGTATTTTTAGTTCATAGGGAAAGTGAAAAAAATTTGATCGGTAACGAAAAGACGAAAGCCACCGCATGACGTTCTTTTGAAGAGGTGTTATTTTGAAATCAGAAACAGTGGGATACTGTGCATTCAACACTGTTTCAAATCCAAGAATTTTGTCAATCATCTCAGAAGTGAGCCACGGGGTAAGCGGATTTTTTCTTAAGTCAAAATTCTGCCATGCGGGATCAAGCCATTCCTCCAGCGTTACCGGAAATTTGAATCCTGATTTTTTTACCATTTCATACATCTCTGAACCTTCGGTAGGAACAGGGCTATAGACATAGATGATGATCTCTGTATCCGGATTTACCTCCTTAATCTGTTTTATAAAATCAATGTCCTGGTTGATTTGATTCATGACTTTTTCAGAACTCTCTCCCGGGAAACCTAGTACAAACGAGTATTCCGGAATGATATCAAATTTTTTAAGCCTTGCAGCGAAACGCTTTATTTGCTCGGCAGTTTGGGTGCCGCCTTTATCCATTTTCTGCAGTAAGTCATCATTGCTCGTTTCTGCGCCGAAGAATATCATCCGACAGCCTGCGTCGCGCATCAAGGCCAGTGATTCATCTTTATACTTATCAATCGTGTCAATTCGACCTTCCCCCCACCAGATAATTTTTTCTGATTTTATAAGATTGGAAAATTCAACCGTTCTTTTCTCACTCACGAAAAAATTGTTATCGTGAAACTCGACCGCGTCTGACCCATGTGTATCAATGAGGTACTTGATGTCTTTATAAATGAGTGGAGCTGATTTGCCTTTCCACCTTGCGTTGTAAAGCGGAACAACAGCACAGAAAGAGCAAGTGAAAGGGCAGCCCATACTTGAATGGTAGGAAGCTGTTCTCTTCCCGAGGAAGGTTTTTCCCAAATAGCGCTGAATCGGATAAAATGTATTCAGATGCTCATAAGGAAGTTGTGGTAATGTATCCTGCTCGACAATGGCAGCCTGTCGCGTTTTAATTATTTCATTCTCTTTTTTGAAAATCAAATTGGGAATCGATTCAATCGATGCGCCGTTCTGTAGCGCATCAAGCAGCTGTGGAAAAGCTTCGTCACCCTGCCCGTAGACAACGAAGTCTATATATCCAGAATTGATTACGGAGGTAAATTGATTGGATGCAAAGTATCCACCCCATATTGTGATCACTTCAGGAAATTGCTCACGAATCTGCTTCGTATAAGGTATTGCCTGCTTAAGCTGTGGTCCCGGCATGACGGTGCAGCCAAAATACCTGAATTCACCAGTGGCCAAATAATTCCTGATCGTCGTCCAGGGGTCTTTTTCAAGATTGCCATCCACCAAAACGTAGTCATGTTTTGCGTGAATCGAGGCGCCCACCTGAAGTATTGAATTCGGGATCCGATGTTTGGCACGCGCACTACGAGGGTTGAAAAGAATAACCTTGCTCATCGAATTAAAGATACAATGTAAAAATCAAAACAGGATTGATGATTCCATTGCGCCAGGTTGTGTACTTTTAATAAAAAGTTATCCCTATCAAACGTACTATAAAGAAAATCCTTACCGGGCTGGCCATACCTCAGGAGTATGTCTGCCTGGATAAATGTGTTTTGTCAAATCCGATACTTGTTTTTTTTATAACGAACGGTAAAGCAATAGATATTACTGAAAACCACCTTTTTCTTGGATATAAGCCCCTCATCATCGGACTGGTGATGAGAAAAATAGGGGGCCGTGCTGGTCAGCTGGCGAATGAGTCCAATGGAGTGCTATCCTTTGAAACGAATGATGGAAAAAATATTGGTAATATTCTGATTAAAAAAGTAACCCAAATTGAGTCACACTCTGATGTGGTGTTGCTTTATCAGGGTACGGATGGTTATCATTCTTTTCTCAATCCCTTTCATCAATTAGTTAACAAGTGGGTTGAGAGATTCAGAGTTCACAATGCTGGAAATGTTGGTTTATCAGAAAACTTGTATGATCAGGTTCGGATTGCTTATTCTGTGGCCCGAACGATTTCAGTTGTGACGATAAGTGACGGATCGAAGCTCAATTTATTTCCGACGGATCTGCATGGGCCGGTTGGAAGCGAATTTTATATCAGCTCATTAAGAATTGGGGGATTGGCTAATAGTCAGGTAGAGAAGTATCAGAACGTGGTGATATCAGAGATTGAGGCAAGGAGATATCGTGAAATCTATTTACTTGGTAAAAATCACATGCGCGAGCTCAAGGCTGCCGACGAATTTAAATTATCTCCGAAGAGATCTGCTTCGTTAAACTATTCATTGCCCGCTGGAGTAACCTATTATCGCGAAATGAAACTAGTAAGATCACTGGATATTGGAATACATAGAATTCATCTGTATAAGATTACACATCAGCAAAGCGCAGGTATCGGAAATTCTGTATTGGCACACATTCACCAGTTTTACGCCCAGTGGCGAATTAATCAGAAATTATTTACGGATTTTCTTATTCGCTGAATCGGTAAGCATTTTCAGGTAGTCCTGTTTAAGACAATCCCAGCTATAGCGTGCCCCTACGTATTTTTTTCTAGCTTCCGAATCAGCGTTGTGAGCATTCGGAATGGTGTGTTCAATTAATTGTTTAAGATTTTCTTTTTTTGAAAGATCAGAGTAGAAAGCCATGTCACCGAGCACGAATCGCGAAACATCGTGTTGATGAACGAGAACAGGCAGCCCATATAGCAGGGCTTCAATAGTGACAAGACCGAATCCCTCTGAGAGGGACGCTAGTAAAAAAATATCAGAGGCTTTGTAAAAATCCGGCAGATCATCTCTGCTGACTTTATTTAAATAGAAATTTCCACCAAGTTTTTTTTCTGCCAATTTTCTGATGGTGGGTGTTTCGTCCTCAAATTCTCCCAGCATGATCAGGAAGCAGGGAACTGAAAGGTGACTGACTTCATCAATAACGTAATCCATTCTTTTAACGGAGGAATCCAATGCTCCTACTGAGATAAGAATCAATTGATCGTCACGAATGTTTAGTTTTTTTCTCAAGGCGTTTTTTACATCCTGATAGTTGCCGGATTGTTTATCGAAGTTGACGAAATGTGGAATAATTTTCATTTGCTCAGGCTGTATTCCCCGCGTCTTAGCCAGTGGAATCATCACTGGTGTAACCAATTGCAGGAAATCGTGAGAACCCATCTTTAGAGGGACGGTATTTCCACCTGTATAAAACACCATCCGGAAATTCATACTTGAGAAATTTCTCCAACGATACAATTGGTTGAACAGTCCAGGCTCACCAAGGTAGAGTGTTGTGGGTCGTAGCCGATAGAGGGCAGGTATTAATCCCAGGAAGAAGGTGAATTGTTGAATTACATGTGCATTTTTGCCAAACAGGGCACCTAAGAGTTTTGCCGCAAACGATTTTCTGTGGAGGTTGGCAATCCGGATCTCATTGTCGCACTCACTTCCGGCACCTTTGACAAGGTAGGCTTCGAAGGAAACTTCATTCTTAACTTTATCGAAGAGATCGAGAATATGAGATTCAAATCCGCGACTATCTTTTCCTATTCCAGTTCCGATAAGAAAAATGATTGGAGATTTCATTTCCAAAAGAATTCAATCATGGCCTGTGGAGACTGGCGTATAACTTTGCTATTCTTGAATCCCGCCTGGTGAATGATATCCACGCAATTAGTGTAATCACAAAATTCAATATGAAATTCAAATACCGCGAAACGAACTTTCTCAAGAAGCAAAGGGTAGTTTTCTAAAAAAATTAATTCAGAACCTTCGATATCACACTTCAGCAGGTCTATTTCATGCCACTGAGTAGTGATGGCGGAAAGGTCGATGAATGGAATTGTCTCTGGCTTCCCATCTTTTCTGAAGACAGAACTCAGGCCATGATCTTTAAACTCATAAAAAATTCCTTCTCCGGCAGATGGGCCAATAAGGCCACGGTGAATAGAAATCGCAAATTTCTTTTTTGAGAACTTTGACTTAACGAATCTCTTAGTTGACTCATCACAAAGTTTTTGACTTGCTTCCACTCCCTGGATATGAAACTGATGCGAGGTACCGCGTGAAAGCGCAAGGTGAATGAGGCGAAAGATAAAAAAACCTACATTGGATCCGAGGTCAAGTACTGTTAGTGTCTTTCCTTCTTTGAGTTCGAGCAGTTGGTAAATTGGTTCATCGTAATCCCCTTCGTCGAAAACATCTTCATAGATCCTTTTTTCCATTGGATTTTGTATGATGATGTGCAAGCCGGTAGAAGTCTTGTGCGACAGGTTGGCAAGGCGCATAATAGTATATCGGAGGAAATGCCTTAATTTCCTCAAGAAGGTTGGCGTACGTGAAGATGGCATAATGTTATCCTGATCCACGCCTTAATGTTAAAGGGATTATTGCGTGTACAAGTTACGAATGCTTTTTTGGCCATTTCAGAATTGTTGTTTCGCAGAAACGAAATTCCACTGAGATAATGATAATGTGCGGCCATTTTGCGGAAAATCACATCGTTGATCATGCCATTGGTGTGGAATGATGCTAACATGTGAAGCATTTCCATGACCGTTTCCTGGCCAAATCGGGAAGAAGTATTCTCATCGTGTTTTCTTATTCTCACAAGTTTATGATTAATGAAAAACCCGTTGTAATGATAGGCGAGGCGGTGAAAGAAATCATTGTCGGTCCAGGAGAATAACTCATTTAACAAGCCGATTCTTTGAAGGCAATCTTTTCTAAAAATCAGACTGGAAGGATAGATAATGAATTTGCTCTGCACATACTGGCCAAAGAAACTTGCTTCAAATGAGGTGTTAAAGATTTTTGGATAGATACCGTACTTTATTACTGTGCCATCATTGGCAAATTCAATAACGTCGGTGAATGAATAACCCACGTTTGGATGATTATTGAGTGCCTCTGCCTGCATCTGAATTTTCTCCGATGACCAGATGTCATCGGAGTCGATGAACGCTATAAATTGTCCGTTTGATTTATTTATTCCGAAATTTCTTAGTGTTGATGCCTTAGCAGTGTGATCAAATTTGAAGTAACGGATGCGCTCATCGTTGATTTGATGGATAAGGGCTTCAGTATTATCAGTAGACCCATCATCAAGAATCAGCAGCTCGAAATTTTGTAACGTCTGAGACAATACACTGCGAATAGACTCGGGTAAATAGCGTTCTCTATTATACGTGAGCATAATCACGCTGACATTTGGTGAAATCATTTGGCGGAATTTGCAGCGATTCGGGACTTCATACCATGAGCCACCTGGAAGCCAATTAATAATAGCCACTGTATAACAGCGCAAGATAGTAGTCCTCCGTTGAATCCATACAGACTTATCAACGTCATACTAATCAGGAAATTCAAGATGGCTGCCACAAGGTTAATAATTACAATGGTATAGGGTTTGTCCATGCGAAGAAGATCCTGCATGACCAGATAATAAATAAAATAAGGAGGTAGCGTAAACCAGGCAATTGCATAGGTATACGAGGGTAGTTCAATTTTATAGATAAAATTCAGCATAATATAGATGATGGCCATACAGATAGATGACCACAGCAGACCAAGGGAAATAAAGGATCGTCTTATTTTTTTAAACGATGCCGAATTGATCCTGTAGATATTTTTCAGGAACGGCCCAATGGCCAGTACAGCAGTCGCGTGACAATAGGAAAGTAAGGTAATCAATACATAATATTCACCAAGCTCTTTTTCCGAGAGTTGCAGTGCAATTGCGAATGTGTCGGATTTCGCCTGAAGGAAGCCAATGAATGGTGGCAAAAAATAGGGGAGACTAGCCAGAAGGTACTCTTTACTGAAGATCCCCTTGAACGATGGGAAAATTCTGTATTGAAATACAATAAAGTAGATGACGGATTTAATAATGTTCGAAGTCGCAAAGAGAAGCATTAATAGCTCGACAGTGATCCTCTGTTTGAAAACAAGTATAGTGGTCATTGTAAAAAGGAAGCCGATGAACTCAATGACTATTGCTTCCTTAAATTTTCTTTCAAAAACAATGATACCATCAAACGAGCGTGCAGGGAAATTAGTAAAAAGCCAGACTAAAAAGATGAATGTGTTGGTTGATGTGAAATTGAAGAAGAAGAGAATTGGAATGAGTGGAACAAAAAGTATTGCCCGACTGATAATGGACGTTTGCCATAAATAAGTGGGTTGCGGATTCCTGCTAAACTCCCGCAATAGGAAATCGCGGTTTCCCCATCCAGTGACAAGGCTGAACAGAGTGATAAGCAGCATATTTTGCGCAAAACTTCCCCAGAGTTCAGGTGAAAAGAAACGAACGATGACAATTGAATAAATAAAATTGAATATAGTGCCTGAAAGCCCAAACAAGGTGTTGTTAAAACCCAGTTTCAAGCGTTGCCGAAATGAAAAATTAAGTCCTGAGATCATTCCCTGGATTGAAAATTGGCCATCATTAGACTATAAGATTTCATCGTCACCGCGCAGTCAATCTAAATTTACTTTGTATGAAGCGGAAATCAGCTCTTTCTTTTTAAGTAATCCATATACTACAATAGCATAAAGCGCGGAGATCAGCCATAGACGAGGGTACGCGAAAAAAACGCCCCATGATTGACCCAGGCGAAACGCTAACCCGTAAGGAATGAATCCAATCAACCCGTAAATAATAAGAGCGGTAGCCATTAATCTTTTTTCGAGAAGCTTTTCACCGATGATGATCGACAATGGCACAAGCAAAAGAGCGAAATGATATGTCGCGGTTATGGGTAGAATAGTAAGTGCATAAAAAGCGGGAACAGATAAATAGACAGCCCTTCTGACATTTACTTCAGAGGCTTTATACCGATAAAGAACATAAAGCATCCAGCCAACGAGAATTGTCATCACTATTAATTTTATTACCGTTTTGCCTTCCGGCCAGTCAATAAAAGGCGAAGGATTAAATTCGGCATTTACGATGAAGAGGTTTCTGAAAAGATTATCCCAGGATTGATAATGAAAACTATATAAACCCTGGCCAGTAAGCGTACCGTCCAGGTGAGGAAGAAAAACGGATTGAAAGAATTCGTTCACAATCTCACTTCCGAAAAACAGATACTCAGCTGCAAAAATGGCTAATAGAGTGATTACCGACCAAATAACAATCTTGATGTTGTTGTTCGAAATGAATTCTGAAACTGACGCCGGTTTTTTCTCAACAAAGGCAATTAGAAAATAGCCACCAACAAATACAACCGGGAAATATTTAAGCGAAATGAAGAATCCGAAGATCAGGCCAGCGATCCAGAAATATTTTCCTTTTGCGAGAATAATGGCGAGCAGTGTAAAGGCCGTCATGATCCAGTAAACCTGGCCGAAAGCAAAATTGTTGATGATGCTAAGTCCGCCACCCAAAACAAGAATGCCACATTCAGTAATTTTCCAGGATGTAATTTTTTGCAATAGAATAATTCCCAGAAATAGGAAGCCCAGATTGATAAACAGGAAAATTCTTTGCGCCGTAAGAGCATCAAATGAAGTAAGTGGTAACATGATCCATGCGGTCACGGGGGGAAACGGTGAGAATTTACCCGGTGTGTTAATTCCCTGGTCTTTTATTCGCTCCTGGAACCAGAGGTTATCATAAAGTTTATCAAGCGATTCCCCGCTTGTTACTAATTTTGCTGACACATAATAATTGGCAAAGTCGCTGTGTACTACCTTCCATGCTGGTGCCATTCCTTTCGTAATAAGGAAGATTACCAGTAGCGCCAATACGAGGTATTCAGCAACTCGTTTCAAACTGGTTTTTTTTTAATACTCTTTTGGAAAATGACGAAGGAACAGATCTTGATAGGGAAGTTTTAGAAAGCAAAGAAATCGCCTTGTCGGCGACAACTTTCGGTGACATGTTTTTCAAACAATCAATACGACCTTGACAGGCTACAGCAGGTTGCGATGCAGGATGCCTGAAGCATGGTGAACATGATAATTTTAGCGAAAGATGAGTCAGGTTTTCCGTTTCGTCATAACCAAAATGTGCCGGTTGAGTGGGCCCCCACAACGTAAGTGTTGCAACTCCAAGGTATGCACCTAGATGCATAGGGCCGGAGTCGCACGTAATTAATAAAGCGCAGGTTGACAGTTCATTTGATAGTTTTTCAAGATTCCATTTTCCGGCGACATTGTGGGCCGGCGTGTTTGGGATTTTGCTGACAAGACTTTCTACATAACCCACTTCGTCAGAATTTCCTGTCAGATAAAACTGGTGTTCAGGATAAGTACGATGAAGAAATGTGATCAGTTCTGCAAACGCACCGATTGGATATCGGCGCGCAAGTAGATAATTACTGGAGTTGATGTTGATAAGTACTTTGCTGCGATCAATTGAGATTATTTCTCGTTGGAGTGGAGTTGGGGATGTTGGCATCAGGTCAACGCCTTTGATAAAAATCTCTTCCTGCGTGATTTTGTCTGCTGGATAAATTGTCTGCTGGAGATTGTTTATACTCCTTTCAATTTCAAATGAAACCGATTTGCATTTACCGAAGAGCGTCAGGATGGTGCGGTAAAATCCAACTGCGTGAGAACATCGTTCATAGTCGACAATTAGCTTTGGTAAAGTTGAGTGGATAGTCGACAATTGTTTCATGCAATCAAGTATGAAAAGAATCACATTGTCAGTCCGAATAAACCATGCATTACTAAAGCCGAGGAGGTCGCACAACTCCCTATTCGACGCAAGTGTCAGCAACGTTATTTTGGATTTGTCAATATGGTATTTTTCACAGAGGCCAGCGAAGCGAATGATGCTGCCAAGGCCAATGAATTTAATGATGACCACCTGATCGGAGTGGTTTGGATTAACGGTTCCAAAGGACGTTAGAAGCATTTCGGCCAATCTGTGTGGAAGCCAAAAAAGCCTGTCTATTGCAAGCAATGGTTTGCCGGGAATCTTCATAACCCCGTAAACTTAAACGTAACAATGATATGATCTGCCCAGCGATTGAATGGAAAAATATTCCGAACGGCGCCGTCGACGGAGTTTAGAAATGCATGGATGGTAGGATGCTTTGCAATGAATGCCTGACTGGAAGGCTGAGGCGAAACTGAGCCAAGCCCTTCAACTTTTATCAACGTGAATTCTTTTCCAAAAGCCTTCTTCAAATCGGCGAGTGAATGATAATAGGTCGTGAAGTATTCACCTTCAAGGTGGGCAATTGCTCCCTGCTTTTTAAACCGCCGAAACGCTGCTTTATTTCCTTTAAGGATCCATGATAGTTCCCAAAGGCTTACAGGAGGCATGATTACCCATGTTACGTAAGCGCCCTTTTTTAACAAGGCAGGTAGGTGCTGGGTGACAAGAGCGATGTTCTTACTACAGTTTAGCCCTCCAAAATTTGAAAAGACGTAATCAAAATTCTTCTCCCGCAGATCGTTCAGTGATTCAAATGAGCAGAGCTTTGTATGGAATTTTTCTGAAAGTCCCGATTGTTCTATTTTTTGATGAATTTTTTGAATCATTCCCGGAGCCTTGTCGGTAGCAAGGACGGAGTGTCCGGCCTGGACAAACCTCAATGCATCGATTCCTGTGCCTGCATTTAATTCAAGTATCCTGCTACCAGGTTTTATAAACTGATCAACGTGGCGATAAACCTGCTTTCTCCAGGAGACCAGAATCGGGTTGGTGTTATCATCCTGGTCGTAATGCATTGCCTGTTTGCTGAATGCCTTGGGCACAGGGTCGTCAATAAATTGTTTTTGATCAGGCATGAATAGAACTCAATCGATTAAGCTTGTAAGATTGAAGTAATGAAACAGGAATATGATAAATCATTGACGCCATTTTTCGGAGGTCTTTCTTTTTAAGTGAGGGTTTTTTTGTAAAGTTTTTTAGCAGGTTAATTCCCCTTTGAATTCGATACCGGCTATGAACATAGCGTTGCAAAATTTTGTAGTAGCCAACGGGGTATGTATTTTCAAACAGCATGGCAAGATCGTCTGAGTCGGTCCAGTTTTCTTTCTCCGAAAGTTGGGCCTTCACATTTTCGTAAAATTTTGTTCCAGGCAAAGGATAGGAGACTGATATTCCGATTTCATCTGGCATTTCTTTAAGCACCATATTAATGGTGGCATCGATATCCTTTCGCCCTTCACCCGGATAGCCGAATTGAAGAAAGAACGCCACATTGATATTATTCTGCTTTAATAATTCCGTAGCCTCGTGAATCTGTTTGATGGTGGTTCCCTTATCCATCGCGTCAAGAATTTTCTGCGATCCACTCTCTGCTCCCAGCCACACTGTTTCGCACCCGCTTTCTGCTAACGCCCGGACAGTATTGTTCTCTACCAACAAATCTACGCGCGACTGGATCTTATAGCGGAAGGATAGGTTTTTTTCATGAACAAGACCATTGAAACGTTGGATCCATCCTGGCTTTAAGCCGAAGATGTCGTCACACATCCAGAAATGATCCACGTTGTAATTTTTTATGAGGAATTCGATCTCTTTTACAACATGTTCCGTCGAACGGGAATTGTACCGATTACCGTAAATGGGTTTGGCGCACCAGTTACATTTGAAGGGGCAACCCCTTGTCGTCGCAATGTTCAGAGAAAAATAGCCGTGATTGTTTCTCCAGATAGTTTCATAGGAAGAAAGGTCGATGAGATCCCATGCAGGTAAGGGGAGTAGGTCTAATTCACGTAAAACAGGTTTCGGAGCTGTAACCACCGAATTGTCCCTCTCTCGAAAAGCAAGGCCAGTGATGCCAGAAACGTCGTCTTTTTGAGAAAGACCGATCAAAAGCTCTTTTAAAGTTTCTTCACCTTCGCCACGTACCACGTAGTCGGCTCCATGTTCAAAATACTCGTCGTAGTGATCGGTTGAATCGGAGCTGTTGATGATGACCACGCAGCCTTGTTGCTTTGCCAACAAAATCATCTCATAGGCTGCCGCTCTCATTACGCTCAAGCACATCTTAGTAAGATAATTAAATCCATCATCGTAGATCACGAAGTACTCGGGATTCTCTTTTTGTAGAGAAGGTCGAACTTCCTGAGGACCATTTTTAAGACTGGCATCAAAGATTGATATGGCAAAGCCCGCCTCCCGTATTACGGCCGCCGCCTGCAGGGTGCCGAGGGGCGGGTAAGGCTGCCTGAACTTCCACTGCTTTTGGTCAAGTTTATAAAAATATGTATTTGTAAAAAATACTTTATTCATATTTCAAGGCTGATACCGTGCAGCCGTTCAAAATCCTGGATCTTTGTATTATACGATGACAGCACCTTTCTCTGATAGAATCCGGGATGACTTCGTGAGACATAAACATCCGACTGAAATGCTATTGAGAAATCATGTTCGCTCATCGAATGTGAATAATAGTCTTTCCACCGGGAAATGGATTTCTTCATGAAGCGATCGTCCAGCCGATCCAGTAGTCGCGCGGGTAGAATTTTTTCAAACACTTTTTTAAAGAAGTTTCCTGATCCATCTTCAAGTCTATTTTCAAATTTATGATTGGGTAGGTAGGCTTGACACCACTCATTAGCCGCCTGGAAATCAGAAACATATTTTTTTCCATACATGGGCAGTAGGGTCGAAGCCTCGATCGCGGAAAAGATATTATTCTCACCGACTTTAAGGTGGTCACTGTCAATAAAGTAATTCGTGCATAGATATTTATGAGAGTTAAATAAAAATACTCTTCTGAAGATGGCCATTGCTCCCCTTACAACCCAAAGTCGATTCTTTTCTGTAATAATGAAATAGTCGATATCACTTTTCTTGTCCATGTAGCCTTTTGAAATTGATCCGGATAGCATGACGGCGCGAACAAACGGAAACATGGAAACGATCTTGGAGAAGATTCGTGCTGCTTTCATCTTCCGGTTGGCGAGTTGATTACCGGCAACTCGTCGTGCGACAAGACCGGGATCGTCAGAAAGCAAGTAAAATCCATCTATTGAATAAATAATTCGTCTTTCGATGAGTGTTATGAGGGCCGACTGCCAGGTACCTGTTAACGGGTGGGGAGAGAACTCAATAATTTCTGATTCCTTAAGGGGGTAATGAAAAATGTCAAAATACAGCAGTGACAAAAGAATGCTCTTCTCTTCATCCATTAGTCGGGCAGTATGACGAAGAGGGATCATAATGGCATGCATCGGAAGAACAGCGATTGAAACATAGCGAAGAAAACGATTCCCTTCTGCCTTGCCAGTACACTTTCGGTAATGCACATTAATCCGAAGAGGAGTACAAAAGCAATATGGACCGGATACCTCTGGGCGAGGGTGAAAACAGGCCTGTAAATACAAAGCACCAAAAGAAACAGACCGCCAAGACCAAGCTCTAGTGTTGTCTGCAAGTACTGATTGTGAGCATTGTAATTCAGGATCATTACCCCCGGCCCATATCGCGAGTAATAACGCTGGAGCGCTGCTTGTCCGTCGCCTGTGCCGACGCCGGTAAGCCAGGAGTTTTTAAGTTCATTCAGGCTTGCACTCCATTCCAGGAGACGGTAGCTCACTGAGTTCCAATGTGTGGCACTTGGATCAACTCGGTAGGATGTATGAAGTGGTTCTTGCAAGATTCTGAAGCGAGAAACCGGATTAATCCAGATCAGACCACTCAAAAGGAATATAAACACTACAGGGACAACTGTGATTTTAAAATCTTTCTTTTCTGAAAGATTGAAAATTGTGAGATATAAAAGAACCAGCGCATAGGAGACGATTGCCATTCGGGACGACAGCAGTCCGATAAAAAGAGTAAATGCTCCTAACATTGCCAGCGAGAGGTAATTCATTCGCATTTCATCAAACATTTTTTGAGCAAGTATGGCCATACAGAAGATTATATACATAGAGAAGTACGCGGGATGCATGTCAATCCAATCGCCAATGGTTATGTAAGAGAAATACTCCCATACTGAAGAATCTGAAGGATTGAGTGCGTGAAACTGCTCGTTGGTGTACGTGTCAAAGTTCAAGGATGCCGGCAAAGTGTTACTCATAACACTTGCGCCAATGAAAATAAAACTGAGGACTACTACCGAAAGGCACGAGTAGATGAAGCTTTTGGAAAAGAAATTGAAGTCAGAGATAGTCAAGGGCCGGCCACTTGCTGCTATCACAGGCAGCGATAAAAATGCGAGTTTTTTCTCTACTTCAAAAAAGCCAACACCGATATTTTCAGAATAGGCTACACCGAGTAGATGGAGAGCAAAGAAAAGCAGAAAGGGGATCACCCAGCGGGCGCATTTCAGGCGTTCCCATTTTTCTGCAAATCTGAGATCGGCAAGCCAAACTACGGCCAGTAGAAGATTAAAAAAACTCGTTACGGGTGTTGTCATTGGTAGTGTTACGACTAATAACCACCAGGCGGCACGATAAATGGTATCGTAATTGATTTTATTCATTCATTGACCGATGAGCCATCGTTCTTCCATTTAGAGAAATAGACTGATAGGTGGTTGAAGTGTGGGGCAGAGCGCCCGCGGCCTCGTTTATGGTTTTTCTCTCCTGATCAAAAATCCATCCCCATTTATTGAAGTACTGGACAGCACTTTTAAAGTTATGCCAGGTTAGCATAATGTCTTTGTAGGAACCTCTTGCGTGCGTATGAAAAATTTCGGCCAATGGATAAAACACGGTGCTAAATTCACGATGCATCCTTCTTGATAGATCGGTGTCCTCCGCATAAAGAAAAAATCGTTCATCAAACAATCCGACTTGTTGTAAAGCCGATGTTCGCAGAAACATAAAGCATCCCGATAAAAATGGTACGCTCATGATTTTATTATAGTTGCTGAAATTCATTTCATAACGATCATTGATTTTTTTAGACCAATTGCTGCTTGGTAGGAACCTACGGGTCGCGAGATTGAGTGGCGTAGGGAGGAGCTTGCAAATCCGCTGGGTTGCCCCATTCGGATAGAGTACTTTGGGCATCACCAGGCCCACCTGAGGCTGTTCCTCCATGAAATCAAAAAGTTTTTTCAGTACGTCAGATTCAAAGTATACATCGGGATTTAACACCAGATGGTAGGATGATTGACCAATACTTTTTTGCATTGCAAGATTATGGGCTTTGCCATAACCGAGATTGGAACCGGTAAAGATGTAATGGCAGTTGAATTTTTTGCAAACTTCACTCGCGATTGGCGTCGGTGAATTATCAATGATGAACAATTCACCTGTGAGCGTACTGGATAAAAAGCTTGTAATGGCCCTTTCCAGTTCGGAGGCCTTATTCTGATAGGTTACGATGGATGCCGTAATTTTTTTCATCTAATGCTCAAGTAGGTCTTTTGCCAAATGAAATCTCAATTTAATCTTTCTTCCAAAAGAATTTTCGCTGGCACCAGTCGTGGTAGAGTAGTTTCCGGAATGCCTTCTGTGATCAACGAGAATCTGCGACATAAACTTAACGTTAAAATAGCGCTCCGCCACCAGACCAATCCATTGATCGTGCAAAGCAATATTTTCTGGAAAAGGCAGTGCTTTTTCCAGCACTTCGCGACGAAAAGCCATACAACATCCGATAAAGGAGTTTTTGAAGAGATTTCTAAAAAGCCCTGATTTTGACCGGTTGACCTGGAAAAAGGATCCATGAAGGGGATAAAGCTCCTCATTCACAATCCTGCAATCGCAAATTACAAGGTCATTTGACCTTAGGGCATCCCTCATGATCCTCACCTTTTCAGGATGCCACACATCATCCTGATCCGCAAGGAAAATTAACGGATGAACGCAATGCTGTAAAGCATACTCAAAATTCCTGACGGGTGTTCCAAATTTTTCTGGTGACAGAAGTTTTATCCGGGGATCATGGAATGATTTTAAAATAGAAAGGGTGAAGTCTTCTGAGTTGTCATCAGAGATTACCAGTTCATCTGACGAATCTAATTGCGCAAGGATAGAGTCGACCTGATGTCTCAGGTATTTTTCCCCGTTATGGGTCGCCATGCAAACAGAGATATTCATAGAGCCGGCTTTTTTTGAAACCAATAAGAACCTCTTTCAATCAACGGTAATAGAAATGGATAGACTAGTTGAAGTCCTAATCCTGTAAAGCGTATAGTGTTGTCATAGAACAGAAACAAATACATAGTGCTTACGATAGCGATTGCAGAAATTTGATATTGGTTGCTGGGAAGAAACCTGATGTAAAGCAAAGGCAGCAGTAAAACAAAAACAGCCATTAGAAACATTCCGGGCCATCCTAAATAACTGAAACTCCGCGAATAGACCGTTGAAACGTTGAAAGGGGTTCCTGGGAGTGTATTTTCTTTTTCCCGTTCTATATGAGCCAAACGATTGATTCGTTTTGATATGAAATCAAATAACATTTCATTATTGAAATGTTGAAATAGTCTGCTCGCGGAAAACGGCGGCACCGTAAACGTGGTGATATTTTCCTGAAGGTTGGCTACAGGAGAAGAGAAGTAGATATATCCCCAGAAAAATTCGTTAGGTATCCACGACTCTTTGAATGCTGTCGAGGCTTGCCCTGTTGATAAAAATAAATTTGAGTTATACTTTTCCTTTGTCTCAAACGAGACCCGCAAAGTACCCAGTACCCCGAAGAAATAAACCAGAAAGGTAACGCCGGCAATTAGAACAGAGGATTTTTTCCAGGAAAGAGACGGAGAATTCAGAAAATACACGAAAATGGCACTGCTAATATTGAAGAGCAGCATAGCACGACTGTAGATGAGTAATGCTGCAAAAAGATTTATACTAAACAGGATAAGGTGTTTCTTTTTCTTATCAATAATGTAAAGTGAAAAGAGATATATAGTGAAAAACGATCCAAACGTAACCGTGAAGACGTGCAACGATGGAATTCCGAACAGCCGGTAGTTGTAGGGTTGGTCGAGCAGGATTTTAAAAAGTGGGATTCCGCCTTCGTAAATAAAATCGGCCATCCAAAGGAGATAGATGAAAACGGTTGTAAACAATGGATCAAGAAATGAATACGACTGAATGAAATTGAATTTCACTTTTGATTTCCAATATAACCCAAGAATCAGATGAAGTACAATGGTAAGTCCTACAAATGCAATAAGAGAACCAGTCAGTGATGGGTACAGTTGTGACCATCCCAGCCCATACACCAATAGCGAAACTGTGAAAGAAAACGCATAACATGAGTATGGATTGATCATGACCCTCTGAAAAGAAAAGATCCAATAAACCGAAACGAGCGGTATTGAACAGAAAGTTTCAACGCCCGTAGCAATGCCCTCGATTGAAAAAGAAATCCTGAAGACTCATTCCCCATTATTCGTACCCCCTGAAGATAAATTTCAAATCTGCTGATGGCTTTTGCAATGCTTGTCTTCTCTGTGGAAGAGTGCTCATGCTGACATTCGGCGTCGACAAGCACTATTGAGGTAGTGTAATGCTGAAGTCTCTTAAAGAAATTAAAATCACTAAAATCAAGGCGCAATCTCTCATCATAACCACCGCACTTGTCAAATATGTTCAGTGTTACCAGTAAACCGCTATTAATTGCGTGGGTTTCATTTAAATTTTTTTCTCCAGGAGTATATTCTTTTAATCGTTTTCCAGATGTCAGACCCACCTGAAATGGTGAAATGATTCCTCTCTTATCCACTAATAAAGGCGCGAAGACATTACACTCAGGATATTCTTTTACGGATTGATGATACTGTTGAAAAATGGTTTCGGGAAATGAAGTATCCTGATCAACAAACAACATTCCTTTCAATTGAAGTTGCTTTGCTTTGATAAATGCGGTGTTGTATGCCTGGCTTACACCCGGATTAGTCGGATCATGCTGGTAATAAATGGTCCATTGATCGTTGTCAGGGATTGCCTGAGAGACCTTTGAGTTGTTATAGACAAACAGAATCCCATTTTTTTGAATGTGTGAAAGTCCTTTGCTGAGAGAATGGAAGGCAGGCGATTCAGCCAGATTCATTTCGTGAATCACCAGAACAATCAGAATTTCGTCAGGTACACTCACTTTATTTCGGTTTATAACAATTTGCGAAAAAGAAATTGGAACATCTATTAATACCCAATCTAAAACTATACCTCACATTGGTGTAGTTTTGTTTTTGTGGCTGATTAGCATAATTTTCATCCTATTAATAACGGCTTTCGAAGGAAAAATAAGGGTGAATATGGTCTCGACTATTGCAGAGTACAAAAAGGAATACGAACGAAGTGTTTCCAGCCCCGAAGACTTTTGGAGCGAAGTGGCAAGCGAATTTCTGTGGAAGAAAAAGTGGGATAAAGTTTTAGAGTGGGACTTTAATAAAGCTGATACGAAATGGTTTGTTGGTGGCCAATTGAACATCACTGAAAATTGTATTGACCGTCACCTTGCGCAGCGGGCAAACGAAACGGCAATCATCTGGGAACCGGGTAACCCAAAAGATGAAGCGAAGAAAATTACCTATCAGCAACTTCACGACGAGGTTTGCAAAGTAGGAAACATGTTAAAATCTCTCGGTGTAAAAAAAGGAGACCGCGTTTGTGTTTATATGCCAATGGTGCCTGAACTCGCTTTTGCCGTTCTGGGATGTGCGAGGATCGGCGCCGTTCACTCCGTGGTATTTGCCGGATTTTCTTCAGGTTCCCTTGCCGATAGAATAAATGATGCAGGGTGTAAAGTTGTGCTAACGGCCGATGGCGCTTTTCGCGGTGATAAGAAAATCGATCTCAAAGGAATAGTAGATGAGGCACTGGGAAAAACTCCGTCAATAGAAAAAGTTGTAGTGTTGGAAAGAACAGCATCTAAACCTCAGATGAAACCCGGCAGAGATCTTTGGTGGCATGATGAGATAAAAAAGGCTGAACCAAAATGCGCGGCGGAAACCATGGATGCGGAAGATTTACTCTTCATACTGTATACTTCGGGCTCTACCGGTAAGCCCAAAGGAATGGTACATACGTGCGGTGGATACATGGTTCATGTGAGTTATACTTTCAAAACGGTTTTTCAATACCAGCCTGGACAGGTCTTCTGGTGCACAGCCGACATTGGTTGGGTCACCGGTCACTCTTATATACTCTACGGCCCGCTTTCGGTGGGAGCAACAACAGTAATATTTGAAGGCGTTCCTTCATGGCCTGATATGGGCAGATTCTGGCAGGGCATCGAGCGGCACAAGGTGAATATTTTCTATACGGCACCAACGGCTATTCGCTCACTACAACAAGCACCGGTAAGCCTTATTGAAAAATATGATCTGTCATCTCTGAAAATTCTCGGATCGGTGGGAGAGCCAATAAATGAAGAGGCATGGCAGTGGTACAATAAAAATATCGGCAAGGAAAAATGCCCTATCGTTGACACATGGTGGCAGACTGAGACAGGCGGCATTATGATTTCGCCTATTGCCAATGTTACAAAACTTAAACCCGCGTTTGCTTCTTTTCCTTTACCAGGAGTTCAGCCGGCAGTGATGGATGAAAAAGGAAAGGAAATTTCGGGAAATGGGATTGAAGGAAGGCTTGCCATCAAATTTCCGTGGCCATCGATCGCCCGAACCATTTATGGAAATCATCAACGATTTAAAGAAACGTATTTCTCCACATTTCCAGGAATGTATTTTACCGGCGACGGATGCAAGCGCGATGACGAAGGCTATTACCGGATCACGGGAAGGGTGGATGACATTATTATTGTGTCGGGGCACAATCTGGGCACTGCCGAAATCGAGAATGCGATAGATGAACATCATTCGGTTATTGAGACCGCTGTTGTGGGATTTCCTCATGACATAAAAGGGCAAGGTGTTTATGCGTTTGTGATCTGTTATGAAAAACCGAAAGACGAGGAGAAATTGCGTCAGGAGATCAGAGAAGTCGTATCTAAAATAATTGGCCCGATAGCCAAGCCCGACAAAATTCAATTTGTCTCTGGATTGCCGAAAACCCGATCTGGAAAAATAATGAGGAGGATATTGCGTAAAATTGCCGAAGGAGACACTGCTAATTTGGGAGACACAACAACATTACTTGATCCTGGGGTGGTGGAAGAAATCAAGCTCGGAGCATTGGGATAGTAGGTTACTTCTATTACCTTGGATGAGATAAATGCCCACATAACACGCCCCGAATGCTTTATCGCTCCCTTTTCTTGATCTCTGTCCTGATAGTAACATCCTGCATAGACCAGAAAGATTACACCCTTGACACTCTGACAGTCACCCCGACACTCGCGGTGCCGATTGCGTTCGGAGATATCAGTATCCTTGATTTCGCGTCGGACACAGATTCAGCCTATTTCCGCACCTATCCCGACGGGTTGCTTTACTTTTCCTACACACAAACACTTGACGCTCGCCAAATACGGGCCTTGTTCGATTTACCTGCCAATAATTCCACTCCCGTTTCTTTTGATTTACCTGCTGGAAGCCTTCCGCCAAGCTCATCCGATGTACAGTATAGCTCGATCAACAAGGTGGTCGATTTTAATTTTGATCCAGGCCAACTGACGGAAATGCTGCTGAAAGGAACGTCTGCAATTAAATACACGATCAGCACTTCCCAGGCTACCAGTCCGGCGCTTCCTCTTGACGTCAACCTTACACTGACCGATGCTGTTGAGCAGACAACGCATTTGCCATTCACGTTTACAGCCACCACCGGTACCGGATCCAAATCCCTGAATGGCTATCTCATTCAGATGACTGACAATAAGTTCAACATAAAGCTAAACCTGGTGCTGAAGAAAAGAAGCAGTGCGGTATTCGTTCCAGCCAATACTAAACTGAACGTTAATTTGTCATTTGTAACAGACTTCGCATACATCAAAGGTTTCTTTGGCGATCAGCAGGTTTCCTTGCCTACACAAACAATCGATCTTACTATTTTCAGCTCAGAGCTTGAGAAATCGAAAATAAGTTTTACCGATCCTGTTTTAAAACTGGCAGTTCGCAATGATAATGGAGTGCCAAGTGAAATTAATTTCTCTTCTATCTATGCGAAGAAAGGAAATTCACAAGTTCCTTTTCAGCTCAATCCTGCAAACCCCATTAATCTGAGTTATCCGACAGTTTTGGGCAAGTATGCCACAACCGATATTGCAGTGACCAACGGTACTAACCTGATTGCCCTTCCGCCGAACCAATTGACCTATTCAGCAACAGCGAGGATTAACAAGGGATTGACTTCGGGCACCAATTTCATGGCGGACACCAGCCGCCTCCATGTATCAGTGATTACGGAGTTGCCTTTGCACGGTCACGTGTCGGGATATACCATTTCCGATACGTTGAAAATCGATCTGGGAAAAATTGACAAGTCAACTATCATATCCTCGGCCCTTCGTGTGAAGGCAGTAAATCAAATGCCGATGGATGCAAATATCCAACTCTATCTAGCGGATGAAAATTATCACGTTATTGACTCTTTGTTTTCCTCCGGTCAAACGTTGTTTGTAAAGTCCAGCGTTGTAAACGGCAGTGGTGATTTTGTGTCATCCGGTGTTAATGATTTCAAATTTGATCTTCTACCGGAAAAAGTCGATAAAATCTTCACTTCCAAATATCTCCTCGTCAAATCCCGGCTGAACACGACCAAAGACCCGAACGGCGGCTATCTGAATGTAAAGTTTAAATCAACTTACAAGCTCAAGTTGAATGTTGGGTTGCTGGCTAAAGTGAATATTACCGCAACGAAATGAAGAAAGTCCAGCTACTGTTGATTTGCTTTGTCCTTGCGGAAAATGTGTCTTTTGCACAGACAGAATCGACACTTTATTTCATGACCAGTCTACCGCAGATTACCGATGTAAATCCTGCAATCATGCCGCGATACAAATTATCGATTGGATTGCCGGGTATTTCATCAGTAGGTGGTACGTACCTGAATAATGGATTTAGTTACAATGACATCACGTCAAAGGTCAACGGAGTGCTTCAACTGGATCTGACAAAAATACAAGGGAATCTTCCGGAGAAAAATTATATCACGATGGCGGCCCAGGTGGATCTTTTTAGATTCGGAATGCGCATCAACCCAAGAATGTACATCAGTGCCAATGTTACTGCCAGGGGATACAACCGATCCATGATACCCAAAGGACTTACCTCCCTCTTGGTGGAGGGCACAGCTCCGATTATTGGATCGTACGTGAACACGGCGCCGCAACAGGAAAATGTATCCTATGTAGAATCCGGATTGGGAATGTCATACATAGTAAGTGAGAACCTCACGATCGGGGGACGGTTAAAATATCTTACGGGGGTGACGAATATGACAACGGAATCTTCGTCGGCGGTCGTGCAGGTGGATGATACCTATAAAATTACAGCAACAGCAGGAGCAGACCTTCGTACATCCGGTATTTATGATCTGAACAGACCAGGGTATAATGCCACCGATCACATAGGAGACTATTTTAAGAATAGTGGCTGGGGACTGGACGTGGGGGCGACCTACAAATTCATGGACAAACTTACCCTCAGTGCCAGCCTGATTGATATCGGCTTTATTAATTGGAAAAATAATACCTATCGCTATGCCCTTGACCCGGCAACCGCACGTTACACATTTTCCGGTGTGGATGTGACCAAGATGTTTGACAACACTACTTCCAATTACGTTCAGAATCAGTGGAATGCCTTTAAAGAGAATTTTAAGATGACGGAAACCACAACGGGTTCGTACACTAGTATGCTCCCAAGCAAATTTTATCTCAGCGGAAACTATGAATTAGCCAAGAACTTGTCGGTCGGAGCGCTTTTTTTCAGTGAGCAATTCAAAGGCCGTTACTCACCCGGCCTGACAGCCGCTCTCAATAAGAATTTTGGAAAGACCATCAGCACCTCGTTTACTTACACTGTTTCAAATCGTTCCTATAACAATCTTGGACTGGGTTTTTCAGTTAACGCTTCACCGGTACAGTTCTACATTGTGGGGGACAACCTACTTCGGGCGCCGGTATCGTTGGTTGCCAATCAGAACATCAATTCCTACCTGAACAGCTCCCAGCTAATCAACGTGAGAATGGGATTGAACCTGGTCTTCGGATGGGACAAGGGCAAAACCAAGAAAGAAGTGGTGAATGATGAAAGTCATAATCCACGCGCCAATAAGTCCGACGCCACGGTGAAACCAACTTATGGCCGCGCACCATCCAAGGTGAAGAAGAAAAAAACCAAGCAGTCAAAGTCTGCCTCCAAGCCGCCGAAGTCGAAGATCAGGTAACTATGGGCTTAGGAGCACGCCGCCGCGTTAATGAATTAGCCGCAAAAAGACATAAGCGCATAAATCTAATTTTACATCCCTAAGTATGTCAATTGTGCCTATTTGGGTATAAGCCGCCAGATGGTGTATTTGTGTTAAACACTCCGGAGCGAAGCGGCCACTTAAACCTCCAACAAAAAAGCCCCGGTCTCCCGAGGCTTCTTCTCAAAGTTTGTTCAGCGTTAGCTTCCACACGCCTCACACGCATCCGGGTTATCCAACGAGCAAGCCATATCAGCTCTGTTCTGGTCGTAAGCTGTCGGCGTTGTTTCGTATTGAATAGCATGTTGGTTGTCTGCAATTATAGGAGTAGCTGTTTGCACAGCAGCATTTTCAAGAACGCTTTCCTTAATTACTTCCCCTGCGGGCTGTTGCATGTTTGCTTTGTCAAGCGTGAACTTGATCGCATCGGCCGCAGCAGTAGAGCGGAGATAATACATACCTGTCTTCAGCCCTTTCTTCCAGGCGTAGAAATGCATGGAAGTCAGCTTGCCAAAGTTAGGATTGGTAATGTGAATGTTCAGACTCTGTGACTGGCAGATATACGCGCCGCGGTCAGCCGACATATCGATGATCGACTTCTGAGAGATTTCCCAAACGGTCTTATAGATATCCTTGATGTTCTGAGGAATTTCAGGAATTGATTGAACCGATCCGTTTGCGCCGATAAGTTTCTGACGCAAAGTATCGTTCCACAAACCAGCTGACATCAGGTCTTTCATGAGATGCTTGTTCACCACGATGAATTCCCCAGATAAAGTTCTGCGTGAATAGATATTGGATGTGTAAGGTTCAAAGCACTCGTTATTTCCCAAGATCTGTGAAGTAGAAGCGGTAGGCATAGGAGCCACCAGGAGTGAATTACGAACTCCAAATTGCTTCACGTCGCGTTTCAGTTGTTCCCAGTTCCAGCGATTGGAATCAGGTGTTACTCCCCACATGTCAAACTGGAATATTCCCTTTGACACAGGCGATCCTTTAAAGGTTTCGTAGGGTCCGTTAAGCTTGGACAATTCCATAGAAGCTTCCATGGCGCCGAAGTAAATTGTTTCGAAGATGTCGCGGTTTAGTCCACGGGCTTCTTCCGAATCAAACGGCATGCGAAGGAGGATAAAAGCATCAGCCAATCCCTGAACGCCCAATCCTATGGGGCGGTGGCGCATGTTAGATTTCTTTGCTTCCGCTACAGGGTAGTAGTTTACATCGATCACTTTGTTAAGATTGCGCGTGGCCACTTTCGTGATCTCATACAATTTCTGGTGATCAAACTTTCCGTCGACAACGAATTTTGGAAGTGCTATCGAGGCAAGGTTACATACCGCGATCTCATCTTCAGAAGTGTACTCGATTATTTCAGTACACAAGTTGCTCGACTTGATCGTGCCAAGATTTTTTTGGTTTGATTTCTTGTTCGCAGCATCCTTATACAGGATATAAGGTGTTCCAGTTTCGATTTGTGATTCCAGAATCTCAAACCACAGGTCTTGTGCTTTTATCTGCTTGCGGAACTTTCCTTCCTTCTCATATTTCTCATACAGACGTTCGAATTCTTCTCCGTAGCAATCAGCAAGGCCAGGGCATTCGTTAGGACAGAACAATGACCATGACTCGTTGCTCTCAACGCGTTTCATGAAAAGGTCAGGGATCCACATGGCGTAGAACAGGTCGCGTGCGCGCATCTCTTCTTTACCATGGTTTTTCTTGAGGTCAAGGAATTCAAAAATGTCAGCGTGCCATGGCTCAAGGTAAATAGCAAAGCTTCCTTTGCGTTTACCACCACCCTGATCGACATAACGGGCTGTCATATCAAAGTTGCGGAGCATCGGTACGATTCCATTGGAAGTACCACCTGTTCCTTTAATATAGGAGCCCTTCGCACGGACGTTATGAACGCTGAGTCCAATGCCACCGGCAGATTGTGAAATCTTAGCGCAATTCTTTAATGTATCGTAAATCCCATCGATGCTATCATCCTTCATTGTTAAGAGAAAGCAGGATGACAACTGTGGCTTCGGTGTACCGGCGTTAAAAAGAGTAGGAGTGGCGTGAGTAAACCACTTTTCTGAAAGCAGGTTATAGGTTTCGATAGCAGCAGGAATGTCTTCTCCATGGATACCCACTGCTACGCGCATGAGCAGGTGTTGGGGACGTTCTACTACTTTGTTCTCAATTTTCATGAGGTACGAACGCTCGAGGGTTTTAAAGCCAAAGAAGTCGTAGCTGAAATCACGATCATAAACTATCGCATCATCCAGTTCGGCAGCATTGGCTTTAATCACTCTCCATGTGTCTTTAGAGATCATGGGAGCATTCTGACCTGTCTTGGCATCCACGTGCTGATACAGTCGCTTCATCGTGTTTGAAAACGATTTGCTGGTAGTTTTGTGGAGGTTGGATACGGCTATCCGGGCTGCAAGCTTTGCGAAGTCCGGGTGGCGCGTCGTCATTGTGGCTGCAATCTCAGCCGCGAGACTGTCTAGCTCATGTGTAGATACGCCATCGTAAAGGCCGTTGATGACCTTCATAGCTACCTCTACCGGGTTGACTAGTTTTGGATCGAGACCATAGCAGAGTTTTTCGATCCGGGCGGTGATTTTGTCGAATTTGACGGACTCTCTGTGGCCGTCCCGCTTTAATACAAGCATGGATAAAAATAATTTGTGGGTGTGAAGTAAAAGTTTAAAAAATGATTGCTAAAAGGTAATTAAAAATCTTCGTTAAGGGAAAACTTTTGATCAGCTTCTTTTTCAGTGCTTTTCATTACCCCGGCTTTCTGGTACTCTGCCACCCGCTTTTCGAAGAAATTGGTCTTTCCACGGAGGGATATCATCTCCATAAAGTCAAAAGGGTTTGTGGTGTTGTAGATTTTTCGGCCAACTAACTCATTCAGCAGTCGGTCCGCTACAAACTCGATGTACTGGCACATCAACTGTGAATTCATTCCAATAAGGTTTACCGGCAGGGCATCGGTAACAAATTCCTGCTCGATTGCTACGGCATCTCTGATAATTTCGATCACACGCTCAGGATCAAGCTTGGTTACGATATGCTTCGTATAGAGATGGCATGCAAAGTCGCAATGAAGGCCTTCGTCTCGGGAGATCAACTCGTTGGAAAAACTCAGACCTGGCATGAGGCCTCTTTTCTTCAACCAGAAGATCGAACAGAAGGAACCTGAGAAGAATATTCCTTCCACTGCTGCGAAGGCAATGAGGCGCTCCTGGAAGTTTCCCTTGTTGATCCATCGAAGGGCCCAGTCAGCTTTTTTCTTGACACAATCCATCGTGTCGATGGCGTGAAACAGCTTGTCTTTCTCCTTCGGGTCTTTTACCAGCGTATCAATCAACAGGGAATAGGTCTCAGAGTGAATGTTTTCGATGGCGATTTGGAAGCCATAAAAAAACTTTGCTTCCGTGTATTGCACCTCTCCGACAAAATGTTCGGCGAGGTTTTCATTTACGATACCATCACTGGCAGCAAAAAAGGCTAAAACGTGTGAGACAAAATATTTTTCTCCGTCCGTCAGGTTCGCCCAGTCGCGCAAATCATGACTCAGGTCAATTTCTTCAGCTGTCCAGAAGCTGGCTTCTGCCTGTTTATAAAATTTCCAGATGTCGTGGTGTTTGATGGGGAAGAGTACGAATCGGTCTTTGTTTTCTTTGAGAATGGGTTCGTCAAGGATGGGGTCTCTCATATATAATAAAATAGTTTCTATGTCTGTTGGGTGCTCCGGAACTTTTTAGAGAACATCTTCCCGACTCACCTTTGTGAGAAGAGATGCCGCAATAAAGTTCGGGAGGAACAAATATTCACAATCAGGCATATAAATCAAAGGCCGAATCGGTTAGTGACATTGGTGGCTCAATCGTTTCCTACTTGCATCTTTGCGGAAAGCGTTTCATTCTCATTCACTTAACTCCTATATGAAAAGTGATATGTCAATTGATAAATTTTCAAAAAAATTTAATAATGAAAATTGGTAGGAATTACAGTCGCCTTGAAACGGCATTTTTGTCGGAGGCTATTTTTTGAGTTTGAATCACTTGCAACTGCCGGCGAGGTCTCGAAATTGCCTGGAAGCCAGTTTTTTGGATCTTTTCGGCTATTTTAATAGAATATTGGTTTTTCTTAGGCAGTATTCTATCTTTGCAGTCCATTTTTAAAAACAACTGTCATGTACGCTGTAGTGGATATCGCTGGCAAGCAATTCAAGGTTGAAAAAGACCAGTATTTGTACACCCCCCGCCTGGACGCGGAAATAGGTGCTTCCGTCACTTTTGATAAGGTCCTCCTTATTGATGCTGACGGTGCTGTTAAAGTGGGTACGCCCACTATCGCGGGAGCCACAATCTCCGGTAAAGTGCTGGAGCACGTTAAGGACGGAAAGGTGATTGTTTTTAAGAAGAAGCGCCGGAAGGGATATGCTGTAAAAAACGGTCACCGTCAGCAGTTCACGAAAGTGCAGATTGAAAGTATATAAGTCTACAAACGCAGTCATTTATAAGTCAGTAAAAAGTCTAGCTCATGGCACACAAGAAAGGTGAAGGTAAAGTAAAAAACGGCCGGGAATCGGAAAGCAAGCGCCTTGGTATTAAGGTATTTGGAGGCCAGAAAGTAATTGCAGGAAACATCATCGTGCGTCAGCGCGGAACAAAGCATCACCCGGGAAGAAATGTAGGGCTTGGAAAAGATCATACCCTGTTTGCACTTACTGCAGGAACGGTACTTTTTAAGAAGGGAAAAGCAGACAAATCCTTCGTATCCGTCGTGACAGAAGCCTGATAGGAAATACGTTATCACATTCGATTGAAATCCTTCAAAACTCCGTTTTGGAGGATTTTTTATTCCCCAAAATGTCGGTATTT
>JBBRON010000034.1:0-48489 GCA_038229375.1 Cytophagales bacterium | reverse complement strand
TAACTTTTACGCCTTCCGACCCTAACTACGCGGTGACAGGATCTAGTGTTTTGATCAATGTGAATCCTGCTCCAGCAATAATAACCTGGGCAAATCCAACGGCAATAACGTACGGCACGGCTCTTATCGCCGCGCAGTTGAACGCAACATCTCAACCAGGATCATTTGTTTATACTCCTGCCATAGGTACTGTTTTAAATGCAGGCAATGGCCAAACGCTGAACGTAACTTTTACGCCTTCCGACCCTAACTACGCGGTGACAGGATCTAGTGTTTTGATCAATGTGAATCCTGCTCCAGCAATAATAACCTGGGCAAATCCAACGGCAATAACGTACGGCACGGCTCTTACCGCCGCGCAGTTGAACGCAACATCTCAACCAGGATCATTTGTTTATACTCCTGCCATAGGTACTATTTTAAATGCAGGCAATGGACAGACATTGACGGTAAGTTTTACTCCCACTGATCCCAATTATGCAGTCACAGGAGCTTCTGTAGCAATTGACGTTAATAAGGCTCCAGTCGTAATTACGTGGGCAAATCCAACAGCGATTACATATGGTACAGCTCTGAGTGCCACACAGCTGAATGCTACTTCCCAACCAGGAATATTTGTTTATACTCCTGCATCGGGTACAATTCTAAATATAGGCAATGGTCAGACGTTGAGCGTAAGCTTTACACCGACCGATCCCAATTATGCTGTAACTGGGGCTACCGTTTTAATTGATGTCAACAAAGCTATACCAGTTATTACCTGGGCAAATCCAGCAGCGATTACGTATGGTACTGCGCTTAGCGCCACCCAACTTAACGCAACATCGCAGCCCGGCACATTTGTTTATAGCCCAGCTGTAGGGTTTGTCCTGAATGCGGGAATTGGGCAAACGTTGAGTACGACGTTCACTCCAACCAATCCCAATTATGCAGTGACAGTAGCTACCGTTTTGATCACTGTCAATAAAGTAGTGCCGACAGTCTCATGGACAATGCCAGGAGCAATCACTTATGGTACCGCGTTGAGTGCTGCCCAGCTTAACGCGACATCGTCGGTTCCAGGTTCGTTTTCATATTCGCCTCCAATAGGAACGGTGATGAATGCAAGTGCAAGCTCTCAAACTCTTACTGCCAATTTCACGCCAACGGATCTCATTAATTATACATTGGCATCCGGGACTAGTCAGATTGTTGTAAACAAAGCCACACCTGTAATAACATGGCCAACACCCGCTAATATTTCCTACGGAACGGCACTTAGTGCAACACAACTTAATGCTTCGACAGTGGTTAGTGGTACGCTTGCTTACACGCCGCCATCTGGTACTGTGTTAAGTGCAGGGTCTCAAACATTATCAGTTGACTTTACTCCCACAGATCCATTAAACTATACGACCGCAAACCGCACGGTAATAATTGGGATTGGTACAATTACGCCGACAATATCCTGGACTAATCCTGCGGCAATTACCTATGGTACTGCTCTTAGTGCAACACAACTTAATGCCACGGCAAGCGTCCCCGGAACATTTACCTATGCACCTCCATTGGGTACTGTGATGAATGCTGGACTGAACCAACCCTTGTCAGTAAATTTTGCTCCAAGCGATCCTACGAATTATACAGCCGTAAATGGAACGCAGGTAACAATTACAGTCAACAAAGCAACACCAACAATCTCCTGGGCTGCACCTACGACGATAACCTATGGTACAGCTCTCAGCGCAACTCAATTGAATGCGTCATCCAGCACACCAGGCACGTTTACCTACCTACCAGCCATTGGAACATTGTTAAATGCAGGTGCAGGTCAAACACTTACAGCAAACTTCACTCCAACGAATACAAACAATTTCAATGTAGTGAATGGAACTATAACAACAATCACTGTCAACAAGGCAACTCCTGTAATCACGTGGTCTAATCCGACTGCTATTATTTACGGAACAGCATTAACGGGCACTCAACTAAATGCTTCATCCAGTGCTGCTGGTACTTTTGTATATACTCCATCCCTTGGTACGATTCTCAATGCAGGAACGAATCAGACCTTGGCTGCCAATTTCACGCCTTCAGATGCCGCTAATTTTTTCCCAATTAACGGAATTCAGGTGTTGGTTACTGTCACAAAAGCTACACCTGTTATTACTTGGTCAAATCCTGCAGCCATTACATATGGAACTGCGCTAACCTCTACACAATTGAATGCCAGTTCATCAGTTGCAGGTATGTTTGCCTATTCGCCTGCAAATGGAACTATATTGAATGCTGCTGTTGCCAGCCAGTCCCTTTCGGTGAATTTTGTGCCTGCTGATCCGGCAAATTACAATTCAGCACTTGGGACAACGGTTCAGATAACGGTGCACAAAGGGACGCCGGTTATTACCTGGCCAACACCTCTTCCTATTAAAGTAGGTGTTGCGCTGAGTGGCACCCAGTTGAATGCTACCACGTCCGTTCCCGGAAGTTTTGTCTACAATCCACCCAGCGGCACAGTTTTACCGGTCGGTACCCAAACGCTGTCTACCGATTTTACACCAACTAATACCAACAACTATTTTTCAGTGCCAGGCACCACCGTGAGTCTTGTGGTAAGTGACAAGGATAATCCGGTGATAACCTGGGGCAATCCGGCAGCTATTACTTACGGGGCAGCTCTGTCTGGCACTCAATTAAATGCCTCGGCAAATGTTCCTGGCAGTTTTGTTTATACGCCTCCTTTGAATACGGTCTTGTCGTCCGGAACTAACCAGATATTGTCGGTGAATTTCACACCCACAGATGCAGTAACCTATAATTCAATCTCATCCACCGTACTAATCACAGTGAATAAAGCGAATCTGAATGCCTCGCCTGTTAGCACAAGCAGGGCCTACGGCGCAGCCAATCCTTCATTTACGTTTAACTACATAGGGTTTGTCAATTCTGAAACATCATCAGTCATCAACACTCTTCCAACAGCTACCTGTCCAGCTATTGCTTCAAGTGCTGCCGGCGCAACCTTTCCTATTGTTCCGTCCGGAGGAGTGGATAACAATTACTCCTTCACCTATACTAATGGAACTCTCACGATTACAAAAGCAATTCTAATTGCAAAGCCTGACGACAAGTCCAGATCGTATGGTCTTGCAAACCCTGCCTTCACGATTGGGTACACAGGTTTTGTAAATGGTGATAACGTGAGTGCTATCACTGCTCCAACTGCTAATACCGCTGCAATAACAACTAGTAATGTGGGAGCATATCCAATTACATTGACAGGAGGTTCGGCGGGTAATTATACTCTTTCATTGCAAACCGGCACGCTAACGATTAACACATCCCCACTTACAGCAAAGGCAACCAATCAGACAAAAATTTATGGATCGGCCAACCCACCGCTAACCATTACTTACACAGGATTTTTGAATTCCGACAATGCCTCATCGATTACCGAGCCGACGATTAACACCACCGCCTTTATGGCAAGCAGTGTAGGAACGTATCCCATCACCCTGACCGGAGGATTTGCCGCGAATTATGGCATTATCTTACAAGATGGGATCTTAACTATCACGAAGGCACCGCTTACTGCAAAAGCGGATGATATTTCGAAAACGTACGGTCAGCCAAATCCTCCCGGAACGATAACCTACACAGGTTTTGTTAACGGGAATACTGAAGCCTCCATTACGCCACCAACGTTGAGCGGCGCAGGCATAACAGCAACCACCACCACTAATGCCGGAGTCTACCCGATTAATTTAAGCGGAGGTGTCGCGCCCAACTATGACCTTACTCTTGTTGACGGGACGCTAACGATCAATCGGGCAACACCGATTATTACCTGGGCAAACCCCGCACCCATTGACCTCGGAACTCCCCTAGGGGCCACGGAGCTAAATGCCTCGGCCTCCGTGGCCGGCACCTTTACCTATATCCCCAATACAGGAACCGTTCTCGATATCGGTCCCAATCAAACGCTTCTTGCTGATTTTAGTCCAACCGATGCGGTGAATTATACCGCTGTCAATGGAACGACAGTCCAAATCACGGTGAATCTTATCCTTCCCGTTATTACAAGCTTCTCGCCAACCGCGGGCGTCATAGGCACCACGATAACTATTTCTGGATCCAACTATGATACCACCCCTGCCAATAACCTTGTCAAATTCAATGGGATATTGTCGTCGGTGATAGCCAGTACTTCTACCAGCATTACCACGACGGTACCAGCCGGGGCCACTTCAGGCCTGATTCAAATCACTCGACTTGGGCAAACTGGAACCAGTACATCCAGCTTCATCGTTATTGCACCTGTTCCTACTGCACAGCCAACGAACCTCCAGTTTTCTGATGTCCTTACTTCATCACTGAAAGGGACATTCGAAGCAGCACCAGGAAGCCCTGACGGTTATATTGTAATACGAAAAGCGGTAACAGCTCCTCTTACAGCCATTCCCGTCACAGGTTCAAGCTATGTACTTGGGTCACTGATAGGAGATGGAGTAGTTGTGCAGCTGGGAAATACCACGACGTTTACAGATTCCGGGCTTGACCTGAATACGCAATATTACTATTCAATCTATTCTTACAATGGCACAGGACTTAGTTCAAATTACTTAACTGATGCTCCATTAACTGGCAATCAAAAAACGTTGATTGTAATAGATACTTCGCGGCCAGTAGTTGCTGCTAATCTTTCGTCAGCTTCCGGCGAGGTGAATTCAGGCAACGTTATCGCTGCAAACTTTCAGGATGATGAGTCAGGTATTGTTTCTGCACAAGTAAAGTACCGTGCGGTTGCAGGTACAGGAGACTTTATAACCGCTGCCATGGTAAATGCAGGTAATATCCGATATCAATACACGTTGCCAGCCAACGTGGCCTCAGACCTTGGGGTTGAATATAAGTTCTCAATAATCAACGGAGTTGGATTTTCAAATCTTGATACTGCGAAATTATACACGATGACCGTGAATCACGCCAACGGACTTCCAATATCAACCTATCCTTCTTCCGCAGCGGGAAGTGAACAATCAAATTACAGGATCATCAGCATTCCACTTGTTTTATTGAAATCGACCGCCAATGATATTTTTTCTGAGGTATTGGGTGATTACGATCCGAAGAACTGGAGAATGTTTCAATACAACGGTGCAACATTTGATGAGTTAAAGGGCAGCTCAGTTCTTGGTCCAGGAAAAGGATATTGGTTTATAGCAAGAGATCCAAAAGAGCTGAAGACCAAATCGGGCACTACAGTTCCCGTAGCCAGAACTTCACCCTTTACAATGACGCTGCAACCCGGATGGAATCAAATCGGTAACCCCTATACATTTAAAATCTCGTGGGCCGATGTATTGGCCGCCAACCCGGGTCAGATACAAAACCTGGGAGGTCCGGCCAGTAAGATCAGAGTTTTTCGTGGCACTCAAAGTGACGTAGATGTACTCGGTGATTTTGAAGGAGGTTTTGTAAAATACCTTGGGGCAACTCCGGCCACCATAAAAATACCGGTTGCGAAAAAGACGAGCATTCAAGGCAGGATAGGAGATTCGAATGGAACAGGGCAAATGGATTTGAGTCTTGGAGAGTGGGAAATATTATTCAGACTTGCCAGCGGTCAAACGGAGTATTCATTAGGGGGATTTGGAATGAATCCGGGGGCTAAGGAAGACTTTGATTATTTTGACAACTTCAATTCACCACGCTTCATCAACTATCTTGAGATCAAGTATCCTAAAAAACATGTGGGAATGACCTACACAAAGGATATTGTACCGGCTGCTGATGAGTATATCTGGAGTTTTAATGTTGAATCAAATTTGCAAGTACAGGAAACATCCCTCAAATGGGATCACGATTACACTTCAGGTGGAAAGCAATTGTATTTGTTGGACGTTCAGACCCATCAGATTACAAACATGCTGACTGAGACAAGCTACCAATTTGATAGATCCGTTTCAAAAGAATTCCGGGTTGTTTATGGTGATAGCGAATTCGTAAAGGATGCGTTGGTTCCAGTTCATCCCGTGCTCTATGATCCTTACCCAAATCCATTTACTGACAGGCTGGTGGTAGAATATGCGCTTCCCGTAGGATCGGCAAGTCATACGGCATCGTTATCGATATATGATAGCAATGGAAATCGTTTAACTGCAATTGAGTTACCTGCAGTAGAAGGTTCAAATACCTGGACGTGGGAATCTCCGCCTCAGGCTTCAGGACTTTATCTGGTCAGGTTGGTAGTGGGCAAAGAAACAATCGTAAAAAAGGTATTGAAACGTTAAGCTCTTTTGGCTTTCTCCCATATAACTGATTGATTTCCTTTAATGTAGCGTATCAGCCCTGCGTAAACGCCCAGATTCATCACAAGAAAATAATAGGGGACAAAAAATCCTTTAATCCTTATTTTTTTATCGTTTAACAGAAACCCTGCCCAGGCAAGGAGATAAAAGAGAATTTGCAGAACAAGAAAAGCTGCATACGGATTTGGCTGCAGTAACGCAAGGTTAATATTTGTTACTATTAACAACAGCAGTGACAATGGTGCTAACGTCCATCGCAATACCCTGTGTGAAAAATACTGGAAGCTCAGAACGCCATACCTGAAAGGATTCAGGAGGTTCATTAGCCGTGACATTGATTGAAACCCACCAGCGGAGATTCTTACTTTTCTTTTCCACTCTTCTTTAACACTGATGGATGCCGTTTCAACTGCATAAGCTTCAGGCTCGTATGCGAATCGAAACCCTCTTGCTGCAATTTTAAGTGAGAGATAGAAATCTTCAATCAGGCTGTCAGCCGGTGGTTCTTCGAAGAGATCAGTTCGAATCGAAAATAATTCTCCCGCAGCCCCCACAACGCTGTAAAGTTCAGAATCCATCCTCTTAAGTGCAGACTCATACTTCCAGTAAAGACCTTCGCCCGAGCCTGAAGCATTGTCCACCGAGTGGCTGACTATTCTTTTTTCTCCTGCAACGCCACCGATGTCAGCCTGTTGATAGTGACGGATTATTTTTTTTATTACTTGAATGTTAAGATTGGTATTGGCATCTGAAAAAATAATGATAGGTGTCTTAATAAATTTCATCACCCGATTCACCGCGTGGATCTTACCCATCCGACCGGGCTCATGGTAAATTTTCACGGACGGAAATTGACTGGCAATCTCTACCGTTCGATCAGTAGATCCATCAGCGACAATTATAAAAGTCAACTTTTCAGCGGGATAGTCGAGGGCAAGCGTATTTTTTATTTTGTCTTCGATATATGCTTCTTCATTGTAGGCAGCGACGAGGAGCGTAACGTTTGGTAATTCACTATCAGGCGGTGTTACTGGTACCTGTTTTTTGCCTTTGATTTTGATCAGGCACCAAAGCACGATGCCGTAACCGACATATGTATACCCTACGACTAGAAGAGAAATCCAGAAAACATAAAAAGAAATAGTCATTGTGTATTATAATTCACGCCAGTGTTTTTCCTGTGCTAGCTCAAGCATTTGTTTGTCTCCACTGCTGTCTCCGTAGGCAGCGACCATTGAAAAGTCTGCCAGTGAAAATTTTTCCTTTATGCGATTTACCTTTTCCTGTCCAAAACAATTTTGTCCTTTTATATTACCGGTAATTTTTGAATCAACTACTTCGAGTTGAGTGCCAATGCATTGAATTTGCTGAAGATCACACCAGGGTTTAACCCAGTTCTCTGGTGAAGCGGAGACAACGACCAGTATTGATTTTTTTCTTGTTTCTTCACGCAACGCCAGTTGAGCAGCGGGCCGTATCAAACCCGGAATGATTTCCGTTGCAAATGCTGTACATGATCGGTTAAACGATTCAGCGGGCGTATTGCTGAAAAAGTGACGCAACACGATTTGTTTTGCATGACCGTTTTTTATCAGACCAACTTTAAAGAGCGCAAGTACAGGGCTCAGAAATATAAATCCCGCAATAAATCTTGCGGTGCCATGATGAAACCTGATAAACTCAAAAAAGGTATCCGTCCTTGTCAACGTTCCATCGAAGTCAAAAAGAACCAGCCGATTCTCCATGGATCAACGAATGTAGAGGATAAGGTAAAAGCTCGCTATCCAACCCAAAAGTGTGATGAGTAAGAACCGATCTTTTAAAAGTATTGAAGTGGGTGAGCCGCTATCACCTTCAACGAACGTGATCTGCAGGTAGCGCATGATTCCGGCGATCACAAATATAGTCGTGGTAAAAAGCCATTGGGTGTTGAGTCGTTCGGTTACCTCGGGTGACACAGAATACATGATGTAACATACTAGAATAACTCCGGCAAAAAGCGTAAGGCAGGAATTAATGAATTCAAGATTATACTGACGCGATGAAGTCCGAAGTACTTTTTTATCTTTTCCGATGACGAGGTCATCCCTGCGTTTTGCAAGGGCCAGGAAAAGAGACAAGAGCATGACCATCAGCGCCAGCCAATGGGAAGTGGGTATCTCGGAAAGGATACTTCCCGCGTAGACACGGAACAAAAAGCCCGATGCGACAAGGATGATGTCCAAAATGGCGATCTTATTCAGTCCAAAAGAATAGCTGATGTTTATTGCCAGATAAATCAATAAGATAGAGAAAAAGGAAGAATCAAGAATGAATCCGGTTACCAATGCAATCGTTTCCAAGATCAACATAAGGGCAAGACTTACCGATGCCTTTGCCTTGCCGGATGCCAACGGTCTGTCCTTTTTGGTTGGATGGAGACGATCCACTTCCCGGTCTTTGTAATCATTAAGAATATAAATGGCACTGGCCGCCATACTGAATGACAAAAATCCGAGAATAAGCCGTGGATAAAGCTCAAATTCAAAGAAATGGCCGGAGAAGAAAAGGGGGACAAAGACAAAAAGGTTTTTCACCCACTGTTTCGGACGGATTAACTTGAGATAAACTAGCATAGATTTAAACCATCAGATTGGGTTTTCAAGGTTCAGATTTTTAATGGAGATTAGCAAACTGATACTCATAAGGAATCGTTTTTTTTCCTGTACTTTTGTGGTCAAAAATAAATAATAAACCAGTGGATTTACAGACCTTGTTCATTCTCGTTTGGAGAAGAAGGTGGATATTAATTGCCATTCCTCTGATTGCCATGAGCGTGGCGTTTACTGTGCGCATGTTTGGCGTCTGGAATTATAAATCGACCGCACAGATCGCTACTGGAATCACGGTAAGCAATGAACTTCTCGACAAAGAAAAGTACTTTAATCCGTACGAAATTCAGGTTGCGTTTACAAATTTGATCGAGATGATCAAATCAAGGTCTGTGGTAGGTTTGCTCTCCTACAAGTTGGTGGAACACGACCTTGAGTCGGAGGAGAAGCCATTTCGCGTTCCGGAAAAATCGAAGTTTAAAAAGAAAATTTCAGGGAAGCTCGAGGATTATAAATCTGCTTTTGAGAAGATAATTAATGAAAAATCGGAAACACTGACCTTGCTCGACCCGAAAGCACCTGAACAGAAGGTTCTTCAAAAGGTGACAGAAGTTTACGAATATGACTATGAGTCGCTAAGCAAGGAATTAACCATTACGAGACTAAATAATTCTGACTTTATTGAGATCAGTTTTACTTCAGAAAACCCAGAACTTTCTGCATTTGTTGTGAATACTCTTTGCAGTGAGTTTTTACGGTATTATACCGCCATCAAACTGGTTCGATCCAACGTTTCTCTTGAGTCCCTGAGTTCTATCTTTGAACAGAGGAAAACGTATCTCGACGCAAAATTGGAAGAGCTTAAGAAATTTAATTCCAACAATGAGATTTTTAATTCGGATTTGGAAGGTGAAGCGCAGATCAGGCAAAAAAAGGAATATGAAACTCAGATAGCGGAGGAACGGCAAAAAATCCGTGGGTATGAAGTTTCCCTTGCAAACTATGACAGTCGAATAGCAGCAGTCGACGGAGGGAGCGGCGGCAATAAATCCAACGAGCAGATTGTAACGCTGACCAAGGAGATAAATAAACTGAATCAGCGCTTTCAGGCAAGCGGTCAGCGAAATCCAGTGTTACGCGATAGTTTGACCCTGCTGCGCACGCAACTGCAGGGAGCCCTCAATGCCACATCCAGCGGAGCGTCGAGCTCCAAAGAATTCAAAGTTTTAAAAGAAAAACGCGATGAAACTCAGGTGTTGTTGGAAATTTCTCGAGGCAACCTGAATTCATTAAATACCATTTTTCAATCGATGAGATATAGCATGGGCAACTTTGCCGGAAAAGATGCTGTGAGCAAAGCGCTTCAAGAAGAAGTCGAAGTAGCGCGCACGGAGTATTTGTCTGCTCAGGAGCGCTATAGCAATGCGAAGGAAAAACTGGTCACCAACAAGATGACGATCACACAGGTTCTTTTTGGTGAAGTCGCTGAAAAACCTGAATCAGGCAAAACGATCATTTTGATGGTATTCACTGGTGTTTTGAGCTTTGGTTTGAGTGCCCTCGTTATTGTGTTGATTCACTTATCTGATTCTCGCATCAAAACGGCCCAGCGTCTCAGAGATCTCACCGGCATAACCGTTGCTGGTACAATCAGCGAATTCTCATTGGATGCCGGAAAGTTGGGGTGGAGATTTTTTACGGATCCGAACGGCGAAGCAAAAGAGTTGAATAGGCTTAACCACGACTTGCGAAAAATACGGTTTGAAATTGAGAGCAAAAAAGCACAGGTATTATTGGTGACAAGCACGCAGAACGGGCAAGGAAAAACCTTTGTGGCAATGTCGTTGGCGCATACGTTAAGTCTGATTCAGAAGCGAGTACTTATTATTGATACTAACATGCGTAACAATAGTTTGACGAAAATGCTTACCGCCAAGTTCAGCTTGCTTAACTTGATGGAAAACTACCAACATACGAAGCTCCTGTCTGAACCGCTCAGTCAATCAAATCCACCTCCTCAGAATCACGCCACTCCGCCCAAGGCGCTAATCACACAAACGAAAAATAAATGGGTTGATATCATTGGAAATAAAACGAGCCCACACTCGCCATTGGAAATAATTCCAGTAGAGGATTTCCTCGTGCTGCTACAGTATCTGAGAACTCAGTACGATTATATCATCATGGAAGGAGCGGGACTGAATGACTTTTCTGATTCAAGGGAGCTGGAACGCTTTGTTGATCTCATTATACCAATCTTTTCGGCAGAAGCGTCTATGAAGAGCGAAGACCACGAGTCAATTGAGTATCTCAAATCTCTTCAGGAAAAATTAGGCCCATCCATTCTTAATCATGTACAACCTCAGGAGAAAAGCAAGTAACTATGCTTTTCAGTTCTACGGAATTTATATTTGCCTTCCTTCCGGTCACCGTTGTAGTTTATTTCTTTCTTTCTAGAAGCACCAACCCGCTGTATTCGCGATTCTGGCTTCTTTTTGCCTCTCTCTTCTTTTATGGATGGTGGAATCCCAAGAATGTCCTTCTGATAGTAATATCAATGATCTTCAATTTTTATTTTGGATCGCTCGTTGAATCAAGAAAGAAGCGTTGGCTCCTGGCCTTTGGTGTAATCATCAATCTCGCAGTCCTTTTCTATTTTAAATACGTTGATTTCTTCATTTCAAATACCAACTCACTTCTTGGAGCCGACTACCCACTTCTGCATATAGTTTTGCCGTTAGGGATCAGCTTTTTCACCTTTCAGCAAATTGCTTTTTTAGTTGATAGCTACCAGGGTAAAGCGGGGAATTACAAGTTTTACGACTATTGTCTCTTCGTTACGTTCTTCCCTCAGTTGATTGCAGGCCCTATCGTCCATCATGCCGAACTGATGCCGCAGTTCGAAGATTCGCGTAACAGTAAAATCAATTATTCAAACTTTGCAAAGGGCCTATTTGTTTTTAACATGGGCCTCGCTAAAAAAATAATCATAGCCGATACCTTTGCGATTATTGCAAACAAGGGGTATTCAAATCCAGAACTGTTAACTACTCTTCAATCATGGGCAACATCGTTATCCTACTCTATTCAACTGTATTTTGATTTTAGTGGATACTCGGACATGGCCATCGGGTTGGGACTTTTATTTAATATCCATATTCCACTTAATTTCAATTCACCCTATCGCGCGCAGAATATTCAGGACTTCTGGAGAAGATGGCATATTACCCTTAGCCGTTTCCTTCGTGACTATGTATACATCCCATTAGGAGGGAGCAGAAAGGGGGAAGTCAGTACGTCTAAAAATCTCTTGATTACCTTTGTTCTCGGTGGCATTTGGCATGGAGCAGGGTGGACGTTTATTTTCTGGGGTTTTCTGCATGGCATCTCGCAGGTATTTTATCGCATGTTTGCAAAAACCAGGATAAATCTTCCTGCATGGACCGGGGTAGTTATTACATTTTTGTTTATCAACGTTACATGGATTTTCTTCAGGGCACCATCATGGCATGTTGCAACAACAATCCTCAGTTCAATCGCGGGATTGACTTCCTCTCATGAAGATTTCAAATTAGTGACTGATTTTTATGCCCTTCCGATTTGGATACTCGGAGTAGTACTGCTATTTGGAAAAAGTGCAAACGAATGGGCGGCTTCGTTTACTCTAAATCAGAAATTTCTATGGCTCTTAATAAGCTTGATAGTGATTAATTGTTTGTTCTTAAATTCATCATCCAGTCAGGAATTTTTATACTTTGATTTCTAAAAATGGAAGCAAAAAAGTTCTTTTATAAATCAATGATATTCAGCTTGCTGATTATTATTTTTTTGGTTGGCATCAACTTCCAAATTGATCTTTTTGGATTATTTCACTCTGCTAAAGGCAAATCCATTTCAATTTACAGTGATGAACGCTCCGCCAAGTATTTGCTTGCACACCGCTATGTACCCGAAAATTTTGATGCTTATATACTGGGACCTTCTTTATCGGCGAATCTGAATCCGAAGGAATTGAAGGGCGAAAGAATATATAACCTCAGTATGATGGGTGCAAACATCACGGAGCAAAAGGCTGTGGTACAAAAGGCCTTCGAACGCTCAACGCCAAAATTCGTAATTCTTTGCTTGCATCCATACCTCACCGCCGATCACGGAATGAAGACGGATATGATCAATCCCAAACAGTACTATGGTGCCTTGGGGTCAGTCAGTCTTTATAAGGCGTACGCATTGACTATCATTCGCCATTTTAATTTAATGCCACACAAATATCCAGAGAGCCAGTTCAACGATTATGGATATAATCACTATGACGACATCCTTACCACCATGCCGGTTCGGGAAAAAATTGACGAGCAACTACGACTTCCAAATTCCATTAAAACTTCCATTGATTCAGTGGCTTTGATAGAATTCAAAACCCTTGTTGACGATTGTATCGCAAGGAATGTCAAGATTATTGCTTACTTCCATCCACTGCCATTTGAATTGTATGATAAATACCGCGCACCATTAATACTCTATCAATCGAGGATGACAGAAGTGCTTCGCAACAAAGCGCAAATCTTGGACTTCAACACGCCCGAATATGAATTTTTTACGAAGGACTTAGCCAACTACATCGATCATGGTCACCTTAGTGAAAAAGGTCAGGCGTTTTTGTTGCCTGAAATAGTGAACAAGACAGGCGCTTTGAAGTAATTGTAAATATATTTGATGACGGTTATTCCATCTTTGCATGTCAGAAGACATTGATATAATCATGTTTGCCCTGCCCAGGTGGGATGGACCCTATTCGTCGACAGCCTATTCGCTGGCCAAGGAGTTTTCAAAAAAGAATCGCGTTTTCTACATCGATAATCCTGTTACTATAAAATATTACCTTTTAAATCGAAACACACCGGAGATCAGAAAGCGAAAACCAGCGCTCTTTTTCGGTGCCGATCGTTACACGAAAGTGTCTGAGAACTTAACAGTGGTTGTGCCGAAACTGGTCCTACCGGTTAATTTCCTTTCTCCTGGTCGCATCTATGATTTTTTTGCGGGAATTAACGATCGATCCTTGCACCGCATGCTTAAAAAAATGTTGCAAGATTTCTCAATTTCAAATTACATCTTCATCAATTCCTTTAATCCGTTCTATCTGGCAAAACTGCCACCTTACTTCGAACCGAAGTTGTTTATTTATCATACCGTAGATGATATCAGTCAGTCAAACCATATTAGTAAACATGGGCCGACGCTGGAGGGCGAAATTATCAAGAATGCTGACCTCACTATTACTACGTCAAAAGAATTAAAAAGGAGAATGGATCTCTTTTCCAAAAATGTATACTGCGTCCCGAATGCGGCTGATGTGTCTTTATTTAAGACTAGCCTTGAGGGGAACTTCAGCAAGCCAAAAGATCTGGACGGAATCACTAAGCCCATCGTGATTTATACCGGAAATATCGATCCACGGATTGATTTTGAATTATTGATTCATGCAGTAAAGTCCCATGGCGACAAAATGTTTGTGATGGTTGGACCTACGCCCATTGATAAAATTTTGTTGGATGAGTTAAAATCGTTTTCAAACATCGTTTTTACCGGTAAAAAAGACATCACAGAACTTCCTGTGTACCTTCATTTTGCGCAGTGTGCAATCATTCCATTCAAATGCAATCAGTTGACGAAAAGCATCTATCCATTAAAAGTGAACGAATATCTGGCTTCTGGTAAGCCTGTCGTTTCAACTGCGTTTTCTGATGATATTGTAGATTTCCAGGACGTGATCGAGATTTGTACCGATCCGGCAGATTTTTCAGAAGGAATCACGAGAGCATTAAAAGATCATTCGTCAGAACGACAAATCAACCGGGTCCATGTTGCGGAAAGCAACACTTGGGAAGCACGTGTTAAGCAATTCTGGCAGATCGTTGAAAAATATTCCCATAAATCTTTAAGCAACCAGTAATGGCAGAAAAGAATTATTGGCTGCGTTCCGGTGCTTACGTGATCTTGCAGAGGTTCTCGATTTTCATATTTGGATTTGGTAGTTATTTTTTCCTCGTACGCTATTTTCCAAAATCTGAATTCGGAATTTGGGTACTTTTTCTTACGATTACTTCTATAATTGAAATGTCGCGATCTTCATTCATTCAGAATGCATTCGTGAAATTCTACAACGAGAAAGAAGTAGATCATCCCGCGCTATTTACTTCGAGTATCATGCTCAATCTTCTTTCGACATTATTGTTCATCGGTATTCTCATGGCGCTGAGTCCTTTGCTCAGCAAATTCTGGGATACGACTGAAATTATAAAGTTGTTTGGATGGTACTGCCTCACTTCGATTATCCTCGTTCCGATGACTCAATTGAACTATACTGAACAGGCAAGCCATCAATTCAAAGGAATTTTCTGGAGCGCGGTTGTCCGGCAAGGATGCTTCTTCGCTACCGTCGTAATCATTTTCTTTTTTGTACCCAATGTGTCGCTCGTTTTTTTTGCCGCCCTTCAAAGTATTTGCGCAGCTGCTGGTTTGATCATCGCCTGGATTCTTTCGGGAAAATATGTTCCGGGCAATCTCAGGCATGAATGGGTATTGACCCGACGTCTCTTTGGATTTGGAAAGTATGTTTTCGGCACCGGAATTGCTTCTTCTTTGGGAAAGAGCACGGATCAGATTATACTTGGCTCGATTAGTCACAGCACCGTCGCACTTTATAATTCTGCAATACGGGTGATGAACTTTATTGAGATTCCGTCACTGTCAATATCAAATATTGTTTATCCAAAGCTAGCTCAGAAAGCCACAACTGAGGGGCTGCAAGGGGCCCGTCAGCTTTACCACAAATCTGTAGCCATTATCATAGGCATGATCTTGCCAATGATTCTTGCCATCTATTTTTTCGCTCAGTATGTATTGCTGTTGATCGCAGGACCATCTTACGTGGAAGCAAAGGAAATTCTTCAATGGATCGTTGTTTCGGCAATATTTATTCCCTTCAATATTCAGATGGGATCAGCCTGTGAGGTGATCGGGAAACCTCACCTGAGTTTTTATGTCAATTTATTATCCAATGTATCCAACCTGGCTCTTAATCTGCTGCTTGTTCCCAGGTTCGGAGCGATCGGTGCAGCTTGGAGCCTCATGGGTTCGACATTCCTGACCTTTTTCGCTGGGCAGATTCTTATTAGAAATCTAATGGGCGCAAGCATCTTGGGCGTTTTAAGTGAGTTGGTAAAGTTTTATCGGACAGCACCTCAGGAAATCACTAAATTGCTGCACAAAAAATCGTAGGAGAAACACTGCCAATGTCAGTCATTAAACAGCATTCCAAAAAGAAATCGGTAACCTTCAACATGGTTCACAAAACGATGTTGATCTTAATAGGTATTCTCATCTGTTTGTTTTTCTTTTTCAAAATCGTGTTCGGCTGATGTTCAACAAATCAAACCCCCTGGACAGTCAGAAAGTCCTTGCAATACCGCTCGTTGTTATAAGCAGCTTGCTTGCGTTGGCGGCGGCTTTAGTGGGTGTTATTATCAACGTTGTTATTCTTGCTATTATCTCAGGTATAGTAATTTTCTATCTTGCTTACACCAATCCGAAATACAGCACTATAATAATGATGATGGGTGCTTTTTTTTTACCACTCGTCATGAAAGTTTTTTACCTGGGTGATGTGCCAGTTGGTACCGGTATTGAAGCCGTCAACGGATTGCTGATTCTCATATTGATCATTCGCGGAAAATTTTCTGGATGGAAGAGTTGGCCGGGAATATTACTTCTAATATGGTTCGGATTTAATTTTATCGAACTCTTCAACCCCAACGCTGTATCCAGAATTGCCGGCGTCTTCTCTTTTCGGGGAACCATCACCGTTATCCTTGCGTTCTTGGTCGCTTATTCAACACTGGAAAGCAAGGAAGATTTTTACTTCTTCTTAAAATGGTGGCTGGTTTTCGGGTTATGTGCCGGACTTTACGGGATCTATCAGGAGTATGCTGGCCTTCCATCGTACGACTACGATTGGGCCGCCTATGATGAGAATCGTTACAATCTTTTATTCACCTGGGGGCGACTTAGAAAGTTTTCATTCTTTAATGGACCCACGGAATTTGGCTTGGTCATGGCATATACAGGTATCGCAGGAGTTATCATGTTCTTTTTTAACAGAATCTCATTATCGAAAAGAATTTGCCTCGTGATCGGCGTAGCAGTCATGTTCTGGGCGATGATCTTCAGCGGCACTCGTACTGCAACCATCCTGCTGCCGTTGGGGATTATGATTGTGGCAGCTATAACTCTATGGAAGCGAATGCTGATCGCCGTTGCCATTACTGGTGTTCTGGTAGGTCTTTTACTGATACGTCCCACAACAAGTCAGTCGCTTTTTGTGATGCTTACGGCTTTTCAGGGAGTTGATGACCCATCGATGAACGTCCGTATTCAAAATCAAAAAGCAATCCGCGGATATATCCAATCTTCTCCATTTGGTTATGGATTGGGAAGTACCGGCGATCTCGGAGCCAAGCATTCACCCGACTCATTCGTAAGTACCTTCCCACCTGATTCTGAATTTGTACGTATTGCAGTAGAAATGGGATGGATAGGATTATTGATCTGGTGTGCGATTCTTGCTTTTTTACTGTCCTATGGAATCAATGCGTATTTCAGCATGAGGGATCCTGAGTTAAAACAAATCATGCTCGTACCTCTTACGATATTTTTCATGATGATAATTGCGCAGTATCCGCAAGAATGTTTCAGAACGCCTGTGCTGGCGTTACTATTTTCTTTTATGGTCGCTTTAATTGCGAAACTGAAGGACCTCGACACCAGAACAGGGCAGATCGCTGTCAGCAAATAAAACTTCATAGGCATTCAATATGACCATTCGAAACTACGTTTAGCATTGCACTTCGTTGAATGGAATAGCAGGTTTAATCGGCGGTTTGAGCTCATTAAAATGCTACAATACTTCCTAAAAAGCGATGAACAGCAATCCGATTATTTCAGGTATAAAGAAGGCCCATGTTACTCCTTTTTAGCCGGGAGGGAAGTGTTAAAAAGGCTCTTCAATTTGAACTGCCCCGAATAATGAATAAATTTCTTGAAATTTGACGAGGGTAACGTAGAAATAGCATTTTAAATAGTAGGAAAACTAAATGCCCATGAAAGAAATTCGGAACACGATCTGCGTAGTGGTGCTGCTAATGCCATGCGTTTGCGCAGCCCAGATTGATTATGATCGGATTATACTTCCTGACGGAGTTTATTCTGAAGTATATGAAGAAAAACTAGTTCGGCTTGCCTGGAAGAACAATCCGGTCTCGCAAATGGCTGCCGATGAAGTAACAATTGCCAATTATGATTTTATGGCTGCCAGATCAAAGTGGACAAGTATCTTCTTTGCACAGGGCAACCTGAACGAATTCACAATAAACCGTTTCGGTCAATCCGGTTCAGACGCCACGACCAACACAAACCAGTTTTTTCCCCGGTACAATTTTTCGGTGAATGTACCCATGTCCACCTTTTTTGAGCTTCCCAAGATACGCAAGTCTGCCAGGGCAAAAGTTGAGCTTTCCAAGGACAAAATGAACCAATTGAAGCTCGAAATTCGCAATACAGTGTTTAAATTATACAACGATTTCAAGAAATACGAGCAAATTCGGAATCTCCGAAAAGAGGCTCTGGAGGTAGAGGACCTGAATCTTGGCCATGTCCAGGACCGATTTAAAAAGGGGGATGCTTCGTACGAAGAATATGTTCAGGCCCAGAGGGCTAGAAACCAATTCCGCATAGAACTGGTGACTGCCGAGTCGGATTTTGCAAAATCCAAGTTTGACATTGAAGCAATTATCGGGATCAGGCTCGAAGACGTCCGTTGAAAATGCCCTAATTGACTGATTGTCAGTATCCTAAAAAATAGTTGAAAAAGCCCGCCTACCTTTTGTCACCACCGGTAATATAGGTCCGTAAGTAAATCGTTGAATTCAGGTGAAAAACGCATTTTCGTCAAAAAATTGATGTAATGTTTTGTCCAAGATTCAACAAATATTTATCTTCGAAGGTCTTATTGTAATGGCTGGAATGCTTTTTGTATTAGTTGGAATACCACTTTAATCTATGAATAAACTTTTAGTCCTCTGCGTTATCTCGTTTTGCCTTGGCGTATCGTCTAGCCAGGCCCAGACTGTTCCATTTCCCACCGGAAACAGAGATTTTAACGCTGTGACCCCATGGGGTTACACCCAGGTTGGAACAAGTTGGAATACAGCTCCTTTTCTTCCATTTATCTATCAGGATATGTGGTTTCGCGTGGTTCCGCCAAACGGTGTGACTTGGAATGCTGTTACCAAAACTTGGAACGTTCCAGCAGGTCAGAAGTATCCTACAATCCTTTTTTTCCACGGTGCTGGAGAGGTTGGCACAGACAATAACCACCAGCTAACCAATGGCGGCCAGGTGCATATGAATGCCGTATTAGCAGGCCAATTCCCTGGATTTGTTATTTTTCCGCAAAACGTTGCCGGAGCAAAGGCAAAGATATTGATGGAAAAATTGATTACCTTTTTGGCAATTGACATTAATAGAATTTATGTTCACGGTCTTTCCAATGGTGGTACGTGGGCATGGGATTTTTTCGTAAATAATCCCACAATGGTTGCAGGCTTTTTTCCCATGTCTGCTAACTCGAACGCTGCCTTAAATACAAATTTCCTTTTCAATCCAATTCGTCAGGCTCAAGGTGCTTTGGACACCAATCCAAACCCCGGATGGACGATTAGCACGGTTAATTTTTTTCAAACAAACGGAGGTAACTACGAGTACTTCTTGCTGGATGGTGTTGGTCACGGAACGTGGAATTATATGTACAACCGAGCAGATTTCTTCCCGTGGTTCTTATCTCAGAAGAAAAACAAAATCAGTGTTCTTTTCAACAAATATGAAATTTGTCCCGGAATGCCCATTAGCGTAACTATGGGCTTTACTCCTGGATTTGATGCGTATGAGTGGAGAAAGGATGGCGTCCTGATTTCCGGTGCAACCGCCTATACAATTACCGTTACTCAATTCGGATCGTATACTGGTCGCATCAAGAATCGCGGAGTGTGGTCAGAATGGTCAGACCCTGTGGTATCTACTGTTAAGGGTGTCACAAACACACCTCCGGTAACGATCACTGGCTTGTATAGCAATTATCTTCCTTCGGTGGACGGTCGTACGACAACGCGGTTAACCCTTCCTGACGGGTATGAGACGTACACCTGGAAGAATGGAACGACAAATGCGGTAGTTGCTACTACTCAAAATTATACCGGAGCCTCAGTTGGAACATACAAAGCATCTGTTAAAGAATTCAACGGTTGTTCAAGCAATGATTCACCAATATTCACGGTTTACAGTGCCGATGGTGCTAACAAACCAGACGTGGTCGGGAGTTTTATCGGCTATGCGACATCACAGACGCAAGTGACGTTGAATTGGACGGATAATCCATCTCCAATCGTTAATGAGTCAGCATTTGAAGTTTATCGAGCATTGGCGCTGACAGGTCCATATACATTGATTGGTATCAACGCTCAAAACGTTGTAGCTTTTAATGATACCGGCTTGTTGCCAAACACGACTTATTATTACAAAGTGCGCCCTGTTGGACCGACCAGTGCGGCAGCAGCTTCTGATCCTTTCTCAGTTTTGACACAAGTAGATGCGCTAGCCCCTACAACGCCTTCAAATTTGATTATTACTTCCACCACTGCAAATGGAGTGCAACTTCAATGGGGGGCGTCAACTGACAACGTTGGTGTCTATCGCTATGATGTATACAAGAACGGGGTAAAAACTTTGTCAGTGTCAGGAACAACTGCAACAATTTATAACCTCACAGAAAATGAGATCTATAACTTCACTGTAAAAGCTCGCGACTATTCTGGAAACTCTTCGCCGGAAAGCAATCAAGTAACCTCTGCGGCGCTTGCTTCAGGATTGACTTACAAATACTATGAAGGAGCATGGACTTCCTTGCCTAACTTCAATACGCTGTCGCCAAAGAAAATAGGTAACACCCCAAATATCGACATTACAGTTCGTGATGCTGCCACTAACTTTGCAATGACCTGGGAAGGTAAGATTTACATTCCAGTGGCAGGAAACTATACATTCGGAACAACTTCTGACAATGGAAGTAAAGTTTACATTGGTTCCTATGACGAGGCTAATCTTGTTGTAAACAATGATGGAAATCACACTTCTGCTTCAAAAGAAGGCACCAAAAATTTTCCGGCGCCTGGGGCTTATCCAATTTTCATTAGTTACTTCCAGAGCACAGCTTCGTTATCAATGGCGCTGTATTGGAAAAACACAGCTTCTGGAGTTGTTGCTGCAACACCGATTCCTAACTCAGCATTTGTTGTACCGACAGCTCCGTTCGCTGTTCCTCGCCCAACGCCTCCGACATTGCTCACAGCAACGGCTATCTCATATAGCGGAATCAATCTTACCTGGCAGGACAACAGCGCGGATGAAACTGGCTTCCAGATATACAGATCAACAGTAAATGCTGGTCCTTATGTTGCAATCGCTACACTTCCGGCAAACACTACAAGTTACTCGGATACAAAGTTGACTGCCACGACGACTTATTATTACCAGATCAAGTCGATCAGCCACTATGGTGAATCAGATCTTTCCAGCGAAAAACTTCACGGACTTACCTATAATTATTATCAGCAGGCGTTGACTACGCTGAGTACGCTGGACAATATTTCTCCGGTTGCTACAGGTACAATTTCTAATTTCGACATCACGCCGCGCAAACAAGATACTAATTTTGGTTTCAGGTTTGATGGCAGGATTCGTATCCCCACCACAGGTAATTATACTTTCTACACTACATCTGATGATGGAAGCAATCTCTACATTGATGGTGCATTGGTTGTTAATAATGACTACAATCAAGGTATGACTGAACGCAGTGGCGTTGTGACTGGTTTGACAGCAGGTATTCATACCATCCGTGTGAATTTCAGACAGGGTACTGGTGGTTTTGGTCTTCAGGTTCGTTACGCAGGACCTGGAATTGCAAAACAACTGATCCCTGTTACCGCGATGGGAGATATCGAAGCAAACGCCAAGACATTGGTATTACCTCCTGTGCCTCTTGTACCTACAAACGTGGTTGCGATTTCTAATACACCAAATTCTATCAACCTGACTTGGTCGGACAACAGCACTGATGAAACCTCGTTCCAGATATTAAGATCTGTTACCACGGCGACGAACTTCATCCCTGTTAAGACTCTGAATGCTAATTCCAATTCATACCTTGATGCAGGCTTGTTCGCAAATCTTTCCTATTATTATAAGGTGGTAGCCGTAAACGAAGGGGGCAGCACAACGTCTGCCCAGGCATTCACGACTACAAAGAATACCAAGCCGGTTATTACCCACCTTACTGATAAAATCGTTAAGACGAATACAACAGTAGCGTATAGCGTTTTAGCCACAGATGCTGATATTGAGCCTTTAACTTTGCTGACCTCTGGGATGCCAGCGTTCGCAACGTTTGTGGATCAAACTGATGGAAGCGGTACATTGACCGTAACTCCAACAATTGCTAACATCGGTATCTATAATGTGGCGATCATCGCAAGGGACGCTCACAATGGTTCCGATACAACAAGATTCAAAATCTCTGTTACTGATAAGAATCCACCTCAAATCCTGCCTGTTCAGAATGTGACAGTCGTGGAAGGAACTACAGGAAGCGCGATTCTTTCCGCGACTTCTGACTTTGGAGTGAATAAACTAGTTTGGTCTTTCACAGGGCTTCCTTCATTCGCAACGTTTGCTTTTGCAAATAATATAGGAACAATTAAGATCACTCCAGGATATGTTGATTCGGGTGTTTATCCTGTTGTGGCAACCGTCACAGACTCACTGAATGCGAAAGCATCAACTAGCTTCTCAATCGCTGTAACGGATAAGGATCCAAATGTTACAATCAGCGTAAATATTCAAAACACCACAGCAGCCACTTCGCCTTGGAACAATTTGACCAGCGGAACAGCTGTGAACTTGAAAGATCAATCAGGTGCGTCTACCAGGACAGGCCTTGAATTTCAGACTTCATGGTGGAATACCTGGTATGAAGGAACTACCACAGGAAATAATTCTGGAGTTTATCCAGATAATGTCCTGAGCGATTATTATTACTTTGGAATTTTTGGTGGACCTAATACAGTTGACGTGAAAGTTAAAGGCCTGGATCCACAGCGTCAGTATAAGTTCAGTTTCCTTGGAAGCAGTAAATGGTCAGGTGCTACTGACAATGGCAGCACGGTTTACACGATTGGCGGAAACTCTGTAACCTTGAATGTTCAGAATAACACTCAGAACCTTGCAATTCTTAACAGCATCATTCCGGCAGCGGACAGTACTGTGATCTTTAACATGAGCAAGGCTGCGGGTACGCAGGCAGGGTATTTGAATGCGCTTGTGATCAACTCACAGTATCAGGCGGGTACAGCACCAGCAGCACCAAGAGCGCTGACGTCAGGACTTAATGGTCAGAATGTTAAAGTTAGCTGGATTGATGCACCCTTCAATGAGGATGGATTCGATGTCTACCGTTCTGAGGCCTTAGCTGGTCCATATGCAAAAATCAACTTAGCGGCAGTTCCTAAGAATTCAACTGAGTACAGTGATGCAACTATTGCTGAATCGAAGAAGTATTACTATAAAGCGGTTTCATTCAATGCTTTCGGACAATCTGTTTACTCTAATGTTGACTCTGTATCGATTCCGAACCTTGCGCCTCGGATTACGGTGGCAGGCAACCTGAGTTGGTCAGCAAATCAGACATCGTCACTTTCGATTACGGCAGTTGATCCTCCAAATAACGTTGTAACAGTGAGCGTGTCAGGCTTACCTGCATTTGCCACGTATCAACCAATCAACTCAAGTTCTGGAAATGTTGTGGCCAATCCATTGGTGGCGAATCTTGGAACGTATTCATTCACTGTAAGTGCAACCGATGGTTATGGGGCAGTATCAAGTCAGGTTGTTACAGTTACAGTTCAAGAAAATTTGTTGTATCGAATACTGGTAAATTTCAGCCAGGTTTCAAATGCACCGGCACCATGGAACAATACCGCTAAAGTCCCTGCCGTGAACGACGTGTTCGCAAACCTAAAGGATGAAAACAATGTGAATAGGAATGTAAGTGTAACCTTGCCAACGGCTTTCGGAGGAATTTATGATCAGGGTGCGCAGACCGGAAGCAATTCTGGTATCGTACCGGATGCTGTATTGAAAGAATACTACTGGTTCGGTGCTTATACAGCACCTTTGACTGCGACGTTGAAAATCTCCGGATTAGATGTCAATAACAAATACACCTTCAAGTTCGTAGCAAGCACTACTTACAATGGTTTAGGTACGAATGGAAGTACTGTGTTTGGCATTGGAGGTAAATCGTCAGCAGTAGCCGTACAAAATAATTCAACAACTTTTGCGAAAATTGAAAATGTAATAACCAATGCTTTAGGTGAAGTCACTGTGGATATTTCAAAAGCAGCCGGCGCTGCTGCAGGTTATATCAACGGTATGATCATCGAGGCAATACAGATCGATCCTACGATTTTGATTCCGACTAACCTGGTGGTTGCTGGTTTAACAAAGACTCAAGTAGGACTTACCTGGAATGATAACTCATCAACTGAAACCGGATTTGAGATCTACAGATCTTTGACAGGAGCTGCTGGTTCTTATGCATTGTTGACCACAACATTGCCTGAGATCCATTCATACCTTGATAATGCTGTAACCTCAGGTCAATTGTATTACTACAAGGTTCGTGCAATGCTTCCGTCAGGCCCTACTGCATACACTAACGTGGCAAGTGGTAGTCCCCTTAAACTTTCAGTATTTGTGAATATCAGTGGAACTTCAGCCTATGACGCTCCGGTGCCTTGGAATAACCTGAGCCGTGTCAGTGTAGATGGGGATATATATTTTAACCTGAGAGATGACAAAGGTTCATTGACTAGTATGCGTCTTCGTTGGGACAAAGCAATGGAAGGTGTTAACGATTGGGGTATGACCACCAACAACAATTCAGGAATTTATCCTGACAAGGTGTTGAAGAGTTTCTATTGGACAAACGCTTACAATCCAGCTTCAAGACTTATTATCGACGGCTTGGATCAGGCTTTCAACTATAATTTTACATTCCTTGGATCGATTAACACTAATACAAACGTTACAACTAACTTCACTATTGGAAACAAGGTTGTTGCTAATCGTCAGGATTTGAACATCTCTACTACTTCTACGATCCTTGACGTCGCGCCTGATCAGAACGGTGAAGTGCTAATTGTGATTCAAGAAGCAGCTGGTTCGCCGTATGCTATCTTCAACTCCCTGGTTATAGATGCTTATCCTACAGACCGAAAAGTTACTTCTCAGTCTGGTAGATACAGCGTTTCTTCATCAGTTAGTGGTACCATGAAAGAAGTTCGCTTCGGTGAAGCTAATCCTGATGTGACTCTATACCCTAATCCATCGGCGGATAGGACCGGTTTGAATGTGAGAAGCGAAAATTCATCAATTGGTGATGTGAGCTACCAGATTCTTGATGCTATGGGTAATGAAAGAGGACGAGGCGTGTACAAGAATGACATGATCAACGCTGATTTCAACATTAATATTAGCGATCTGTCCCTGCAGTCTGGTGTTTACATACTGAAGATCATGTACTCAGACGGGCAGACGCAGATCAGGAAATTTGTCAAGATATAACATAGATTTATACCACCGGACGATTCATCCGGTGGTTCTTTCTTTTCATGCAGTACGTTCGTAATCTAGATGGTGTAAGAGGCCTTGCCATTGCACTCGTAATTTTGTTTCATTATAATTTTGCGCTCGAATTCGGATGGGTTGGAGTCCAGCTGTTTTTTGTTTTGTCTGGATTTTTGATTACTACAATTCTTTTAAAAAGTAAGGACTATTCAGCTAGCACTTATTTTGGTGGGTTTTACTGGAGAAGGTCCCTCCGAATATTTCCAATTTATTACCTCTACCTCTTAGTCATCGGGGCGTTATACATACTCATAAAAAATCCTCTAGATTATGCAGGGAAAGCCCCTTGGCTATTCTCGTATACCTACAATCTTTACCCATTGTTCCGTGGGTTCAGCTTTGATATATTCTTTACCCATTTATGGTCCCTCTGTATTGAGGAGCAATTCTATATTCTCTGGCCTTTGATTATTTTTTTTCTTTCGTTGAAACAGCTGCGGTGGGTGCTGATACTGTTTCTGCTAGGTGCCCCAATTGTTCGTTTTTACATGGCGGGCTATCTTGCTGGAATCAACACGCCAGAAGAATTTGTAGGGCAAATTATTTATAGATTCACTTTTTCTCAATGGGATGGGTTTGCTTATGGCGCGTTAATCCCTGTTTTTGAACTGCAAGAAAAGATTAAAAGGCCTTCCCGCTCCTTTTCACTCAGTATGTTAGGCTTGATGTTGATTGGCATCATAAATTTTTTTAGCATGAGCTCCCAGGGTGTTCCAATCAAGATTTCATCCTTCGGATACACGATTGGTGTCATTCAAAACTATCAACACGTTTGGTCTTATTCTTTGTTTGGAATCGTTGCCATGTTTTTCATTCTGACCTGTCTAAAGCCGGGTCCGGGTTTAAGTTCAATTGTGGGTAACAGTTTTCTGGTGTTTCTGGGCAGGATTTCATACGGACTTTATGTCTATCATTGGGTAATATGGATGATATTCAACAAATTTATCGAGCACTCTTCCATCACGGTCAAATTACTTTGTTTCTTCCCCTTTGTAATTGTTTGTATTGGAATGGCTTATTTGAGTTATATTTTGATTGAGAAACCAATATTGTCTCAGAAGGACTGGTTTAAATCTTTAAAAAGCAATGGTAACTAGTCAACAACTTGTCTCGTTTCTCAAAACCAAGACTGTCAACTCGGGATTTATCGATCAGCTAAAGGTCAATTATCGACCCCTTATCTGCCCGTTTGATGACTTATTGAACAGCATTGGTAATCAACCTGTCAAAGTGATGGACATTGGTTGTGGATCCGGTCAGTTTGCGTTGTTGCTGGCGCAGTTCACAAAAGTTCGTAAGATTTCGGGCGTAGAGATAAGCCCAAGGCTCATTGCCAACTCTAAAGAACTGCTGCTACCCTACTCGCATATCGAGACTAACTTTGAAGTCTATAATGGTATTGACCTACCTCCAGCGGTAAGTGAGAGTGACATGATTTTCATGATCGACGTTCTTCATCATATTCCAGTAGCACATCAGGAATTATTTTTCACGAATGTATTTGCGGCGATGAAGCCTGGTGCAAATTTTATTATAAAGGATATCGACGGTGGAAGTCCATGGGTTCTTTTTAATAAAGTTCATGACTTGGTTTTCTCTAGGGAAATTGGACATGAATGGTCGATGGAAAAGGTGTGCGATGTTTCCCGCACGACGGGATTTAAGATTCTAGAAACGAAAAAAAGAAGAATGTATGGATACCCACACTTTACCGTTGTCCTCACCAAAAAGATGGTTGCGGATTAGTGTCTTGGTCATTGCCATAGGCTGGATGTCTGCCTATCCTATCTATATGAACTATTATCGTGGTTATGCGATGGAGCAGTTTACTAGATTCGAGGACTTCAAGGCAGGTAAGTCAATTTTTTTCAACCCATGGCAATACCGGATACTTAGTCCTCTGATTGTAGAAGGGATTTATAAAGTAGCCGATGCGACTGTTTTTAATTTTTTTGATTTTTCGAAAATCGCAGTCAGACCAGATGACAATTCCGGTGAGAAAAATGAGCAAACCAGGAAGCTAATGGAACTCACCAAGGATCCATTATTCATTAAGTACACAATCGTATTTGTCGGTTTTCGCTTTTTGGAACACATACTCATATTTACGTTCGCCTGGTTATTCTTTTCACACTTCTCATCGAATTCTATTCTGAAGTATTTCGCCCTGATGATCGTTGCCATCATAATGGGCAATGCTGTCACCGACAGTGACTTGTCATTTAACACCTATGTGGATGTTATTTTGTACCTATTGGCTGGCCTTGTGATTGTCAAGTCACTAAACCCTTGGTTGATTGTTCCAATCACCGTCGTTGGTGCTCTTAACCGCGAGACGTCGATGCTAATACCAGTAGTTTACTTCTTTAGCAAATTGGACTACTCCCGGCCATTTAATTTGTTCAATGTATTGTTCAAGAATTGGACGGTTGTTTTTTCGGTTGGTATTTCAGTAATTCTGTTTGCAATTATTTTTGTATCCATCAGATTCTACTATGGGTATGTACCCCCAACACTCTGGAGAGTACCGGTGGGGATACCAATGCTCAAACTGAATTTATTCAGTCTTGTTAGCGTGAAATCATATATGGAAATGTTCGGTGTGATCGGGATCATGCCCTTGATCTGCCTTTACTACTTCAAAAAAATTGACAGACAATTGCAGATAATTTTTATTGTTCTGATACCCACATGGTTCCTTGTTCACTTTTCATCAGTTGTGGCATACCAAAGCAGGCTGTTTCTCGTTCCGTCAATACTGGTATTCCTGCCAGCCTTAATCGATCTGATCGACCAAAGGGTAGGAGTGACGCAGCGCTCTAATTGAGTTTAGAAAACCAGGCCTCATCGATCTTTGTGATCTTGCGCAGTTCCATTACTTTATCAAGGCCAACTTCTTTCGTCTTGTATTCTGGCAGGTGGATGTAATAATAAAATGGAACTCTACCAAGTTTGGATTCTTTCAATTCTGCCTTCATACCTTTTTTCTTTACAGTCTCCAGGAAGTGCAATGCGTTGGCCTTATTTTCAAATGCCCCAATAATATAATAGAAGTCTTCATCCGTTGCAGTTTTTTGCTCAACTGGAGGTGTGATGATTACTGGTTCTTCGACCTTTGGCTTTGTCTCCTCTTTAATAACCTTCGCTTCATCTTGGGGCTTTTCCTCGATAATTGGTTGTACTTCTTCCGGTTCCGGGTTTTTCGGAAGCGTTGAATTTTGTTTTGTAGCCTTTGCAGGCTCATTTAGTGGTCCGAAAGTCCATTTTAGCTGAATCTCTCTAGTCCCTCCGCCTGAAACCTGCGCTGTGTTCGATGGGAAATCATAGGATGCACCTACTTGCAATCTTTTAAAATGAACTCTGAGCATTACTGTGGGGCCGAAATTCTGACGATACCCGCCGCCTACATCAATGATGTTTTTGTAAGATGTGATAAGAGATGCTTCATAGTAGTTGAGATCTTTCTGACTTAACCGGTACGACACATTAGGTTGCAGGTAGAAGACATCGGGAACAAGTGAGAACCGATAGCTTGCAAACAGAATTTGATTCTTAAGTTGTCCTGCCTTAACGTCCTGGAATGCGGTAGTCGAGAAGCCTTTTCGCTGAAGTAAATTGACAAGAGAATAGCCCAGCATGAATCCCTTGAACTTGTAGTGAACGCCAAATTGCCCATCCAAAACGAACGAATTGTTTTGAGACGTCAGTAATGCAGGATCTGGGATGTCTGCGGCGGCCACTTCATCTAGATTTAGCTTATTTGAATATATGCCCGCAGAAAGGCCAAAACCCAACTGATGTTCTGGGGCCAATTGGATCTTATATCCGTAGGTTAGTAATGCGGAAGTTGAAGAGAGAAGGACCGTTTTGTCATTGTTAAAATTAACGCCAACTGACATTTTAGAGTTAATAGGCAGCTGAAAATCAAATTGCAGCGTTTTTGGACCATCTTGGATATTGATCCATTGCTGCCGGTACAACAGGTTTACTTCCGGGCGGTTGCTGAACGCCACCATGGAAGGATTTATCATGTATGGATTAAAAACGTACTGCGTATACAACGGCAACTGTTGAGAATAGCTTTCAAATGATAACAATAATGTAAAAGCAAATAGAAAAAAAAGTCGCTTCATAATGTGATTTATCGAATGATACGAACGGCCCCAGTTAATTCTCTACCGCTATCGCATTTGATACTGTAATAGTAGTCACCCTCACCAAGGGGCTTGCCATTATAGGTGCCATTCCAATTGTTCTTGTAGGGACTTGCGTCAAAAACAATTTGTCCTGAACGACTATAAACCATGAGTTTGCATTGCTGGTACGCATCGACGTTGCGGAAGACCCAATATTCCCCGTAGCCGTCATTATTTGGAGAAAAGAATTTTGGAATCTCATCTTGCTTTTCAATGACCGCCAAATTCAAAACGTCTGATGCGGAAATCGTATCACTGTCGATCACTGTTAATTCAAATTGGTAGCGGCCCGGATTTAGATCTTTAAAGCTTATAAACGTCCCCTGATCATTAAACGACACCGGGGCACCGGAAATCTGCTTCCAGAGGAATAGTTCGATGAAACCGTTTGGCGAAGCAGCTTCTGCAACAATCGTTGTGTCATTTTCCGGTAACGTCAGAGTAACTGATCCGCCCGCATATACTGTGGGTAAAGCCTTCGGTGGATTCGGTTCTGCCACGGATACAGATGCAGTTGCCGACCCTAAAGCATTTTTATCATCTTTGGCGGTCAACTTGAAAACATAATTTCCGACAATAAGGTTTGAGGCAGTGGCATTCAGCGTTGTAGCGTCCGTCAGAGTGGCCGTGTTCGGACCTTGCGTTTGTGTCCATACCGTGCTCACGACTGTACCATCACTGTCTGTAGCACTTCCTAGCAATGTTACTTGAGATGCAGGAATTTTAATTACTTGGTTTGGACCAGCATTTGTAAATGGAGCGAGGTTTGTGGGTATAACATTTACCAGGACCGTAACATTGTCCGAAGCCTGATTATTGTTGGAATCCTTTGCTCCAAATGTGAAAACGTAGGTACCTGCTGGCATGTTCGTTACGTCTAGGTTGGCCTGATTTAATGGGCTTAATGTGGCTGCCGGACCAGAAAGCTGAATCCATCCCACTGTTGATATCGCGCCGTTAGGGGAAGATGCTGTTCCTGAAAGGGAAACGTGATCCAATGGTAAGGTAATCTCTTGATCGAGACCCGCATCTACGGTAGGCGCCGCAAATGTTGCAGGAACTACATTTAATAAAACAACGTCAAATACTGAAGCGCCTAAATTGTCTGTCACCGTAAGCTGAAACTGATAATTACCTTGTACAAGATTGGTTACATCAAGATTTAATTGTGCCGGATTAACCAAATTCACGGTAGGGCCACTCAGTTTGATCCAATTGTAGCTAATGATTGTTCCATCATCACTCGCCATCGCATTAAAAGTATAGGTAGTCTGTGGCAAGAATACTTTTGCGTCTGCACCCGCATTCACCAATGGAGGTTCATTGTTAGTCGATGCAACAACTCTCACCGTGATGTCGCTGAAGTTAGTAGCTCCCTGATCGTCCGTTACTAGTAACCTGTATTGATAATTTCCGAGGGCCAATCCAAATATGTTGGTACTGGCATTAGTAGGAGAACTGATTGTGCTCGCGGCCCCGCCAATTTGTGACCATTCATAAGCACTAATCAAACCATCACTATCCGTTCCCGTACCTACCAGGAGTGTAGCGCTCGAGGGTAGTTTCACGATTTTATCTACACCAGCAAAAGCCACTGGAGCTACGTTAGTTCCTTGTGAACTCACTGTAATAATGGCTACATCTTCATCGGTAGCACCTTTGTCATCAGTAACCGTAAGTTTGAATGTGTACTGCCCCGCAACAAGATCAGAAATTGAAAGGGTAGGCGTGTTGGCATTGGCTATTGTCACGGCACCGCCACTTACCAGCACCCAAGAGTAAGTTACAATTGTACCATCGGGATCGAACCCTGATCCATACAAATTGGTTGAATTTGTTGGGAGAGGAAACGCAATATTGCCGCCGGAATTAGCTATTGGTATTTCATTGGGCCCCACTGCGGAAGGACTAATGGCAACAATCACCTCATCATATCCAATAGCTGAATCATTATCCGTCACCGTCAATCCGAATATATAAGTGCCCTGAACAAGATTAGATAACGTAAGCGTCGCTGTGTTGGTGCCGGAAAGATTCCCCGTGGCCGGTCCACTCACTTTGCTCCACAGGTATGTTGAGATCGATCCATCCGGGTCATTACCGGTGCCAAACACGGTTGTTGCATTAGTTGGCAAAGTCAACTGCTGATCAATTCCTGCATTAGCGGTCGGGCTTTGATTTGCCGAGAGTACATTGACAATGACTTCCGAAAAATTAGTGGCGCCCTGGTTATCTGTCACAGTGACCCGAAAAGTGTAGGAGCCTTGTACAAGGCCCGTTGGATTGAATACCAATGCATCTGTTGTTCCGAGCGTTACGGTTCCACCTGATTTCTTTTCCCACAAAATTGTCGCGATGGTTCCATCCGGATCGCTTGCCGTAGCGGTCAGGGTTATTGTTGAAGTGGGCACAAATATACTTTGTTGTAGGCCTGCATTTACGATTGGAATCAGGTTAGTATTAGGAGGACTAACTGTGACAACTACTTCATCCGATCCAGTTGCAAGTAAATTGTCGGTCACCGTCAATAAGAATTTAAAAGTTCCTTGACCCAATCCGTCAACTTGAAGATCTTTTGTGTTGGCATTCGTCAAAGTCGTGGGTGTGCCTCCTGTTTGAGTCCAGCTATAAGTTGTTACGGTTCCGTCCGCATCCGTACCTTTTCCATTGATAATGGCTGAGCTGGTAGGATGCAGGAGTACGATATCCAATCCAGCGTTGGCCACCGGAGGCTGATTTACTGCGGCAGGATTTACCGTTACTTGAACAGCATCAAAAGCGGTGCCGACGGCGTCTGTAACTTGAAGTTCAAAGACGTAAATGCCCTGTAAGAGTCCTGACACTGAAAGATTCGCCGTGTTGACGTTACTCAATGTTGCCGCAACTCCACTTTTTTGGACCCATGCATAAGTAATAGGCAGTACGCTACTGCCTATGCCGTTGATGGTAACAGCATTAGTGGGAAGTGTTAGTATTTTGTCTATTCCTGCGTTGGACGTCGGACCACCAACCTGAAATTCATATGCGCCGATATCAAACTTAGCGTTCTGAGGTTTCGGTTTATCATTGAGGTCGAAATTAAATCCGTAACTCGTGAGATCTTTACCGGCATCAATCGCACTCGAGCCGGCTTGCAAATGAAAATCATAAGTGGGGGAACTTGGATCCGGATTTACGAACTTCAATGCTGCGACCGAGGTCGTTTTGATATTGTTGACATCCGTCCACTTTTGGGCTGGCGCATAATTCAATCTCACATATTGAAACGTCGGCGAAGTAGTTGCAATAATAATGTTATTGGCAAAAAGATTTTGGACCGTGTGCTGACTGAACATGTAAATGCCATAATCAACATTGTTCACTAGGGTATTGTTGGTGATAGTAAATCCTGTCGGATCATAGGGAATCGCATCCTGGCAGATGATACCGCCGACCAGGCAATTCATGATCAGGTTATTGTAAAGGCGACTTCCGCCCCGGCCTCCTAGGAATACTCCCCATTGAGTGCCTTTGTTGACCACATTATTATAACACTCGGTATTAGTTCCGGGATTAATCTGGAGTCCAGATCCCTGCGCATATTCACCCGTCGTACCAAAGTTGTACACGGTGTTGTGATGAATAGTACAATCTGACGTAACACTTCCAACCTGAATTCCATCACGCCCTATATCATGGAGGTTACAATTGTATAGCTTGAGGCCAATCACTTCGTGCTCCTCCACTTGAATGTTATTGCCGCCACAAACGCGAGAGACCGTTGTTTCATAATGAGAATTTCCGACATAGAAGCCTTCACCGCCAAGAGTACTGATCTCCAGATCATGAAGGGACACATCACGCATTGTGAAGTTTCCTCTCCAAGTCTTTGGATCACAGGTTGGATCCGTCTTCGCCATGACGCCAGCATACCCGGCATTTAAGATTTTGAGGTGGTCAACTTCAAAGTTTGTACTTAGCTCCTTTAAATCAAGCGCCTGATAACCGCCATCTATTGTTATTCCCTGTTTTTCTGCTGGATTTCCTGCTCCGGTGAATTTGAAAAAAGAACTTCTATGAAACTCAATACCGTAAGATGCTGTACTGAGTTCCTTGATGGTGACTTTGCCATCACACATGTTAGTAACGATTACGGGCTTAGCTGCCGTTCCATTGATATTGTCAAAATATATCGACTTGCGCGTACCTGAAGTAATACAAATTTTGTCTCCTGGCTTCACCCCTTTGACAGCTCCGTCAAATTTCCATTCGGCGCCGCTTAATGAAATGATAAAATTACAACCACACTGCCCCACGGCTGTAGTGAAATTCATTACAGTCAGCGCAAACAAAATACTGGTAAATAGCCTCATTTTATTTGTTAAGATTGACTTCATTTTTTAGGGTTTTTTAGTATTCAAATATAGGGAATACTAAGGTTCCTAAAGATAGCAACTACCCTAAAAAAGGTAACCAGCGAAGTGACCACTTAGCGAAAAAATTTACCGAAAAGCGAGAATTTTGGCGGTTTTTCCCCCTCAATTGTTTGAAAAAGGGTAAAATTATTTTCAGCTTTTCCAGCGCTTTTTCCACATTTGAAATACGAGGATGTGCCACAGTTTTTGGACATTTTCAGCGTCTCCAGCCAGGTAACGGTCGCGTTGTGCAACGATCTCTTTGACATTCAAAATGTCATCCTGTTTGAGGCGACTTTCGCTGAGATACTCCATTAGCATATCCTTCATTTCAGTCTTGAACCAATTCATGATTGGGACGATAAAACCCATTTTTGGACGGTCCATGATCTCTTTAGGAATATGCCTATGGACGATGTTTTTCAGGATGAATTTGGTCTGGCCGTTATTAAATTTGAATTCTGAGGGTAGCTGTGCTGTAAACTCGATGATTCGATGATCCAGTAATGGTTCTCGGCCTTCCAGTGAAACCGACATCGTTGCGCGATCTACTTTCGTAAGATTATTGTCAATAAGAAAAGTCTTGTAGTCAATCGCCAGCATTTTATTGACGGCGTCGTTACCACTGTTCAATGTTGTCAGATCGAAATTGGTGGGCAGTTTGTGGAATGGATGTTTCATCTTAGCCTGAAGCTCACTGTCGGTATTGAACTGCGAAATAATTTTCATCGCGTATGATGGATCATGCTTAGCCCATATTTGTTGCATTTTTTTATAGCGTGTGCTAAAATTAAATGCCGAGCGCGTAAGGGGAATCCTATCGGGGTTTATAAGCCCCATTCCCCGACTAAGGGAGATCTGAAGCCAGTTTGGGAGTTGCTGTGTGTACTTGAGTGACATTCCAAATTTTGGATATCCCGCAAAGATTTCGTCCCCACCGTCGGCGGAAAGAGCGACTTTCACCTTCTTAATTGCCAATTGGCTAACCAGGGTGGTTGGGATGATAGAATTATCACCCAGGGGCTCATCGTAAATATCCGGTAGCGTGTGAATAATGCTAAACGCCTCCTGATGAGTACAATACTGTTCCTGATGGTCCGTACCAAGATATTCTGCAACCTTTTTGGCAAAAGGAGCTTCGTTGTATTTCTGCTCTTCGAATCCGATCGTGAATGTCTTTAGCCGTTCTGTTCTGCCACTTTGTAAGAGAGCTGCAACTGCAGAACTATCATACCCACCACTGAGAAAGACGCCGACGGGCACATCCGACACCATCCTGTATTCACAGGCGGATTTAAGTAATCTCTCCATCTCCCGCTCGGCCTCGTTGTACGAAATAGTAAGTTTGGGTTTGTTGTAGTAGTCGAGCACATCCCAATAGGTTTCAATCTTAATATTTTTGGTGACAATATTTATTTCTGCATAATTTCCGGGAGGAAGTTTATGGGCATTCTTAAATATCGTATACGGAACGGGAATGTAGCTGTACTGAAAGTAAAGGGCTAAGCTGTCAAGATCAAGTTCCTTTTGAAATGCAGGGTGCTGATGAAATGATTTTAACTCAGAAGCAAAAAGGAGTAGGTCATTTTTCCAATAGTAATACATTGGTTTTACGCCGGCCCTGTCTCTTACCAAAAAAAGTTTCTGCTTCGCTTTATCAAGAAGGGCAAACGAAAACATGCCAATAAACTTCCCAAGGCACTTTATTCCCCATGCATGATACGCTTTGATGATTACTTCGGTATCAGAATTCGAAAGAAAAGAATACCCTTCAGAGATCAGGGTGCTTTTTATTTCCTGGAAGTTGTAGATTTCTCCATTGAAAACGAGTGTAATATCTTCAAAATTATATGGCTGATGGCCAAGAGGTGAAAGTTCTATAATGGATAATCTTCGGTGACCCAATCCAACCTGGGCGTGGTCGGCCTCGTCAATAAATTGTCCTTCGTCATCAGGGCCCCGATATTGAAGTGCGTCCGTCATTGATTTTAAAACACTTTTTTCAGTCCTCTTTGTGAAGTCACAATACCCGGCAATTCCGCACATAATATTATCTTATTGAATTTTTTTAATGACCCTGGCAGGCACACCTGCTGCCACGCAATAGGGAGGTACATCTTTCGTAACGACTGCGCCTGTTGCTATCACTGCGCCTTTTCCAATCCTTACCCCTTTCAGAATAGTACTTCTTGTTGCCAACCACACATCGTCCTCAATAATAATAGGCTTGGAGCTTCCTTCGGAGAAATGATCTTTCACATCATGAAAATCGCTGTCCAAAATGATGGTATAGGGTGCAATTCTCACGTTTTCACCAATTTGAACAAGTTCCCGGGCGTCAATATGTACGCCGTTAAGCCGCGAATTTCTGCCTACGATCAGCTTTCCTTTTTTTCCGGTATATAACTTCGCCTGTTCGATCGTCGACCAGATTCTTACCTCATCCCCAAGTATCATCTCCCCAAGGTTGCCGATGACGGGTTTACCGTTCACGGATACCATTCTGCCAAGTCTGGTACAATTTCTCAAATAATATTTTGCTATCAGCACTCTCCAGAGCCCGCCCACAGAATGAACAAAAAAATCAAATGTTGACCCTTCCGGATTCTCGTTTCGGAAAGAATTCAACTTCGTTTGTACCAGAGTTTGGAAAGCCATATTACAGTAATCTCCAATTTACCAAGTTCCATCCAATACCTCGATAGAAAGCTTTTATTTGTTGCACCTTTCCGCCTAAGAGATATTTTGCCGTTGTTTTTGGCACGGCAATCAAGGAGAAGAAAAGCAGGCCAATAAGGAATGGAAATCCCTTAGAGTTTCTTCTGTGGAATAATAATCGATTGCGAGACATATAATAGATCTTCAATGGACTTTCGTCCCCGCCAGTGCTCATCCCCTCCTTATGAATAATGCTCGCGATTCCCAGATAATACATTTCAAATCCTTTTCTTTTCGCCTGCTCACACCAATCGTGCTCTTCATAATACAAAAAGAAGATCTCTGGCATTAAACCTACCTGTATAATGACCTCCCGTCTCACCAGCAAGGCCGCCCCGTGACCGAGCCCTGTTGGATAGCAGGTATCATATTGACGCTTATCTTCTTCACCCAGTCCAACTCGCTTTCCCCTGCCCGTATATGGATTGATTGCCACGGCCCCAGCGTACTGAATGGTTTTGTTATCCGCAAACAAAACTTTAGGTGATGCCATTCCGACTTTTTGATTTGATTCCATGAATTCTATCAGCGGTTGCAAAAAGTCAGGCGAAACTATGGTGTCACTATTAAGAAAAAACAGATAATCTCCCTTGGCAGCCTGAATGCCCAAGTTATTTCCACCTGCAAAACCAAGATTCTTGCTGCTTTGAATGAATATGATGTTTGGAAATTTCTTAGTAAGCATAGGACCCGGTGACTCCTTTGAAAAATTATCAACTACAATTGTTTCAATATGCGGATACGAAAGGTGCCTAACAGACTCAAGGAACTCAACCGTATCTTTTAAAGTATTAAAATTGACGGTTATAAGTGATATAAGGGGTGTTCGTTTCAAGTTCTGCTAATTTTTTTTCTCCGTCGGAAGTTCATGAGGGGTATGAATAAATTTTTTGTTGGCGCCCTTCAATTTGAATAACAGAAGGAACATATTTAAGAATATCAGTGGCAGGCGAAAAATCGATATGAGTAGTTTTCCCGAATAAAATTCCCGCGGTATTGAAATAAAAATTGAAACGGTATAAATCACAAACATGATCAACCACCATGTGAAGCTTACAGTGAGATACGCTCTCAGAAAAAAGAACACCACCATCAGGAACGAAAACAGCCCAATATTAATAAGTCGTGGCAACTGCACATTTCTGAGTATGGCGCTGTTAAAAAAAACAAAATCCCCCTGTAAGAGCGCGGCCATTCCTGAATTGAAATATTTGCGCAGATAGAAATACTGGCTGGAAATCCAACGTTTTCGCTGATTTTGAAATACCTGCGACTTTGAAACCTTTTCGTCGTAGACGATGGCTTGTTTATAATAATAGACTTTTATCCCGTCTTTTAATAAGAGAAGCTCCAGTTCCCGATCGAATCCACCGATCGATTCCATCGTGCTTAGTTTGGATTTGATTAGCGAATACTGAAAGGCCACACCAGAGCCGCTAATCGAGGAGGAGAGTCCAGGCCAAACCGTACCTTGACGGAAGATGTGATTATTAATAGCTTCACTGACTCCGTCCAGAAATGCAAGTGTTGAGTTTTGGTTTTTAGGCTTTCGCTGACCTTGAACAGCTTTGTAAGAGAAAGCATTGACCAGATTATTAATTTTTTCGAGGTAGTCAGGTGCCATCACGTTGTCGGCGTCAAGGATTACCGCATAGTCATAGTTATCTTCCAATTCAGCAAAAGCACTATTTAGTGATTTTACTTTCGTGCTGTTCTCAAAGGATACAGGAATGACCTTTATTGGTAACTCCCTAAGTTTCTGGATGGTTTCTGACTGTAGGGAATCGGCAATTATTACCACATCATACTTATCCTGGGGATATTTTTCGGTTAGTGCCGTCTTGGCGGTATCCAGAATAATCCCATCTTCTTTGTAACATGGAATCAAAACGCAAAACCGGAGGAATTTTTCAGACTTATTTGCTCTGGGATCTTGATAGAAGAGGCCAAATAGAGCAAATGTCGCCGTGTAAAGCACTACATACAGGAAATACGCAAGGAGAAGGTACTCCAGCAATGAGAACAGCATAGTGCAAAGAAAGGAGATACTAGGTAACGATCAAACGCGCTCTTTCTGAAGCAAAGCGGGAATCGTCATGAACAGGATTTTCAGATCGAATATGAATGAGTTTCTCATTGCATATTCCATGTCCAGTTGGATACGTTCCTCTGGTGACATATTTTCCTTTCCACGTTTTGTTACCTGCCAAAGGCCGGTAATACCTGCAGGTGCCAAAAAACGCCACGCGATATTGTCACGGGTTAATTTTTCAGCTTCATAGAGAGGCAAAGGCCTATTTCCAACCAGCGACATATCGCCGATCAGAACATTAATTAGCTGGGGTAGCTCATCCATACTGGTTTTTCTAAGGAATTCACCGAACCTTGTAACACGCGGGTCATTCTTGATTTTGAAGAACACAGCCTCTTTTCCATCCTCCGAATATTGATTGCTGAGTGCAAGGTCCCTTAACTCATTCGCTGCCCCTTCACGCATTGTTCTGAATTTATAGAACGAGAAAACGTTGTAGCATGAACCTGACCTTTTTGCAATATAAAATATAGATCCCTTTGACTCCAGTTTGATGATCAGCGCAATCAGTAACATCACTGGAGAAAGAATGAATAGAGCACATGCTGAAATAAAAACATCGAAAGCCCTTTTCATTGCCCATATTTTAACCTTCGGCGACTCGTCATGCTGCGAAGCTACGTGAAGGACCTCTTTACTGTTCCTCAATGTCTTGAGGTCTTTGAGGAAATAAACATGAGACACAAAGTTCTCGTTGATAGGCCCGCACAGATAATCATCCATTTGGAATTTCAGAGCAACATCCCTGAGAATGGGGATAAATCTATTGCCATATAATATGGTAGGAATATTTTTCTTGCCTGAAAGAGCAATTAAATTTTTGTCCTCGTCCGTAGGATTTTGGAAGATGATCACATCCGGCATAGGTCCACTCTGATTCAGGCAAATTATTGCAGAATCCAAGTCATGGTGCTGAATATGAATTGACTCAAGCTGACAATCATGGAATTGATGCGGCGAAGGGGACACAAACAAGTACAACCTCTTCGCGTTATAGGCTTTGGGAACAATTAATTGGCGTATTTCGGAAACGTCGACCATGTTAATCAACTTGAACTTTTAATATTGGATCGGAAACTTTGGTCTGAAGAACATCCTGCACTTCTTTCAATACAAAATTTGGTTCGAAGGGCTTCATAATATAGCGGGCAGCCCCAAGTTCCATGCATATTTTTTTCTTGGCAGGATTTGCATCGCCTGAGAGAATCACAACCGGAATACCTCTTAAAATTCCGCTAAAACGGATTTTTTGAAGCAACTCAATTCCACCAAGCGAAGGCATATTCAAATCAGATATTATTAAATCAGGTAGGTTATCATTTAGTAACCAGTTCATAGCATCTAAACCATTATTCATAATGGTTATTTGATGCTTGGTACCAAGAATGCGCTCCAATAACCAACGCAACGGCTCATCATCCTCGATGACCAGGATTTTTTTCATTTTACTATCATAAAACCGTGAAAACAAGGGCTTTAGCAGAAAGCACGTAGGAGGTGGAGTTTCTGATTAAGGCCAACTATTCCCGAATATAAAGCTTTTTTTTCTACCCAAATATTACACCAGTATTATTTGCAAATAATTGTTTTTAATTTCAAAATGACCTGAAAACTCGCTAGTAAGCCCTCGAATTTTGCCCTCGTTTGCGCTGCTTTTGCACGGTTTTGCGATCCCGGTTTCAGTATAAAAAATCATGCCCCAACTTCAGCGGTCTTCAGCCAGACGATTCTGTTAAATTTTTCGCTTAAATCAGCGTTTTGCAATGACTGAACAGTACTTGCGCTTCTGCTGGGTCCTTGAAGGACTAGGCGGGACCCGATCACCAATAAGCAGCTTGGTGCCCCATTGCCTGCCAATGAACATTCATCACGGTGGTAAGGACGATAAATCAACAGTACGTGAACACCAACATCTAGTGATTCCAGGGAAGGATACGCTATAACGATTTGTAATTCATTTTAGGGAGCCCACAGACTATTCTTTATCGACTGAATCGATACTTTTGGTCAATTGCAATGGGGAAGATGTTTCAGCTAAAATTCAACTGGAAGATTTGAAAAGGAAATTCACCCGGGTGCCCTATGAACGGCGGATTGTGGGTATCTATGAGTTGCGCGTTGTGAGATTGGAAAATCTTGCTGGAAATAACGCCAACCGGCCATTTGACAGACATTTGAATGATCCGGACATACTCAAAGGTGTGGAGCATTCAATTCTTAGTCTTAACTTTTCCCAAAAGAAATTGATACATCCAAAAATCGTATTATGAGGAAGCTAACTATTTTTTCTCTGCTACTGAGCGCCCTGTCAGTCCTGAATCAACAAACCTATGCCCAAACCTTAAAATCTGTTCTGGTCGATGAACTCAAGGCCACGCACAATAAAAAAGACTGGTTTGTTCCAATCAATGTTGCACTTGAAGGTGTTACTGCAGAACAAGCTATGTGGAAGGATGGCAGCGGTAATCATTCAATTGGTCAGCTTACGTACCACCTGCTTTTCTGGAACGAACGTCAGCTGGCGACATTTAAGGGTGAAAAAGAATCAGCGTTCAGCGGAAACAACGAAGAGACATTTGATGCCTTTGATAAAGCGAGCTGGGCACAAACGGTGGCACAGCTTGACATGGTGATGCTCGAGATTGAAAAGATTGTAGCGGCAGCGGATGATGTGAACTTAAAGAAGTGGGCTCTCGTAATCGCCAACATAAGCACTCATAACGCTTATCATACCGGGCAAATCGTTTTTGTGAGAAAGCTACAGAAGTCGTGGGATGCGGAAAAGGGGGTTAAATAGTAGTGATCACTTTGAAGATTGTTCATCGATTCAACAACCACTTTCCCATTGGGCGCTGGTAGAAAATTTTTTATGAAGTAGAATAAGACAAAGGCTATATGGATTTTGCCACAGAGTGTCGATCGGTACCTTGATTAAACGATAGACATGGTTGGTGAAACTCAAAACGCTAACAAGAGTCATTAGGTCCGACCGACTGTGCATCTATAGCCGAAGACGATTTATTTCTTACCCCACACGTCATCCATCTGTTTCTGCAATGCATCATATCCCGGCTTTGCCTGAACTGTTAGATCTTGAAAATTGCATTCAAGCACGATAGCACCTTTGTACTTGATGTCTTTCAATGCTTTTAAGTAAGGCCTGAAGTCATCACCAATAGTTCCCGGAGGAGTTCTCTTTTCTTTTTCAGCTATCTCGCATTGTGCGATATACTTTGCGGCTTTTACAATGATGTCCGGCGATTCATTTTCTCTCATCATGTGATAGAAGTCGGCATTCATCTTCAGATTGGGATGATCGACTTTCTTCACCACTTCATAAACCTCTTCGAGCGTATTGAGGAAATTTGTCTCGGAGCTGTTCAGACTTTCGATGACAATCGTGATGTTATACTTTGCTGCCTCGACCGCAAGGCTTCCTGCCAGACTTGTGAACTGTTCGGTTGCTTTTGCTTGATCGAAACCTTCCGGTACACGACGGGCACCGCCGCTTCCCCAGACAATCATTTTCACACCGATCGCTTTGCATCTCGCAAAGATCGCTTTGGTATAATCCATCAGTGCTTTCTCATCGACCATTGGTCCAACCAATTTCTGGTCACCGTGAAAAAAAAGATTGAAGGCTAGTAATTTGACTTTGAGTTTTTTTGCAGCCTTGAGATTCTCTTTGAATTGTTTATCTGAAACATTTCTTGGTGAAATATATTTTCCGATTGAAGACACCAGATATTTATATCCTGCAGCGGTGACGAGACTATCCTTATCAAAGTCGGCCGCGATACCAAGAGGAGGTCGCTGCGCGATGAGAATGAACGTGCTGAGCATAATTGCTACGAGCAGGAAAGGCTTCATTGAGTTTGGATTTTGAATTTAAGGTAAGCTCGAATTTCAAGTGAGTACAGAGCAATTTCGCAAAAGGTAAAATAAAATGTTTGATCTATTTTCTAGACGAGTTTCTAACGGATGACCCCTTAATCGGGGTTGCCGCATCATTCGACGGAAAAATCGGTCGCAGGTGGTTGGTCGGGTATCTGCGATCCCGACCGAGTCAGTTATGTTTTCATTAAATTATTGACATTATCGAAACTCTGTTTAATAAAGCTTGCAGGGTCATTTGGAAAATCACGTTCTACAAAGAAGTGCTTAATTCCCGCCTGTTGACTTAAGGCAATGATTTTTTTGAAATCAATAATTCCTTCACCCACATTGGTCTCGATGCCAATAATTGCCTGGACTCTTTTTGGATCTTTGAAAGTTTCCCAATCGTTATCGGGTTTCTCCATCGCAGTAAGCATGTCTTTTAAGTGAATAAGCTGAAATCTTCCAGGAAAGTCGTTCAGGTATTTAATGGGATCTACGCCGGCAACGGTTGCCCAGAACAAGTCAAGCTCAAAGCTTACAAGATCTGGCTGGGTGCTTTTAAGAAGCACTTCCATAGGGATTTCTCCAGACCGGGCACCAAACTCAAGGGAATGGTTATGGTATCCAAAACGTATTCCAGCCTTGCTGCATGCTTCACCTATAACATTGAACTTATCAGCCAGGGCCTTGTACTCGTCGATCGAAGACGAAACAAATATCGGGCAAACTATATATTGGTGCCCCATGGTCTGTGCAGCATCCAGTGTCTCCTCGATATTTTCGTCAAGTGTCTGGAGTGATATGTGGGCGGAGGTTGCTTCAAGGCCGAGGTCATCCAGAAATTTTCTCAGTTCTTCAGGTTTCAAATCGTAATATCCTGAACCCTTCATGCCCATGAACTTAATCAGGAAATTATTGTCACGTTCTTCCTGGGAGCTGAATGAGTATGGTCCGGCAAACTCGAGTTTTTTGTAGCCGGTTGCAGCTACAGTTTTAATAGTCTCTTTAAAGTTTTCTGACAGGCTTTTGACTATTGAGTACAATTGTATTCCCAATGGAAAACTCTGAACAGTATTTTGTTCCGTAGTTTTTTGTGAACAGGCAAGATCAACAAAAGGCAGAGCCATCAGGGCATGGGTAGAGTTTCGGAGAAAAATTCTTCGTTGCATAGCTTCGGTCAGTTTGTTGAGAGTGTTAGGCGTACCACGTAGTCAAATTTAGACAATTAATAGGTTACAGGATTCAGCTTACGGGTTGCTGATAAAACCACTAGGATGCCGGTCGCTCAGGGTAATTTGATGAACCATGCAACCCGAAACCGGCAGCTTGTAGCGTTTCAACATTTCCCGCACCCCCATTTTATCCCTACCTTTGTGCCCTTAAAATTGAGGACAGAATCGCAAGCATGGAGAACATTCGTAATTTTTGCATCATAGCCCATATTGATCACGGAAAAAGCACATTGGCAGACCGTCTTCTAGAATTCACCGGTACAGTTTCCGGCCGGGACATGCAAGCCCAGGTGCTTGATAATATGGATCTGGAGCGTGAAAAAGGTATTACCATCAAATCGCATGCGATCCAGATGAACTACAAGCTTGACGGCAAGGAATATACGCTGAATCTGATTGACACTCCCGGACACGTTGACTTTTCGTATGAGGTTTCCCGCTCCATTGCTGCCTGTGAAGGGGCCTTGCTCATCGTGGATGCTGCGCAGGGAATTCAGGCGCAAACCATTTCAAATCTTTATCTCGCGCTTGACCATAATCTGGAAATCATTCCTGTTTTAAATAAAATTGATTTGCCGTCGGCGATGCCGGAAGAAGTAACAGATCAAATCGTCGAGTTGATCGGTTGCGATCGCAGTTCTGTCATTAAAGCCAGTGCAAAAGAGGGAATTGGGATAGAAGATATTTTGAAGGCCGTAGTGGCACGGGTTCCGCAGCCAAAAGGTGACCCCAACGCTCCGTTGCAGGCGATGATTTTTGACTCTGTGTTTAACTCATTCAGAGGTATTGAGGTCTACTTCCGAGTTTTCAATGGCACGATCAGAAAAAATGACCTCATCAAATTTGTCAATGCTGATAAAGAGTACGGTGCAGATGAGATTGGCGTGCTCAAGCTTGATAAGCATCCACGCAACGAATTAAGTGTTGGCAACGTAGGGTACCTTATTTCGGGAATCAAAGTAGCAAAAGAGGTAAAGGTTGGTGATACAATTACTCACAAGAGCAATCCTGGCGAGGCCATCAAAGGATTTGAAGATGTGAAGCCGATGGTATTTGCTGGGATTTATCCGGTGGATACACATGAGTTTGAGGAGTTGCGTGCCAGTATGGAAAAACTTCAGCTCAATGATGCATCGCTCGTGTGGGAGCCTGAAACATCAGCTGCCCTTGGCTTTGGATTCCGATGCGGATTTCTTGGTATGCTCCACATGGAGATTATCCAAGAGCGGTTGGAACGCGAGTTTAATATGACGGTGATCACCACGGTGCCTTCAGTGAAATTCAAAGCTTTGCTTACGAATGGAACAATGATCGAAATCAACGCGCCATCAGAAATGCCTGACCCAACCACCATGGATGTAATTGAAGAGCCCTACATCACAGCTCAGATCATTTCGAAGTCGGAGTATATCGGTGCGATCATCGGTTTGTGCATGGACAAGCGTGGCATCATCAAGAACCAGGTATACCTTACTTCCGATCGCGTTGAGTTGAGTTTTGAAATGCCTCTTGCAGAAATTGTTTTCGATTTCTTTGATAAACTAAAAACTATATCACGTGGGTATGCTTCGCTCGATTATCATTTGATTGGTTATCGCGAGTCGGATATGGTGAAACTGGATGTGCAGCTGAATGGAGATAAAGTGGATGCACTGTCTGCCATCGTTCATCGCGCGAAAGCATATGACTGGGGCAGAAGACTATGTGAAAAGCTAAAAGAGCTTATCCCACGTCACATGTTTGAAGTAGCGATTCAGGCCACTATTGGTCAGAAGATTATTGCACGAGAGACAGTAAGTGCGATGCGTAAAAACGTGTTGGCGAAATGTTACGGTGGTGATATTTCACGCAAGCGTAAGTTGTTGGAAAAACAAAAGAAAGGTAAGAAACGCATGCGTCAGGTTGGTAACGTGGAGATTCCGCAGGAAGCCTTCATGGCGGTATTAAAGCTTGATCAATAATTTTGTTTGAAATGACGGATACGAAAACATATACACTCATTGATGGAAGGAAAGTAGCTTCTGAAATCAAACAGGAAATCCGGCAGAAAGTGGCCGACAGAAAACTTGCTGGAAAGAAAATCCCACATCTCGCTTTTATTCTTGTTGGAGATGATGGTGCAAGTCAGACATATGTTGATAATAAAGTAAAGGCCTGCAAAGAAGCCGGCTATCATTATACTATGATGAGGTTTGCTGATACTATTTCAGAGGAGAAATTAGGCAAGCATATCACGGCGGTTAATAACGATGAAGATGTTGATGGCTTTATTGTTCAGTTGCCGTTGCCCGCTCACATTTCTGTTGAGCGCATCACCGACAAGATTCGTCCTGACAAAGATGTGGATGGATTTACCAATAGAAATTTTGGAAGTATTATCTCAAAGGTTCCGCTGCTTATGCCGGCCACACCGTTTGGTGTAATGGAATTGTTACGTCGTTATGATATTAATACCGAAGGAAAAAATTGTGTGGTGGTAGGCGCAAGCAGAATTGCCGGCGCGCCATTGAGTATGATGCTGGTGGAGCAGGGGAGGGCAACCGTCACTATTTGCAATAAATACACAGAGGATTTAGCACAGTATACACGCAAGGCAGATATTTTGCTGGTAGCCGTTGGTAGGCCCGGACTTATCACAGGGGACATGGTGAAAGAGGGTGCAGTTGTTATCGACATAGGAACTACGAAAGTAGATGACCCCTCGAAAGCCAACGGATTTAGCATTAAAGGTGATGTCGATTTTAAAAGTGTAGCGCCAAAGACGTCATTTATTACACCTGTTCCCGGTGGCGTAGGTCCAATGACTATCGCGTCACTTTTGCTGAATACATTGCGTGCAACAGAATTGCGTCATCCGTAGTAGTAAGGCATTATTATAGTTAATCTTGGACGTAGTAACTACACCTTTCGCGCTTCCCCTCATGGAAGATTTTTACACCATTCAGGGAGAAGGGGCGTATCAGGGGTGCGCTGCTTATTTTTTAAGGTTAGGTGGTTGTGATGTCGGCTGTGTTTGGTGCGATGTGAAAGAATCCTGGTCGGCGGACGTCCATCCGAGGGTAAGCGTTCAGGTCATGACTGAGAGGGCCAGCAAATCAGGAGCTCCCATGGCAGTTGTTACTGGCGGTGAGCCAACTATGTACGACCTGAATGCGTTGACGGAAGAGCTGAGAGCGTCTGGCCTTCGCACGCATATTGAAACATCAGGCGCTTATCCGCTCACTGGGAAATGGGATTGGGTTTGTCTGTCACCAAAGAAATTCAAAGTGCCGCACGAATCGGTATACCCCGCTGCTCACGAATTGAAAGTGATCGTTTATAATAAGAGCGATCTTGCCTGGGCTGAACGGGAAGCTTCTAAGGTTTCAGAGTTTTGTCATTTATTCTTACAGCCTGAGTGGTCAAAGGAAAAGGAAATGCTTCCGTTGATCATAGACTTTGTGAAAGCCAACCCACGTTGGAGGATTTCATTGCAGGTTCATAAGTATATGAATATTCCTTAGACACTGACGTGAACAAAGCAGAGTTTATAAATTCATTAAATACATGGGGACAGGAGAGAGTCCCTTTTCTGTTTTTAATGGATTTTGAAATGCAGGATGCTGTGGCTTATCCGTTAAGTGAGATAAACTCTTACGACATTCGCTATGACTTTCAGGGATTTACCAATGACAAAAATGATACAACCCTTGCATCGCTGGAGATTCAGAAATTTCCTGTTTCATTTGAAAATTACTCGAAGGGTTTTAATATCGTAAAATCACATCTCAACAGGGGTGACTCATTCCTTACAAATCTTACCATCCGCACGGAAATAAAAACTGGTCTGACACTGGAAGAGTTGTACCGGGTGTCACGGGCCCGGTATAAATTTTTTTATAGAAATCAGTTTATTGTCTTTTCGCCTGAATCATTTATTCAAATCCGCAACGATAAAATATTTTCATTTCCGATGAAGGGAACGATTGATGCCTCTATGCCGAACGCAAAGGAGATTATTTTGAAAGATCCGAAGGAACTTTCTGAGCATATTACCATTGTTGATTTAATAAGGAATGATCTGAGTTGTGTAGCAAGTAATGTTGAAGTTACAAATTTTCGTTACGTGGAACAGTTGAAGACCCATGATAAAAACTTGCTACAGGTAAGTACAGAAATAACTGGCCGCTTGGAGGGTGATTACTGGAGTCGGATCGGAACTATCATTACATCCCTTTTGCCTGCTGGGTCAATCAGC